>NZ_LZGS01000001.1 GCF_001690495.1 Gilliamella sp. App4-10
GACAGTTCGGTCCCTATCTGCCATGGGCGTAGGAAAATTGAGAGGGTTTGCTTCTAGTACGAGAGGACCGAAGTGAACGCACCGCTGGTGTTCGGGTTGTGATGCCAATTGCATTGCCCGGTAGCTACGTGCGGAATAGATAAGTGCTGAAAGCATCTAAGTACGAAACTAGCCTCGAGATGAGTTTTCCCTGAAGAGATTCAGTAAGGTCCGTTTGAGACTAAGACGTAGATAGGTCAGGTGTGTAAGTGTAGTGATACATTGAGCTAACTGATACTAATGAACCGAGAGTCTTAACCTTACAACTCGGAGTTGTTTTGGGGTTACGCGAGAGTTTTTAATATTCTAGGTTGACTGAGGTTGATTAAAGAATGATAAAGCAGTTTGTTCTGGATTGAGATATTGATGGTGAAGAGGTATAATATTTTATTATAGCATCATTGATGTAGAAGAAGAGAAGACAGGATATGTCTGGCGGTAATAGCGCGGTGGTCCCACCTGACCCCATGCCGAACTCAGAAGTGAAACGCCGTAGTGCCGATGGTAGTGTGGGTATTACCCATGTGAGAGTAGGGTGCCGCCAGACTTTTAAATATTTAAATACATACCAAATTCGGTGGAGCGGTAGTTCAGTTGGTTAGAATACCTGCCTGTCACGCAGGGGGTCGCGGGTTCGAGCCCCGTCCGTTCCGCCACCTTATTTAGGGGCGTAGTTCAATTGGTAGAGCACCGGTCTCCAAAACCGGGTGTTGGGAGTTCGAGACTCTCCGCCCCTGCCAAAAAAATGATAATTTGTTCTAATTTTAGTCATTTAGTCTTTTTCATCCATATAAATAAAAGAATTTTGTTTACAGATTAGCTTAGTTAATTATAATTCCCGCCAAAATACTTTTACAATCTAGAGGATAGAATATGGCTGAGAGTTTTGTAAGTCAACAACGTTTTTTTGATACTAAGAATTATCCAAGAGGTTTTTCCCGTCATGGGGATTTTACTATCAAGGAAGCTTTGATTTTAGAAAAGCATGGTTGTGCTTTTAAAGATCTTGATGCAGAAACCAGAAAACCTTCTACAGCAGAAGAAAAATCATTTGTAGCCGTTTGCAAAGGTAAAAAAGAACCAACTACTGATTTTGAAAAAACGTGGCTGAAATATCTTTCTCGTATAAATAAACCAAAACGATTTCATACATTATCCGGCGGAAAACCACAAGTTGATGTGACTGATGATTTTGTAGATAATGATGACTAATTTTTTTAACTGTAGTAGTTCAAAATTAATCTGATATGCAATAATTATTCATCGGATTTCATTTTAGCCAAATGAGCTTCCGATGAATATAATAAATTATCCAATTGCTTCTCCTGACAAGCTTTTTTGCCGCCATCCAAGTTTGTCACGGTGTTTTTTACATAACAGTACTTACCTGAAAGTGTACTTTCCTTATTATAAAATTTAAGCAATTGCTCAGTTTTCTCTAAATTGATATCAAGCCTATAAGCATGAACTGCTTTTCGACCATTTATTAGTATATTTTATCAATCCTTTTGATATGCTTCAAAGAATAAGTGTCTTGTGCATCTAAGTAACTAAGATGTTGGCTTTCTATCTTACGGTAAGCTTTACGGGATGATTTGATTTTTACGATTAATTTCTTGAAGTGCCAGCTGTCTGCCTTACTTATAAAGTTTTTTTAAATGATAATAACTATCACCGCTATAGCCCATTACCTTACAGGTTTGTTAAATGTTACCCAACTGTTTAACAAGTTCTCAAAGTCCTCATTTAGGTTTAATGATTTTTGCTGTTTGATTCATTTCTGACTCTCCTTTTTGTGTTATAAAATAACCCAAACGTCAGATTAAATAAAAACTATTACAATTTAACCAATGTTTTTATGTAATTGAATTAATAATCGATCCATAGAACGATAACTTAATGCTTCTGAAATGTGTATTCTTTCTATGTTTTCTGATAAGTGTAAATCAGCGATTGTGCGCGATACTTTTAATATCCGATGCCATGCTCTAGCAGAGAGTCCTAATTTAATCAATGCCTGTTCTAAATATTCATTATTTTCATTTGATAATTGACAGTAATTTTGAATTTCATTTGTACTTAACTGACTATTTAATTTCTTACTTCTCTTAAACTGAATATTTCTTGCTTGTAAAACTCGCTTTTTTACCGTTTCTGTCGATTCTGATGAAGTAGTTTTTTGGCTTAGTGTACCTTTTGGTAATAAAGGAACTTCAATAGAAATATCAAATCTATCAAGAAATGGTCCTGAAAGCCGATTTAAATAACGTATAGTTTGTTGTGGAGTCGTCCTATTATGTGTTCCTTGGTAATGTCCTGTTGGACTTGGGTTCATTGCGGCTATTAACTGAAACTTAGCAGGAAACTTTATTTTTGCATTTGCCCTTGAAATGATGATTTCACCAGATTCAATGGGTTCTCTCAAAGCATCTAATACCTTTCGATTAAATTCAGGTAATTCATCTAAAAATAATACTCCATTATGTGCTAGTGAAATTTCTCCTGGTTTGGGAATCGTGCCTCCTCCAACTAGTGCTGCGATTGATGCGCTATGGTGAGGTGATCTAAAGGGTCTCTTACGCCAGTTCTTAATTGATCCATTTGAACTAACAAGGCTAGTTATTGCTGCACTTTCAAGTGCTTCATCATCAGATAATTGGGGTAATAAAGATGTTAAACGAGTCGCTAACATCGTCTTACCCGTTCCAGGCGGTCCAATTAATAATAAATTGTGGCCTCCTGCTGCCGCAATTTCTAAAGCTCTTTTGGCGTGTTCCTGCCCAATTATATCTTGTAGATTAGCTAAGTTATTATCAATATCTTGATATTCACGATATTGAACTGTTGGTAAATCAATTTCTTTATATAAATATTGACATAACTCTAGTAGATTTTTAGTGATTAATGTATTGTTTTGGTGAATCAAAGAAATTTCAGATTGGTTTTCTACTGAAATAATTAAGGTGCG
This sequence comes from Gilliamella sp. App4-10, assembly GCF_001690495.1. Classification (GTDB taxonomy): domain Bacteria; phylum Pseudomonadota; class Gammaproteobacteria; order Enterobacterales; family Orbaceae; genus Gilliamella; species Gilliamella apicola_G. The sequence goes on from NZ_LZGS01000001.1 coordinate 3,008, forward strand.
ATTTTTCTTTTTAGAAGAAATAGCTGCTGGGATTGCTCCTTTGACAGCTCTAATATTTCCTGAGAGCGCTAACTCACCCAAAAACTCATAATGTAATAAATTATCTGTCGGAATTTGTTCGGTAGCGGCAAGAATAGCGATAGCTATTGGTAAATCAAAGCGGCTTCCTTCTTTTGGTAGATCTGCTGGAGATAAGTTAACCGTTATTTTTTTAGCTGGAAAGTTAAAACCACTATTAATAATAGCACTTCTAACTCGATCTTTAGCTTCTTTAACAGTTGCTTCAGGTAGACCTACTAAAACAAAGCCTGGCAATCCATTGCTAATATGAACTTCAACGTTTATTAAGGGGGCTTGTATTCCAATAGATGCTCGAGTATAAATAATTGCAAGTGACATAGTTTTTAATTATCAACATGTTGAATTGTATCATTATGATATTTGAGAATATTGATCCAACCATTAAAGCTTTTTTATTAATGGATATGCCACACAATAAATGAGCCGATTTTGCAATAATTTCAATTTTTTTTATTTAGAGTTAGTTTTGAAATAAATAATGATATAAAAAATAAACAAGTATTACTTAATACTATTGATGGGCCTGTTGGCGTGTCGTAAATAAATGACAACATCAGCCCAGAACTGACTGATAACATACCAATTATTATTGCAATTAACGCCATTGCTTCGGGAGTCTTTGAATAATATTTGGCTGTTGCGGCTGGAATGATCAGCAAAGAGGTAATAATTAGTGCCCCAACAAATTTCATTGATAGGCCTATTGTTAATGCTAAAAGTAAAGTCAAAAGTAATTTTGTCATTTGTACATTAATACTGTGGCTAAAAGCTAACTCTTCACTCACAGTAATAAATAAAATGTCATTCCATCGCCAAAGCAATAAAGCGCCAATAAATGCTACACAAATAGTAATTTGATAAAGATCTGAATAAGTTACCGATAAAAGATCGCCAAATAAGTATCCCATCAGGTCGATACGAATATTATCCATACAACTAATTACTACTAAACCAAGCGATAAGGCACTATGAGCTAAAATACCAAGTAAAGTATCAATTGGAAGTTGTTTTTGAGCTTCTAACCAAAGTAATCCTAAAGCTAGTAAAAGGGTCACAAAAATGATTGCATAAAATAAATTGATATTGAGTAAAAAGCCTAATGCAATACCAAGTAAAGCTGCATGGGATAGAGTATCGCCAAAATAGGACATTTTACGCCAAACAACAAAAGCACCTAAAGGGCCAGTTATGCTGGTTAAGCATAATCCTGCTAATAAAGATGGTAATAGTAACTCAATCATTATTTTTCTCTCCATAACTAGGCAAAAAATTGTCTTATTTTACTCAATATTGTGTTTGCACCAATCATGTTGGTGATTATGATGATGTTTATAAACGGCGATTTGTGATGCTCCGTGTCGACCAAAGAGAGAAATAAACTCAGGATCATTAGACACAACAGCTGGTGTACCAGAGCAACAAATATGATGATTTAAACAGATTACTTCATCGGTTTTTGCCATGACTAAATGAAGATCATGCGAAACCATTAATATGCCACAATTAAAGTGTTTTTTTGCATTAGCAATTAAATCATATAATAGTACCTGACCATTGACATCCACTCCTTGAGTTGGTTCATCAAGAATCAATAATTGAGGCTTCTTTGCTAAGGCTTGAGCTAGTAAAACACGCTGTAATTCTCCTCCGGATAATTGATGCATCGATGTGTTGATCAAATATTCAGCTTTTACCATGGATAATATGTTAACAATATCCTCGTTATTTAAGTGCTTATTTAAGCGCATAAAACGTTTCACAGTAATAGGAAGAGTTGAATTTAAGTTGATTGATTGCGGCACATAGCCAATTGTTAAATTAGCTGAATGCTTGATTATTCCTGAAGTATGTGGAACTAAACCTAAAATGACTTTTACTAGAGTCGATTTACCTGCACCATTAGGTCCAATTAATGTAATAATTTGATTAAGATGTATTACTAACGAAACGTCATATAATATTTTTTTGTGGTCAATTTCTACCGATACATTATCAAGCGAAATGAGTGGTTTCATCTTGTTAAGAGCTCTTGCCTATAAATATGTTATGTTATATTATAACAATAAATAATTCTATTCCACCATATTTTATAAATATAGGATAATGATGTGAAAAAATATATTGTACGAAAGAGTAGACAATTAGCCTATTTTTTAATGATACTTGGTTCATTAGTGTTTATACAAAGTATCGCTAATTACGCTAATGCGAAAGTTATTTCGTCTGTAAAACCCATTGGGTTTATTACTGAAGCCATTGCTTCAGGAGTGACTGATACTGATATTTTACTTCCTGATGGTGCATCTCCCCACACCTATTATTTAAAACCATCTGATTTGACTAAACTTAAATCAGCAGAACTTGTGATTTGGGTTGGTGAAGATATGGAAGCTTTTATGCCAACAATTTTAAAGAATATTAATTCGAACAAGCAAATTGAATTAATGGCAATACCAGAGATTAAATTGTTGCTTCGAACTAGTCATGATGAGCATAAGGATGAAGATTTACATTTTCATGATGCCGCTGAGCAAGATCACCATGGTGAATATGATGAGCATATTTGGCTTTCATCTAAAATTGCTAAGATTATTGCTCAATCAATCCATGATAGGCTTATTATCCTGTATCCCGATAAAAGTGCATTAATTGACGAAAATCTAGACGAATTCAACATTAAGCTTGCAGAAACAGAACAAAACATTGCAAAAAAACTAATTACCGTACAAAATAGAGGGTATTTTGTGTTTCATGACGCTTATGGGTATTTTGAAGCGCAGTTTGGATTAAAAAAGCTAGGCAGTTTTACTATAAATCCAGCAGTTCAGCCTGGCGCTCAAAAAGTTTATGCTATTCAACAGCAGCTCAAAGAACACCAAGCAGTATGTGTATTTCGTGAGCCACAGTTTAGCCCTGCAGTTATTGAAAAATTAGTGAATGGAACAGATGTTCGAATTGGAGAATTGAATCCATTAGGAACGAGTATAGCTCTTTCAAAAGATGCATATTCACAATTTTTATCAAATTTAACACAGCAACTGTTGGATTGTTTAGATAAAAATTAGTTTTAGTAATAAATAGTAAGGTTAATTTTGGCAAGGAAAAAAAAATCCCCTGTTATTGAAAAAAATAATTTTAAAATTCCCTATTTTTCAATATTGGGAGTTCTTTTTATTGTTATTTTATTTACCGCTTTGTGGTTTCCACTCAATTTGGAACGAACGCTGTATGTTCCATTAACGCCTCAAGTTGAAACTACTGTAAATGATAATGCTCATTCTTCTGTTGTTGGTGATGGAATAGTTGAGATAGTAAATGGGAAATCTGCTACTGTTACTGAATCATCTGATGTTCCTGAAGATGAGATTGTTAAAGATGAATTAGATGACATCGTTGATGATAAAGATAACACTGTACAATATACTATTGTGCGCGGTGATACTCTGCATGATATTTTAATTCGCTATAATGTTAATCGAAATGATATCTATCAATTAACGACAAAATTTAAGCAACTAGCAAATTTAAGGATAGGTCAACAAATTAGTTGGACGACTGATGATAATCATAATTTGCTAACTTTTAGTTGGGCAATATCAAGTAATAATATTCGAATCTATGAAAAATCGGGCGATAATTTTGTAGAAAGTTCCGAAACAATTGAAGTTGTGCCACAAGATATTGTTATAAAAGGTGACATAAAAACTAGTTTTGTTGCTGATGCTCGCAAAAGTGGGTTAACCAGTAATGAAATTGGAATTATTACTCGCGCTTTACAGTGGCGTTTAGATTTTCGTCGATTACAAGTTGGTGATAAATTTTCAGTCATTTTAACACGAGAAATGCATGGTAAAAGTTTATCTAATAGTCAGTTGTTAGGTGTTCGTATTAAAAATGGAACCAAAGATTATTATGCTATTTTAGCTGATGATGGTAAATATTATGATATTAATGGTAGCAGCTTATCGCAAAGTTTTTTTCGTTACCCTTTAGCTAAGCAAGCCAGGGTTTCGTCAGGTTTCAATCCACGCCGTTTACATCCCGTTACCGGTGTTGTCACGCCTCATAATGGTGTTGATTTTGCGGTATCGCGTGGCACGCCTGTATTATCCGTTGGTAATGGTGAAGTAGTCATTGCTAAGTATAGTGGTTCAGCTGGTAACTATATTGCTATTCGGCATGGTCGGCAGTATATGACAACTTATATGCATTTGGATAAAATTTTAGTCAAACCAGGTCAGCAAATTAAGCAAGGCGATAAAATTGGACTATCAGGAAACACAGGTCGTTCCACAGGCCCGCATTTGCACTTTGAATTACATATTAATAATAAACCTGTTAATCCATTAACGGCAAGCTTACCTATTTCGGAAGGACTAACAGGTAAGTCGAAAAAGGCGTTCTTGTCAAAAGTTAAAAGTATTAGCTCACAGCTAAATTTTTAAATTTATATATTTATTTTATATTTAAACATCCCATTACCTGAAATTTTTTTACAAAAAGAAGGGCAAGGTATCCTTAAAAAATTATGTTATCATAAGCTAATTATTATTGAATAATAAATGTTAGGTGCAGTTTGAACACATCAACTAAAACAACAAAAAAGCGATCTGCTAAAAAGTCTAAAAAAAATAAAAAGACTACACTTTGGCGAAGATTTTTAACATTATTATTTAAGTTATTTCTCGTTTTTGCTTCAGTAGCTATTATTTATGGTGTCTATCTCGATCAACAAATCAAAGAGCGGATTGATGGTAATGTGTGGGAGTTGCCGGCTGCAGTTTATGGTCAAATTATTGATCTTGAGCCTGATAGTGAATATAGTTTAAATGATGTGGTTACAATTTTAGTTGGTGCTCAATATCGTCAGCAAGATACTAAAGCGACTCGCCCAGGTGAGTTTATTGTAAGTAATGATGCGGTTGAAGTTTACCGTCGACCTTTTACTTTTCCTGATGGTGAGGAGCAAGCGTTTAGAGTTAGAATCACTTTCTATGAAAATCGTATTGATCGTATCACAAATCTAGAAACAGGACGTGATTTTGGATTGCTTAAAATTGATCCTAAATTAATTACTATGATGCATTCTCCAAATGGCGAGCAACGGTTATTTGTTCCATTAAAGGAGTTTCCTGATTCTTTGTTACAAACATTAGTTGCAACGGAAGATAAACGTTTTTATGATCATCATGGTGTAAGTCTATATTCTATAGGTCGTGCTATTTTTGTTAATTTAACAACAGGCCGTACCGAAGGTGGTAGTACATTAACTCAGCAAACCGTCAAAAATCTTTTTTTAACTAATGAGCGTAGTTTAAACCGTAAAATACGCGAAGCTTATATGGCACTGATTTTGGATGGCCGTTATAGTAAAGCGCGTATTTTAGAACTTTATTTAAACGAAGTTTATTTTGGACAAGCGGGTAGTGAGGAGATTCATGGCTTCCCATTAGCAAGTCTTTACTATTTTGGTCGTCCAGTTAATGAGCTTACATTGGATCAGCAAGCAGTACTAGTTGGTATGGTAAAAGGTGCTTCGTTATATAATCCTTGGACACAACCTCAACAAGTTATCGAACGTCGTAATGTGGTTTTAAAACTTGCTGAGCAGCAAGGTATTATTGATGATGAGTTGTATACTTTATTAAGTCAGCGCCCACTATCTGTTTTACCCAAAGGTGGTGTGATTTCGCCACAACCAGCATTTATGCAAGTTGTGCGTAGTGAGCTTCGGAAACAATTAGGTGATAAAGCAGATCATTTGTCTGGTATGAAGATTTTTACCACCTTTGATCCTGTGGCTCAATCCGCTGCAGAGCAAGCGGTCACTAACGAAATTGAGAAACTGCGTACATTAACCAATAAAGAATTACAAACAGCAATGGTGATTGTGAGTCGTGAGACTGGGGAAATTCGCTCAATTATTGGTAGCGCAGAACCTCGTTATCCGGGTTATAACCGTGCTTGGTTAACTCAGCGAGCAATAGGTTCATTAGCTAAACCGTCAACTTATCTAACCGCACTTGGACAACCCGATCATTACCAACTTAATACTTGGCTTAACGATAATCCTTTATCGATTAAGCTTGATGGTGGGGGGTATTGGGAACCGAAAAATTATGATCGTAAATTCCGCGGTCGTGTTATGTTGGTTGATGCCCTAGCGCTTTCACTCAATGTACCGACTGTTAATTTAGGTATGGCATTGGGGCTTGATGCAACAAAGAATACTTTACAAGCGTTGGGCGTACCAGCAGAGCGTATACCTAATTTACCATCAAGGTTACTTGGTGCTTTAGAATTAACACCGTTAGAAACAGCACAGATGTTTCAAACGATAGCTAATAATGGTCAACGTTCTCCACTTTCTATTTTAAGATATGTATTGACGGATAAAGGTGAGCTTGTTTATCAAAGCTATCCACAACAGCTTCAGGCAGTATCTCAACAATCGGCTTATTTAACGACTTATGCTATGCAACAAGTGGTTAATTCGGGGACATCTCGTTCATTAAAAGCTAAATATGGTTCGTTTAATTTAGCGGCTAAGACAGGAACAAGTAATGATTCTCGTGATAGCTGGTTTACAGGGATTGACGGTAAAAATGTTGCTGTTATTTGGATTGGTTTAGATGATCATTCCCCAATGAAATTGACAGGGGCAACTGGCGCCTTAAAAATTTATAGTGCATATTTACAAAATAACCTACCAAAGAAATTAGTACCGCCACAACCTCAAAATATTTTTATGGTACCTATTGATAGTGATGGACAGTGGCAATGTAATGGAAGTGGCATTCGCTCTTTACCGGTATGGACGATTAATCCTCAGAGCTTATGTACTAGCAATAACCAGTCAGTTCCTGCTCAGCAAGCGCCAACTTGGGTTACAGACCTATTAAATAACTAGGGGGAAAATATGCCTGAATTACCAGAAGTTGAAACAAGTCGCCGAGGCATCTTACCGTATTTAAAGGGACAAACTATAGATAAAATTATTATTCGACAATCTAAATTACGCTGGCCAGTGGATAGGGCTATAAGTAATGCTCATGGACAAGTTATTTTAGATATAAAACGGCGTGCAAAATATTTATTATTACAGCTATCTAACAATTGGATTGTGATTCATCTGGGAATGTCAGGCAGTTTACGTATTTTACAAAACTGCCAAAAAGCAGAAAAGCACGATCATATCGATTTAATTTTAGAAAATGGCGTCATATTACGTTATACCGATCCTAGGCGTTTTGGATCTTGGCTTTGGGCAAATTCATTAGGCGAAATATCTCAATTACAACATTTGGGACCAGAGCCTTTAAGTAATGAATTTACGGTGGAATATCTATTCGAAAAAGCCCGAAATCGTCAAGTACCCATTAAAAGCTGGATTATGGATAATCATATTGTGGTTGGAGTCGGTAATATTTACGCTTCTGAATCGTTATTTATGGCTAAAATTAATCCTAATCGCAAAGTCAACACTTTACAATTTAATGAATTTGAAAGATTGGTTGCTTCCATTAAACAAGTTCTTACCAAATCAATTGAACAAGGCGGAACAACACTAAAGGATTTTCTTCAGTCTGATGGCAAACCTGGATATTTTGCACAGGAGTTACTCGTTTATGGACGGGATGGCAAGCCATGCCTAATTTGTGGTACAGAAATAAAATCACAAAAAATAGGACAGCGTAATACTTTTTATTGTGAGAATTGCCAAAAATAATGGCATCTTTTTAACCAAAATTCTCATTTCCTTATGGTTGAGATCACAATTATAAACTTTTTGATATATCCGCTCTTTTTCATGTATAAAAATATCTTTTCAAACTCTTTAAACCTTATTTAAATAGGATTAGTATAGACAACCATAATTAAAATAATTATTTTTATTGCTACTTTGTTTAGTTTATGAAGTAAAACCATTAATCTTACAGAAATTTTTTATTTTAAAGGCTATGGAATTGTTATCCTATATTGTTTATCTTTTTGGCTGTAATTTTGTTGATGTTTGTAAAATTTAATATATGGAGTTAATTATCGGCAGTATATTAATTTTCAAAGGAGTTTATTTTGTGTTTTTTATGGGTTTATGTTTAATTTAATTCAATATCTCTTGTTTTTATTAAGGAATTTAAGATGATCAAATTTGCTTATCGCTTTTTGACAACTTGTTTTATTTTATTTTTTACCACGATGGCGAATTCTGAAGTCAGAATTATTATTACTGATGGTGTGAGCTCTGCTAAACCAATAGCTATTGCCCCTTTTAAATGGACTGGCGGTGGAGAGTCTCCACAAATCATTGAAGATATTATTGCTTCTGATTTGCGTAATAGTGGGAAGTTCAATCCAGTTGAAATTAATCAAATGCCTCAAAAACCAACAACTGCTTCAGAGGTTACCCCTACGGTATGGAATAATCTTGGTGTTTCAGCTGTTGTTGTTGGCTCGATTCAACCCGATGCTTCGGGGAAATATCTTATAACTTATCAATTAGTGGATACGGTTAATCGTCCTGGCACAGTTCTGGCACAAAACCAATTTTCTATTGAGAAACGCTGGGTTCGTTATGCGGCGCATACAGCTAGTGATGAAATCTTTGAAACACTAACTGGTATTAAGGGAGCATTTAGAACACGAATTGCTTATGTTGTTAAAACAACTAAGGGACCTTTTTCACATGAATTAAGAGTATCGGATTATGACGGTTATGATCAAATGACTGTTCATCGCTCTAAAGAACCATTAATGTCTCCTACTTGGTCACCAGATGGCAAAAAATTAGCCTATGTAACTTTTGAAGGAGGCCATTCTGCATTGGTGTTAAAAACTTTGGATAGTGGCGCCGTTCAAACCATTGCATCTTTTCCTCAACATAATGGCGCTCCAGCATTTTCTCCAGATGGTAGTAAATTAGCTTTTGCTTTATCTAAAGGAGGAAGTTTAAATTTATATATGATGGATTTAAGTAGCAAAAAAATCACGCAAATCACTTCTAGTCGTAGCAATGATACAGAACCATCTTGGATGCCAGATAATCAAACTATTGTCTACACTTCTGACCAAGCCGGACGTCCTCAATTATATAGTATCAATATCAATAGTGGTGCATCTCAAAGAATAACTTGGGATAATACGCAGAATCAGAATGCTCGAGTGTCTCCTGATGGCTCCTTTATTGCTATGATATCAACCAATAATGGTGAGCAACATGTTACTCGCTATGATATGGACACAAAAACTTATCAACGTTTAACCGATACTTTTTTAGATGAAACGCCAAGCATTGCGCCAAACGGTACTATGATTATTTATAGTTCATCTCAAGGGTTAGGTACAATTTTGAATATTGTTTCTACCGATGGCAATTTTAAAGCAAGGTTGCCGGCAACTGATGGGCAAGTAAAATTCCCAGCATGGTCGCCATATTTATAAGAAAAGATTGAAATTTATGCAACATTGTAATTATTAAAATTGTGTAAAGCATAAGGTCGTTATAATATATACTTCTAATCTTTCGGTGCGGTAACGGGTGTTACTTTGAGGATGGTTAGATATATAGGTTATAATTTATTAAAAAAGGAGTTAATACAATGCAATTTTCTAAATTTCTTAAAGTAGCCGTGGTTGCTTTACCATTAATCGCTGTAACTGCATGTTCATCTAATAGTAGCAGCAATGCTGGTGGTAATTTTAACGGTTCTTTATCAAAAGAAGCTTTAGAGCAACTTCAAAAATTACAACAAATCAACACGGTATATTTTGATTTTGATAAATATAATGTTAAATCTGAGTATGCAACATTATTAAATGCGCATGCTGTATTTATTCGTACAAATAATGTAAAAGTTGTTATTGAAGGTCATGCCGATGAACGAGGTACTCCAGAATATAATATTGCATTAGGCGAGCGTCGTGCAGCTGCTGTTAAATCATATCTACAAGGTAATGGAGCTTCTGCAAGCCAAATGGAAATTGTTTCTTATGGTAAGGAAAAACCAGCAGTGTTAGGTCATGATGAAGAAGCTTATGCTAAAAACCGTCGTGCTGTAGTAACCTATGCTGGTTATTAATAGCGTCTTATAACGGCTGATTATTCAGCCGTTATGTTTTTTAAGTTCACATCGAGTTTAATAATATGCATAAAAAAACACTCACATTGTTCTTATTTTTATTATTCACTGGTTATGGCTGTGCCGCAAGTAGTTCTGACGTAGAGCGAACGATTCAAGCTCAAGGGCAATTATTGATAGAAAACCAACAAAAAATTAGCGATTTACAAGCCGATGTAGATACCCTTCGTGGTCAGTTAGAAGAAACGAAATACCAACTTAATCAAATAATTGAACGCCAAAAAATGATTTTTCAGCAAATGAATAATGGTTCTGGATTTTCATCAAATACCCGTTTTGATTCACAACAAGATAGTTCCGTCCAACCTGTTGACACTATTCCATCAACATCTCCATCAAATTTGTCTGGATGGAGAACTTCAGGTGATGATAAAGCCGATTATAATTTTATAATTCAGTTTGTTAATGATGGCAAACAAAATAGTGAGACGATTGCTGCATTCCAAAAGTATTTACAAACTTATCCAAAATCTAAGTACCGAGCTAATGTTAATTATTGGCTTGGACAACTTTCATATAAACAAAGCAAAAGAGACGATGCTTCATTTTATTATGCAACCGTAGTAAAGGATTTTCCATCTTCTCCGAAAGCTGCTGATAGCCTTTATAAAGTAGGATTAATTTTACTTGATAAAGGGGAGACTAAAAAAGCTAAAACTGTTTTCCAACAAGTGGTAAATAAATACCCCAAAGATAAAAATGTAGTTGATCGTGCCAATAAAAAATTAGCATCACTAAAGTAAAATGTACAAATAACCAGCTATTGGGTGAAAATAGCAATAAAAGGGTTGCGTAGTATTATAATTATAAGTATTATACCAACCCGAAATCGCTTGTAGCTTTAAGCATTAAAGGTAAAGTGGTTTTTGTCAAATGGGTCGTTAGCTCAGTCGGTAGAGCAGCGGACTTTTAATCCGTTGGTCGAGCGTTCGAATCGCTCACGACCCACCATTTATCTCATCAATCTTCAATTACTTCATTTTTAGTTAACACTATTTCAATGTTTGAACCTTGAACAGAATAAATCCCTAAATTTATTAGTATGCTTAAAAGGGAGAAAAAGGGAGATATCCCCCTTTTTTATATTATTTAGCTTTGGCGGCTAATTCGATAATTTTCATCGTTACCTCAAAAGATTTAAGAAATGATGATAATGGTAAAAACTCAAAGCACGAATGAAAGTTATGTGCACCAGTAAAGTAATTTGGTGTTGTAAGACCTCTAGCAGAAAGTGCTGAGCCATCCGTTCCCCCCCGCATAGCGATCGTATTTGGCTGAATATTGAGTTGCTCAAATGATTGATAAATCAAATCAATACAGCGACGGTCATTACCCAAATAGTTAGCTATATTGCTATAAGTATCGGTAATTTTACACTCAATTTTAGCCCTTGGATATTTTCGGCTAATAAAGCCCACCACTTCTTGGATATAAGCTTTACGTGCTTCATATTTAGCTAAATCAAAGTCACGAATACTCATTTTTAATGTTGTGGTACTTTGATTACCAACAATATCATTAAACCAAAAATAACCTTCTTTACCTGCGGTATGTTCAGGTGTTTCGAAACTATCAAAACAGTTAATAATATCATTAGCTACACGGATAGGGTTGATTAAAACATTTTTTGCTGACATTGGATGCGCAGATACACCAGTAATTTCAATAGTTGCAGAGCCAGCATTGAAAGTTTCATAAACAACTTCACCTAGTTCACAACAATCGATTGTATAAGCAAAATCAGGTTTGAAGCGATTTAAATCAAGTTTCTTAGCACCCTTTAAGCCTACTTCTTCATCAGGTACAAATGCCACATAAATATCGCCATGTGTAAGGTTTTGTTGTTGTAATTGATCTAACATTGTCATCACAACGGCAATGGCGGCTTTATTATCAGCACCAAGTACACTTGTTCCATCAGTGACAATCAATTCATCATTAAGATACTTATTCAATTCAGGATGTTCATCAACTTTAAACCAGATATTTTTATCTTTATTTAACAGGATATCTTGACCGGTAAAGGTCACTCTCTGTGGGTTGATTTTATCTGATAAGGCAACATCGACCGTATCAAGATGGGCAACATAACCAATTTTGGGTGCATTTGGATTATTGCCTAGTAGTTTAGCCGTTACAATACTATGCTCATCAAGGTGAACATCTTGTAAATTAAGCTTGATCAACTCTTGTTTGAGTAATTTGGCTAATTCTGTTTGTCCTGGGGTTGAGGGTACATGCGCACATCCAAGAGCACTTTGACTTGGAACGTTGACATAACGTAAAAAACGCTCAACTAATTGTTCGGTAATATTATTCATCTTAGGTTGACTCCTTATGGCAACTAATTATTTACGGGTGGATAGGCATAACCACTGTCAAAACCAATGGGTAGACCTAAGAACCAAAAGAGCAATAAGTTTACCGTTAATGCAATAAGTAGCGCGGCGGTATAAGGAATCATCATCGAACTTAATGTGCCTACTCCGGTGTTTTTGCAGTATTGCTGGCAATAAGCAATAATCAAAGGATAAAAAGCAAACATAGGTGTACTAACATTAACTGCCGAGCTGATACGATAAGCCGCTTGCGTTAGTTCTGGTGAGATGCCAACTGACATAAGCATTGGTACAAAAATCGGTGCTAATATGGCCCATTTTGACGATGCAGAAGTAATTAACACATTTAACATGCTTGTTAGAATTATCACGCCAAAGATTGTGACCACTGAAGGTAGATGCAACGCTTTTAAAAACTCAGCACCGCTAATCGCAATTAATGTTCCAATTTGTGAATGAGAAAAGACATATAAAAATTGCGCACAAAAGAACGCAAAAACAATAAATGGAATAAGAGATTTTGTGATGTTCTCCATCGCTTTTACAATATCGCGCGACGATTTAAATGCTCCGGTTATAAAACCGTGTATTAAACCTGGAATGGCGAAAAATATAAACAATAGTGGCACAATAATTTGCATAATTGGTGCTTTATTACTTGTCATACTTCCATCAGGAGCACGTAATAAAGAGTTTTCTGGTAATAATAATAAAACCAAACCAATAGCAATCACTAAAAAGACAATTGAAGCGACTTTAAATGCTCGATTTTCAACTGGCGTGATCGCTGGCGAATTGGCAATATTATCTAACTTTAAATCATTATTTAAAGGCATGGTTGCATTTAAACGAGGTTCAACGATTTTATCGGTAACAAACCAGCAAGCTAATAATACAAAAAAGGTACCGCCAAAGCTCAAGAAGTAGTTACAAAGGACATTAACTTGATAAGAGGGGTCGATAATTTGTGCGGCACTTTGGGTAAAGCCTTGCATAATTGGATCGATAATTGACGGTGTATAACTTGAGCTAAAACCACCAGCTAAGCCTGCAAATGAAGCTGCAATACCCGCCAGTGGATGACGCCCGATTGCATAAAACATCATTGCTGATACAGGCATTAAAATCACATAAGCCGAATCAGCAGCAATATGGCAAACCATACTGACAAAAATAACTGATGGTGTCACTAATTTTTTAGGGGTAATAGCCAATAATTTTTTAAGTAGCACATGGATATAACCACTACTTTCAGCAATACCAATACCTAATGTTGCCACAATTGTAATGCCAAGTGGTGGGAACGAGACAAAATTAGGCACCATCTTGGTAAAAAAAGTGACCAAATGATCGGGAGCCAGCATATTGACAACAACAAGTTTATTTTGCGTAACAGGATTAATGTAATTAAAGTTTACAAAAGAGAGTAATAAAGAAGCTACAAAACAGATAATTAAGGCATAAAAAAACAGTGTTGTTACATCGGGAATTTTGTTGCCAATTCGTTCAATAGTATTTAGAAAGCCACCCGTTCTTATCGGCGACGGATTAGTTGTTTGATTCATGATAAAATTAGTGTAAATATTATTCGGAATGATAATTTAACACAGATTTATTATGCTGGTAAATAACACAAATCGCTATATTTTTATACTTAAACACGCTTTTATCTGAAGCTTTTTTACACTACAATTCTTGTAGATAAGTTTATCTTTAAACTAACGTTAATACGCATGTAGCTAAGTATTGTACTCATTGATCTTTAATATCGTTTAAACGGTATTAGGGTTAATTTGCGAGCTATTATTCACTTTTGTTACATTTTTTTGTTAATTGTAAGTACGATCATAAAATTACATATTGACTACTTGGTTTTAATAATAGAATGTAGTTTTTGAGTAAAATAATAAACATCAGAGTTTAATATATTAATTAACATATTCCCATTTATTAAGGCTACCTATAATATGCCCTCATTTTGGTGAAAATTCATTATTAGCTCTAAATGGTGGTTAGATACCTAAGTTTATCAAGGTAATACAACGCATTACTTTTGCAAAAAATAGGGTTAAATTTATCAGCTATAAGTTTGATTTGTAAAAAGCTAAGTTTATTGAAAAAAGCATGGTGATTTAAAGTAATAGTTTGTAGACTATGTTCAATTATCGGTTTTAGGCTGTATACTTTGTATATAAATTGAATATGAATCTTTTAAAATCTTTAGCCACAGTTAGTTCAATGACGATGGTCTCTCGCGTATTAGGTTTTGTACGTGATGCCATTATTGCACGTTTTTTTGGTGCTGGTATGGCGACCGATGCTTTTTTTGTTGCCTTTAAACTTCCTAATTTACTGCGTCGTATTTTTGCAGAGGGGGCTTTTTCACAAGCCTTTGTGCCTATTTTAGCTGAATATAAAAATCAGCAAGGTATTGAAGCAACGCGTACTTTTGTTGCTTATATTGCAGGATTATTAACGCTAGTATTAGCTATTGTTACCTTAATTGGTGTTGTCACAGCACCTTTTATTATTATGCTAACAGCACCAGGATTTATGCAAGAGTCAACTGAAAAATTTGAACTTGCAACGACCATGTTGCGTATAACCTTTCCTTATATCTTTTTTATATCACTGGCTTCACTTGTTGGCGCTATACTCAACACATGGAATCGTTTCTCGGTTCCCGCTTTTGTGCCAACACTACTCAATGTGAGTATGATTATATTCACGTTATTTTTAACACCTTACTTTAACCCTCCCGTATTAGCACTTGCCGTGTCGGTTGGAGTTGGCGGAATTTTGCAATTACTCTATCAGCTACCTTATTTAAAAAAGATTGGCATGCTAGTATTGCCCCGTATTAGTTTTAAAGATAGCGGTGTTTGGCGCGTTTTAAAACAGATGGCGCCGGCAATTTTAGGCGTATCTGTTGGGCAAATATCATTAATTATTAATACGATTTTTGCATCATTTCTCGTTTCTGGCTCGGTTTCGTGGATGTATTATGCGGATCGATTAATGGAATTCCCTGCCGGTGTACTTGGTGTGGCATTAGGTACCATATTATTGCCATCGTTAGCCAAGAGCTTTGCTAAAGGCGATCATAATCAATATTCGGAGCTGTTAGATTGGGGCCTACGCCTCTGTTTTTTATTAGCTTTACCTAGCACGATTGCATTAGGTGTTATTTCTCTACCGCTTATATCAACTTTATTTGAATATGGTCAATTTACCTTACATGATACATTGATGACACAGCGAGCCTTAGTGGCTTATTCTATTGGTCTACTTGGATTGATTTTAATTAAAGTGTTAGCACCCGCATTTTATTCGCGTCAGGACATTAAAACTCCCGTCAAAATTGCAATTGTCACGTTAATTTTAACACAGCTAATGAATCTCGTTTTTATTGGGCCATTACAGCATGCAGGCCTTTCACTATCCATTGGTTTAGCCGCTTGCTTTAATGCTGGATTATTGTATTGGCAACTGCGTAAAAAACAACTTTATCAACCCCAACCTGGTTGGTATCACTTTTTAATTAAAGTCATTATTGCGGTAATATTAATGTCCACAGTGTTATGGTTTGGTTCGCAGCTATTACCTGACTGGTCAACCGGTTCAATGTTGGTTCGTATGGGGCGATTATTTTTATTGGTTATTGTAGGGATTTTTGTCTATTTTGCCTCATTGATTGCAATGGGACTTAAGATAAAACATTTTATTAAAAGAGTTGACTAACAATGAGCATCGAATAAAAATGATTTTAAATTTTGTCAAAAAGTTTCAGAAAACAGTATGTTTAAATATAAAATTGATAGAAAATTAAAATGAATAAGGTGTCTTTCTTTCATTGGCAATTAACCGATTAGTAAATTAATGGACTTGTTAAATGTCTAGTGAATTCTCATTTAGTTTTTTATCTGTGATGATTTTTTTCTTATTTAGAGTTATTTATTGATAAGCTACATTTTATCCCTTTGAGATAATTCCTTTTTCTATTGTGAGAAGAATATTTGTTATATTATTTTGATTGCCAATAATTCAAGTGGTAATTATTAAATAATTATTAATAAGAATTTATTAAGCAAAAAATGGCAGATTTGAGAGGTAAAATGCAAAAATTATCTTTTTTTAAACTCCCTTTGATTTTTATAGCCTTGTTTGCTATTTCAAGCGTATTACTCTCAATTATAAGATTTGTTGTTCCTCTTTTTGATGAGCTTAATGATTTATTGGAGTTTATTTTTAATCAATATATTTTACATCAATTATTGAATTTAATTCCTCTATGTTTGCTGTTTTTTGTCGTTTCATCTATTGTTTTTTATCGAATGAATATTCATATCATCACACTGAAAAATCTCGGATTATTAATAATTGAGATAGTCCTTATTCATATCGTGAGTTTTTTATTAGAACAATGTCAAATAGTGTATCAGATCCTATTTGTCAATATTATTTACCTTGATTCATGGTTTTATCTAATAATAATTATTTCCAGCTTGTTATCTTGTGGTTTGTATAGTTTATTGATTTATTATTATATTAAAATATTTAGTGACTGGTTTGATAAAGAAAAATACCCTTTTGAACTTACTCCCAAAAATAGCCCTAAAATTCATTTTATATTGTTTTTAGCATTTTTCTTTTTTCTTTTCATTACCCTTTCTTCATTTTTGTTAGACATGCTACTCCAACAATTTCAGCACGACACCTCATGTTGGATAAATGTATTTTTACTATTAGTGAGTTACGTGATCAATTTTTTAATGATTGTGTTGTTAACGAAAGATTTTTTTAAACGAACCTTTGTTGTCTTGCAATCAGATAGAATTATTAAAAGTGCAATTGTAACTAATATTTTGATATTAACTACGGGTATTATATTTTTATTAGTAATATATAACATAGCTTATTTTATTAGTCGGATAAATAGCCTAGGCCTTTATGTATTAATTTTGTTACCACTTGCGATATGGTTGTGGTCATCTATTTTATCTTGTATGATTGTTCGATGTATAACTAAATATTACTTTGCTATGCCGTCAAAAGGCCAAATAGGCTTTAATTGAAATTATTTACTACTGATTCTTAAAAAATCACCGATATCTTGCTGTGATTTGAGTGTTCTAATATTTTGTAGGACGTCTGCTGCTTGAGCATAGTGCTGTTTTAAGTAAGCAAGCCACTGTTTGATGCGTGCAGAATGATAAAGCGGTTTAACGTCATCAATGGAGGATGTCGCATAGTGGATTAAAATTGCCATCACTTGTTGCCAACTGAATGCTGATTGTTCAGTCCGAATCATATTGGCCAAGTTAGGAATTGTTAAAATACCACGGCCTAGCATAATATCGTTAGTTTGGCTTTGGTTTATGCAATTTTTTGCATCCTCAATAGAAAAAATTTCACCATTTGCAATAACGGGAATATTTAGCTGTTGCTTAATTTGACCTATTGTTTGCCAATCTATTTTTTCGGCTTTATAACCGTCTTCTTTGGTTCTGCCATGAATAGCAATTTCATTGGCACCGGCAAGTTCAATGGCACTGGCGATGTCGTGACAATGTGATTTATTATTCCACCCTAAGCGAATTTTGACTGATAATCTATGCGTTGCCCCAATTGCTTGCCTTACTTGGCTAACAATATTAAATATCTGCTCGGGATATTGTAATAAATAAGCGCCTCCGTGACTGCCAACGACCGTTTTGGCTGGGCAACCAAAATTGATATCGATACCATAAGAGCCTAATTCAATAGCTTTAACGGCATTTTCAGCCATCCATTCTGGCGACTGGCCAAGAATTTGCACCCGGACAGGCGTGCCAGATTTAGTTTTTCCGTTATGGTAAAGCTCAGGACATAGGCGATAAAAGGTTCGATTAGATAATTTATGATGGGTTACTCTAATAAATTCAGTCACACAATAATCAAATTGGTTAATTGAAGTTAAAAGTTGTCTGACTTGATAATCAAGCACACCCTCCATAGGCGCTAAAATAATGCGATTAATTTTCATTGCGAAACCTGATTAGTAGTATGACTATTTCCACAAATGCGACAGTTAAGTTGTTTGGTAAATTTAACTTGGTTAAATTCCATTGTCATTGTATCAATCATTAATACACGACCAATTAATGGTTTTCCATATTGGGTTAGCACTTTGATGGCTTCTAAGGCTTGCATGGTGCCAAACATGCCAACAAGTGGCGCCATGACACCCGCTTCAACACATGTGAGTTGATCTTGACCAAATAAGCGGCTCAAACAGTGATAACAAGGTTCATCAGGTTGATAAGTAAATACGCTTAATAACCCCTCCATACGGATAGCTGCTCCAGAAACTAGCGGTTTTTTTACATGAAAACAACAACGGTTAATTTGCTCTCGTGTCACTAAGTTATCAGTACAGTCGATGACAATATTATGCTGTTTGATAAGCGCAATGAGCTTGTCATCGTCAAGTTGCTGATGCATTGTTTCAATTAACGTATTGGCATTGATATTGGTTAAGGCTTCTTTTGCAACCTCGACTTTGTATTGATTGATAGCCTTTTCGGTATATAAAATTTGTCGATTTAAGTTGGATTTTGATATGGTATCAAAATCAACTAACGTTAATTTACCTAAACCTGATGCAGCCAAATAGAGCGATGCCGCACAGCCGAGTCCACCTAAACCGATGATCAGTGCTGAACTGTTTTTTAATATTTGTTGTTTATCAATATCAAAACCACGCAATGTGATTTGTCTATCATAACGAAACAGTTCTTGATCAGTCAGTTCTTGCATAGTGGGTGTTTATTGTGGTTAATGATGAAAAAGCATTATAACAGAAACTTGGCACAATGATGTGCCAAGCTATTAAGATTATTTGTCAAAGCCAGATAGGAATGTTAAATATTCTTCTTTGGTCATGAGTGGTTTATATCCTGACATCAGTGTTTGTGCTGGTTTGGCGTCGTCATAAAGTAAATCGATAATTGTACAGGCCATCATTTGCGCAGGACGGATGTAAGCCATCTCTTCATCAAATACGGTATAATCTTTACCGTGTAAAACACCGCGAACCGAACCAATCCATGGATGGCTAACTGGCATAATGTGGGATAGATCACCAGTATCTGTGCTTCCTGTCATATGAGGGGCAACCGAAACATTTTCTTTACCAATTAACGCTTCGGCATTACGTTTTAACAGCTCGTTAAGTGTTGGATTGTTATTTAATGGTAGATAGCCAGGCAAGTCTTTAATTTCACAGGTTGCCCCAACCGCCATAGCGCCTGCTTTTAGTGCTTGATTAATTCGTTCATTGGCATCAATCATGGCGGGCACATTACCAGCTCGTACATAGCTTTCCATTCTGACATCGCTTGGAACCACATTCACTAAATCACCACCTTGGGTAATAATTGGGTGGAATCTAATATAGTCTTTTTCTTGAAAAGTTTCGCGAATCGCGTGCACACCCATCATTCCCATCATTGCTGCGTTTAAGGCATTGACACCCGCATGTGGTGCAGCCGCCGCGTGTGACGCTTCGCCTTTATATTGAATCAGTTTACCGATAAAACCATTACTGGTGGTTGATATTTCGATAAAACCATTTTGGCGGTCATGGGGTACGCTAGTTAAGTGTATTTGCAGTGCCATATCAACATCATCAAATTCCCCCCGCGAAATTAGCTCTGGTTTGCCTCCAATATATTTGATTTTACCTTCTTCAATTAAGCGATTACGATAAGTAATTTCGACATATTCTTCAGCAGGTACCGCAAAGGGTACAACATCACCCGCTAAAAATTGCATAGCCCCTGCATCAATTAATCCCATCGTGACTGCCATCATATTGGCAATTTGCGCATTATGCCCACAGCAGTGTGCAGCGCCAGATGTTTCATCAGCAGCGGGGTGATCAGCACAAATAATGGCATCAAGCTCGCCAATAACAGCAATGCTGTACTTACTACCTTTTCCACCTTTTAAGCGACCTTTTACGCCAGTTATAGCTAATTTATTTTTAAATGGTACACCCAATTTTTCAAAGGCTTCTTCGACTTTTTTAGCGGTTTTGTGTTCTTTATAACCAAGTTCAGGTTCTGCCCAAATTGACTGAGCAATCGCTTTGATATCAGCTTTTCGGCTTGCTATTGCGTTACAAACCTTTTTTTTAAGTTCTTCTTTTGTCATACGTTAAAATCCTAATTCAAATTAGATAACACCTTCCCAATGCAAGGTGATTTGTGCAATGATTGCCGCAAAAATAAAGGTACCTGAAAACACGGCTAACGAAACAGGGATGATTCGCCAAGAAATATTTTTAAATAATGCTAAATCTTTGCCAATAGCTAGACCTGCATAAGCAAGAACTGGGGTACAAACAGCCAATAAAGAAACCTGATCAGTCATTGAAACGACTTGTTCGTGATAAGGAAATATTGGTGATGAAGCTGCTGCGGCTACGACTGATACCCATAAAATAACTGGGAATTTGTTTAATAGTGGAATTTTACCAACAAAATAGCCGACTATTGATATAGCAACTAAGATTGATAATGCTTGTAATGACAGCATAAAATCGATTTTGTAGCCCACTGTATTGCCGGCAGCCATAATAATGGCAACTAAAATCAGTAAAAATATTGTTTCTAGGCATTTCATGATAGCGCTCCTTCCTTGTTACGTCGTAAGCGGGCAAAAAGATTATATAAGAAAGAGGCAAAAGGTAATGAAAATAGCGTATAAATATAAATGCCAACAATACTCGACATTAAGTTTGCGGTTGTTGCATAGGCTTTGATTTCACTAGCCATTTCAGGATAAAGGTCACTTATTGGTGCAAGTGATGCCGCCATCATACTACCACTTCCAACTCCAGCCCCCATCGCTAATGCATAAGGATGGAGGATATCTAATTTTGCCATTACACTAGCAAGTATGCTCATCCAAATAGCACCATAAAGTGTGCCACAAACATACATCGCCATAACGCCTCGACCTTCAGCAGAATCTAATCCATATTTATCGGCAACGATCGCGATATTGGGTTCGCGAGCGACAGAATACGTTGCGCCCACCGCCTCACGTTTCATGCCTAATATCATTGCGAGAGGTAAACCTAATAAAATCGTACCAGCAAAATGACCTAATTCTTGAAAAATTAAGGCTAACTTAGCATCTTCCAAAATCATATCAATTTTAGGACCAACCGAGACACCAAGCTTAGCAATAAGTAGCATTAACGTGACAATCATGATGGCACTGGCATGGTTCATATTTTTTAGTTTTAATATTTTTAATTTAGGAAGGCTGATTATTCCGCCAACAATCATGGCGTATAACATCGGATACATTGTGATAATCCAGATAGATTGTCTACCGATGAACTCACATACTAAAACAACGACTAGTGCAAGTACATGCACTCTATAGTCTTTTAAAATTTCCATCCTTATGGGCCTCATAGAATATATTATTATTAATAAGAACTAGCCATGATAACTAAAATCATAATCTAACATTGTGTAGTTAATATACATAACCGCAATTGCTTACGTCAACAAACAAGTACCATCAATTACTCTTTAGTCAACAATATGGAAATGACAATTCAAAATAAGTAAACAATTAAAGAATAAATCTAAATAAATGCCTTTATAAGGGCTCTATTTGATTTATAATATTTGCAATTTTTATAGATTGATATTTAAACAGGATATTTTATGCGTTCGATTTATTGTGGTCAGTTAACAGCATCTCATATTAATCAAGAAGTAACATTGTGTGGATGGGTCAATAAACGTCGAGATTTAGGCGGTATGATTTTTATTGATATGCGCGATCGTGAAGGCATTGTTCAGGTGTTTTTCGACCCTGATTATCAACAAGCGTATCAACTTGCAGGTGAGTTACGTAATGAATTTTGTATTCAGATCAAAGGGAAAGTGAGAGCCCGACCTGAAGGTCAAATCAACAAAGAGATGGCAACTGGCGAGGTCGAAATTTTGGCCACTGAGCTGACTGTATTTAACCGTAGCGATGTTTTACCTCTTGATTTTAATCAAAATAATAGTGAAGAACAGCGTTTAAAATATCGTTATATAGATCTTCGTCGCCCTGAAATGGCAACGATTTTTAAAACTCGAGCCAAAATTACTGCGTTTGTTCGTTCATTTATGAATGAGCATGGTTTTTTAGATATTGAAACTCCAATGTTAACCAAAGCAACCCCAGAGGGGGCTCGAGACTATTTAGTGCCAAGCCGAATTCATAAAGGTGAATTTTATGCGCTTCCACAATCGCCACAATTATTTAAGCAATTGCTGATGATGTCAGGATTTGATCGCTATTATCAAATTGTAAAATGTTTTCGAGATGAAGATTTACGTGCCGATCGTCAACCTGAATTTACTCAAATCGATGTTGAAACGTCATTTATGACAGCCGAACAAGTGCGTGAGGTTATGGAACAAATGATTCGTGAACTTTGGCTGCATGTTAAAAATGTCGATTTAGGCAAGTTTCCTATCCTGACTTTTGCTGAGGCAATGCGTCGTTTTGGTAGCGATAAACCCGATTTACGTAATCCGCTCGAAATTATTGATGTGGCTGATATTGTTAAAGATGTTGATTTTAAAGTGTTTTCAACTCCAGCCAATGATCCTAAAGGTCGCGTAGCTTTACTTTGTGTACCAAATGGCGCCCAATTAACGCGCAAGCAGTTAGATGAATATACACAATTCATTTCGGTTTATGGTGCTAAAGGTATGGCATGGATTAAGGTTAATGAACGTCATAAAGGGCTAGAAGGCGTACAAAGTCCTGTGGCAAAATTCTTTAATGAATCACAAATGGAAGCCCTACTTAATCGAGCCAACGCTAAAGATGGCGATATTCTATTGTTTGGTGCTGATAGTTATAAAGTTGTGAGTGATGCACTCGGCGCATTACGTTTAAAAGTTGGTAAGGATTTAGGTTTAACTGATGAAGGTAAATGGGCAGTACTTTGGGTTGTGGATTTCCCTATGTTTGAAGAAACCGACGAAGGATTAAGTGCAATGCATCATCCATTTACGTCACCAAAAGACTATACGCCAGAAGAACTTATCAAAAACCCGGAAAATGCTGTTGCGAATGCTTATGATATGGTCATAAATGGTTATGAAGTGGGTGGTGGATCGGTTCGTATTCATCGCAGTGAAATGCAGCAAGCGGTTTTTTCCATTTTAGGTATTGATGAGCATGATCAACGTGAAAAATTTGGCTTTTTGCTCGATGCATTAAAATACGGCACCCCTCCACATGCAGGATTAGCATTTGGATTAGATAGGTTAAGTATGTTATTAAGTGGAACCGATAATATTCGCGATGTGATAGCATTTCCTAAAACAACAGCAGCAGCATGTTTATTAACCGATGCTCCAAGTCCAGCAAATGCGGCCGCATTAAATGAACTAGGTATTGAAATAAGTAAAAAATAGTGATATTTGATGCAAAATTTCAAAAATCCTGAATCTGTTCTGGTGGTGATTTTCTGCCAGACAACAAATCATTGTCTTATGTTACAACGTCAAGATGATCCTTATTTTTGGCAATCAGTAACAGGTAGTATGGAAGCTAACGAATTGCCTAGAGAAACCGCGATTCGTGAAGTTTTTGAAGAAACAGGCATTGATATTATAGGGCAACATCTTGAATTAATTGATGCAAAGCATACCGTTGAGTTTGAGATTTTTCCACAATTTAGACATAGATATGCGCCAGAAGTTAAGATAAATAAAGAACATTGGTTTTATCTGCCTCTTCTTAATGAGATAACACCCGTACTTACTGAACATTTAGCTTATCAATGGCTAACGATTGATGAGGCTACCAATCTTACTTTATCGCCAAATAACAGTGAGGCTATTGGTAAAATTCGTAGTTTAATTAAATCTAGTTAAAAGGTTTGAATGAAAATGAAATTGAATCTATATACTATTGTACTGTTTTGTTTATGCTTTTTTGTATCAACCAGTAACGCTGAAATAAGTATAAAAAAGTGCCAATCTAACCAAAATAATTATATTATTTTTGATGAATATGACGCTAACATAGCTGAAAAGATCATTGATTATAAATTACGAGATCAACCAGAAGTGCGCGAAAATAGTATTATTAAGATATTTACTAATGAAAATAGCGAAGATAGAAATGATTGGTTAGCTTCTTTTTTATTTGATGATCAAACTGAGCAATATTTATTTTATCAAGTTGATCAGGATGAATTTATTGAAATCGACAAAAAACAGTTTGAAACCCTATTACCTAAAATTGTTGAGTGTAATCAAAATAAACAAACACCTATATACAGTGAAAACTTTGATGCTGACTAATTAATTTGAACGATAGGTTTCCATCAAGGATTAAAAAAGACTTTTAGATGTGGTTAACTCAAGATGAGTCAGGAACAGGGAGTAATAATAAATGCATTTTTCAAATTTTAGAGAATTTTTAGATTATCTTGAGCAGCAAGGTGAATTAAAACGAATTACTTTTCCTGTTAATCCTTATCTTGAAATGACCGAAATTGCTGATCGTGTATTACGTAGTGGAGGTCCTGCCTTATTATTCGAAAACCCAATTGGTTATGATATGCCTGTTTTATGTAATCTGTTTGGTACCGCCAAACGTGTTGCGATGGGGATGGGGCGGGAAGATACTTCCGCTTTGCGTGAAATCGGTGAGTTATTGGCATTTTTGCGTGAACC
Source organism: Gilliamella sp. App4-10 (assembly GCF_001690495.1). Taxonomy (GTDB): domain Bacteria; phylum Pseudomonadota; class Gammaproteobacteria; order Enterobacterales; family Orbaceae; genus Gilliamella; species Gilliamella apicola_G. The sequence continues at coordinate 28,322 of NZ_LZGS01000001.1, forward strand.
TGAACCACCCAAAGGCATACGGCAATTTTTTAATGTCTTACCTAAATATAAACAAGTGTTTAATATGTCTGTCAAACATCGTTCATCAGCTCCCTGCCAAGAGGTGATTTTTAAGGATGATGAAGTGGATTTGACACGTTTACCTATTATGCATTGCTGGCCCGATGATGTGGCACCGCTGTTATCTTGGGGACTGACTATTACTAAAGGTCCTTATAAAGATCGGCAAAATTTGGGTATTTATCGCTTGCAGCTTTTAGGCAAAAATAAATTAATTATGCGCTGGCTTTCGCATCGTGGCGGGGCACTTGATTTTGCAGAGTGGCAACAAGCAAATCCTAATCAAAAATTCCCTGTTAGCGTTGTGATTGGTGCTGATCCTGCAACCATTTTAGGTGCAGTGACACCGGTTCCAGACACTTTATCCGAATACGCTTTTTCTGGATTATTACGCGGTAGTCGAACCGAAGTGGTGAAATCGTTATCAAACGATTTAGACGTTCCAGCTAGTGCAGAAATCGTGCTTGAAGGTTATATCGACCCTAATGAGTTAGCATCAGAAGGTCCGTATGGTGATCACACCGGTTATTATAATGAAGTTGAGCAATTTGCCGTATTTACCGTGACACATTTAACTCGTCGTAAAGATGCGATTTATCATTCAACCTATACCGGTAGGCCGCCAGATGAACCCGCGGTAATGGGTCTTGCATTGAATGAAGTCTTTATACCGATTTTACAAAAACAATTTCCTGAAATTGTCGATTTTTATTTACCCCCCGAAGGATGTTCATACCGTATTGCGATTGTGACAATTAAAAAACAATATTCAGGACATGCTAAACGCGTCATGATGGGAGTTTGGTCTTATTTGCGGCAATTTATGTATACAAAATTTGTGATTGTCTGTGACGATGATATTAATGCTCGTGATTGGAAAGATGTTATGTGGGCTATTTCCACGCGTATGGATCCTCATCGAGATACCACTTTTATTGATAATACGCCTATCGATTATTTAGACTTTGCTTCGCCGATATCTGGATTGGGCTCTAAAATGGGCTTGGATGCGACCAATAAATGGCCGGGTGAAACCAATCGTGAATGGGGAAAAATTATCAAGAAAGATCCTAAAGTTGTTGCTCGCATTGATGAAATTTGGGATGAACTTGGTTTATAGTATATGTGGAGCATATTGTTTATTAAAGGAAAAATCAATAAATTGACGGTGCGTAGTACAGAAAAAATGAAGGTAATAATATAGATATAGTGGTTCAATACTAACCAAATTATTACTATCTATCTATATTGTACAATAGAATTACATAATACATTGATTAATAAAATTATATATATATGATTTCTAATTTTCATTATATAAATAGCTTAACCCAAATAAGTATTAAACAAAAACTATTCCCTTGAGCTTCATTTATGTATAATTATTGGCAATGTTATAATGATTTAAAAAATATGAAAAAAATTAAAATACTATTAATAATATTGTTATCCATTTCTTATAGTGCAATGGCTGCAATTTATAAGACCCAATCTGACGATACTCAATTAAAGCTTAAAGATTCAGATTCATTACTTCCTTCTTTGCGTTTGTCAGCAGAAAAAGGAAATGCAGAAGCTCAATACTCATTAGGAAATATTTATAAACAAGGATTGGGTGTTGAAGTAAGTGACGTTCGAGCTTTTTTCTGGTATAAAAAAGCTGCAGAGCAAGGGCTTGCCAAAGCACAAAACAATTTAGCGTTTATGTATCAAAGCGGATTAGGAACCAAGCGTGATTTAAACGAAGCAGTTAAATATTTTAAATTAGCAGCTGATCAAAATTATGCCTTGGCTAAATATAATTTAGCTTTAATGTATCAAGAAGGTGAAGGCGTAGAAAAAAACACATTAATTGCAATTGACTATTTTACACAAGCAGGTGATGAAGATATTTATGACGCTTATTTAAACCTGGGTATGATCTATTTTTTTGGTGATGGCGTACCCGAAGATCGCATGACAGCGGCTGATTGGTTTAGTAAAGCTGCAAAAGATAATATTCCCGAAGCGCAATATTATTTGGGGCTAATGTCAGAAAATGGTGAGGGTCTGACACAAGATTATATGGCGGCTAGCTATTTTTATACACAAGCGGCAGAACGAGGGCATGTGCTGGCTATGTATAATTTAGCCATTATGTATGCAACAGGCACAGGAACCAAACCTGACAATACGCAAGCTGCCTATTGGTTTACTAAAGCTGCTGAAGCAGGCAATGCTGATGCTCAATATAATATTGGCGTGATGTATGATGTAGGTGGTGGTGTTGCTAAAGACGAGAAAAAAGCTGTTGAATGGTATCTAAAAGCGGCAGAGCAAGGCAGTGTTGATGCCCAATATAATTTGGGGGTGAAATATTTAGAAGGTGTAGCTGTTGATAAAGATCAAGAGCGTGCTATCTATTGGTTTACTAAAGCTAGCGAGCAAGAGGACCCAGACGCTAAAGCTTATTTAGAACGACTATTACCTAAAAAATAAGAAAGCATTGCTTTTTTAGATGGTTGACAGACCTCGATATCATTCAGGGGATTATTTTTTATTGGGATGCTATCAAAAAAGAATTAAAAATACGCTATCGTCTACCATACCTTTTTGTTCATTGTGATAATAATGTGCTGTGTTTGATTAGTCATAACGGCGATATTTTTGGATAGTTGTTTTATCAATTCATACCTGTCTGGTAGTAAAAATATCGGTGCTTTTGGAGCTATTATAAATATACTTCCTTTTGATTTCCCTCTTGATATATCAATCTATTATCAGCACTTGTTTTTTGCCCCATATTACATCAATAAATGATCTTTGTTAAAAAACAAAAAAAATAAAAACTCAAATAAAATCAATGCGTTTCCTGACGATTTTTTATTGGCAATAAGATCGCTTTTTGTTCGGTGGAGCGAATTTATATTTGATACAGTTGGATTTAGAATATTTGAGTATTTTCGACATTGAGCAATAGCTTTGGCTATTTTATACATCAATGAGATCAAAGAACTCGTTAAAAAGCGAGTTCTTTGTTAACAACAGAAAAAGCATTGAACTTTTTTAACCTGAGTTTCGCATACCAGCTGCAATTCCAGAAATAGTAATCATTAATCCCTGTTCTACTATGATATTTCCGTTATCGCTGTATTTTCGTGAACGACTTAATAACTCAGCTTGTAATAAATTTAATGGTTCAATATAAGTATTACGCAAAGCCACCGACTGTGCTATCCACGGTAAATCAGCCATTAAGCTAATATCATCTGTAATGGTTAGCACGGTATTGATATCTTGAGTTAACAAATTTCTTAACTCTTCGCCTAATGGCCATAAAGCAGGATCAACTAAACGTTGTTCATAATATTCGTGGATGTTTGGTGCCGCTTTGGCATAGACCATTTCAAGCATACCTAATCGGGAATTAAAAAAAGGCCAATTGTGATACATCTCTTTAAGAAGATTTTGTTTACCATCTGCAATTGCTGCTCTAAGTGCACTACCAGCACCAAGCCAAGACGGTACCATTAAACGGTTTTGTGTCCAAGCAAAAATCCATGGGATAGCACGTAAACTTTCAATACCACCGCCCGTACGGCGTTTTTGTGGTCTAGAACCAAGTGGTAATCTACCTAATTCAGCCTCTGGCGTTACTGCTCTAAAATAATCAACAAACTCAGCACGTTCTCGTACATAACTGCGATAGCAATTGCATGAAAGTTCTGACATTTTATCCATGATATCGCGCCATTCTTGTTTGGGTGCTGGCGGTGGCAATAAGTTGGCTTGTAAAATCGCTGATGTATACAGCATTAAACTGCTGAGCGCCACTTCTGGTAGACCAAGTTTGAAACGAATCATTTCGCCTTGTTCGGTAACTCTAAGCCCGCCTTTTAATGATCCTGGGGGTTGTGAAAGTAGTGCGGCATGCGCTGGTGCTCCACCTCGACCTATTGAACCGCCTCGCCCGTGGAATAGCACTAAATTAGTATTATATTTTTTAAATAAGCTAACTAATTCTTCTTGCGATCGATATTGTGCCCAAGAGGCTGCGAGTGTTCCTGCATCTTTAGCCGAGTCAGAGTAGCCTATCATCACCATCTGCTTACCTTGAATTTTATTGCGATACCAAGGAATATCCAGCAGTTTTTGCATCACCGATTTTGCGTTATTTAAGTCTTCTAATGTTTCAAATAACGGTGCAACTGGAATATATTTTTGGCAATCAACAATTTTTAATAATAAGTAAACGGCTAATATATCAGAAGGGGCTTTAGCCATTGATATGACATATGAAGCAATCGACTCTTCGCCAGCTTTTTTTATTACACGACAAGTATCTAGTACTTCTTGGACCATTTGATCTGGTTGCCAGTTATAAGGTAATAATGGTCGATTGGATTGTAACTCTGTTAATAAAAATGCTTGTTTTTCTTCCTCTGACCATTTTGCATAACTACCTAAATTAAGTTCTTTAGTTAATGCGTCAAGTGCCTCGGTGTGTACAGAGCTGTCTTGGCGAATATCTAATCTGACTAATTGTAAACCAAAAATGTTTATGCGTCGTAAAGTATCAAGTAATGGACCATGGGCTATGGTTGACATGCCATTATCAATTAATGATTCATAGCAGGTATAAAGCGGTATCCATAATTGTTCATTTTTAATTAAAATATCACTAGGCGGTAATACTCGTTCATTATTCAGCAAAGCTTCAATATAATTATGAGTGTTAATTAAACGTGTTCGTAACTGTTTCATTACAGCTCGATAGGGTTCGGAAAAGGTTTTGTTTTTTTCATCTAACAGATCAATAACTGAATCACTACATTCCGTCATTGAAAGTTCACGAACAAGTATTTGAATATCGGCTAAAAATAACTCTATGGCTTTTAATCTAGCTTGTAGCATGACCTTTTCGGTCACTTTTGCTGTCACATTTGGATTACCATCACGATCTCCGCCCATCCATGAGGTGAATTTAATAGGCACATGCTCAACAGGTAATTGCTCATCAAAGGCATCTACTAACTGGTCATTAAGCTCACGCAAAAATAGAGGCACGCCTTCCCATAAGCTATCTTCAATGACCGAAAATCCCCATTTGGCTTCATCAATGGGAGTAGGGCGTTTTTTGCGGATTTCATCGGTATACCATGCCTGACAAACTAACTGTTTTAAGCGGCGCATAATTCGTTCTACTTCATAGTCGGCTAAATCATCATGATCCAGTTGAGATAAACAGTTATTAATAGCCGTATAGGTATTTATCATGGTTCGGCGATTAATTTCGGTCGGGTGTGCAGTTAGCACTAATTCAATCGATAACTCATTAATCGCTTCTGTAATAGTTTGATTTGAAAAATTGAGATTTTTAAGTGTACTAAATAATTCAGTCATTTTTTTGGGGCTACTAGAAGCTTCCCCATGGGGTGAAATACCATAATATTCAGCAGCCGTATTAACTAAGTTTAAAAACTGATTAAATGCACGTGCAACATGTAATAAATCATCATCATTAAGGTTTTCAATTAATTTGAGTAGCTCATTATGTGCTTGGGTGTTTCCTTGTTGAGCTGATTTTGATAATTGTCTTATTTTTTCAACTAAATCAAATGTTTCATTACCGGTGGCGCGTTTTATCGCATTACCCAGTAAGGTACCTAACATATTGACATTGCTTCGCATTGAGGAGTATTGGTTATTCATTATTTTCTCGTCTTAGTTTTTATTATGCCTAGGCGCCTTTAAGCTGTATGACTCAAATGTCAATTTTATAGGACAGGTATAATTATTGGTTAGTGTGCTTAAGTTATGTACTTTATAATAATTTTCATTTGAATTTAAATAATAAAATTTTATGGTTTTTATTTTTTTTAATCGTTTTAATTATATTTACCATGAAATATCAACCAATAAAAATATTTATTTCATGTTGAAATGTTTACCACATCACTGTTTGAAAGGTTTAATTTTAGATGAACTGAGTATTTGTAAACTGTATATTAAAATCATTTGGGTATATACTAACAGCATTATGCATACATATTGGATTATTTAATGATCGCTGTTTTTTATATCGCGTCGATTATTGCTGTCGTTGCTAGTGTAAAAGTGATTAGTAGCTTACGAGTTGATAAAGCAATTTTATATCTTGTTATTTCACTTTTTGCTTCTGCGTTGATATTTATTCTGCTTAATGCATCTTTTTCTGCTGTTTTATATATTCTATTATTTATTGGTGGTTCGGTGACTCTTTTTTTACTTGTCGCATCAATTTTGAGAATCAGCGTGGATAAGGTGGAAAACAATAAGCAAGGAATTAGTCCTAAAATTTGCTTAGAACCATTAATCTTGGCCTTTATTCTACTCGTAGCGCTTATTTATGGAGTAGTAAATGCCAACTATTCAGAAATGAAGGAAACTCATGAATTAATGCATGAAATGTCCATATATGCCTACATTTTGATGGCTGAATTAGCCCTGTTTTTATTATTTGGCGCAGCGGTCATTGCTTATCATTTCATGCATCGACTGTTGTCGGAGAAATAATATGATTCCACTTATGTATTGTCTTATTCTTGCCTCTATATTATTTGTGATTGGTCTTTTAGGGGTAATGATTCGCCGTAATTTTTATTTTTTATTACTTAGCCTTATGATTATGAATAATGGTGCTATAGTTGCGCTAGTTGCGGCAAGTAGTTATTGGCAGCAATCTGATGGGCAAGTACTTGCAATATTAGCGGTAATAACAGCTTTAGCTGAAGTTTGTGTCGGTCTTGCATTAATGGTGAAACTATTCTATCGTCGAAAAATCTTTAATATTGACTCATTGAGTGAAATGAAAGGATGAATTTACTTTATTTAACTATTATTGTTCCCTTACTCTCTTTTCTAGTATTGGTTAGCCTAGGAAGACATATTCGATCGATTAATGTGATGATTATTGGGATTAGTACTATGCTAATCATTACATTAATTACTGTATTTTCTTGCATCGATTTTAATGCAAATACAGTACCAGACATGATCTTAGTTTATACTCAACCATTGTGGAATTGGTTTTCAGTGGGTGATTTTACTGTGCCTATTTCTTTAACCTTAGATGGTTTATCGCTAACCTTTTTATCATTAATCTCATTCTTCGGTTTATTAATATACTTTTTTGCAGCTTGCTATTTAACGTCAAGAGAGGATATTTATACCTTTTATGCTTATAGCAATTTATTAATTGCCAGCATATTAACCGTCGTATTAGTTGATAATCTATTTGTTATGTTAATTGGTTGGGAAGGTTTGAGCATAAGTGCTTACTTACTTATTGGTATTTACAATAAACAGCCTCGTAATGGTTATGCAGCTGTTAAAGCATTTGTGATTATGCATTTAACCGATATATTTTTAATTATTGCCATATTTTTACTATATCAAACTTTAGATACCTTAAATATTCGTGAAGTTTTGGAGCAGGCACACGAGAATTTGGCTATTGATTCAGATATCATATTTTGGATAACCTTAATGCTGTTTCTTGGTGCAATGAGTAAATCAGCCCTATTTCCTATGCATTCATGGTTTACTGAAACAACATTAGCCCCAATGCCTGCATTAGCTTTGTTGCAATCTTCAACAGTAATTTTAGCAGGGGTATATTTAGTCTTAAGACTTAGTCATTTGTTTATGATGTCGAGCGACGTTCTTGCTATGATAGCGATGATTTCATCATTGACTATATTATTTGCTAGCACTATCGCATTAGTACAGTATGATATTAAACGGATTATCACGTATATCAATTTAGCGCAAATTAGTTATTTATTTTATGCTTTTTCAACGCAGAGTTGGAATTTATCACTGAATTGCTTAATTAATTATACCGTAACAAGTACTTTGCTGATTTTGGCCTCATCAATTTTAATCAAAAAATGTCAAGGTGAGCGAGATATTAGCAAATTAGGCGGTTTAATTAAATCTTTTCCGCTGTTGCATGTAGTATTTTTAATAATTATGTTGTCTCTTAGTGCTATGCCTTGGATTTCAGCATCATTTTACGTTAAAGGGGATATTATTTGGGGCCTAATGGCTGAAGATAGATTGATATCTGGAACGATTGGTTTGATGGGTATTTTATTTTCTAGCTTAGGTATTTGGCGTTTAATTTCAATGGTATTTTATCACAAACAAAAACAGCATGAGTTTGCGAAAACTAAATGGATAAGTTATTGCCCGATTTTCATCTTATTGATATTTACTACAGCTTTGTTCATTTACGTTCCATTGCCGATTCAAGGTATTGTTCCTATGGGTAATATTAAAACCAATGGACAATTATCGTTCCAGCTATTGTCAGCTGCAGTGACAATATTAAGCTTTTTTATTGCCTATATTTTATACGCACATCGACGAAATAGCGAAGTGCAAGAAGTACTCAATACACCAATAATTAAATTCTGTTTACGTTTATGTCATAGTGATTGGCGTTATGATTATTTATTAAACAGTTTATTTGTCAAGCCTTATGTGTATTTAGCCAAATTGTTAAAAAAAGATCCCCTAGCTTTATGGGATAATTGGATAATGTGGGGAATCAAAAAAGTAAATTCATTCATCGTTGACCTAGAAAACGGACAAATTCGGTGGTATATGGTTTCGATGGTTATAGGTAGCATTATCATATTAATGCTACTGATTTTTATTTAATAAAGGTGTAATCATTCATGTTATTATGGTTTGTTTTTTTACCTGTAATAGGCGGATTTGTTGGTTGGTTATGCCATGTATGTTTACAAAGAAGTATTGTTTCCGTCAATGCGCAAATTCGTTGGTCAAAATTACCAATAACTATCGCATTTACCACTATTTGTCTTACTTTATTGATGGCGATAGTATTATGGATAGATGCCGTAAATTCATTAAAACAAGGAGAAAACTGGATAAAGGAAGTTAATCTAGAGTGGATCCCTTTATTAGGCATTCATTTTCATCTTGTTTTAGATGGTTTATCTATGGTTGTTATCACCTCAACATTATTTATAGTGTTATTGACTATCGTCTATTCTAGTAAAGAAAGTCTAAACAATATTGGCTTATTTTATTTGTGCCTATTATTTATGACATCAACTATTATGATGTTATTTGTAATAAATGACTTATTTTTAATGTTTTTCTTTTGGGAAGCTGTAGCGATCCCTATCTATTTTTTAATCTCTTTATGGGGACGACGAGACTCAAGCTCACAATTGTGTTTTAATGGGGCCAGCAAATTTTTGATCTATACTCAACTGAGTAGCTTACTTATGCTAATCTCAATTGTGTCGTTAGCCCTAATCAACTGGAATTTAACAGGTCATTGGACATTTGACTATCAAGACTTAACAAAAACAGCAATTTCAAGTTATACCGAATTTCTACTTATGCTAGGGTTTTTAGCTGCTTTTATCGTGCGTATTCCTTTTGTTCCCTTTCATGGTTGGTTTATTGATGCCCATATCGAATCTGCGACAACTGGTTCAATGATGATAAGTGGATTATTACTTAATACAGCAGCATTTGGTTTATTGCGTTTTGTTATACCTCTTTTTCCTAATGCCTCAAACATGATTATGCCAATTATGTTAGCTTTTGCACTGCTTACGATTGTTTATGCCGCCTTACTTGCATTCAATCAAACCGATATTAAAAAGCTAATTGCTTATATTCATATTGCTTTGATGGGATTTATAACCGCAATAATCTATAGTGGTTCTATTCTTGCTTATCAAGGCGTAGTTATTCAAATGATAGCTATCAATTTAGCAATAGTTGGCATGTTTGTCATTAGTGGATTATTGGCTGAATGTTATTCAACACGAAATATAAGCCAATTTGTGGGATTGAAAGAACGAGTGCCTTATCTATCTTCGTTTACCTTGTATTTTATATTAGCGGTATTAGGTATTCCAGGGACAGCTAATTTTGTTGGTAATTATATGATGTTACTTGGTAGTTATAATGTTTTTTCCTTTTACACTATTCTACTAGTCATTAGCTTATTGTTACTGACTATTTCATTTATTGTACGTATGCAACCAATTTTCTATGGTGTTGCTGATAAAGGAAGGGAAACAAAACGTCTGCTTAGCAAGAAAGATCTTTTGTTATTATCAAGTATCTTAAGTGCCCTTATTTTTATTGGTTTGTATCCTCAAGTGATTCTTGATATGTCTTATTCTGTCCTGAACCAAACACAACAAAACATAACAACAGAGCGAGTGGGAGATTAATAACCTATGATAGCTTTATCGCCTATTTTTGTATTAAGCTTTGCCATCATTGTTTTGTTATTTTCACTATTTGTTTTTAAAATAAGCACTACAGGATGTACTATTTTAACAGTATGTGGATTAGCTTGTGCGTTAATCTGTTCTGTAGTGATTGGCTATAAAATATCGTTTAGTACACAACATATTTCTGATATCAGCAGTGACAATATGCAAATATCGGTGTCAATTTCTGAACCCAATAAAGAACAAAATTCATCAGGTGAAGAAACAATCGCAATTGATACCGTGCCTACTCAAGTTGTAGAGTCATCTAATAAAAATATAGATATTAATTCTAATTCTAATGTTGATGATAATTTTCTCATTGATTACGGTGTAACGAACGATTGGAAAGCGCGTCATATCACAGCGCTTTTTACCTGTGATGGCTACGGATTGCTTTATACCAGTTTGATTTTAATGATATCCATTACTGTTGCGTGCTTCGCTTATCGCTGGTTTAAACAAGAGCAGATTAATCACGGATTATTTTATTTAATCCTACTTTTTATGGCTTTAGGTGGAGTCACACTTGTATACGCAAGTCATTTAATGTCATTTTTTATGGGAATAGAACTGTTATCTATTCCATTTGTAGGATTAATTGGTTATCAATATACGCAGACTCATTCATTAGAAGCCGCTGTTAAATATATGATTTTATCTGCTGTTGCCAGTGTATTTTTATTGATGGGGATCGCCTTTTATTATGCAACTACCGGCGAATTGACTTTTAGTGGTCTAAGTTATCAACTCTCAACGATGCCTTACCCAAGTATATTATTATTGATGGGTGTTTGCTTAATGTTGGTTGGTATTGGTTTTAAATTATCACTAGTCCCTTTTCAACTTTGGTTGCCTGATGTTTATCAAGGTGCGCCAACTGTTGTTGCATTATTATTATCAACAGTCGGAAAAGTTGCAGTTTTTTGTGCCATTGCAAGATTATTTTTATTAGCGCCTATTGTTAATAATGAAACTATCCGTATTATTTTAGTTATTATGGCTTTTTGTTCTATTTTGTGGGGCAATTTGTTGGCACTAATGCAAACTAGCTTGAAGCGATTACTCGCCTATTCATCAATAGCGCATTTTGGTTATTTATTAACAGCTTTAATTGCAGTGCAATATCAAGTGCTTGCATTAGAAACCATTGGTGTTTATTTGACTGGATATATTTTAGCCAACATCTGTGTTTTAGGGGCAATAAGTTTAGATTCGCATTCTGATGAGCTTCAAGATCATGAAAATGAAGTTGATCTTTCAGGTCTATTTTGGCGAAGGCCAATCCTTGCTTTAGCGATGGGTATTGGGCTTTTATCTTTGGCGGGTACACCATTAACCGCAGGCTTCATTGGGCGATTTTTGCTGGTGTTATTAGGCGTAACTGCCGAATTATGGTGGTTAGTTGCTGCTGTTGTTATTGGTAGCGCATTGGGTCTTTATTTTTATGCGCGCTTAATAATCAATCTTTATATAAAACCAAATTGCCGTGACGAGCAAATGTTCAGTGGATATTCAATTAAATTAAAATGGACTAATATTCGAATAAGCGAGTTAATTATTGTGCTATGTGCCTTATTGACTATGCTTTGTGGAATTTATCCCAAATGGTTATTGAGTTTGGTTAGCATGGCACAATATTTAACCACATAATTGACATTTATTTGCTTTCATTATTTTGTTGGGGAAGCCATATGAATTTATATAGTACAAAACACTTTATTTTATACTAAAACACATACTTTCCAGAAACTTTTTAACAAGAAATAGTTAATAATTGAGTTATTTATTGTGTTATAATTCTGAGCCTTAAAAATTTATTTGAATCAAGAGGAGCAATATGAACTTTTTAATCTCTAATGCTTATGCTGCAGATGGTAACCAACCAGGTGGCGACTATTTTCTACCAATTATGTTAGTTGTGTTTGGTTTATTTTTCTATTTTATGATTATGCGCCCACAACAAAAACGCGTTAAAGAATATCGTGAATTAATGGCATCAATTTCAAAAGGTGATGAAGTATTGACCAAAGGCGGGATTATTGGCCGCGTAGCAAAAGTTAACGAAAATGGTTACATTGCATTAGAATTAAACGAGACTAGTGAAATTGTGATCAAGCGTGACTATATCACATCAATTTTACCAAAAGGAACAATGAAATCACTATAATAGAGGTTATCTGTTATCATTCATTGTATTAATTACCTAATCCCACAAGAGAATATGTCGTGTTAAACCGCTATCCTTTGTGGAAGTACATCATGTTGGTCGTTGTCATTTGCCTCGGCCTTCTTTATGCACTTCCAAATATTTATGGTGAAGATCCTGCTATACAAATTTCAGGTACAAATACTGCTGAAATTAACGTTGCTACACAAGATAAGGTTAGAAAGCTTTTGGCTGATAATCATATCGAACCAAAATCATTGGTTTATGAAAATAAATCGATTTTAATTCGCGTTGGCGATAATGATACACAGCTTAAAGCAAAAGAGCTTATATCAGAAGCGCTAGGTGAACAGTATATTGTTGCATTGAATTTAGCACCAGCAACACCTGCGTGGCTGACAATGTTAGGTGCAGAGCCTATGAAGTTAGGTCTTGATTTGCGTGGTGGTGTTCACTTTTTAATGGAAGTCGATATGACGACCGCACTAAGTAAACTTACTGAACAATCTATCGAAAATATCAAAGCTGAATTTACTAATAGCACATTGAATTATAAAACGATCAGCAAAAATAGTAATCAGCAAATTGTATTGCAATTTGATAATACGGAAGATCGCAATAAAGCTATCACCAAGATCAATGGTTTATCGGACTACAAAGTTATTTCTCAAAGTGATAATAGTATTGTAATCAATGTCAGCGAACAACGTTTACAACAGGCTAAAAATGATGCTGTTGAGCAAAACACGACTATTTTACGTAATCGTGTTAATCAACTGGGTGTAGCTGAACCAATTGTTCAACGCCAAGGTGCAGATCGTATAGTGGTTGAATTACCAGGCATACAAGATACTGTATTAGCCAAGCGTATTTTAGGAGCAACGGCAACACTTGAATTTAGACAAGTTAACGAAGAGAGTACGCCTGATTTACCTGCTATTATCAATGGTGATATGCGTGTTCCTTATGGTTCAGAAATTCAGTATATGGAAAGCGGTCGCCCGGTTTTACTTTATAAACGTATTGTATTAACAGGGGATCATATTACTGATTCTTCATATCGCGCTAATCAATATGGTCAACCCGAAGTTGCAATTACCCTAGATGGCTCAGGCGGTAAAAAAATGTTTGATTTTACCAAAAAAAATCTGCATAAAGCGATGGCAACTTTATTTGTTGAATACAAAGACACTGGTAAGCGTGATGAAAACGACAAACCAATTCTTGAAAAACAAGAACGTGTTATTAATGTGGCGACTATTCAAGGTATTTTTAGTGATCGTTTCCAAGTGACCGGTATTGGTAATATTGATGAAGCTAAAAATTTATCACTATTACTGCGTGCAGGGGCATTAATTGCACCGATTCAAATTATTGAAGAACGAACAGTTGGGCCTTCAATGGGGCAAGAAAATATAACGCAAGGTTTAGAATCTTGCATATGGGGCTTAGTGATTTCTGTCATCTTTATGCTAGTAATGTACCGTCTGTTTGGTGTGTTTGCTAGCCTTGCATTAGTTGCAAACTTAATTTTAATTGTTGGTGCAATGTCTTTACTTCCTGGGGCAACGCTAAGCATGCCCGGTATTGCGGGTATTGTGTTAACTGTGGGTATGGCTGTTGATGCCAATGTACTAATTAATGAACGAATAAAAGAAGAACTCAGTAATGGGCGTGGCGTTCAGCATGCAATTAATGAAGGATATGCAGGTGCTTGGAGTAGTATTTTTGATGCTAACCTGACGACTTTAATTACGGCTATTATTCTTTATGCAGTTGGTACAGGATCAATTAAAGGATTTGCCATTACACTAGGCATTGGTATTGTAACATCAATGTTTACATCGATTGTCGGTACTCGTGCATTAGCCAATCTTATTTATGGCGGTCGTCGCGTTAATAAGTTATCAATTTAGAGGTTTATTGTGAGTATTACTAAAAAACAAAATCATGATGTTAGAGAATTAAATCATGGTCGCAGAGTCCTCGACTTTTTAAAATTTGGCTTTATTGCTTTTGTTATTTCAATGTTATTAGTTGTGGCGTCGTTTGTGGTTATTTTTGTTAAAGGATTTAATCTAGGACAAGATTTCACCGGCGGTACGACAGTAGAACTCACTGTAACAAAAGCCGTTAATCTTGATGACCTCCGTAACAGCTTACGCGATGCTGGCTATCACGAACCGATAGTACAATATTACGGCAGTAGTAAAGATATCATCATTAGATTACCTGCGGCTAAGCAAGAAGAAGGTAATGCCTCATCCACTATTGATAATGCATTAGGAACAAAAATTTCCAATTTAATCCATAAAGATATTGATGCAGAAGCTCAAATTAAACGGATTGAATTTGTGGGTCCAACTGTTGGTTCTGAACTTGCGCAAGATGGTGTTTTGGCAATCTGTGCCGCATTAGTGTGTATTTTAATCTATATTGCCTTTCGTTTTGAGTGGCGATTCGGTACAGGTGCAGTTGTTGCCTTAGCGCATGATGTTATCATCACCGCAGGTTATTTATCGCTATTTGAACGAGAACTTGATTTAACAATCATTGCTGCGATGTTATCGATTATTGGTTATTCTCTTAACGATACCATAGTTGTTTTCGACCGAATTCGCGAGAATTTTAGAAAGATTCGCCGAGCAGAACCTTACGATGTTATTAATATCTCGTTAACACAGACATTGCATCGTACTTTAATGACATCAGGTACAACTCTTGCAGTGGTCGTTATTCTGTATATCTTTGGCGGTTCAATGTTAAAAGGCTTCTCTGAAACATTAGGCGTTGGTATTGTGCTTGGTACAATCTCATCAATTTATGTAGCGGCTTATATGTCACTTAAATTGGGGGTAAAACGTGAACACTTTATGCCACCTAAAATTGAAGCCGAAGGTGCAGATCAACCTTCAATATTACGTTAATTATGTAAACTCTGCCATCAATGGGCAGAGTTTTATTTGGCTGTTTTTCAAACAAATAATATCAAATCGATTGACACTTATTATTTAGTTGCATATTATTAGCCACAGTTTTATCCCTTTCTATTTGGGGCCATAGCTCAGCTGGGAGAGCGCAACGCTGGCAGCGTTGAGGTCAGGGGTTCGATCCCCCTTGGCTCCACCAATTCAATAATCAGTAACATTCTTTAAAACTCACTAAAGTATATGTAAGGAGAATAATATGGCCTTTACAGAAACAGAACGACAGCAATTGATGGAGCTTAAATTTGTGGGTGCCAAAATTATTGAAAGACTTGAAGAGATGAGCTTTGATTCTTTCGATAAATTGCGTAATGCTAGTTTAGATGAAATCCTTAACAAAGGTGTATTATTAACAGGTTCAACTTGTTGGAAAAACAGTCATCAAGCAAAAACGGCAATAAGTAATATTTTGAGTTTAGTTAACAATACTTAATATTCCTTGTATAGGCGGTAAGTGCATCCAACTTTCTTTTCAATTGAATAATGATAATCAATTTTTTTGTTTCTTATCTATTTTTAAGATATTTATACTGAAACGTATAGTTACCTGAAACTTTTTACAAAAATTAATTATCTTTAGTGTTCAAGGAACAGCGGCATTTCGATGGAAGTACCATTTTCTAACTCAGTTTATTGCAACACATATAGGGAGCAGACTAATTATCGCTAATGGTTCTATAATTAATATGAAAAAGTAAAATTCCACCAATTTTTTAGTTTGATTTTTAATCATATTATTAGTAAATATATACATAATTAACTTGCATAAAATCCTATCTCTTTTGAGTAAAAAGTTGATTCTTTACCTTGTTCAATTAAGATAATAATGGCTTGAGGTCTATGTATTTGCAGTCTAATCTTTTCTAAGCTTTGCAGGTCAAGTTGTGGGATAGCCTTTTTTATTTTTTCCCATTTTGAAATGCTTAGTGGAACACGGCTTTGTTGCCACGCATATTCACTATTGGTGCAATAAGGTATTATTTTATCTTCGAGCTTATAAGCTAAATACAGATCGACGTTATCTTCTGATAGTCGGGTTGATAGCTCAATACTCTTTTCCCATCCGTCGCAAGAGGTTCGATTATACCCTCCATTAAACTTTAATAAACTCTGATTTGCGATCGAAGCTTGGCTAAGGGACTTTCCTTGTGCAGAATAAAAGGCTTCTTGTAATCCTGTTGGTGGTTCAATGTCTTGTGCATAAACTGACTCAATTAACAATCGGGCATCTTCTGGCATTTTGATAACGCGTTGAGTCAGTAATATTTTTTGGGTAAACCATAAATAAGCATGGTTAGGATAGACATAACTAGTATTGCGAAAGGTTGGATTATCAAGCCAATCTTTTTGGGGGTCGTCCTGCCAATGTGGCGCAAGTATAGTTAAAATGGGTTGTCCACGATCATCATAAGGCTGAATCTTTTTATCAAAAGGTTTAACATTACCTTGTTGATCTCGTACATGGCGCCTTAAACGGCCGGCACGTTGAATTAATAAATCTATTGGAGCAATATCACTAATCATTTCATCAAAATCAAGATCTAATGATTGTTCAATAACTTGAGTGGCAATAATAATTTTTCCGTGGCGAATATTACTGTTAGAAGTTTTGCCTGCCCATTTTAACGTTTTTTGTTCAATGTCGAGGCGATCACAAAAAGCAAAACGGCTATGAAAAAGTAATATATTATTGCTATCTATCTCTAACTTTAATTGCAATTGTTGATACAAACTAATTGCATCGTCAACACTGTTTTTGATCCAACAGATAATTTTACCTTGTGCTATTGTTTGACGAATTTTGCTTATACCGGCATCAATATCATTTATCCATTCGATTTTTACCTGACGTTTGACTTCATCTCGAGTATCTATTGCTTGTTCAATTAATCCATTATGATTCAATTGTGTCATCAGTGGAAAAGGTAATCGTTGATTTAAAGTGAGATTTGCTTGGCTAATGGTTAAACCTTTATAAAATGCATTAAGTAATTTTTCGCGTAAAAAATAGGGTAAAGTAGCAGTAAGAATAATGGCACTACCACCTTGTAAGGCATGATAATGTAATAGCGATTCTAATAATTTAACCATATAGCTGTCATAAGCATGAACTTCATCTAATATGAGTAACTTATGCCTTAGACCTAATAATCGTAATGATTGATGTTTAAATGGCATAACCGCCATTAATGCTTGATCCAAGGTACCGACACCAACCTCAGCCAATAACGCTTTTTTCCGAGTATCAACAAACCACTCCTGACACTCTGCACTAATGGTTTGTTCGCCTTTAGGATATTGCCGTTCACTATTATCTTCACTATTGATAATTGATTGATTAAATTTAGAATTCATATAGCTAGCACCATGTGCTAATACTAACGAAGGATGACTATCGGCCTGATAGAGTTGCCCATAAATTCCCGCTGTACGTTGATAAATGGCATTTGCGGTTGCTTGGGTTGGTAAGCCAATATAAATACCTTGGGCTTTTTTAGCTGTCATTAGTCTATGTGCTAAAACCATTGAGGCTTCGGTTTTTCCTGCTCCTGTCACATCTTCCATAATAAATAATTCCGGACCGGAATCAGACAATTGGCATGATAATGCTTGCTGTTGGAGTGGTGTGGGCTTTTCAATAAATGGAAATAAATTTTTGATATCAATAAAAGGGGCAATGGGCGTTGTTTTAGGTAGGGTGGATATTGCTTTTTCTGCTTGAATAAAGGCATGATTATGCCAATATTCAGAAAGCGACATCACTTGGGAACAAAATGGAAAAAACGATTCGTTAGATCCTAGCCAATCACTAATAACGGTTACACCAGCGATTAACCAACTTATTTGATTAAATTTTTTTCGCAATGATTTATCAAAAAAGAAAGACGGATAATCTGCTAATTTATACTCGCTAATAAAAAACGCATTAATGGCTTTAATATAATCTAATGCGGCTTGCTTATCTTGTCGATTAAATGATGAATTGCCATTTACCCCAAATACTGGTGGCTTGCCATGATGTCCAGTTATGATGAGTAACCATATATCCAAAAAACAGTTAATATTGCTATTATAGTTAGATAACTGAATTTCAGTTTTATCCATAAGAAAAGTATTCCATAACCAAAATCCAAGCGAATCATGTCTGGACATATATCTTTTAGCAGGATCGGCAGCAACAAGTTGCGGGTTATTGTGCTTAAATAACTGTTGAAACCCATTGGCAAATTTACCAATATCATGCCAAGCCAAAAAATAGGCAAACCAATGAGCTGCCTTTTCGTTATCTTGTGGAGCAAAACCTAATTGCATAAATAGCTCAGCTGAATTGAAATAGTTGTGTTTAACTATTTGGTATCCACAAGCGGCTACGTCTAAATTATGATAAGCCAGTAGATGATAGTTATCACTATTGGTGTTCTGGCGACATTTTCCCCAATATTGATAAAAAGATTTGCTCATTGAATTTTATTCCTTTTGTAAATAGGCGCTTTGCTTAAGGTATACAATGATTTCGTCAAAAGAATATTAACTATTTTATCTGTTTATATTGAAAAATATAAAGATAATTATTACATATAATTGATAATTGTTTTAATATAGTTTGTTTAATGTAAAAATAAAGGTATCTTTTTAGCTAATATTATCTATTATCATTTTAGATAAACTTTATTAATTAGGTTTTGCTCATTTAGTTGAAGTTTGGCAAAATAGATAGCCTAATTGGTAGATTATGATAGCCTTACATGATTTGGATATGTTAATAAAAATTAACATAAATATGCTATAGTTACGTAAAGCAGGAACGGAATTAGGATGATTAGCCGAATTAAACAACCTATAAAAACATTATTCATCTTGAGTTGCCTAAGTGGTATCGTCATTTGTTCTGCACCTGTTTTTGCCGATGAAGAACAACAAGTGATACCTCAAACTGAGGTAGAAGTTGAGGTTAATACTCAAGATTCATTACCCGCAGAGCAACAAATTGATATCGCAGGTCCTAAGCAGAAACATGAGAAATTTTATCACGAAACGGTTTTTTCGCTTTCAGGCCAACCCAAGTATCCTGATAATTTTCAGCATCTTGATTACGTCAATCCTAATGCCCCAAAAGGAGGTGTGATTAAACTGGCTGAAGTTGGTTCTTTTGACAATTTGAATCGCTTTGCTAGCCGTGGCGCTCCAGAAAGAAATTCGGCATCACTATATGATACCCTTTTTACTAATACTGCTGACGATATTACCAGTTTTTACCCACTTATTGCGACTTCAATAACTTATTCTGATAGTTACCGCTGGGCAGAAGTCTCAATTAACTCTAATGCACGTTTTCAAGATGGAAAGCCAATTACAGCGCAAGATGTTGAGTTTACCTTTCATAAATTTATGACCGAAGGCGTGCCTCAATATCGTGTTTATAATAAAGGCATTATGGTTAAGGCAATAGATGATTACCGTGTGCGTGTTGATATACCTGATTCCGATCGTGAAAAACTCCTTTCATTTGTTGGCAGTATGCGGGTTATTCCTAAACATTTTTGGCAAAACCATGATCTTTCTGAACCATTAAGCTCGCCGCCGATTGGTAGTGGACCTTACTATATTAGCGAATATAAATTAGGACAGTATGTTGTTTATCGACGTAATACGAATTATTGGGCGCGTGATTTGCCCATTAATAAAGGCTTAGATAATTTTGATGAAAAACGTATTGATTACTATATGGATGATAACGTTTCGCTAGAAGCCTTTAAAGCAGGTGAATATGATTTGCGAGCTGAAGATCAACCTAAAAACTGGTTTACTCAATATCAAGGCAAATATTTTGATTCTAATCATATTATTAAACAAGAAAAACCCGTGCAAACAGCAACAGATACTAAGTGGCTAGCGTTTAATTTACAAAAAGATCTATTTAAAGATGTTAAAGTGCGTGAAGCCATTACCTTGGCGTTTGATTTTGAATGGTTAAATCATGCCTTTTATTATGACAGTTACAAAAGACCTTATAGCTTTTTTGAAAATACGATATATGCAGCAACTGGTATGCCTAGTGAGCAAGAGCTAAAGTGGCTTAATGCTTACAAAGAGATTATTCCTAAGCGCGCTTTTGATAATGCCTATTATGTGCCAAAAAGCGATGGTCAGGGCTTTAATCGTGACAATTTGTTAAAGGCGACAGAATTATTAAAACAAGCCGGATGGGCGATCAAAGACGGTAAACTTATTAACACTAAAACACAACAACCATTTGAATTTGAACTGATCAGTTATCTTGGTAGCGATATTAAATATGCTATTCCCTTTCAAAAAAATCTGGCACGTTTGGGGATTATCATGAAAATTACCTTGTTAGATTCAGCACAACACTTACGTCGTGTTCGTGAGCGTGATTATGATATGGTTGCACGTGATTATTATGCTGTAAATTATCCAAGTTCGAGTTTGCTGGTACTGTGGGGAAGTGAGTATCTTAACTCATCATGGAATGCTTCAGGATTACATAACAAGGCTATTGATGGCATGATTGCTGAAATTACCAAGAATGTAGATAATCAAGATGAATTAGTGCCACTTGGGCGAGCACTTGATCGTATTTTAACGCATGAATATCCAATGATTCCTATGTGGTATAATAGTAAAACGTATTATGCATACTGGAACAAATTTGGGCAACCAGCTATACAACCGACTTATGCAATCGGGGTTGATAGCTGGTGGTATGATGCAAACAAAGCAGCTAGCCTGCCTAAAAATCGAGAACATTAATATGCTCAATTACCTTATTCGTCGATTGTTACTGATTGTTCCAACCTTGTTTGTGATTTTAACTATCAATTTTTTTATTGTGCAAGTGGCACCCGGTGGACCTGTCGATCAGGCGCTTGCTATAATTGAAAATGGACCGCAAACAGGGCAAGGGCTATTGCCGGGGAGTGGCGGTATATCTACATCAGTACAACAGTATAAAAATGAGTCGCACTATCGTGGATCACGAGGGCTTGATCCGCAAGTTGTTGCGATGATTGAAAAGCAGTATGGTTTTGATAAACCCCTATTTGAACGTTATATCGAAACGCTAAAGAAATACATATTATTTGATTTTGGTAACAGTTTTTTTAAAAGTGAATCGGTATTGGGCTTGATTGCCAAAAGTTTACCTGTTTCAATTTCATTGGGATTATGGAGTACGTTAATTGTTTACCTAATCTCAATTCCTTTAGGTATTCGCAAAGCAGTAAAAGATGGTACGGTATTTGATTTTTGGTCAAGTACCTTAATTATTATTGGCTATGCCATACCGCCTTTTTTATTAGCAGTGTTGTTAATTGTGCTATTTGCTGGTGGAAGTTATTGGGATGTTTTTCCACTCCGTGGACTTATTTCGAATCATTTTGATCAACTTGATTTTTTAGGCAAAGTGAAAGATTACGCATGGCATATTTGTTTACCTACTATTGCAATGGTCATTGGCGGTTTTGCATCACTTACCATGTTGACTAAGAATTCATTTTTAGATGAAATCCGTAAACAGTATGTCATAACCGCACGTGCTAAAGGATTAAGCGAAAGAAAAATTATGTATAAACATGTTTTTCGTAATGCCACGTTACTGATTGTATCGGGTTTTCCGGCTGCTTTTGTTGGTATTTTATTTACGGGTTCGTTGCTAATTGAAATTATTTTTTCGCTTAATGGGCTTGGTTTATTGGGTTATGAGGCAATTATTCAACGTGATTATCCTGTCATTTTTGGATCTCTGTACATTTTTACATTAATAGGGCTTATTACTAAACTGTTATCCGATTTATCTTATATGATGATTGATCCACGTATTGACTTTGAGGCGCACAATTAATGACCAGCAACTCTTCTATTAATCAGCAACGTTGGCAACGATTTAAACATAATCGCCGTGGATATTATTCACTCTGGTTATTTTCGATTTTTTTTGTGATTAGCCTATTTGCTGATTTTATTGTTAACGATAGGCCCATTTTTATTAAATATCAGGATAATTACTATTTACCGATTTTTCATTGTTATCCCGAAACGGAATTTGGAGGACAATTTGAAACACAAACCAATTACCTTGATCCTGCCGTACAAGAAAAAATAGAAGCGAATGGCTGGATTATATGGCCGCCGTTTCGCTATAGTTATAGTACATTAATCTATGATACGCCAAACACCTTCCCAACTCCGCCTTCGGTATCGCACTGGTTAGGTACTACGGATGCGGGTTTTGATGTACTCGCCAATATCTTATATGGTTTTCGTATTTCGATGTTTTTTGCGATTTTTTTGACATTGTTTACCTCTGTTATTGGTGTCATCATTGGTGCAATTCAAGGTTATTATGGTGGAACAGTAGACTTGATAGGGCAGCGATTTATTGAAATTTGGTGTGGTTTGCCGGGTTTATTTGTGATTATTTTATTAGCCAGCATTTTGCCACTTGATTTTTGGTGGTTGCTGGGTATTACTGTTTTATTTGGTTGGATGGGATTAGCTGGAATTGTACGTACTGAATTTTTACGTACTCGTAATTTTGATTATATCCGCGCGGCGAGAGCAATGGGGGTTAGTGATAGTAAAATTATATTTCGTCACATTTTGCCCAATGCGATGGTAGCAACATTAACTTTTTTACCTTTTATTCTTTGTGGATCAATTACCACTTTGACATCGCTAGATTTTTTGGGCTTTGGTTTACCGATTGATTCGCCCTCTTTAGGTCGCCTGTTGCTACAAGGTAAAAATAATTTACAAGCTCCTTGGCTTGGTCTCAGTTCATTTTTAATTATTGCAACTTTGCTTTCACTACTCATTTTTATTGGTGAGGCAGTGAGGGATGCATTCGATCCAAACAAAGGAGCGTATCGATGAGTTCTCCTTTATTATCCGTTCAGGATTTAAGTATTGCTTTTAAATGTAGTGCACAAAAGATATCTCAAGTTGTGAGTAATATCAGCTTTGATATTCATGAACAAGAGACTTTGGCTCTAGTTGGTGAGTCAGGTTCAGGTAAAAGTGTTACTGCTTTGTCTATCCTGCGGTTGTTACGTAAAGAGCAAGTAGTTTATCCAACTGGCGACATTTGGTTTGAAGAAAAATCTTTATTACATGCGCCAGATAAAGAACTTCGTCAGGTACGTGGCAATCAAATTAGTATGATCTTCCAAGAACCGATGGTGTCATTAAATCCTTTACATACGGTTGAAAAACAGCTTTATGAAGTTCTGGCGTTACATCGTGGTATGCGTCGAAATGTTGCTCGTAGTGAAATTTTGCAATATCTTGATCGCGTAGGCATTAAAGAACCAAAAAGTAAATTGTCGGCTTACCCTCACCAGCTATCAGGTGGTGAAAGGCAGCGTGTTATGATCGCGATGGCCATTTTAACTCATCCTAAATTATTGATAGCAGACGAACCCACCACCGCTTTAGATGTGTCAGTGCAGGCACAAATTATTCAGTTATTAAAAGAGTTGAAGAGAGAACTGAATATGAGCATGCTATTTATTTCGCATAATCTTAATATTGTGAAAAAGCTAGCCGATAAAGTGGCGGTTATGCAACAAGGCAAAATTGTTGAATATAATAATAAGCAGCGTATCTTTTTACGTCCAGAACATGAATATACTCAAACACTATTAAATTCAGAGCCCGGTGGCAATCCTGTACCATTACCTAATACATCAGGGATATTACTTAATGTTAATCACCTTGGTGTTGAAGTGGTTGCCAAAAAAGGTTTGTTTAGCAGCCACAAGAAGGTTATTGTCAATAACATTGGTTTTGCTGTGCATCAAGGTGAAACAGTCGGAATTGTGGGTGAATCAGGGTCGGGGAAAAGCACTATTGCGCTAGCTGTTTTGCGCTTGGTTAAATCACAGGGCGATATTGTATTTGATAGTTATCCAATACAAAATTTAACTGGTAAAAAGCTGTTGCCGTTTCGAAGTCGTATGCAAGTTGTGTTTCAAGATCCGTTTTCATCACTTAATCCACGTTTTAATGTTGAGCAAATTATTAGTGAAGGTTTAATGACGCACAAAAAATTTAGTAAAGCTCGACGAGAGCAAGAAGTCATTAGTATTATGCACGAAGTTGGTCTTGCTCCAGATATGCGTTATCGCTATCCAACCGAGTTTTCGGGTGGGCAACGCCAGCGAATAGCTATTGCTCGAGCCTTAATTTTACAGCCAGAATTATTAATTTTAGATGAGCCTACTTCATCATTAGATCATACTACGCAAAAACAAATTATTAATTTACTCAAGTCGTTACAAGAAAAACATAAACTTAGCTATTTGTTTATTAGCCATGATTTAGCGTTGGTTTACTCTATGTGTCATCAGGTTGTTGTTATGAAAGAAGGTAACATTATTGAACAAGGTTCGCGTGAAAAGATCTTTTATTCTCCTGAACACGAATATACTAAGGCATTGCTTTCATTTTTAGATAAACCACCTCGCAAAGCAAATAAAACATTGATACATGCAGACAAAGCTGAAAAATTTGTTCATAAAGATCATACTCAACAAGATCAGCAGCAAGCTAAGAAGGACGACAGTAAGATCAACTGGAACGATGCTCTATTAATGCGAAAAAAATGAATATACAAAACAATAGGTTAATAATAGCTTTTATTATAACCCATTGTTAATAATTCAATATACCAATCTATTTAACAGGTTCATTATGCAAAAACGAATACTCCCTTTTTTATTAACACCCTGTTTATCACTCATTTCAATAAATGCTATAGCGTTAACTTGCAGTGATAATTCTACTCAAAATATAGTTGAAGCAAATAACTATATTT
This sequence comes from Gilliamella sp. App4-10, assembly GCF_001690495.1. Taxonomy (GTDB): domain Bacteria; phylum Pseudomonadota; class Gammaproteobacteria; order Enterobacterales; family Orbaceae; genus Gilliamella; species Gilliamella apicola_G. The sequence continues at coordinate 53,663 of NZ_LZGS01000001.1, forward strand.
TTCAAATCCTCAATTATATTGATTCACCCGTAAAAGGTATCAAGCAAGAGGTTAGAACCTCAACCACCCAATTGGGGAATGATGCTATGTCGACAGCTAAACACTCGCTAGAATATGACCCTAATGGACTTATTATACAAAGCCATTATGATCTTTACTCAAATAAAAAAAAACGAATTTATTCTGAACACTTACAAAAAAATAAATCCAGTTGGATAAATATCATTGAAGATGTAGAAGATAAAACCAATAGCATTGTCCAATTTAATACCGACGAACAAGGCAAGATTGTAATATCACAACAGACTAAAAAAGCTGTCGATTTTGTTTTTTTTGAAACCGATAATTACCTGTATGATAGGAATAATTGCCTTATCAATAAAAATGTACAATGGCAGCTTAAAGAAATTGATAAGAGTGGTAAATATACAGGAGCAGACCAAAAAGGAGCTTCAATCTATACGTTTGGGTATCAAGAACAGCAGTTGGCTAAAGTGTTGTATCAATTTAGCAATAATATGAAAAATGAGAGTGATTTTTCGTATCAATATGATAACGATCATCATCGATTAAGTACTATAGAAATTTCTTATTTATCGGCAGGCAAAGATGCGGCACATTATGTAACTAAATTTTTAACTTTTAACGAAAAAAACGATTGGATTACGGCAAGTAAAGTTAAAAATAATAAACAAACTAACATTATACGAGAACTTACTTATTATTAGTTTTCAAAGATACAAAAAGCGTTATTTTGTGAATAACGCTTTTTGTCTTTCCCAATCCAACCATGCTAGCTATGTTTGAATGAACAGTATATAAATAGCATGTATTGTCCATGCTAATGCTAAACCAACAGTCAGTAACTTTTCACGTTTTGGATGGATTTTATTTTCATGTAAAATAGCTAAAATTTGTTGTAATCCACACCAGATAGGCAATGAAATCATCAAACATAAAAATACCTTGCCGATTTCTGTATTGGCTATTTTAAGAATATAAGAGCGTGTTGCCGCATCGCCAAAAGGAATAATATAAGCCATCATTACCAGCATAACAGGTGAAAAAATAGCCACCCAAGTACCACCTAAAGTAAATAGTCCTTTTATGATTTTCCCATTAGTGCTTTTAGTTTGAATTTCTTGGTTTTTCATTGATCAAATACCACTTATTTTAAAATAAATAATAGTAAATAAGCTGATACAGACATGGTTATCAGCCACAACCCTACAATGAATAAATAGGTTAGTGATTTTTTATCTGTACGAGATGAAAATATCGTTTTAGCAACAGAATTGTACCAACTTATTGAATGGAAAAGGGTAATCAATAACGCAACGCAATTAAGCACGATAACAACAGGACTACGCAAAAAGAAGATAAAACGATAAAATTCATCTTGTCCAACGGCATTAGTGTACATACAGATCACTCCATACATTAACACTAAGCTTACCCAAATCATTGAAAAAGGGACTAATTTATGTATGATAGCAATAATAAAAGGGCGCTTTATATCGGCTTGAACAGCATTAAGGTAATTGTTGTTATTTTGTTGATTCATAAATCTCTCTAGGTTGCATTATGGTTTATGCTAGTAATGTTTGATTGGGTTAGAGCTTTCACTTCATTATTATAATGGCTAATGTGCTTTATGTCGCTATTTTATGGTAGGCATGATATAGGCTTTTGTTATTGTGATGCTTCGCACAAAGTGCGCGAAGTTAAAATTAGCTATTAAGCCTTAAATATAGCATATTTTGGGAAGTCGTTTTTTATATCTTGCAAAAGCGTAAATGCAGCGCTCATTTTTGCCAATGAATAATAGCCAAAAGTAAAAAATTTTGTTTAACTATCATCATTAGAAGGAAAACCCCACTAGGTGTGGGGAACTTGATATAATTATTACTTACGGATGGTTTATCCCTATTAAGATAAGGAACTATCATAAATAATGTTTTATTTTATCATAAAAGAAATGTTTATTTCAGTGAAATATTAAATTTTTTTATTATTACTAACGGACTTTTATTTTTTTGTTGTCTTATCCGTTTTGTTATGCTAAATTGAGAATGGCTAGAACAATTTAGCTTTTAGCATTGTATGTAATAGCCATAGGAATGAGAGCCCTCGATTATACATGCATTGCTAAAATTCTCAATTATTAATTTATAGGAGATTAACTTTGAATTTTATAAAATATCTTATTTATTTACAAAGAGCAGTGCAAAAAAGTAGACAATTCTGTAAGAAAGTCAGGGCTATTGAAATCAAACTAAAAATAGATGGGCAAGAAACTCGATCTTATTGTTTAAGTATGGAGATCAATAAACAACCCCTCGACCGTTTAAATTAATTAAGTTAAAACCGATAAGCGGAACAGCTAAAGTTCTGCTTATATTAAAAATTATAAATAAGGAGTATAGTTTGTCTTCTTTCTCGCTTTTAGACGAAAAATGGATTCCAGTTATCCATTTTGATGGTCATGTTAGTAAGATTAAACCTAGCCAAATCGCTGATGAAACTATTTCCGATTTAGCCTATTTTAGATCTGATTTTCAAGGTGCTGCTTACCAGTTTCTTATTGGTTTATTGCAAACCACTTTTTCTCCAGAAGATAATGATGAGTGGATTGACTATTGGGATGATGGCATTTCGCAATCTGATTTAGATGAAGCATTTGACCAAGTTAAATCGGCTATGCAATTTGGCGCAAATAAACCTGCCTTTATGCAGGATTTCACGAAATTAGATGGCAATGCTTTACCAATATCGGGTTTATTAGTTGAAGCACCAGGTGAAAACGCATTAAAGAAAAACACCGACCACTTTATCAAACGTGATTTTGTCAAGGCAATTTGCCCACATTGTGCAGCAATGGCACTATTTACTTTACAAACTAATGCACCCTCAGGCGGTCAAGGACATCGAGTGAGTTTACGTGGTGGTGGACCGATAACAACGTTGATTATGCCTGAACTGAATCAACCAACACCATTATGGAAAAAATTGTGGTTAAACGTAATACCATTAGATGATGATAAACCACGCCAATATGATGAATCTGTTTTTCCATGGCTCAATACTACCAAAACCAGTGAACCACCGAAGAATCTAAGTTTACTTCCTGAGCAAGCTAATTATTGCCAAGCTTTTTGGGGAATGCCACGACGAATTGAACTTGATTTTGAACAGACCCAGCAAGGGGAATGTGATCTGTGTGGCGAAACCTCGTCACAATTAATTACCCAATATCAAACAAAAAATTACGGTATTCAATATCAACATTGGCGACATCCTTTAACGCCATACCGAATTGATAACAAAACGGGCGAACCGTTAGCCATTAAAGGTCAACCTGGCGGTTTAGTTTATCGCGATTGGCTTGGTATGGTAACAAAGCATGATAATGTTGAAGCCGCAAAAGTGACCATCATCAATGAAGTACGTAGGCTAAAAGGCGACAAAAAATATCGCTTATGGTGCTTTGGTTATGATTTTGACAATATGAAAGCACGTTGCTGGTATGAACATACTTTCCCTGTATATCCTGCTTTAGCCGATCCTGACAGTGATGTAGAAGAGCTTATTGCACTGGCATTAGAATTAAGTAAGGAATCGTTACCCATACTACGTAAAGCTATGGCAACAATCAATAAACAATCAAGTGTATTAGATATTGCGTATTGGAAAGAAACTGAACCGGCATTTTATCTATTTGTAAAACAACTTATTGATCAAAAAGATAATCCAGATGGTCGATTCCATTTGTTATCAAATTGGGCAAATACTTTACTAAATTATATCATTCAAATCTATGATAAAGCAGCGTTTGCTAACCCTGATGACCAGTTGGTTGCATCCCAAAAAATCAGTGCTAGAGAAAAGTTACTTATTGATTTTAATAAACTTAAGTATGTCAAAAAGATAAAAAATACCAAATAGCCTTGTTTGTGGATAGGGAGAACAGTATGTCAAACAATCTTATGAAAAAGACAATTATATTAAATGAAAGCCACAAAAAATGTATTAACGAATGGTTTTCAATGCTGCAACAAAGGTCATATCCTTTTAATGGTGGCACCCATAATGGGCGAAAATTACAAGCTGAATTACGTCGGGCGACATTACCTTTTGGGGTCATGTTACATGAAGGGTATTTTTGTTTAGCCAACGCATTATTTAACGATACTCACGGATTAACTCCAACCCCTGCTCATCAGCAGGCATTAGCAATATTTGTTGCAGTTGCTGCTTTTACACGTGCTAATAATGAGAAAGTTCCCTTTGCTGCACAATTAAGCGAAAGGGCAAAAGGCGGAGAGCGTAATATTCTGTCTCCTTTACGATTTCAGCAATTACAAGCCAGCGAAACACCTGAAGAGTTTTGTCGACGATTAATTCGTGCCGTCAAATTACGTGGTGAACAGGGGATAAACCTTTTTTCACTTGCTGATGGCATCTTTTTGTGGGTGCAAGAGCAGCATAATCGACCACGAAATTTATCTCCAGAAATCAATCCATTTGAACGCCTTTCCGTTCGTTGGGCGATGGATTACTATTCGACTAAAAAATTACCTAAGGAATAACAACAATGACAACATTTATTCAATTACACTTATTGACTGCTTATGCACCATCTAATTTGAACCGTGATGAACTTGGTCGACCAAAAACTGCAAAAATGGGCAACACTGATCGATTACGCATTTCATCGCAAAGTTTAAAAAGAGCATGGCGAACCTCGGATTACTTTTATCAATCATTAAGTGACAATATAGGTATACGTTCGCGTCGATTTGCGCGAGATTGGGTTTATAAAAATATGTTTGATCAAGGCATTTCTGAAAAAATTGCGAAAGCGAGTGCCATTAAAATTGCTGCACAATTTGGTAAAGTAAAAAATGAAAAATCCCCCAAAGATCCACTGGATAATTTGGAAATTGAACAATTGGTGCATATTAGTAGCAATGAAAAACAAGCCATTGATCAATTAGTAGACGTATTAATTAATGAAAATCGTGAGCCGACCGATGCAGAAGTTAAATTACTTCGCAAAGAAAATAGTAGTGTTGATATTGCTTTATTTGGACGAATGTTAGCCGATAGCCCGGCATTTAATGTTGAAGCTGCCTGCCAAGTCTCTCATGCTTTAGGAGTTAGTACCGTCACTATTGAAGATGACTTTTTTACCGCAGTGGATGATTTAAATAAGAATGAGGAAGATGCCGGCTCAGGGCATTTAGGTGAACGTGGTTTTGCTTCAGCCCTGTTTTATACTTACATCTGTATTAGCCGTGATTTATTGTTAGAAAATCTAAATGGCGATGAAGTATTGGTTGAAAAAACATTAAAAGCCTTAACCGAAGCTGCGACGAAAGTGGCACCAACCGGTATGCAAAATAGTTTTGCATCAAGGGCTTATACTTCTTACTTATTGATTGAAAAAGGTGCTCAGCAACCTCGTTCGTTAGCGGTTGCCTATTTTAACCCAATTCGTAGCGACGATATGGTTAATGATGCGATTGCGCATTTAGAACAACAACTTGATAAATTTGATAAAGTGTATGGTCAATGTGCTGATAGCCGTTACGTGCTCAATACTGAAAAATGTGAAGGAACCTTAACTGCTGCACTAGATTTTGTTGCACAAAAATAAGGAGCAACCAAGGTGATAAAACATCTTATTTTTCAAATTTATTCGCCATTAACATCATGGGGTGAACCTGCTATTGGCGAGGTTCGCCATAGCAACGATATACCTTCACGCTCGGCTTTATTAGGCCTAGTTGCGGCGGCATTAGGTATTCGGCGTGAAGACAATAAACTCGATATTTTTAATCAGCATTATCAATTTGCGATACGTCCATTTAAAGCAAAGAGCAGTTGGTTTAGAGATTTTCAAACCGTCCAAGTCCCCAGAGCAAATAAAAAACAGTTATTATATACCCGTTTTGATGAAATTCGTCGCAATCCTAATGAATTAGAAACCCTACTTTCACAGCGTGAATATTATAACGACATTTATTATCAAATTGTGATGACAGAAACCAAAGGTGCTCCCTACGGTGTGCAGCAAATACAACAAGCATTATTAACACCTATTTTTCCATTATATGTAGGCAGAAAAAACTCGCCATTGGCACTACCTTTATCGCCTGTGCTCTATGAAGGAACGCTTGGTGATGCGTTTATTTTTGCGGATAAACATTATCAACAATATCATCAACGCGATCCTGTCATTAGTGATTTGTTAAACAGTATTGCTGATGAGTATTATTGGGAACATAAAGATCAAGATGCCGATTTTGAGATAATAAAAATTCAGCGTCGGCAAGATCAACCAATAAAGCGTAATTGTTGGTATTTTGAACCACGCCTGCAATATTCAGGATATTTAAAAAGGAGCAAATAGATGTATTTTTCTCGAGTTACCCTAAAACTAGATCGGCTCCCTTACGTCATGCAGCAAAAGATGCAGTATGCTGGTCAATATGCGATTCATCAATGGTTATGGCAACTGTTCCCTAATCAAGAAAAACGGACATTCTTGTTTCGCGAAGAAGCAACAAGACAAAGTAGATACTACTATCTGTTATCTGAGGTTGCACCGATAAAAGATCATCAACTATTTGTTGTTGAAACAAAGCCCTATGCCCCACAATTAACCACCGGAATGAAATTAATGTTTTCACTGCGTGCTAATCCTATTATTTTTAAAAATGGTAAACGCAGTGATGTGATGATGAATGCCAAATTTTTGGCAAAACAGCAAGGGCAATCATCGTCAATAGAGATAAACGTTTTACAGAATCAAGCCGCATTAAATTGGTTAGTTAATCAAGGTGAAAAAAGAGGATTTTCACTTATGCAAAGGACAGGGCAACAACCTAAATGTAATATTATTGGTTATTATCAACATCGATTTAAAAAGAAAGCAGATGCTAAACCTATTACTTTTAGTAGTGTTGATTTTCAAGGGATTTTAACGGTCACGCATCCTGAACTTTTTTCAGATACGCTCTATCAAGGAATTGGTAAAAGTAAAGGGTTTGGTTGTGGCTTATTCTTGATCAAACGCTATCAATAGGGAAACTAAAATGGTATATGTTCCACTTAATCCTATTCCACTCAAAAATAGAACATCGATGATATTTTTACAATATGGACAAATTGATGTGTTAGATGGTGCATTTGTTCTGATTGATAAAACAGGCGTTAGAACCCATATTCCCGTGGGTTCTATTGCTTGTATTATGTTGGAACCCGGCACAAGAGTCTCTCATGCAGCTGTCAAATTAGCTGCAACGGTAGGAACATTGCTAGTTTGGGTTGGTGAAGCCGGCGTTCGAATGTATTCATCTGGACAGCCCGGTGGTGCGCGATCGGATAAGCTGCTTTATCAAGCAAAATTAGCGTTAGATGATGATTTACGTTTAAAAGTCGTCAAAAAGATGTTTGAACTTCGTTTTGGCGAACCGGCACCAACTAGACGCTCGGTTGATCAGCTCAGAGGTATAGAAGGGGCACGCGTACGCGAAACCTATTCATTGCTAGCTAAACGCTATCATGTGAAATGGCATGGTCGAAAGTATGACCCTAAAGATTGGGAAAAAGGTGATAAAGTCAATCAGTGCATTAGTGCCGCAACATCTTGCTTATATGGTATCACTGAAGCTGCAGTTCTGGCTGCCGGCTATGCGCCAGCGATTGGTTTTGTGCATAGCGGAAAGCCACTCTCTTTTGTTTATGACATAGCAGATATTATTAAATTTGATACGGTTGTGCCCAAAGCATTTGAAATAGCCGCTAAAAAAATCCCTGATCCCGATCGTGAAGTACGTATTGCATGCCGTGAAATTTTTAGAAGTCAAAAAACATTATCTAAATTAATCCCATTGATTGAAGATGTCTTATCAGCCGGAGGAATTGAACCGCCATTACCACCTGACGATGTTCAGCCTCCAGCTATTCCTGAACCTAAATCGCTTGCCGATACTGGCTTTAGGAGTCACTAATTATGAGTATGTGTGTGGTTGTGACCGAAAATGTACCGCCCAGATTAAGAGGTCGTTTAGCCATTTGGTTGCTAGAAGTTAGAGCGGGAGTTTATATTGGTGATATATCCAGACCAATTAGAGAAATGATATGGCAGCAGATAATTGAATTAGCAGAAGAAGGCAATGTCGTACTTGCTTGGGCAACGAATACCGAATCCGGATTTGACTTCCAAACCTATGGTACCAACAGAAGAGTTCCGGTAGAATTGGATGGGCTACGGTTAGTTTCTTTTTTACCTATTAAAAATTAATAAGTTAGAGTTCTTTAAAAATTAAAAAAATCTGGTAGAATTTACCAGTCGATATAACTCTAAATAAAACAAATAGCTATGTTTAGAGTGTTCCCTGTACCCACAGGGATAAACCGGATATATAACCAAGAGATTTTTACCAAAAAAGGTGTTCCCTGTACCCACAGGGATAAACCGCCAGAATGATTATTGATATAGCAGAAGCGTACGTGTTCCCTGTACCCACAGGGATAAACCGCCATCTAACTGTGCAATTGCACCTCCACCGTTGTGTTCCCTGTACCCACAGGGATAAACCGAATTGATTAGTGATGTTTGTGATAAAAATGTGGTGTTCCCTGTACCCACAGGGATAAACCGAATGGGTAGAACTGGAGAAAGAAAATGGCAAAGTGTTCCCTGTACCCACAGGGATAAACCGTCCTAAATTAATTAAATAGTTTTTCATAATCAGTGTTCCCTGTACCCACAGGGATAAACCGGGCGTACATTTGTTCGCCCTGATTTAGTTTGTGTGTTCCCTGTACCCACAGGGATAAACCGTCGAACAAATTAAAATGAAAGTGATAAACGAATCTTTTACCTATATGTAAGTCATTAGGTCATTAAATATATATTTTATTTGTCCGTCATATTTTTACTGATACATAATAGATTAATTGATACTAAATATAAAAAATTAAATAAAATCAATGGTATTTCTGACATTTTTTATTAATTATTCTATTGTTTCATTAAACATTTAAAATGAGGTAGTCATTATCTTAATTGTTTTTTAATAAAGTCTTTATATGAAAACAACGTATAATCAATTAATTAAAACCCTAAAGGCATTTTTTTATTTATTGTAATGTGAAACTGAAAGAAAGCATTAATAATGCTGGCTAAAATAATTGGCAAAAATAGCGTACAATAGTGCAATATTTAACACAGGTTTATCATAAATAGTTTAGGAATTTAGTATGGCAGGCAAATTTATTGTCATCGAAGGGCTTGAAGGGGCAGGCAAAACAACGGCTATTAATACCGTTGCTCGCATTTTAAATCAACACGATATTGGCGATTTGCAATTTACACGTGAGCCGGGTGGAACGCCGATTGCTGAAGCATTACGCCATATTATTAAAAATGGTTTAGATAACGAGCCTTTGACTGATAAAGCCGAATTGCTGATGTTATATGCTGCACGTATTCAGCTGATTGATAATGTGATTAAACCAGCACTTAAAGTAGGTAAATGGGTGATTGGCGATCGCCATGACTTATCGACGCAAGCTTATCAAGGTGGTGGACGCCAGTTAGATAAAGCCCTTATGACGACATTAAAAGAACACGTGTTAGGTCATTTTAAACCTGATCTTACTTTATATTTAGATATCGATCCTGAAATGGGTTTAATGCGTGCACGCTCTCGAGGTGAACTTGATCGCATTGAACAGCAATCATTGCCATTTTTTGAACGAGTTCGTCAACGCTATTTAGAGCTTGCCAAGCAAGATAATACCATCATGACTATAAATGCCGCAAAATCACTCGACAATGTGACTAGACAAATTGAACAAATTTTAACAACATGGTTAACAAAACAGGTTAATATTAAATGATCTTAAATGACTATCCTTGGCTTTGCTTACCTTATCAGCAACTAGCAGCTGGAATTATGCATAAACGGACTCATCATGCTTTATTAATTAATTATGTTCAAGGCAGTGGTGAAGATGAACTTATTTCAAAACTAGCAAATCGGTTATTATGCCAATCTGCCCAACAACTGGAACCGTGCTTAAAATGCCATAGTTGCCAATTGTTTTTATCTCACCATCATCCTGATTATTATGTGATAACCAATGAACAAGGTAAACAGTCAATAGGTATTGATCAAATACGTCATATATCAAGCAAGGTTTACGAAAAATCCCAGCAAGGTGGCAATAAAGTCATTTGGATAAAACGCGCAGCTTTAATGACCGAAGCTGCCGCCAATGCATTACTAAAAACGTTAGAAGAACCGCCAGAAAATACCTATTTTATTTTAAGTGATGAGCATAACAGCCAATTATTAGCAACCATTCATAGCCGTTGTTTTTCTTATTTTTTACCTATTCCTAAATTGGAACAGTCTATTGAATGGTTAAAAAAAAAATACAATCAGCAATATAGCGATAATGAGCTTGCCTCGGCGTTATTATTGAGTGAAAATGCGCCGCTAAAAGCGTTTGCACTATTAGTGCCAGAAAAGTGGCAACAGCGAAAAGCATTTTGTGAGTATCTATTAGAACTGGTACCACAAAATAATTATTGGCAGCTAGCTAAAATTTTTGATAATGAAGACTTCATTGAACGAATTGTTTGGTTTTGTGCCTTGTTAAGCGATGCGCTAAAAGCGAAGCAAAAAGTCGGGCGTTTTATTGTTAATCGTGATCAGGTTCCATTAGTTCGGCTACTTGCAACTAAAAGTAATGAAAAGATTTTTGCGCTTTATCATTTATGGTTGCAAGCAAGGCGTCAGCTGTTAACGATTACCGGGTTGAATAAGGAACTTATTGTTTATAATGTACTTGCTCAATCCGAATTAATTAGTGAAACAAACAGTTAAGTAGTTTATAAAGAGTTTTGGAAATAAGCTTCAGGAAAGTATACGTTAAAGTAACAAGGGATGTAGTGGATTCTTTATCTATTGAATTTGGTTTACTGATATATGGGTGATATTTTTTGTTGTCAGCAAGCGTATCATACCGATTTGTTTAATAATGCGCTTGCGGTTTAAAAAAGCTCAAGAATATGCAATAACACAAAAAACAACTTCCCCCTTGCTTAGCAGATCGATATTGTATTACCTATTACCGCAAATAAAACTTCTAAATTAGTAATAGCCAAACGTGAAGAGATAAAAGAAAATTAAAAGTTGAAACAATAACAAATAAAGAAGGTTGTGAAATCAGTTCCAATTTATAAAAACCTTTTGACCCTATCACTTACAATAAGCTAGAAATCTAGCCCATACGATATGATGAGCAAAAAAATACAAAAGGATATAGAGCTACACCATAGGCTAATGCAGTGTATTAACAAGTAATGATAAAGTGTTTTCAGCAAGTGATTCTTTAATACAAAGTGTTGCGCCATATGTTAAAAAATGCTATTTAAGCAGTATAAAATAGAAAGCCTTGATTTACGTAAACACAGATCAGTGCTTACTTATCCAAGTACTTTTGACGGGTCAAAAATAATGAGTGATAATTTAATTATTGAGCTTTCTATTAAGTTGTTTGTTATTTTTTCTTGGCGCAAAGTTGTTCATCGAAATTAAATTTTTTAATGTAAATGAATTCTTTAGGAAAAATAACTAAAAATTTTGATTAAAAGGAATAAATGAGTTATGGCATCACCAATTATTGTTGCAGTTGATTTTGCGGATGTTAAATCAGCATGGAATTTTATTGATCAAGTTGATCCCAAAGATTGCCGTCTTAAAATCGGTAAAGAGCTTTTTACGCATACAGGACCTGATTTTATTAAACAGATTATGCAAAAAGGTTTTGATGTTTTTTTAGATCTTAAATTTCATGATATTCCAAATACTGTTGCAAAAGCAGTTGCCGCAGCTGCTGACCTAGGTGTTTGGATGACTAATGTTCACGCTAGCGGTGGCTCACGCATGATGACAGCAGCTAAAGATGCACTTTATTCTTATGGTAAAGATGCGCCAATTTTGATCGCTGTGACAGTATTAACCAGTATGGAATCAACTGATCTTCAAGAAATCGGTATCAACGTATCGCCTTTAGAACAAGCCTCTAGATTAGCAATACTTGCTAAAAACTGCGGGCTTGATGGCGTGGTATGTTCAGCTAAAGAAGTACAAAGCTTTAGAACACGCTTGGGCAGTGATTTTAAATTGGTGACTCCTGGCATTAGGCCTGCAGGTGCTAATCCTGATGATCAACGTCGTATTATGACACCTCAACGAGCTCAAGCGGCAGGTTCTGATTATTTAGTTATTGGACGCCCAATTACTCAATCTGAAGAACCTGCTAGGGCATTACAAGCAATTTTAGCAACACTTAATTTAAGTAAGAGTTAATTACATTATGTCAGATAATCCACTTGTTTATTCAACCGATAAAGGTCGAATTAAGCCTACTGAAACAGTTATCTCACGTCCTAAAGGGGATGGTATTATTCGGATTCAACGACAAACATCTGGCCGTAAAGGTAAAGGCGTTTGTGTTATTACCGGACTTGATATGGATGATGCTCAATTACTACAGTTAGCCGCAGACTTGAAAAAACGCTGTGGTTGTGGTGGTTCGGTTAAAGATGGCATCATTGAAATTCAAGGTGATAAACGCGATTTATTAAAGTCATTGCTAGAAGATAAAGGATTTAAAGTAAAATTAGCAGGAGGCTGACTTAGATCTATAAAAATAGCGTCCACAATAAAAACGGACGCTGTTTATAAAATAATCGATGTTAATTAGTTCGATAGCTACGCATTTTTTTGCTAATTTCGCGGCGCTCTTTAGATATTTCGGCGTTTTTGATAATATAATCATCAACACGGTCATCATAATCGCTTTTCATATTAGCAATAATCGCTTGAAGCTCTTCGTAAGTCATATCTGGTTTAATATACTCGCTTAAGTTTTCAAGTAGTAACACTCGTTTTTGGTTGTCTCGAATTTTCTTCTCGTTATCTGATATTTCACGTTTTAATTTATTTAAACGACGTGATAAACGAATATATTCGAGTACATCTTGAAACGATGGTGCAGTTGCTTTTTCCTTGTCCATCTATAACCCCTTATCTCAAAAATGGAAAATAAACTTTTACCAATTATATATCAATAATTTGTTAAGATCATATTAATTATATTTTTAAATATAAATGATATTTTTTTAATTAGCTATTTTCATGTTTAGTGTTTTTAATTTGGGCTTTGATACAGAGTTTATCTTCAAATTGTATATTTAAATATCGTGACTTTTTGGAAAAATTACTTACAAAATAAGATAAAAATAAAAACAGCTATTAAGAATTAGTGTAAAGTATTGTACAATAGTAACCAATTTGTAAAAAGTGCCAGAATGCGAGAATCATAATGAGCTGGATTGAAAAAATTCTTAGTAAAAATAATATATCGTCAGAGCATAAAAAGGCGAATATTCCAGGCGGTGTTTGGACAAAATGTAGCCACTGTGATCAAGTCCTTTACCAAGCTGAACTTGATCTTAATTTAGCGGTTTGTCCAAAATGCGACCACCACATGCATATTCCTGCCCGAGTGCGTTTATACCGATTTTTAGACGAGGGTTCGGATGTTGAAATTGGTACAGATCTTATGCCTAAAGATATCTTAAAATTTAAAGATACTAAAAAATACAAAGATCGTTTAACGGCTGCTCAAAAAGAGACTCATGAAAAAGAAGCAATGGTTGTAATGAAAGGAACACTACTTGGCATTCCTGTAGTTGTAGCTTGTTTTGAGTTTGCGTTTATTGGTGGTTCAATGTCTTCTGTTGTTGGAGCACTATTCACTCGTGCCGCAGAGCAAGCCATTGCTGATAAATGTCCTTTAATTTGTTTTTCAACAAGCGGGGGCGCACGAATGCAAGAAGCGTTATTTTCGTTAATGCAAATGGCAAAAACCAGTGCTATCCTTGCTAAAATGCAAGATGAAGGTTTGCCTTATATTTCAGTAATGACTGATCCAACCATGGGGGGGGTATCAGCAAGTTTAGCAATGCTGGGCGATATTAATATTGCTGAACCTAAAGCATTAATTGGTTTTGCTGGACCACGCGTGATTCAACAAACTGTGCGTGAAACATTGCCAGAAGGGTTTCAACGTAGTGAGTTTTTACTTGAAAAAGGCGCAATAGATATGATTATTCATCGTAAAGATATGCGTCCTAAGATAGCTAGTTTAATAACAAAATTAATGAAACTACCTGATCCGTTTAATGATGTGAATCTTAACGAGACAGTTTAATTGAGTATGCAAAAACAACAACCAAATGCCATGTCAGATTTAAAGACATGGCTTTGTTATTTAGAGCAATTACATCCTATAACCATCGACTTAGGTTTAGAACGAGTAAAGACTGTTGCTCGGCGTCTTGAGTTATTACAACCAGCATCTTATATTTTTACCGTTTCGGGTACCAATGGCAAAGGAACAACGTGCCGAACGCTTGAAATGATATTGCTTGAAGCAGATTTGCAAGTCGGCGTTTATAGTTCTCCTCATTTATTACGTTTTACTGAACGGGTACGTATTAATAATCAAGAATCGAATGAACAAGATACCGTAAAAGCTTTTGTGGAAATAGAAAAAGCTAGAGGTGAAATATCGCTTACTTATTTTGAATATGCAACACTTGCTGCACTTTATCAATTTAAACAAGCAAAGTTAGATGTTGTTATCTTAGAAGTTGGACTTGGTGGCCGCCTAGATGCAACCAATATCGTTGATGCTGATGTGGCAGTAATTACCAGTATTGGTATTGATCATGTTGATTATTTAGGTGATACCCGTGAAAGTATAGGGCGTGAAAAAGCAGGTATTTTTAAATCTAAAAGTATTGCTATTGTGGGCGAACCAGAAATACCTGCATCTATTTTAAATGTGGCTAAATCTGTTGGCTGTCCTGTTTATGCTGTGAATTTAGATTTTTATTATCAACAAGTTAACAAAGATCTATGGGCGTTCGAATCGACAATAAAGCAGTATAACAATCTACCTATTGCTAATGTTCCTTTACCTAATGCTGCAACCGCAATTGCAGCCCTAAGTTATTCATCTCTTGAAATAACGCAAGATGAAATAACTAAAGGTTTGTCAAAATCCAATTTGGCTGGTCGTTTTCAAATTATTCGAAGATCGCCACTTGTGATCGTTGATGTAGCACATAATTCGCATGCAGCAGCTTATTTAAAGCAACAATTGGAAAAACTCAAAGCCGAATATTTGAATGTTGGTAAAGTTAGATTTGTCGTTGGGATGCTTAAAGATAAAGATATTAAAAGTACCTTATCCATCTTAAAGGGGGACAAATGGTATTGTGCTTCACTTTATGGTGAACGAGGTTGTAGTGCAGAAGTATTAAAACAACACTTATTGAATGATAATGCAGAGATTGATGTATCTACATTTGATTCAGTTTCTAATGCTTATAATAAAGCAATACAAGATGCTAAAGACGATGATATTATTGTAGTATGTGGTTCATTCCAGACCGTATCTGCTGTTTTAGCTGAAACTGACTGTTAAGCGAAATTAAACATGACGAATAATCAACAAATTAAACCTAAAATTCAAGATAGAATAAGAAATCGTCTTGTCGGTTTTGCTACCTTATTGCTTATTATCGCAGCAATTGCACCATTAGTCATAACAGATAAGTCTAATTTACGAACATCAACAACGCCTATATTGCAACCAGAAGTTGTTACTCAGCAAAATCAGCCAGTATCATCATTGAATAGTGATGAAGACAATTTCACTAATAATATAACAGATTTTCCTTACATACCTGATTTAGATCAAAATCCAAGTGTATTAGTTTCACCTGATATTATTGATGATGAAGATATCAAAATAACAACATCTAAATCGTCAAATTTACAACAAGATTCTAAACTCTATATGATCCAGCTTACAGCATTAAAAAATAGGCAAAAAATAGAAGAGCTAGTTGCATTATTAAGACTAAATAATTATAGCGTTAGAACAATACCTCAGAATCCCGAACCTAATCAGCTAATTAAGTTACAGGTTGGCCCTTATGCTAAAAAAGAGCAAGCAGAACAAATCATTATTAACTTAAATAATTTAACAAAATTAAAAGGTATTATTGTTACTAATTAATTGTTGTTTTATTAGTTTTATGTTGTCAACAGTAAGTAAAATAAAATATTTTCAATATAAAATTGTGAATTATTATGATGAATTGGGTTGATTTTACAATTATTGGAGTGATTGCTTTTTCTGCAATAATTAGTACTGTTCGAGGCTTTATAAAAGAAGCATTATCACTCATTAGTTGGATTTTAGCTTTTTTTGTATCTAGCCGATTTTATATTTATATTACTGGTTATTTAACTTATTTTGATAGCGAGATGATACGTACTGCAGTAGCAACTGTTATCCTTTTTATTGCTACATTATTAATTTGTGCAATTGAGTCTTATATTATTGGTCAATTAATCGAAAAAGCGGGATTATCTGGCGTTGATCGTATATTAGGTATCTGTTTTGGCGTACTGCGAGGAATTTTAGTTGTTGCTGCTGTGCTATTTTTTGTTGATGCGTTTACGCGTTTATCACAATCACCATATTGGACTCAATCACAGCTAATTCCACAATTTCATTTTATTATTCGGTGGTTTTTTGATTATATACAACAGTCTTCTTCTTTTTTAGTACAATAAATTTGAGGTAATCATAGTATGTGTGGTGTTGTTGGTATTGTAGGATGTAGTACTGTTAATCAATCTATTTATGATGCATTGACTGTTTTGCAACATCGTGGACAAGATGCAGCAGGTATAGTAACTATCGATAGTCACAATCGCTTTCGTTTGCGTAAAGCGAATGGATTGGTCAAAGATGTGTTTCAAGAACATCACATGCAACGGTTACAAGGTAATTTGGGCATAGGTCATATTCGCTACCCAACAGCCGGTAGTTCCAGTCCTTCCGAAGCGCAACCATTTTATGTCAATTCACCTTACGGAATTGCACTTGCCCATAATGGTAATTTAACAAACACTGAGCAGTTGAGTAATAAAGTGTTTGAGCTGGCTAAAAGGCATATCAACACTAATTCTGATTCAGAAGTACTGCTTAATATTTTTGCCAATGAACTCGACAAATTCCCAACTTATCCACTTACTGCGAATAACATTTTTACAGCAATACACAATGTACATAATATAATCAAAGGGGCATATGCTTGTGTTGCGATGATTATTGGTCATGGTCTTGTTGCCTTTCGTGATCCGTATGGAATTCGTCCTTTAGTTGTAGGTAGACGTGTGCTTGAAAATCAAAAAATTGAATATATGGTTGCATCTGAAAGCGTGGCTTTAGATATTCTTGATTTTGAAATTATGCGTGATGTCCAACCGGGCGAAGCAATTTATATTACTCAAGAAGGACAATTATATTCTCAGCAGTGTTCCGATAACCCTCAAAATTATCCATGTATTTTTGAGTATGTTTATTTTGCAAGACCAGATTCCTTGATGAATGGTGTATCGGTTTATCAATCACGAGTTTTAATGGGGCAAAAACTAGGGAAAAAAATAGCAAGAGAATGGAAGGATGTTGATATTGATGTTGTCATTCCTATTCCCGAAACATCATGTGATGCTGCGCTTGAAATTGCAAGTATTTTAAATAAACCTTACCGACAGGGATTTGTTAAAAATCGTTATGTTGGTCGCACCTTTATCATGCCAGGGCAAAGCGCTCGTAAATTGTCAGTAAGAAGAAAACTTAATGCTAACCGTATTGAATTTGAAGGTAAAAATGTCTTATTAGTTGATGATTCTATTGTGCGAGGCACAACCTCAAAAGAAATTCTTGATATGGTACGTTCAGTTGGTGCCAAAAAAGTTTATTTAGCGTCTGCTGCACCAGAAATTAGACACCCAAATGTTTATGGTATTGATATGCCTGTTGCCGGTGAACTTATTGCTTATAATCGAACGGTTGATGAAATCGCGAAAGACATTGGTGCTGATAAACTCATTTTTCAAAGCTTATCTGATTTAATTGATTCAATCACAGCACAAAATCCACACATTCATCATTTAGAGTGTTCTGTTTTTGATGGAAAATATGTTACTGAAGGGATTGATGGTAATTATTTGTCATTATTAGAACAAAAAAGAAGTGAAAGTAAAAAGTCTCCAGCCTGTAAAGAGTCAGAAAACATAGAGATTTATAACGAAGGTCAATAGATGACAAAAATATTATATAAAGACCTAAAATTCCAAATTTAGGTCTTTTTTATTTCATTAAAGTATTTTTATTTAGCTCGTTGCATGCAACACTTTCTCATTTATCAATATAAATAGTAATATTATTCAATCTCATTCATATTTATCAAAGCAAAATTAAACTTATCATAATAAATAAATTACAATTAACAAAAATTAACAAAAATTAACAAATTAACCAGTTGAGTAATAATGACAAATATCAAATTTACAAAAAAAAATCAAAAAAAGTAATAAATAATTTTGCTAAATGACTTTTTTGTAATAAAATTGGCAAAGTAAAAGAAAACATTGTAAAGAAATTTAAATTATAAAGATAAGCAGTAATATAAAAATATATATACTATAAAAATTAATAATTGCTCAGGTTGATATTTAATAAACTAAATTAATATTAGCTGTAAGTTTTATGTTATACGCTTCCTAACTGAAATATAAGGAATATTAAGATGAAAAAGAATCTTAATTTAACAGTTATCTCTGCATTTGTAATTGCCACATTAGGATGGCAATCTGCTTTTGCGGTTAATGCTCAGGTATCGCAAGGTTCTGTTGATAGTAATAAGGTAATTGAATTAAAAGATGGCTCGAAAGCTCGCGAGATGATAAATAATCAACAGCGCAGTCTTTATCAAATTGCACTTTTAAGCAGTATCTCTATTTTAGAATTACGCGCCATGAATGCAGGGCACTTTGATAAAAGAGATGTAGTTGAGGTTGGTGAGCGTATAGTTCTGCCTGAAAATTCACCATTATTGCCTGCAATTAAATTAAAAGATGATGAAAAAGATAACTATTCCAATTTACCTAAATTGGGTTCAGATGATAAATACGATGTAAAAAAAGATAAAGAAGCTCTTTCAACTCAAGTTGCTTCAACATTACAAACCTTAGCTAGTCAAGACTGGAAACAAATAACATCGTCAGAAAATGGTGGTCTATCTGGACATTTAAAAAATAGAGGTAAAGATTATACAGAGAATTATTTGCGTAATAGTGTCAAAAACCAAGTTGTTGATCCTGTTCGCAGCGCTGTGCAAGACTTTTTAGGTCGTTTTGGTACTGCTCAATTACAATTTGATTTGAGTAATAAAGGGGAATTTAATAACGTTAACCTAAAGTTATTTAGCCCATGGTATGATACAGAGAATACATTAATATTTAGCCAAATGTCGTTTC
This sequence comes from Gilliamella sp. App4-10, assembly GCF_001690495.1. Lineage (GTDB taxonomy): Bacteria > Pseudomonadota > Gammaproteobacteria > Enterobacterales > Orbaceae > Gilliamella > Gilliamella apicola_G. The sequence continues at coordinate 73,162 of NZ_LZGS01000001.1, forward strand.
AAGAATATGAACATAATCGTCGAATAGGTAACATTGGTATTGGTCAACGTTGGGATGTGGCCGATAAAAAATGGTTACTCGGCTATAACGTGTTTTTTGACCATGATTTTCAACGTGATCACAATCGTTTAGGTATTGGTGCCGAAGCATGGACTGATTACATGAAATTCGCTGCAAACTATTATCATCCTTTATCTGATTGGAAAGAATCTAAAGATTTTGATGATTACTTGGAACGCGCAGCAAAAGGTTTTGATATTCGATTCCAAGGCTATTTACCGCAATATCCGCATTTAGGTGGATCACTTATGTACGAACAATACTATGGTGATAAAGTTGCCCTATTTGGAAAAGATAATTTACAAAAAGATCCAAGAGCAATTACTGTTGGTCTTGATTATACTCCTGTTCCTCTGTTTACTGTGAAGGCCGATCATAAACGAGGTCAAGATAACAAAAAGGCAACTAAAGCTGAATTAACGATGAACTATCGCATAGGAACCCCATTAAAGGACCAGCTGGATCCAGATATGGTTCAATCTGCTCGTTCTTTAAAAGGTAGCCGTTATGATTTAGTTGATCGTAATAACTATATCGTACTTGAATATAAAGAAAAGAAAATGTCTGTCGATTTAGGGCTTGAACAAACTCAGTTAATCGAAGGACAATCTTATCCGTTAAGTATTAGTGTCCATAATGCTAAAAATTTATCAAGCATAGCATGGTCTGGTGATATGTTAGAAATTGATGCTGGTGGTGGTTTCTTATGTGCGGCAACAGGGGTATGTACTGCTTCATCGTGGCTTAATCCACCAGTCGATACAAATAACTGGCAAATTGTTGCGCCTAGCTATGTTGACCAAAATGGTCAGCGCCACCCAGCAAGTTCCAATGGTAAATATTCTTTATCGTTAACGGTAACGGATGGCAGAGGTAAAACAGCGACATCTAATGCCGTTCTTTTTGAAGTTTTACCAAATCCTATTATGCGTAAGATTGGTGTATGGGCAGTAGACAAAAATGGAAATAAAACAACCATGGCGGAGAATATAGCCGATGGTGTAAGTTCAATGACAGTATTGGCTACTTTGGTAAAACCTAAGGTACAAAATGGCTCGATTACGTCAATGCAAGATGTTGAGGGCTTTAGTGATGAAGATCTGATGAATCGTATACCCGATACTTTTGAGTCAGTATTAAAAGGTTGGACAGCAACCAGTAATGGTAAAAAATTAGTATTGATTGATGGTACTTCCGGTAATGTGAATGATTGCCCAGCTCAACAGCCTTGTGTCATTGTTAAGTCTTTTGAAAAAGTTAAGATGGGACAAAAAGTGTCTAATAAGGCATCTACTGCTGCAGGTTTTGAAGTAATCGGTGATAGTTATATTTTAGATGTTGCCTCAAACATTAATGGTGTCGTTGATTTTTCTGTCGAAATTGATCAATTTGGACCATCATTTAACAAAGCAACGATAAATTTTTCCGGTGGTAAAGCTGGAGCAGTAAAAGTTTATAGAGCTGATGGCACGTTAGTTGCTAAACAAGTAGGTAATTCGCTTGTATTTGATTCTTCAGGTCCACAAGAATGGAAAGTCGATAATGAGTATTATGTTAAGGCATATACTACTGATGGAGCAGAAATTGTGAATCCTTTCATCATCTGGTCATTGGTAGGCTCAAATGAAGAGGCTTGTCCTGGACAGGCGGCAACGGCTAAATTGCCTGATGCATCATCAGATGCTAATGGTCCATGGTTTAACGTTGCGATGGGTGTTGATGCTCGCTACAAAATAAGAAGTTTGAAAACAAATAGTTATGCATCATCGGGTACAAGTATTGCGGGTGTTGCAGGTGCCCCAGCGCATTTAGATCTAAGCCAAATAAGTGCATTGCCACCAGCATGTGCAGGCGATCAAGGATTTAAACTACAAGTAGTTATTAACTAATAGATAGTAAAAATATCATTGTAATAGGTTCTAGACTAACGAATACTTTCGGTAGTCTATGATAGTGGACATCAACAGAAGTGTTGTATTTATATAAATATAACGTGTTAATTTATAAATAAAATAGGAAGTTAAACATGAAAAATTTAACAATAAAAAAAGTAGCATTAGGCTTATTTTTAGCTGGTTATGCAGCAAGTAGTGCATTTGCATTAGATGCAACTACTGCAGCTATCAATGGTAATGCACCAGTATTGAAATCTGCAGCCGGTGCAGCTGACCATACTGTGGCTGTTCGAGTAGCTACAGATGCGGAAGGTAATAACTTAATCGGTAATCGTGCAGCTAAAGTAAATGACTATGTGGTTATTAAATTTAATGTAGACGATAAAGATGGCGATCTTGACACGGGCAAAATCAAAGACACATTAAAAGTTTATATAAAAAGAGATGTAAATGATCCTTGGACTGAGATCGCAAATCTTAGCGACTTAGTTGCAACCAATAATGATGAAAATGGTCAAATATCTTTTAAATTAGATAATCAATTCAGAGGCGCACAAAAAATTGGTTTTAAACTTTTAGAAAGAACTGACTTTGGTCTTCCTTATGCTGGTAAATGGTTACAAGTAAACGATATTTGGGCGCAAAACTCTAGTCCAATGGTTGAAGAACCAGCAGACCCTAATGCTCCAGAAAGTACTGGTCCTGCTGATCCAGGTTCAACTACAGAGCTTCATGGTCCTGGCGATACTACTGTTGATAATGGTTACGGTCCAGTTGCGTCTGGTGTTGAAACAGTTGGTATCTTCAAGGTTGTAAATGGTGTACCAGATAAGTCAGTAAACTATGCTAATGCGGGCGCTCCAGCTCCAGTGTATGGCGAGACTTTCGCGGCTATCGCATGGGATGATGCTGACCAAAATAATGCATTAGATTCAGGTGAAACAGAGATAACAACAAATTATACTTTTGCATGGCATCTAGCTGGAAGTTATGAAGGCGTAGATGCTGATGTTGAAGAGATCACTCAGGGTGTAACAAATGGTGAAGCAACCAACAGTGTTATTACTCTAGGTTCAGCAGATGGTGCGGCTAAACATAATGCTCTGTACTCATCAGCCTATAAAGCTGGTGCACAAGGCTATAAGCTTAAAGTTATTACTAACTAATTTTAAATTTAGTTATATGCAATGTAAAACCACTCTCTGGAGTGGTTTTTTTATTAAATATGAAGCATGACTGGTTCAGCTTCATATTGTTTAAGCTTTGTTATAAAATAATAACAACTTTTAATTCATCGTCATAAATTATGATTATTCCTTGGCAAAATCTTGATCCACAAACATTAAATAACCTAATTGAATATTTTGTATTACGTGAAGGTACTGACTACGGTTTACAAGAAAAATCTCTACAAGAAAAGGTTGATGATGTTAAACTTCAATTAGCAAATGGTTCAGCAACAATCTTTTGGTCGCAATTACATGAAACAATTGATATTAAGCTAACCAAATAATGGTTATAATGGTTGTTTGTTAGTATATGATTTATTGTGTAACTTTGTTATAGTGTCATAGTTGTAAATTAAATGGAGAGGTAGGAGTAATGATTGGTAAACAGCAATCGGATACAACGTTAGAATGGTTTTTATCTCATTGCCATATTCACAAATATCCAGCTAAGAGTACCCTTATACATCAAGGCGAAAAAGCAGAAACTCTCTATTATATTTTAAAAGGTTCTGTAGCAGTATTGATTAAGGATGATGAAGGTAATGAAATGATTTTGTCTTATTTAAATCAAAATCAATTTTTAGGTGAATTAGGTCTTTTTGAAGAAGGTACCGAGCGAAGTGCTTGGGTTAAAGCTAAAACAAGTTGTGAGGTTGCTGAAATTTCATACAAAAAATTTAAGCAACTCGTTCAAGTTAATCCTGATATTTTAATGCATCTTGCAAGCCAAATGGCAAGCCGATTACAAGTAACATCTGAAAAAGTCAGTAATTTAGCATTTTTAGATGTTGCTGGGCGTATTGCGCAAACACTTTTAAACCTTGCTAAACAACCCGATGCAATGACACATCCCGATGGCATGCAAATCAAAATTACGCGTCAAGAAATCGGTCAAATTGTGGGATGTTCACGTGAAACAGTTGGTCGAATCTTAAAAATGCTTGAAGACCAGCATTTGATTTCAGCTCATGGTAAAACTATCGTAGTTTATGGTACACGTTAATTGGTCAAAATAATATTATTAACAAAATGATTGATACAATACGAGATATTACATGACTCAAGAAAGAAGTATTCCAAGTCATGTGGCTATAATTATGGATGGTAATGGTCGCTGGGCTCAGCAACGTAATCAATTACGTGCTATTGGTCACCGTGCGGGTTTAAAAGTTGCACGAAAAATTGTTACTTATGCGGCAAGGTTAAAAGTAAAAGTTCTTACTTTATATGCCTTTAGTAGTGAAAATTGGAAGCGCCCACCGAATGAAGTCTCGGCGTTAATTTCTCTTTTTATTTATGCATTAAATAGAGAGATAAAAAACTTGAATAAAAATAATGTTCGCTTGAATATTATTGGTGATATTTCGCGTTTTAGTGAGCATTTGCAAAATATGATTATCAACGCACAAAATTTAACTAAAAATAATTCAGGACTAGTGTTGAATATTGCCGCAAATTATGGTGGCCGTTGGGATATTTTGCAATCTGCAAAAAAAATGGCTATGCAAGTTACAAAGGGCGAAATCACTTTAGATGAAGTGACAGAAGATCGTTTTGGTTCAACCATGAGTATGAGCGAATTTCCAGAGGTTGATTTAGTTATTCGTACTGGTGGTGAATATCGAATCAGTAATTTTTTGTTATGGCAAATTGCTTATTCTGAACTTTACTTTACCGATACCTTGTGGCCCGATTTTAACCAAAATTTATTTGATGAAGCAATCAAGGCATTTAATGCTAGAGAACGTCGATTTGGCGGAATTCATAATAAGGAAAATTCATGTTAATCCATCGTATACTTACTGCAATTGTGCTTATTCCACTTGTAATTATTGTATTTTTTTGGGTACCACTACCGATATTTGCCAGCATTATGATTATTATTGGCGGTTTAATAGCGTGGGAATGGGCTCAGTTTTTACTTATTACTAGAACTGCGTCACGATTGATGTTTGCAGTTTTTGTTGCTGTTTTATTTAGCTTGCTTTACTTTATGCCAATTTCAATGGAGTTAAGATCAAAATTATATACTATTATATTTTCACTATCGATTATCTGGTGGTTAGTTGCATTATATTTGGTGCTAAGTTATCCTAAAACCAAGCATTATTGGTCTAATTCAATGGTTGTAAAGTTGTTATTTGCTTTTCTTACTTTAGTCCCATTTTTTGTTAGTATGATTGAATTAAGAGCTATTAACTATAATGCAAATACTTGTACTGGTGCAATTTGGTTACTTTATGTCTTTGTGCTAGTATGGGCAACGGATTCAGGTGCTTATTTTGCAGGACGAGCTTTTGGTAAACATAAGCTGGCACCTCAAGTATCGCCGGGTAAAACAGTAGAAGGTTTTATTGGTGGCGTCAGTGTGGCAATTGGGATTAGTATAATTACCTATTTTTACAATTTTTTTAACATGTCCTTTGCGATGTTTTTAATTAGCTCTTTGTTAGCTATATTGGCATCGGTGTTAGGCGATTTAACAGAAAGCATGTTCAAACGAGAGGCAGGTATTAAAGATAGTGGTCATCTGATTCCTGGGCATGGTGGTATTTTAGATCGTGTAGATAGTTTAACTGCTGCAGTTCCTGTTTTTATGGCATTCTCTTTTCATTTATTATAAAAGGCTATAGATTTTGCTTTGGTCGTTGTTATTATTTATCATTACTATAAGTATATTAGTCATTGTACATGAGTCTGGACATTTTTTTGTTGCCCTTCTATGTAAGGTTCGTGTTGAATGTTTTTCGATTGGTTTTGGTAAAAAATTGTGGTCACATAAATTTTCAAATGGAACAGAATTGGCAATTGCTATGATTCCACTTGGAGGATATGTTAAAATGCTACATGCTGGGGCACAAAAATTATCAACTGATGATGAAAAGTTTGCTTTCAGTAGCAAAAAAATTTGGCAAAGGGCATTGATTATATTTGCTGGGCCTTGTGCTAATTTTGTATTGGCTATGATTATTTATTGGATTATCTTTTTGAACGGTGTGGTAATTTATCCCATAAAAGTGCAAGAAACCATTCCCAATACACCTGCTTCTACGATAAATATTCCAGCGGATGTAGAGTTAAAAACAATTAACAATATCAAAATTGAAAGTTGGAATGATGTAAATTTAGCGTTGATATCCGCTATGGGGAAAAATAACCTATCTTTATCATATTTAGATTCAACGGGTAATAATAATCCACAAAAAGTTGAAAAAGTTGTTGATATTAATCATTGGCATTTTGATATAGAAAATGAATCAGCTATTACTGCTTTTGGTTTTGTTCCTAAAGCACAAGAAATTTATCCAATTGTAAGTAAAATCGTACCACAATCGGCTGCTGAAAAAGCAGGATTACAAGTGGGTGATGAAATCATCTGTTATAATAATAAGTCTTACACAAATTGGAATGAATTTTCTGCTGAAATTAAAAAAGCAGCTCCGATAACATTAAAAGTTAAAAGAGAAAATAATGATATTTATCTTAACCTTAATCCAACTATTCAAAAAAATGGTGAAGGGGTCGCAGGTTTATACCCCACATCTAATGCAATAATTAAGCAATATGGGTTTATAGAAGGATTTGGTAAAGGTATAGCACAAACAGCATTAACTACACAAGTAACTGTTCGTTCGCTTTATCAGTTAGTGTCAGGTGTTATTGGCATAAAACATTTATCGGGACCAATAACAATAGCAAAAAGCGCAGGGCAAACAGCAAGGTATGGTTTTACTCCTTACTTATATTTTCTAGCCTTTATTAGTATAAGTTTGGGAGTTATCAATCTTGTCCCATTGCCAATGTTAGATGGCGGACACCTTGTCATTTTATTATTTGAAAAGATAAGAGGAAAAGCCTTATCAGATAAAACACAACAGCATCTTTTTCGTATTGGTTTTGTTTTATTAATGATAATAATGGGAACTGCACTATTTAATGATATTTTACGATTGTAATGGGATGAGGTTATAAACATTTACGATGAAAATAAATAAATTACTTATAGCATCTTTGCTGTTTAGCACTACAGCGGTCTATAGTTCCAATGCATTTTGTGTTGAAGATTTTGTGGTAAAAGATATCAAATTCGAAGGTTTACAGCGTGTTACTCTTGGGGCTGCACTACTTGAAATGCCAATCCAAGTTGGTGACTATGTTAATGAAGCTGATTTAGGACGAATCATCAAATCACTTTATTCTAGTGGTAACTTTGATAATATTACCGTCTCTCGTGATGGTGATAGGCTAATTGTTCATGTGCAAGAGCGCCCCACTATTTCTAGCATAACTTTTTCTGGTAATAAATCTGTTAAAGATGACATGCTAAAGAAAAATCTGGATAGCTCTGGTATTCGTGAAGGCGAAGCATTGGATCGAACTATGCTTTCAGCTATAGAAAAGGGTTTAGAAGATTTTTATTACAGTGTCGGTAAATATAACGCTCAAATTAAAGCGGTTGTAACTCCTCTGTCTCGTAATCGAGTTAATTTAAAAATAGTTGTTGCTGAGGGTAAGTCGGCATTAATTGATCAGATCAATATTGTTGGTGCTAAAGCTTTTTCATCAGAAGAGCTTATTTCTCGTTTTACTTTACGTGATGAAGTGCCTTGGTGGAACATGCTTAGTGATCGTAAGTATCAAAAACAAAAATTGGCTTCGGATTTAGATGAGTTGCAAAGTTTTTATTTAAATCGAGGTTATGCTCGTTTTAATATTGAGTCAACGCAAGTTAGTTTAACGCCAGACAAAAAAGGCATTTACGTAACAATTAATATTCATGAAGGTGAACAGTATAAGTTATCACAACTTGAATTTATAGGTAATTTTGCTGGGCACAAAGAGGCTATTGCCAAAATTGCTAATGAAAAAGTAACAGTTGGTGAGCTGTATAATGGTAAAAAAATTACTGAAATTGAAGATAATGTTAAGCGTTTACTTGCTAATTTTGGTTATGCCTACCCTAGAGTTTCAATTCAACCTGAAATGGATGATGTAGCTCATACTGTGAAATTAGCTGTTCTTGTTGATGTAGGTGAGCGTTTCTATGTTCGCAATATTAAAATAGTAGGCAATACAGTAACCAGCGAAAGCGTAATTCGTCGTGAATTTCGACAAATGGAAGGCGCTTGGTTAAGCAATGGATTAGTCGAATTAGGTAAAGAACGTTTAAATCGTCTAGGTTTTTTTGATACTGTTGAAGTAAATACCGAACGAGTGTCAGGAGTAGATGATCAAGTTGATATTATTTATAAGGTCGCTGAGCGTAATACAGGTAGTATCAAATTTGGTGTTGGTATCGGTTCTGATAGTGGTCTTAGCTTTAATGCTGGTATTTCTCAAGATAACTGGTTAGGTACCGGTAATAGCGTCTCATTTGACGTTAATACTACAGATACTGATAAAACTGCGTCTGTTTCTATCGTTAATCCTTATTTTACCGTTGATGGTGTGAGTTTAGGTGGTAGTATTTACTATAACACCTATAAAAATGACGATAAAGATGATGAGTCAGAATACTCCAGTAAGACGTGGGGGGCATCAGCGAATTTAGGTTTTCCAATTAGTGAAAATAATTTTATTCGATTTGGTTCCGAATTTGCTAACCATAAGTTATCTGACATGCAACCTCAGTATGGTATGTGGCGTTATTTTGATTCGATGGGCAAAAATGTAAAAAATAGAAATTCTATTTCTTTCGATACTAATGATTTATTATTAAATGCTTATTGGATATATAATTCTTTAGATCGTGGATTCTTTCCAACTGATGGCTTAAAAGTGACTGCTAGTGCTAAAGTCACAGCGCCTGTATTTGATAATCGATTCTATAAATTAGTTTCAGATGTGTCTTACTATTATCCAATTGACAATGATCATAATTGGATCTTCTTAACTCGTGCTCGATTAGGTTATGGTGGAGGTTTAGGAGGTAAAGAGTTGCCATTCTACGAAAACTTCTATGCTGGTGGAGCGTCAGTGCTGCGTGGTTTTAAATCAAATACTGTGGGTCCTAAAGCAGTATATCTGAATAAAAGTGGGGTCTGTGATAACTTAGATAATACATCTGGATGCACAAAATCAAAAGATGCAGTAGGGGGTAACGCTATAACTTTTGTTAGTACAGAATTGATTGTTCCTACTCCATTTGCTGGCGAAAAATATGCCGATAATATTAGAACCTCACTATTTTTTGATGCAGGTACTGTATGGGATACCAAATGGGACTTAAAAGGGAATAATATTCCAGATTATAGTTCTTCATCGGATATTAGAATGTCAGCAGGGCTTGCTGTACAGTGGATGTCGCCCTTGGGTCCTTTGGTCTTTTCTTATGCTCAACCATTTAAGAAATATGACGGTGACTCATCACAACAGTTCCAATTTAATATAGGCTCTACATGGTAATTCCATGTTATACATTAAAAACACATAGGTGATTAAAGTGAAAAAAATTATATCTATTCTTGGTATCAGTGTTGCATTGCTCTTTGCAGGTTTTGCAAACGCTGAAGTTAAAATTGGTGTGGTTGATGTTATGTCAGTACTACAACGTATGCCTCAACGTGAATCAGTAGGTAAAGCATTAGATAATGAATTTGAAGCAAGAGCTAAATCATTACAGGCAGAAGAAAAGAGAGCAAGTGAAGCAGCTGCTCGCCTAAAGAAAGATGGTTTAACCTTGTCTTCTTCTGAAAAAAGTAAATTAAATAAGATAATTTCTGATTTTGAAAATAAAGCTAAGGCATTTTCTGATGATTATCGTAAACGTGAAACTGAAGAAGCTGGTAAATTATTAACTAAAATTCAAGAAGCTGTGAAAGATATTGTTACAACAGAAAAATACGATATTATCTTAAAGGCTGAAGCGACATTATCATCTTCAGATGCTGTTGATATTTCAGATAAAGTGCTAGAAAAGGTAAAAAAATAATGTTTGCTTTCCGTTTAGAGCAACTAGCTAAGCAACTTAATGCTAAGTTATATGGTGATGGTGGTTTGATTATCACCGGCATAGCATCAATGAAAAGTGCAAAATCAGGTCAAATTACATTTTTGTCTGATAAAAAATTACAAAATAATTTATTAGAATGTAAAGCTTCTGTTGTCGTAATGACAGAAGAGTGCCTTCAATATTGGAATGGCGCGGCGCTCATTGTAAAAAATCCATATCTTGCATACGCAAAATTAGCACAAATCCTTGATACTACGCCAACGCCAGCAAAAGATATTGCACCAACAGCAGTCATTGATTCAACTGTTCAGTTAGGTAGCAATATTTCGATAGGAGCTAATGCAGTTATCGAAAGTGGTGTTGTATTAGGTGATAATTGTATTATTGGTGCTGGTTGCTTTATTGGTAAAAATACAACAATAGGTGCAGGCACAAAATTGTGGGCTAATGTTTCTGTTTATCATAATTGCGTTATAGGCGAAAATTGCTTAGTTCAATCAAGCACTGTAATTGGTGCAGATGGATTTGGTTATGCAAATGATAAAGGGAAATGGATTAAAATTCCCCAATTAGGTCGTGTTATTATTGGTAATAATGTTGAAATTGGTGCCTCAACAACAATCGATCGAGGTGCGTTAGATGATACTGTTATAGGGAATGGTGTAATTATTGATAATCAATGCCAAATAGCGCATAACGATATTATTGGTGATCATACAGCGGTAGCGGGTGGTGTTATTATGGCTGGAAGCCTAACCATTGGACGTCATTGCTTAATTGGTGGTGCTAGTGTTATTAATGGGCATATGGAGATATGTGATCAAGTTACAGTAACCGGTATGGGAATGGTGATGCGTCCAATAACTGAGCCGGGTGTTTATTCATCAGGTATCCCACTACAAAAAAATAAAGCATGGCGAAAAACGGCATCATTGGTCTTACATATTAACGAAATGCATAAACGCTTGAAAGCGCTTGAGAAGAAACTGTTAAATGTCTCGACGTAGACGATTACGGTCGGTATAATGCATGCCTATTTTTTAAATTTTTTAGCTCAGTTATCGTTTTATATAATTATGGGCAGATAATATTCAATAATTTCGAGGTATAAAGATGCAAGTTTCGGTAGAAACAACACAAGGTTTAGGTCGACGTTTATCAATTACAATTAAAGCTGAAGATATTACAAAAGCGGTTGATAAAGAACTTATTAATACAGCCAAAAAAGTACGTATTGATGGTTTCCGAAAGGGAAAAGTGCCTTTAAAAATTGTTGAACAACGTTATGGAGCTTCTATTTTACAAGATGCATTGAGTGACTTAATGCAACGAAATTTTGTTGAAGCAATTATTCAAGAAAAACTAAATCCAGCTGGAGCCCCAACTTATACTCCACCACAAGAATATAAAAAAGGTGAAGATTATACTTTTACTGTTGAATTTGAAGTTTACCCAGAAATCAAAGTTGAAAATTTAGATAAGATTGAAGTTGAAAAACCAGTAGCGGAAGTTGCAGATGCTGATATCGAAACAATGATTGAAACATTACGCAAACAACAAGGTGCTTGGAAAGAAGTTAAAAAAGCAGCTAAAGAGCAATATCGTGTTACTTTGGATTTTGTTGGTCAAGTTGATGGTGTTGAATTCGAAGGTGGTAAGGCTAATGATTTTGCATTGGTATTGGGTCAAGGTCGTATGATTCCTGGTTTTGAAGATGCAATTATTGGTCATCAAAAAGGTGATCAATTTGATATTAATGTGACTTTCCCAGAAGATTATCATGCTGAAAATTTAAAAGGTAAACCAGCTGTATTTACGGCAACACTTAAAAAAGTAGAAGAACTTGAATTACCAGAACTTACAGAGGATGTTATTAAACGATTTGGTATTGCTGATGGTAGTGTTGAAAGCCTGCGAGCTGAAGTTCGTAAGAACATGACACGTGAGCTCAATGCAACAATCCGTAATAAAGTCAAAGTACAAGCTATTGATGGTTTAGTTAAAAATAATGAAATTGATGTACCAGTGGCATTAATTGATCGTGAAGTTGATGTATTACGTCAACAAGCGTTATCTCGTCTTGGCGGTAATGTAAAACAAGGTATGGAACTACCTAAAGAACTATTTGAAGCTGAGGCCAAAAAACGAGTTGCTACTGGTTTATTATTTAGTGAAATCATTGAAAGTAATAAACTAACTGCGGATGAGGCGCGTGTTCAGGCATTAATTGATGAAATTGCAACTGCATATGAAGATCCAAAAGAAGTTTTAGAATATTATCGCAAAGATAAGAAAGCGATGGAAAATATTCGAGCTGTAGCATTAGAAGATCAAGTGGTTGATCTATTATTAGCTAGTGCAAAAGTAACAGAAAAGAATTATTCGTTTTCTGAATTAATGAACCAGCAAATTGCTTAATCTATTAGCTTTTTCATTTAATTTAAAAATCATCAAAGCCCAAATAAGGATCGTCTGTTTGGGCTATTTTGTTTAATTAGGAGATAAAAATGCCTTTAGAACCATATATGGGTGTGATTCCAATGGTTGTTGAGCAAAGCTCTCGTGGTGAGCGAGCTTACGATATTTACTCACGATTGTTAAAAGAGCGAGTTATATTTTTGACTGGGCAAGTTGAAGATAATATGGCAAATCTTATTATCGCTCAAATGTTATTTCTAGAAGCTGAAAATCCTGATAAAGATATCTATTTGTACATTAATTCGCCAGGCGGTGTTGTTACAGCTGGCTTGGCTATTTATGACACAATGCAATTTATAAAACCAGATGTCAGTACTATTTGTTTAGGACAGGCGTGTTCAATGGGATCATTACTTTTAACTGCTGGCACTAAAGGTAAACGCTATTGTCTACCTAATGCTCGCGTAATGATCCATCAACCATTAGGTGGTTTTCAAGGACAAGCTTCAGATATTCAAATACATGCGCAAGAAATTTTACAGGTAAAAAATCGCTTAAATAATATTTTAGCAATGCACACAGGCCAAGATATTAGTGTGATTGAAAAAGATACTGATCGTGATAATTTCATGTCTGCCGATAAGGCTGTTGAATATGGCCTAGTTGATGCCATATATAGTAAACGCTCTTAATATTAGGTAGGTAGAAAAAGTGAATAAAGAAAATTCAGAAAAATTACTCTATTGTACTTTTTGTGGTAAAAGTGAGCATGAAGTCCGTAAACTCATTGCTGGACCATCATCTATTTATATTTGTAATGAATGTATAGGATTATGCAATGATATTTTAAAAGAAGAGACAAAAAGCTTTTTTTCACATGAAGAGTTTATTAGTAAACCATTACCAACACCGCATGAAATTAGACAACATCTTGATGAATATGTAATTGGTCAAGAACGAGCAAAAAAAGTTTTATCTGTTGCTGTTTATAATCATTATAAACGATTACGTAATTATACGAGTCACAATGATGTTGAATTAGGCAAAAGTAATATTTTGCTCATAGGACCTACTGGTAGTGGTAAAACGTTATTAGCTGAAACATTAGCTCGTTTTTTAGATGTGCCTTTTGCAATGGCTGATGCAACAACGTTAACTGAAGCTGGTTATGTTGGCGAAGATGTAGAAAATATTATCCAAAAATTATTACAGAATTGTGATTATGATGTCGAAAAAGCGCAGCATGGCATTATTTACGTTGATGAAATAGATAAAATTTCACGAAAATCGGATAATCCCTCTATTACTCGAGATGTATCAGGCGAAGGGGTTCAACAGGCCTTATTGAAAATTATTGAAGGTACTATTGCTTCAGTTCCACCAAAAGGTGGGCGTAAACACCCTCAGCAGGAATTCTTACAAGTTGATACTTCAAAGATTCTGTTTATTTGTGGTGGTGCATTTAGTGGCTTGGATAAAGTTATTGAAAATCGAGTGTCAATTAATACTGGAATAGGTTTTGGTGCTGATGTAAAAAGTACTAAAAATAAAGTTTCTGAGTCAGAATTATTAACACAAATTGAAGCTGAAGATTTAGTTAAGTTTGGCTTAATTCCAGAGTTTATTGGAAGGTTACCCGTTATTGGTACATTATCTGAATTGGATAAAAATGCTTTAATTAATATTTTAACTGAGCCGAAAAATGCCTTAACTAAACAATTTCAAACTTTGATTGAATTAGATGGTGTTGAACTTGAGTTTACTAAAGAAGCTCTGGATGCTATTGCTATAAAAGCGATGCAACGAAAAACAGGAGCGAGAGGTTTGCGTTCAATTGTGGAAAATATACTATTAGATACAATGTACGATTTACCATCAATGAATACTATTAAAAAAGTGATTGTAGAAAAAGAAACTGTTGAGTGTTCCCAAGCACCGAAATTAGTGCTTTGTGAAGATGCTGAATTATCTGCTTGAAATACAAACTTGCCATCATAAATATGATGGCAAGAAGAACTATAATTTCGAATTAATACTAAAGTAAAATTTCTATAAATACTGTCAAGATGATCCAGAAATAGTGTATGTTTAAATCAAAAAAGATAGGCTTGAATATCTAAAAACAATCCCAATATCTATCTAATGGGGTTGTACTACTAGAGATAATAAAATGAAAATAAAACGAACTAAACACATGATTATGCCTATTTTACCATTGCGTGACGTTGTTGTATTTCCACATATGGTAATCCCTCTTTTTGTTGGTCGAAGTAAATCAATACGTTGCTTAGAAGGTGCAATGGAAATGGATAAGCAAGTCTTTCTTGTAACCCAAAAAAATCCTTCACAAGATGATCCAGCTATAGATGATTTATATGAAGTTGGAACTGTGGCTAATGTTTTACAGTTACTTCAATTACCTGATGGGACAGTAAAGGTTCTTGTTGAAGGTGTTGAACGAGCTAAAATGATTGATGTGGTTGAACATGAAGGCAATGAATTTTTTATTGCAGAAGTTAAGCCATTAAGTGAAGTAAAAAAGGCTGCTGATATAAGTGAAGCTATGATTCGCTTGACTTTATCTAACTTCGATGAATATTCAAAGCTTAACAAAAAGATAACTCAGGAAGTTGTTGATTCTATCCGTTTACTTAAAGAGCCATCTCGTTTAGCTGATTCTATTGCAGCTACTCTATTTTTAAAAGTCGATCAGAAACAAGAGATTTTAGTAACAGCGAATCTTGTAAAGCGATTTGAATTGCTTATTTCTTTGATGGAATCAGAAATTGAATTACTACAAGTCGAAAAAAATATTCGACAACGTGTTAAACAGCAAATGGAAAAGGCTCAAAAAGAGTATTACCTCAATGAGCAAATTAAAGCTATTCATAAAGAGTTAGGCGATATAGATAATAAGCCAGATGAATACGAAGAGTTAAAAGAAAAAATCATTAAAGCTAGAATGCCAAAAGAAGCGACAGACAAAGCATTATCTGAACTTAATAAGCTAAAGATGATGCCAGCAATGTCTGCAGAAGCAACAGTTGTTCGAGGCTATATTGATTGGATGATTCAAGTTCCTTGGTATAAGCGTAGTAAAGTTAAAAAAGATATTGAAGGTGCACAAAAAGTTTTAAATAAAGATCACTATGGGCTTGAACGTGTAAAAGATAGAATTTTAGAATATTTAGCAGTTCAAGGTCGTGTTAATAAAGTTAAAGGCCCTATTTTATGTTTGGTTGGACCTCCTGGCGTGGGTAAAACGTCACTGGGTCAATCGATAGCTAAAGCAACAGGACGTCAATATATTCGCATGGCACTAGGTGGAGTGCGAGATGAGGCTGAGATTCGTGGGCATAGACGCACTTATATTGGTTCAATGCCAGGTAAATTAATTCAACGTATGGCAAAAGTAGGGGTCAAGAATCCATTATTTTTATTAGATGAAATTGATAAGATGGCATCCGATATGCGTGGTGATCCTGCATCAGCATTATTAGAAGTACTTGATCCAGAGCAAAATAATGCCTTTAGCGACCATTATTTAGAAGTCGACTATGATTTATCTGATGTGATGTTTGTGGCAACAGCTAATTCTATGAATATCCCTGCACCATTGTTGGATAGAATGGAAGTTATTCGTCTTTCTGGTTATACGGAAGATGAAAAATTAAATATAGCTAAACAACATTTACTTACTAAGCAAATAGAAAATAATGGCTTAAAACCAAAAGAAATTAGTATTGATGATTCTGCTATTATCGGCATTATTCGTTATTATACAAGGGAAGCTGGTGTAAGAAACCTAGAAAGAGAGATCGCAAAAATTTGCCGTAAAATTGTTAAACAATTAGCATTAAATAGCAAATTGAAAAAAGTAACGGTAAAACAAGATAACTTAAAAGATTTCCTAGGGATACAACGTTTTGATTATGGAAAAACAGATAATCAAAACCGCATCGGTCAAGTTATTGGACTGGCGTGGACAGAAGTGGGGGGAGATTTACTCACTATTGAATCCGTAAGTGTAATAGGTAAAGGGAAATTAACTTATACAGGTTCATTAGGTGATGTAATGCAAGAGTCAATTCAAACGGCATTGACAGTTGTTCGATCTCGTGCAGAAAAATTGGGTATTAATAATGATTTTTATGAAAAACGCGATATCCATGTTCATGTGCCTGATGGTGCAACGCCAAAAGATGGACCAAGCGCAGGTATTGCAATGTGTACTTCACTTATTTCCACATTAACCGGTAATCCTGTTCGTTCTGATGTTGCTATGACGGGTGAAATAACATTACGTGGCGAAGTTTTACCTATTGGTGGGCTAAAAGAAAAGTTATTAGCTGCGCACCGCGGTGGAATTAAAACTGTATTGATTCCAATGGATAATGTTAAAGACTTGGAAGATATCCCCGATAATGTGAAATCTGAAATTGATATACATCCAGTAAAATGGATTGATGAGGTGTTAACAATTGCACTGCAAAATAATCCATTTGGTATAGAATCAATAGATAAAAAAGAAACATTAAAACAACCCGCTAAAAAGGCTATTAAGAAATTAAAAAATAGATCTGGGAGTCCTGCCAGATTAAATTAAATATTTTTTAATTTAAAAAAGATCAACTTAAAGTTGATCTTTTTTTTAGGCTTAATATTCTGACAATAGCCAATTTAGTTAAATATGTTATACTTTTAAAATGCAACATTAGGTATATGGAGAATCGCAAGATATGATGGAAACAATCCGAACAGCAGCAAATAATATTGTTGTTAAAATTATTTTTGCAATAATTATTGTATGTTTTATTTTCACTGGAGTCGGATTTTTAGGCTTTACTAGTGGTGGTCACAGCGCACGTGATCAGCAACAATACATTGCAAAAGTTGATGGTAATGGTATCAGTCGAGCTGAATTTGAAGCCCAAGCTAGAACAGTAACAGCTAATGCTGGAGGTGATAGCTCTTTTATTAAACAGCTACGTCGTAATGTATTATCTTATCAAATTGATAATTATTTAGCTTATAAATTTTCGCAAAAGATTGGCGTAGCTATTAGTAATGATCAGATTAAAAAGTTTATCAAGAAACAGAAAGATTTTTTCAAAAATGGTAAATTTGATAATCAAACATACTTAAACCTTCTTGCTGAAAATAATTTTACTCCAGATAGTTATGCCGAAATTATAAGAACTGTATTACAACAACAACAGGTTATTAGTGCGCTAACAAATAGTAATTTTGTTTTGCCAATTGATTTAGAAATATCTTCACTCAAAAATCAAACTAGAAATATATATGCTGCCACTGTCAATACCTCGATAAGTGATATTGATGAGGCGAATATAACATTAGAAGACGAACAAAAATATTATAACGAACATTCAAAAGAGTTTTTCAAAAATGAGCGAGTGAAGGTTAAATATATTGTTATTTCTCAAGATATATTGGCAAAAAATATTAACGTTACTACAGACGAGGTTAAAAATGAGTATAATAAAAATATTAGAGCTTATTCATATCCTGCCAAGAAAGCTTATAGTGTAATTTTTGTTACTGATAAAGACCAAGCTTATGATATTGCCAAAGATATTTCTTCCGGAGCTGATTTCGAAGATATTGTTAAAACTGTTAACAAAAATAATGATATTTCGCCATATGGTAAGAATGGTTCATTGGGGTGGTTTGCTGATGATGAATCTTTACCTCAGGTTTTTAAAGATGCTCAGTTGAAAAAAGTAGGAAAAATTTCATCACCAATCACTGTTGATGGTGGTTATGTGATAGTAAAATTAGATGGTATACAACCTAAAAAATTTATGAATTTTGATTATGCTAAGCATCAAATTGAGTCAAAACTCACTAAACAAAAAATACAACAAGTTTTAGAAAGTGAAGAAAATAAAATTAGAACTGCATTGAGTAATTCCCCTAAGAATATCGAAGAGCTTGCTAACAAAGTTGGACGTGAGGTAATTAGCACTGATTGGGTATCTTTCAATGATAAGTTTTCAATTGCTACTCATCCTGAAGTTAGAGATGTAATTTTTAGTGAAGAAATGATAGTTGACGGTAAGGTAACTGATAAAATTTCTGATTTAATACCTGTAGACAGAAATTATGGAAAATATGATTTTGTTGTACAAACAGTTGATTATCGTCCTGAAGGTATAGCGCCATTTGATGAAGTTAAAGATGAAATCCATAAAAAGCTTTTTACAAAAATGGCTAATAGCCAATTTAAATCGAGTGTCGATAATATATTGACTCAATTAAATGAAACTGGAAATGCTAAAAATGTGCAATTTGCAAAAAGATATACTTTGAATCGAAATTCAACAGAATTAGATCAAAAAGTTGTTAATATGGTATTTAATTTAAATCTTTCAGCAGCAGGCAAACCTATTTATGGTGCGGAATTTTTAGATGATAAAAATGCTTATATTGTTGCACTAACTAAGGTTGATACACCAAAAGAATATGAAGATATTTCTTCTGAGTTGTTACCTTTATTCATTAATGATACGCATTATTATCTTGCTACAGATATACGTTCTAAGGCTAAGATTGAAATTATGCCTGATTCTAATTTGTGAGTTAACTCCCAAAATAGTGGTAATAATTGAAAAAAAGAAAAGTCACTTGAGTGACTTTTCTCATTTTTATTATTCATGAAATTTTTTTATTTGATTAGGTGAGATAGTTATAAAGCAAATTTACTTGCGTAACTATTTTTAGAGGTTGATCAAATGAAAGTATTTTCACTATTATGTATTTTGTTATCAAGTTTTATTTTTTCCAACACGAGCTTTGCCGATTCGGCTCCTGCAACGTCAACACCAATTAAACAAGAACAAAAACACATTGTTCAAGTAAATATCAATACTGCAACAGCAGAAGAATTATCAAAAATGTTGACTGGGATTGGATCGAATAAAGCTCAGAAGATTATTGATTACCGAGAAAAATTTGGACCCTTTGTTTCCATCGAGCAGTTAAAAGAAGTTTCAGGTATTGGACAGGCAACACTAGCTAAAAATGCTGGTAAAATAATATTATAATTTATTATTTCCACCAATTAATATTGGTGGAAATAATATCGCTTTAATTATCAATAGGATCTACATCAATACTCCATCTCACTTTAGACGTTTCACTCCAATTATCGATTGTTATTAATAGTTGATCCAATATCTGTTGTAACTGTTGCCTATTTGTATGTTGAAGGAGTAATTGCCAACGATAATATCCTGCTTTCTTTGGTTGATTTGCAGGCATTGGTCCAAGTTGCCATAAAGCATGATCACAATGCACTTTTAGCCAATCATGTATATGTTTTAAAAATATTGGAGCGTGATGATTATTACGATCTGCAGCACGAATTAATGTTTGGTAACTAAATGGTGGTAATTGTGTTTGTTGCCGTTCTTGTAACGTTAGCTTGGCAAAATTTTGATAGCCTTTAGTTAGTAACACATTAAGTAAAGGGTGATCGGGATGATACGTTTGTAAAATCACTTGCCCTGCTTTAGTTTCACGTCCTGCTCTACCTGATACTTGAGTATAAATTTGAGCAAATCGCTCAGTTGCTCGAAAATCACTTGAAAATAGAGCACCATCAACATCGACAATTCCAACTAAAGTTACATCAGGAAAATGATGCCCCTTAGCTAAAATTTGTGTACCAACTAAAATGTGTGCTCCACCTTGTTGGATACTTTGTAAATAGTTATCTAATGCACCTTTTTTACTCACTGTATCTCGATCAATACGACTAATCTTGATATTAGGAAAAAGGTTCTCAAGCTGTTGTTCGAGTTGTTCAGTTCCAAATCCAATTGGCATTAAATGAGTTGAACCACATTTTGGACATTGTTTGGGAACAGTTCTTGGTGTATCACAATAATGGCAAATTAGTTTGTGTTTTTTTTGATGTAATGTATAAGGTCTATCACAACGAGGGCATTCAGCAATCCAACCACAATCATGGCATATTAATAACGGTGAAAAACCTCGACGATTTAAAAATAACATTACCTGATTATTATTGGATAAATGCTTTTTTACTTGTTGAATCAATGGTTGAGATAAACCTGCAGTAAGTGCCAATCCTCGCAGATCCAATATCGACTGTTTGGCAAGTCTTGCTTTACCGGCTCTTTCGGTTAATTGTAATAAATGGTACTTGTGATTTTGTGCATTATTGAGTGTTTCAAGTGAAGGCGTCGCAGAGCCTAAAACAATAGGAATATTGTCAAATTTAGCTCGAATAATTGCTAAATCTCGAGCATGATAACGCCAACCTTCTTGTTGTTTATAGGAACTATCATGTTCTTCATCAACAATAATCCCTCCTAAGTCTTTAAATGGAGTAAAAAGTGATGAGCGAGTGCCAACAACAATAGCATTCTCTCCATTTTTACTTCTTAGCCAAACAGATAGTCTTTCTTTATCAGTTAATCCTGAGTGTAAAATATCAATTGGCGCATTAAAACGTTGTTGAAAACGTTTAATTGTTTGTGGTGTTAATCCAATTTCTGGAACTAGCACTAATGCTTGTTTACCAGTAGCTAAAATATTAGATAGTATATTTAAGTAAACTTCTGTTTTACCCGAGCCAGTTACTCCTTCCAATAAAAACACCTCAAATTGGTGATTTTTTTTATTGACTGTTTCTATGGCATAGGTCTGCTCTTTATTTAACTGAATTGAACTAGTGTTAGTCGAAAAGTTTGTTTGCCATTGAATATTATCTGGTTGGCAGCTTACTTGTTCTATAAGATTTTTTTTCTGTAATCCGTGATAGGTGGCACTACTTCCATTAGATTCAGAAATAGTATTATTTCTAAATGATGATAATAATAATTTTTGTTTCGGAGCACGTGATAGCGATTTCAAATCAATATTTTTACCCAGCTCGGTTAATTGCCATTGTTTGAGTTCTTTTTTGACTGCTTCTCTCCCTTGCCGTAATAAAACAGGGATAGAATGAAATAAAACTTCACCAATGGGATAATGGTAATAACCAGCAGCCCAGTTTAATAACTGCCAAATAGAAGGGGTAAAAACAGGTTCTGTATCAATAATTGTAGTAATAGTTTTTAAATTTTGAATATCAAATTTAGTTTTTTCATCAATACTAACAATAATTCCTATTGTGTGACGTTTGCCGAAAGGAACTTTAACTCGCATTCCAATTTGGGCTGGCTTTGTTAATTGATAATCAAATATTTGGTAAAGTGGTACAGGTAAGGCTATATGAGCGATAAGCATTAAAAAATCACAAATATTATAATTAATATAAAGCTATATTGTACGCAGTTTTTACTTAACCTGCAAAAACTATGAATAATAATCTCCTTTTTTCAAAAGGATTACGGTCTAGTATGTTTTTATTGTTATTAAAAAGTTTTAATTATTGGTCGGTATTTATTACTTTAATAAATTAAACTGAATAGTGGTAACTATTGGTAAAATTTGCTATCTTGGCTATAAGTTGATAATTTATAAATTGCTAAGGATTAAAAGATGTTTGAGTCATTTTCGCATATTAATCAGCGCGGTGATGCTCATATGATTGATATTTCAGATAAACAGATAACAACGCGACAAGCAAGTGCTGAATCAATAGTCTTAATGAATGCTAAAACACTGAATATGATTATTGAAGGTAAACATCATAAAGGTGATGTTTTTGCAACAGCAAGAATTGCAGGTATTCA
Organism: Gilliamella sp. App4-10; assembly: GCF_001690495.1. Lineage (GTDB taxonomy): Bacteria > Pseudomonadota > Gammaproteobacteria > Enterobacterales > Orbaceae > Gilliamella > Gilliamella apicola_G. The sequence continues at coordinate 95,444 of NZ_LZGS01000001.1, forward strand.
AGCTGCTAAGAAAACTTGGGAGCTTATTCCACTTTGTCATCCCCTTTTTTTGAGTAAAATTGAAATTAACATCGAAACGGATCGAATAAAAAATTGTGTTAGAATTCAATCTTTTTGTCGATTAAACGGGCAAACCGGTGTAGAAATGGAGGCGATGGTTGCCGCATCGATTGCAGCCTTAACAATCTATGACATGTGCAAAGCCGTTCAAAGAGATATTATAATATCTCAAGTAAGATTATTGTCTAAGAGTGGTGGTAAGTCAGGTAACTTTGTAGCCGAAAAAGTTTAATAGAGATAAGATGAATAAAGTTATTTTTTTTGCTCAAATTAGAGAATTAGTGGGGACTGAGTATATTATGTTAGATGCTAATCAACTTTCAGTTTCTTATCTTATTGAACAGTTAAGAGATCGTGGTGATCTATGGTTATTGGCTTTCAAAGAAAGTTCTGTTTTATGTGCTGTAAATCAAACATTAGTTGATTTTGATTATATTGTTCAAGATGGCGATGAAATTGCATTTTTCCCTCCTGTGACAGGTGGGTAATATTATGGAGATTATCAAAATCAGCAAAGAGCCTATTAATGTTAATAAGCTAAACGATTGGCTTTCACAATTACCACAAGATGGTGCTGTTGTCTCTTTCATGGGTAAAGTACGTAGTAATGAAAAACAAACGATAAGCCTCTTTTTAGAACATTATGCTGGAATGACTGAAAAGGTATTAGCCAATATTGTAATCCGAGCTAGAGAGCGATGGCAATTAAGTCGAGTTGTGTTAATCCATCGGGTAGGAGAAATTAATGCAAATGAACAAATTGTCTTTGTAGGAGTAAGTAGCGCACATCGTTCAGATGCGTTTGCAGCTACAGAGTTTATTATGGATATATTAAAGAGCGAAGCACCTTTTTGGAAGAAAGAACGAACGTCTCAAGGAGAAAATTGGGTTCAGGCAAAAAAAACGGATAAAGAAGCATTGAAAAAATGGTATTAGTATTTATTTAGGATATAATAATACCAAGTTATATCATTCTTTTTTAATGAGAGGTAATTAATGAAAAATTATTCACCTAATGGTTCAATTATTGAACAAACAGGTAGTCGAATTCAAACGTATATGAGCCATGTTTATGGTTGGATGACTGTCGGTTTAGTCTTAACAGGGATTGTTGCTTGGTTTGCCTCGTCTAGCCCTGCAATGATTCAATTATTGTTTACTTTCAATCCAAGAGGTTATATTTCTCTTAGTGTATTTTCTTGGATTTTAATTGTAGCCGAATTAGGTTTAGTTTTTTTCTTGTCTGGTATGATCGGGCGTTTGTCAGGTAGTACTGCAACAACATTATTTATGCTTTATTCAGCTGTCAGTGGATTAACATTAACTTCTATTTTTATTGTATATTCTCATTCGTCTATTGTTAGTGTATTTTTTATCACGGCAGGCATGTTTGCCGCATTAGCTTGTTATGGTTATACTACTAAACGTGATTTGTCTGGTTTTGGTCGTTTTTTATTTATGGGATTAGTGGGTATTGTAATCGCTTCACTAGTTAATATCTTTATGCAAAGTCAACCATTAATGTGGGCAATTACTTATATTGGAGTATTTGTTTTTGCTGGGTTAACAGCTTATGATACGCAAAAACTGAAAGAATTAGGTAATCAATTATCACAAGATGATCCTAATATGTTTAGACGATTTGTTATTTTAGGTGCATTAACCCTTTATCTTGATTTTATTAACTTATTTTTAATGTTATTAAGAGTTCTTGCAGACCGTCGATAATTTTATTTAAACTAAGATAAGAGGGCTCTAAATTGGGCCCTTTTTGTTAAGATATTATTAGTAATTTATTTCCGTAGTGCTAGTTTGTTAAAAAATTTGAGGAAAGCGCTAGGGTTAAGTATAAAATGCTGTAAGATTCTTATATGTAGAGTCAATTATTTAATAGCAGATACTATGAAAAAATTATACCTCTTTGTTCTAATTAATATCTTGATTTCATCAGTAATAGCAATTCGTTTCTTCCTTGTCCCTGGAATTGCATTTTATTGGGTTGGGGTAACATTTTCTGTGCTTGCTGTTTTGGGGCATTTTTTCTCAGCCTATCTATTACTTTTAATTGTTTGTATCCCTTTGCTGTGGTTACAACAATCTGTGCGTACTATTATTCTTGCTATACTCTTCAGTTTTTTTCAAATTGGGTTATATGTTGATACTATTGTTTTCCAGCAATACCGTTTCCACATCAATCAATCTGTTTTATCAATGGTTTTTTCTGGGCAGGTTGTTGACTTTTCGATGTTTACTTACTTTTTAATGTTTGTTCTTATTGTTGCTTCATTTTGTCTTGAGTATTTTCTTCTTTACTTAATCAACAATAAATTGATTTTACCACATAAAAAATCCAGAATTGTATTGCTATCAACAATCTTTCTTTTTAGCTCATTTTTAATTAGTCATATTATGCATATGATTGCCTTTTATTATGCTTATTCGCCTATTATGGTCGTGAAAGAATATATTCCACTTTATCGACCATTTACTTCGAAAAAAATTATGACTTTTTTTGATGAAAAAGGGCAACGAAAAGTTGTGTATAGTAAGGAGAATAGCAATGCTAGCGTTGATTATCCGAAAAATCCATTGGTAATTAATCCAGAAAATAATAAACTTAAAAATATTATGTTTATTGTCTTAGATTCTTGGCGATATGATACGTTTAGTAAAGACGTTTCGCCTAATACATTTCGTTTTGTTAAGCAAAATAATGGGGTAATTTTTGATAACCATTACTCAACTGGTAATGCAACGCGTACTGGTATTTTTGGGTTGTTTTATGGTATTCCTGGCACGTATTGGGATTCATTTTTACGAAATAGTATTCCTTCACTCTTTATCACAACGTTACAGAAAGAAAACTATAATATCGGCATCTTTACTTCAGCTAAAGTTACCGCTCCAGAATTTGACCGAACAGCATTTGTCACTATCAAAAATTTAAGAATCAGTAGTAAAGATAGTTCAGCATCTAATCGAGATAAACAAATTACGGATGATTGGCTAGCATGGTATAAAATACGTGATAATTCTAGACCAACATTTTCCTTTTTATTTTATGATGCGCCTCATGCTTATGACTTTCCTGCCGATTTTGCAGTGAAATTCAAACCTATTGGTGAGCTTAATTATATGACATTGAATAATGATACCGATCCTTTACCAATTTTTAATCGTTACAAACAGAGTGTTTATTATGATGATTATTTATTACAAAATGTCTATGATGAACTGACTAAATTAGGTTCGTTAGATGATACAATATTAATTATTACTGGTGATCATGCTCAAGAGATGAATGATAATAAACTAGGTTTTTGGGGGCATAATGGTAATTATACGGATGCGCAAACAAAGGTGCCTTTTATTATTATTGGTGGCAGAGAGCTAGAAGCTCTTAAAAATAATAGTGCAAAAATGACCAGCCATGAAGATGTCATTCCTACTTTAATGAAACATTATTTATATGTGAAAAATGATATAAGCGATTATTCGACAGGGTATGACTTATTTAATCCTATAACTAATCGTAACTGGCTTTTAATGTCAAATTATAGCTCTTATGCGATTAGGACATCTGATAATATTTATCTTGTGAATCGATTAGGTATTAGTCATTATATGGATTTACATAATCGTGAGACTGATGAAACACCAAATTATCAATACATTCAAGAAGCGATGAATCATATGCGTTATTTTTCCCAATCAGGGCAAAAGCTTAAAAAATAGAATCAATAAGTTATAAAATTGTTAGGAAAGGAGAATCATTATCTACCCACAAATAGTAGATAATGATCAAAGTATTTAATGCACATCAGCACAATTTAGGCAGTAAATATAGCGATTTTGAGGATCGTGAAATTTATTCCATAAAGAAACATGTTGTTGAAGCTGTTTGGCTTCTGGCAATTGTTCAAAAAATATTTCTGCAGTTGATTTAGGTAACATCGCTATCACATCTGAATAAAATGCATTAAACCAATTTCCCTGTGGTTTTTGCCAATCAATTTCATAATCTGCTACATTAGCTAATGTGGCAGCAATTTCAATGGCATCATCAAAATCACCTAACTTATCAACGAGTCCAATTTTGCTGGCTTCTGAACCTAACCAAACTTGCCCTTGTCCTATTTTATCCACTTGTTCGATTGTCATATTTCGAGCTTTAGCTACTAACGAAATAAATGTTTGATAGCCATTATCAATGCTAGTTTGAATCAATTGGTTCATTTCGATAGGTAGATTTTGCGTCGAGGTATTATTAGCTAATGGTGATGTTGTTACACCATCGCTATAAACACCAATATGAGATAAAGAGTTCTCGAATGTTGGAATAATACCGAAGATACCGATAGACCCTGTAATGGTATTTGGACTTGCAACTATATAATCAGATGCGGTTGATATCCAATATCCCCCCGATGCAGCCATTCCTCCCATCGAGATAACAATAGGAATTTGATAACTACGTAAGGCTTCTAGTTCACTACGAATTGCTTCTGATGCATCTACGCTACCCCCAGGGCTATTTACTCGTAATACGACTGCTTGTATATTATGTACGTTTAAGTTCTTACGGATTTTTCTGAGCTGTTCAACAATATCTTGGCTACCAGCGACATTACTACTATTTTCACCATCGGTAATAGTGCCATTGACAAATACAACGGCAATCAGTGGTTTGTTGCCCTCGTTGTCATCACTATCTAAATTTTTATTTTTTGACTTAAGTTGATAATCATAAATGCTGATATGATGTTGATGAGTAAACTCCGATTCAAATTGGTAATTAGATGCAATGACATCGACTAACCCATTAGATATAGCATATTGAGCCATATTGCCATTAGTCGCTTTTAAATTTGCCAACATAGTATCTGGTGCCGGAACTAATTGTGTATCGGCTTTTTTTCGTTGTGATGAAATGTCATTAAGATAGTTGTTCCACATAAGTGTTAACCAACGTGTTGTATTGCTTTTTGCTTCTTCTGACATATCATCCCGAATAAATGGTTCAATGGCTGACTTGTAGGTTCCCACTCTAAAAACGTGTGTATTAATTTTTAAATTATCAAGTAAGGTTTTATAGTATAGGTTGTTCGCTGCTAATCCATATACATTAACAGCCCCAAGTGGTGTTAAATAGATTTTATTAGCATAGCTGGCTAAATAATATTGGCTTTGATTGAAATTCGATCCATATGCATAAATTGGTTTATTTGCCTCACTAAATTTAGTTAAATATTTACCGATATATTGCAGCGAACTCATATCTGCACCAACAAAATTATCTAATTTTAGAACTATGCTTGTAATCTTTGGGTCTGCAGCTGCTTGAGCTATTTTCTGAGTTAATTCAAACAAACTATTTTCGCGTGAGGTATTTACTTTTTTACCATAAATTTTATTCTGTAAAGCATAGATTTCATCACTGTAAAGAGTAGTGTCAACAATAACCCCTTCAATATCTAAAACCAATGCACCATATTGTGGAATAATTTCTTTTTTTTGTGCTTCTTTGACTAATGTAATACCACTAAAAATTAAAATAATAATAATTAAGAAAATTAGGTTAAGAAATATTTCTCTAATAAAGTTAATCACTTTCCATATTGATTTAATGGCAGATAAAGCAGACATAATAAATGATCCTTTCATAGTAGTTGAGCTAATTTTTTGCTTCAATATTTTTCTTTTTAAAATATTTTTTATCTTCAAATCGTAAGCATGTTAATTTTCCACCCCAACAACATCCTGTATCAAGTGCATAAATGTTTTCTGGTGTACCTTTTCCTTTTAATGCTGCCCAATGTCCAAAAGCGATGCTATATTCGTTTGGAATTTTACTAGGTAATAAAAACCAAGGTTTAAGTTTAGAAGGTGTTTGCTCAGGCGATTTTTTATAATAAAAATCTAACCGACCATTTTCATAGCAAAAGCGCATACGAGTTAATGCATTAGCAATATAGCGTAACCTATCTAAACCTTGTAAGTTAGGCAACCATTCATCAGGAAAGTTACCATACATTTTATCAAGGAATAGGAGATAGGAACCGCTAGATAACATAACATGCAGATCGTCAGCACATTTTTTTAGTGTTTCAAGATCCCATTGTGGTGGGATACCAGCATGGGTCATAATTAACTTGAGTGATTCGTCAATTTGAACCAATGGCTGTTTACGGAGCCAATTCATTAATTCATCAAAATCTGCTGCATGAATGATATCATCTAGATTATCCTTCTTTTTGGAAGGTGTGACATTGGCATAAATCGATAATAAATGTAGGTCATGATTACCTAATACCAATCGAATTTGCTTGGCATTATATTTAACAAATCTTAGGACTTCTAATGATTTTGGACCTCTAGCAACGAGATCACCTGTTAGCCATAAAGTGTCCGATGACGAGAATTTTGCTTTTTCAAGCAATCGCATAAATTCATCATAACAACCATGAATATCACCAATCAGTAAATTTGCCATACTGTTAACCCCATAAGTTTGCAAGTTGACAATATTGTTGTACTGTTAAGTTTTCAGCACGTAAATTGGGGTCAATATTTAATTCTGTTAATTGTTCAACAGTAAACATATTACTTAAACTATTACGAATAGTTTTACGTCGTTGATTAAATGCTTCTGTCGTCACACGAGAAAGTATTTTTATATCATTAACAAGATAAGGCTTCTCTTTATAAGGTATTAATCTAACGACTGCCGAATCAACTTTTGGTGCAGGTTTAAATGATGTTGGGGGGACTTCGAGAACCGGAATAATCTGACAATAGTATTGAGCCATAACGCTCAATCTACCATAATCTTTACTGTTAGGCGCTGCAACTAAACGGGTTACCACCTCTTTTTGTAACATAAAATGCATATCAGTAATGATATTTGCATGTTCAAATAAGTGGAACATCAAAGGTGTTGAGATATTATAGGGTAAGTTACCAAATACTCTTAATGGTTTACCTAATTGATTTGCTAATTGATTAAAGTTAAAGGTCAGCGCATCTTGTTCAATAACAGTTAATTTATTGTTTAAAAATGGATTTTTAATTAATCTACTGGCTAGATCTCTGTCGATCTCTATGACTGTTAAATGATCAATATGTTTACTTATAGGTACTGTTAAAGCTGCAAGCCCAGGACCAATTTCAACCAATGCTTGATCTGTTTTAGGCTGTATCGCCGCGACAATACTTTCGATAATATAATCATCATGTAAAAAGTTTTGTCCGAATCTTTTACGAGCAAAATGCCCTTGGTGAATACGACTATTCATCTTTATCGTCACCTGTAATTTTTATATAAGCATCACCTTTTATTTCTTGAACCCATACCTGAGCTTCTTCGGAAAATTTACGATTAAAAATAAGCCGATAAGCGTGATCTTTATTTATAGCATTTGTTCCATCTGCTTGTCTTGAATCAATTAATTGAATTAAATGCCAGCCATAAGATGACTTTATGGGCTGGCTAATTTCGCCTTTTTTTAGCTGAGTTAGAGCTGTTTTAAAACCATTATCATAAACTTCAGGACGATTCCAACCTAAGTTGCCTCCTTTACTTGCTGAACCAGTATCTTCAGAATTAGCCTTAGCTGCAGCTTCAAAGGTTGTTGCGCCACTGGTAATGGATTTGCGAATATCGGTTAATTTTTGTTTAGCTATTTGGTCAGTGATTAATACATTTGTTTTAATCAAAATATGGCGTGCATTTACTTCTTGAATTTTGACAGTTTTTTGGGCTTCTGAACGTGTATCATCAACTTTTAGAATATGTAGGCCAACTCCAGAACGGATAGGACCAATAATACTACCTTTTGGTGCACGAACTAAACGTTCTTCAAAGATAGTTGGTAATTCATTAAGTTTATGCCAACCCATATTACCACCTTTTAAAGCAAGATCGTCATTTGAATATGTAGTGGCTAATTTGGCAAAATTCTCACCTTTTTGTGCTCGATTAATAATATTTTGTGCTTTATTTGTCGCATTGTCGATTTGCTGTTTAGAAGCTTTTTCTGGAATGGAAATCAAAATATGACTGATTTTTACTTCAACATTGTTGGTAGGTTGGCGAGCAATACTTTGAGCTAAATTTTCCACTTCTTTTTCTGAAACCCTGACTCTAGATCTAACTTCATGCATTCGAGTTTTATCAATCAACATGTCATTATGGATTCTTTCTCGATAGGCTTCATAACTAATGCCCATTATCGATAGCCTGCTTCGAAGTTGATCGATAGTCATATCATTTTCAGCAGCGATTCTATCAATGGCACTGGTTACCTCATCATCACTTATAGTGATTTGAGCTTTAGCTGCTTTTTGTAAAATTAGATTTTCAATAATTAAACGATCAATAATTTGTTTTCTTAGTACTTTATCCGTAGGTAAATTTTGTGGATCAGTACTCGCTTTAATCGTTTTTAACATATCATTAACATCACTTTCTAAAATGACATTGTTATTAACAATTGCAGCAACTTGTTCTACAACTTTAGGTGCGGCATTTGCAGATAATGAAGTTATCATTCCTAAAGTTAAACTTAGGTTTAAAACGATAAATAGTTTTAATAATTTCATATTCACTTAACTCATTTTGTTGTGCAGCATTGATAGCATGCAATAAATTTATCGGTAATATATTTGCAGAAATATTTTACTCAAATGTTGTGGTATATGGTAGCTTGCCGAAGTTTAGCATTTTAGCTTTGGCGTCTTTGTTGTTGCCTAATCCTTGCAATTCGAAATTAATCGACAGTTTATTTTCATATTTACTTTTGAGAGAAATATTGTCCCAATCTGTTAGTTTTCTTCCATATTGTACTGTTGTTCCCCAACAACAGTCACTATAATGTAATCCGACAAAACTATCAGTGGTTTGTCCTAATTTAACGTCATAGTAATATGAACCAACAGCACTAACAGTTTGTGACAATGGCCAAGCAGTCATCATGCCTGCTTGAGAAATATCTTGCCGATAACCTCTATAAAAAGGATTTTTATCAACAGTGTCAATATAGTTACGATTTGCATAACGATAAGATAATTGTATTAACTTATCACTCGATGCGCGATACTCGAATACTACATTGGCTAATGAAATTGTATCAATTCGAGTATCATATTGGACGCCACTTCTAAAGATCATATCATTATTTATGCGCCAAAAATTATCTGATGCCCAAGTAATACTGCCTGTATCAGAATTTTCGTCTAGATCATTATTGTGTTCACTCGTTTTTGATTTAGTAAAATAAGTGATTTGTCCAATTGATAGGTTAAATTTTTCAACCTTGCTATTATCATAAAACCGTGTGGTTACTCCTGTTGATATTTTATTGGTTGAAGCAATTCTATCTAGGCCACTATATGGCTGATCTCTAAACAGACCAATATAATCTGATTGTAATATAGTAGAATCATAGGCACCAATATTCGATTGTTTTCGGTATGGAATATAGATGTATTTTACTCGTGGCTCTAAGGTTTGTGTATAGCCATCAATAAAAGGCATATTACGCTCAAAGATGACTTTACCATCAATACTAAATTTTGGTAAAAAACGATTTACGTTTTTATCTAAATCTTTATATTGATCAATGTTTTTTCTAATATTATCTTGATTATAATGAGTTGCCATAAACCCCATTTCAGTGGCTAATGATGACCAAGAATTGGTTAAGGTATAATTAAGTGTAGGTTCAAAATGTGCTCGCCATGCTTTAGGTTTATTTTGCCCAGATGTCAAAAAGCGAGACACTTGAGAAAATGCTCTAAATTTGAAAGGACCCAAATCATTATTATAATAACTCATATCCAACTGTGGTTCGGTTTGGTAAAGTGAATTTTTTAATTCTGAGTGAAATGGCTGAAAGTGTTTATAGCCTAACGTGATATCCCAATGCTCGTCATTATAAGCAATTTTATAAAACTGCGTTAAATACCCAGCAGTTTGGGAAGCATATTTAGAGCTTAGATTTGTCAGATATTGATTGTCACTAACTCGAGTTGTATCAGCATAAAAACGCCAATTATAGTTTATTAATTCTTCATTTTTCCAATGAAATAACCAACGGTGACGATTGTCATCATAATTATTGCCATTTAAATGAGTGGTTCTATCTTTATCATATTTACTATCATGTTGTAGCCAGTCAAACGCAAGTGTGCCTAAGCCTATTTCATTTAAATAGCGAAATTCTGTTTGTAGTTGTACACCACGCTCTTGCAAGAATCTTGGCGTAAAGGTGGCATCATAATTTGGTGCAATATTCCAATAAATTGGTATTGAAAAATCAATACCATCAACACTATCATAGCCTAAATTAGGCATTAACAATCCTGAACGACGTTTATCACCGGTTGGTAATTGTAAATAAGGTGAGTATAGAACGGGTATTTTGCCAATACTAAATATGGCATTCCAAACTTCTAGTAACTGTTCTTCGTTATCATGAATAACTGTTGATCCCTTAATATCCCATGTGCTGTCATTAACAGGACAAGATGTAAAGCTGCCATTTTTTAAAATAACATATCTATTTTTTTTTAGTTTCATCTGATCAGCATTGCCACGTCCAAGTCTATTGACAAGTTGATACTGACTTGGAGTCATGTTTGCATCATTATTATTTAGATTCATTGATGCATGATCGCCTTTCATTTTTATTAAATTATCTTGATAAGTAATATCACCTTCTAATGTTACTACTCGATTATTATTATCTTCAGTATTAATTGTTACTTTATCTGCTTGAACTGTACGGTTACCTTGTTTTATTAATACTTCACCTTTATATATGGTAATGCTTGGATAGATTGCCTCAAATTGATTGGCTTCAGTATTTATAGGTAAGGTACTTATATCTCCATTGACTAAAGGGCGATCAAACCTAGGAACGTCTATAAGACATTGCGGATTATTGCTAATAGCTGCTTTAGGTAAATCTATAGCATAACTCGAGTTGTTATACAAAGAAAATGTGACGGCAATTGCAATAAGAGTGGGCGCTAATTTTTTCATCAATGATTAAAAAGTTATTATGATTATTTTAATTGCAGCATTATAGCGGTTATTTACAAAAGTGCGAATTAAAAATTAACGTTTCACTTTGCGTTTATTCATTTTATTAAGTTGTTTTACCATCGCTATTCTTTTTTCGACTGAAGAGTATTGAAACTCATCCCACCATTTAGCTAATTCCAAAAGTTCTCCCTTTTCAATCGAGGCTCTCATTTCTAAAAGGTCATAAGCAGCTCGAAATTTAGGGTGTTCTAAAATAACGAATGCACGTTTACCATCTCGTTTTTTCATACGTAGCTGCAAACGCCAAATATCGCCCATTATGGTGGTTAATCGTCTAGGTATGGCAATATTTTTACATTGTTCAGTTAGCACTTCGTTAATTGCCATGGAAAAAGAATCATGAAATGGCAATCCACTTTCGATACATGTTGTCTGTGTTTGTTCAATAATTGGGTACCAAAAAAAGGCTGCAAATAAAAATGCAGGATTGACTCGTTTGTTGTTAGTAATACGATAATCAGTATTTTTTAAGACTTGCTCAATGATTTTTTCTAAATAACCATTTTGATTGTTGACAAACAAACGCTCAATAACAGGAAACAATTGTTCAAAAAGACAATATTCTCTTAGTAACGTGTAAGTTTTATATCCATTTCCTGTTTGTAACAGTTTAAGCGACTCATCAAAAAGTCGAGCAGAAGGTACATTTTTTAATAATGGGGCAAGGTGTTTAATTGGTGCAGCAGTAGCTGGTTCAATTTTCATATTCAATTTTGCGGCAAAACGAATAGTCCTTAGCATTCTAACAGGATCTTCTCGGTAACGTGTTTGTGGATCGCCAATTAATCGAATAATACCTTTTTGTAAATCTTTTAATCCTCCGCAATAGTCACGTAATGTAAAATTATTTACATTATAATAAAGCGCATTCATTGTGAAATCGCGACGAATAGCATCTTGTTCAATGGATCCATAAACATTATCGCGTAATAACATACCTGTCTGTGAACGTTTAGAAATATTGGTTTGTCCTTCTTGCGAACCGTGGTCGCCACGGAAAGTCGCGACTTCAATAATTTCTTTACCAAACATAATATGAGCAAGACGAAATCGTTTTCCCACTAAGCGACAGTTACGGAAAATTTTCTGAATTTGTTCTGGGGTTGCATTGGTTGTGATATCAAAGTCCTTTGGCGTTTTGCCTAAGATGAGATCTCTGATACATCCACCAACCAAATAAGCTTCGTATCCCTGTTTGTTTAATCGGTGAAGGACTTTTAATGCATTTTCACTAATCTCTTTACGGGATATATTGTGCTCATTACGTGGGATAGTAACATAGCCAACTTTTTGTTTTTTTTCATGACGAAAAAACTTTCGATAAAAGTTTGAAACTTGATTAAAAATAGCGCACCTCAAAAGTGTTTTTGGCATAATAACAATATAGCGCGCGATTATAGCGTAATTGCTAATAAGTTTCCATGTTTCTTAGAATTGGCAATTTTTCGCTCAATAAAATTATATTTTCCAAGTTGGCTTAAATATTATATTTGATTTTTTTAACATAATTATCAACAATAGTAGTTTCTATAGTAATATTAGCAATATCTAATAAAAGTAATAAACTTTGTTTTGCTCTGGTTAGTATATTTTAACTAGCTGATTAAGATGAAATAAAACTATATTCAGAACTTCTTTTTGCTTATTTGTTTCACAGAATATAATTTATAAAGCATGATAATTTAATAAATTATGAAGAGCTTTTTAATGTTATTTGTTATAACGTTACATATAGAAGTTGTTTGAGTATATATCATTAACTAATAACTTATTGGGGACATTATGAATATTCGTGATTTGGAATATTTTGTTTCGTTAGCTGAATTTCGCCATTTTCGTAAAGCTGCTGATGCTTGCAATGTGAGTCAACCAACTCTTAGTGGTCAAATTAGAAAATTAGAAGATGAATTAGGCGTAATGTTATTAGAGCGTACTAGCCGAAAAGTATTATTTACACAAACGGGTATGATGTTAGTTGAGCAATCCAAAGAGATTTTACGTAATATTCAAATTTTAAAAGAGATGGCAAGCCGTCAAGGTGAAGAAATGTCAGGACCAATGCATATAGGATTGATTCCTACCATAGCACCTTACCTTTTACCACATGTTATTACAGTGTTACATGAATCTTTTCCTCAATTAGAGCTTTATTTACATGAAGCACAGACTGCTAGTGTTGTTGCTCAGCTCGAAAGTGGAAAACTTGATTGTGCTATTGTTGCACAAGTTAAAGAGACGGCACAATTTATTGAATTGCCATTATTTGATGAACCTATGTTTTTAGCTGTTCGAGCTGATAACGAGTTAGCTAGCAAAAAGACAGTTAAATTATCTGGTTTAAAAGGACATAAATTCTTAATGTTAGAAGATGGTCATTGTTTGCGTGATCATGCAATGGGGTATTGTTTCCAAGTCGGTATTGATGAAGATAAACAGTTCAAAGCAACCAGTCTTGAAACGCTTAGGAGTATGATTTCTGCTGGTCGTGGTATCACTTTATTTCCAGAGCTAGCTGCACCAAATGAGCGAATTCGTGATAATATTTGCTATATCCCGTGTACTGATCCAGTACCATCACGTAGTATTACTTTGATTTATCGCCCCGGTTCACCATTACGTTCTCGTTATGAAACAATAGCTAAAACTATCCGTGAACATATGCCTAAAGTATTTGCTGAAAAAGAGCGATTATTAAAAACAGCAAATTAATGGTAGATTACGTATAAAATATTCAAACTAAACTATCAAATGAAAAACATCAAGGCAGGCGGAATTCGAGCTCAACAGAAAGAAAGAACCCGCCGTACTTTAATTGAAACAGCATTTAATCAACTCAATGCTGAACAAGGTTTTGCTAGTTTAAGCCTGCGAGAAGTTACGCGTGAGGCTGGAATAGCAGCTACTTCATTTTATCGCCATTTTCGTGATATGGATGAGTTGGGTTTAGCCATGGTTGATGAAAGTGGTTTAACTCTTCGTCAATTATTACGTCAAGCACGTAAACGTATCGAAAAAGGTGGTAGCGTATTACAAACGTCAGTAACTACATTTATTGAGTTTATCGATAAAAATCCAAAAGTCTTTTTATTACTTCTTCGCGAAAAAGCTGGGACGTCCTCAGCTTTTCGAGCTGCTATTGCGCGCGAAATTCAACACTTTATTGTCGAGCTTGTTGATTATCTCGATAATGCTAATCAAATGCCTCACCATTATAATGAAGCTCAAGCTGAAGCGATGGTTACTATTGCATTTAATGCTGGCGCTGAAGCGATTGACTTTGACACAGTACAGCGCCAAAAATTAATTGAAGATCTTATTTTTCAACTGAAAATGGTATCTCGAGGTGCTTATTATCTCTATCATAAAGAACAAATTAAAAAAAGATAATCATTAATATAACGACAATTTTATACTAAAACACCGACTTTCCTGAAAGTTTTGAAAAAATAAACAGTTGTTTCGTTAGTATTAAATAGATGAGATTGATATTATTTGGTGGGCATATTTATTACAAGTAATATGTATTTTTATTATTAAAGTTTATAAATAGGTGATGAAGACATATTTTTGATTAATTACTGCGGCAAAAGCCGCAGTAATATTTGTAGCGATTAATTAAAGATTTTGTAATACTTTTTCAACACTATCTTTCGCGTCACCGAATAACATATAGCTGTTTTCTTTAAAGAATAGTGGGTTTTGTACACCTGCATAACCGGTATTCATTGATCGTTTAGAAATAATTACTGTTTTTGCTTTCCAAACTTCAAGAACAGGCATGCCAGCAATTGGACTATTTGGGTCTTCTTCTGCAGCTGGGTTTACTGTATCATTTGCACCAATAACCCAAACAACATCCGTATCAGGGAAGTCATCATTGATTTCATCCATTTCAAGAACGATATCATAAGGCACTTTGGCTTCTGCGAGCAATACGTTCATATGACCAGGTAAACGTCCAGCAACAGGATGAATACCAAATCTTACTTCGATATCCATTGCGCGTAGTTTTTCGGTAATATTACTTACGGCACCTTGTGCTTGTGCAACAGCCATACCATAGCCAGGAACAATGATAACAGAACGCGCCTCTTTTAATGTTTGTGCAACTTCGGCTGGTTGCATTTCACGGTACTCACCTTGTTCTTCATCAGATGAACTAGCTGCGCTACCATCACTACCAAATCCACCCGCAATAACGCTGATAAATGAACGGTTCATTGCTTTACACATAATATATGACAAAATTGCGCCTGATGAACCAACTAATGCACCAGTTACAATGAGAAGATCATTACCTAGCATAAAGCCTGCCGCTGCTGCAGCCCAACCCGAATAAGAGTTTAACATTGAAATAACCACAGGCATGTCAGCCCCACCAATTGAAGCAACAAGATGGAAACCGAACACAAAAGCAATAATCGCCATGATTAACAAGCTAATTGTTGCACCAGCACCACTTTCTACATCAACGAAAGTAAACATTAAAATGATTGAAACAATAATTGCCGCCAGGTTCCAATAATGTTTATTTGGAATTGATAATGGTTTTGAACTAATTCGTCCATTTAATTTACCGAAAGCGACAACAGAGCCTGAGAAGGTTACTGCGCCGATAAAGACACCAACAAAAATCTCTACTAAATGTACAGTTAGTTCGCCGCCATGAAACTCTTGAATGTGAGGATCTAAAAAGCTGTTTAAGCCAACAAGGACCGCTGCCATTCCCACAAAACTATGAAGTAGCGCAACAAGTTCTGGCATTTGTGTCATTTCAACTTTTTTAGCAAGATATAAGCCAATAGTTGCACCAATAATCATTGCTATAACTATCCAGTGTAATCCGCCTTTAATACTAGCAACTGCTGCGATAAGAGCGATTGCCATACCAATCATACCATAGATATTTCCTGATTTGGCTGATTCTTGGTTAGAAAGGCCACGTAAACTAAAGATAAAAAGTAATGCAGCAATTACATAAGCTGCCTGAATAATTCCATTACTTAACATAATTTATGCTCTCCCTTACTTGCCACGTTGGAACATTTTCAGCATTCTTTGGGTAACAAAGAATCCACCAAAAATATTGATACTAGCAATCAAAATAGCAACAAAGGCAATTGCCGTAGTTAAGCCATTATCATCACCGACTTGTAATATTGCACCGACTAATATAATCCCAGAAATTGCATTAGTGACCGACATCAGTGGTGTATGTAAAGAGTGTGTGACATTCCATACTACGTAGTAACCAACAACACAAGATAATGCAAATACGGTAAAATGTCCTAAAAAGCTTTCTGGAACCGAGTTAGCAAGCCAAAAGAAAGCAATGAGAGCCAATGCTAAAATACCATATTTTTTTCGAGGTTCCATTGGTTTCGGTTCAGGCTTAACAATTGGCTCAGCTGCTTTTTTCTGCGGTTGAGCAGATACTTGAATTGGGGGGGCAGGCCAAGTGATTTCTTTATTTTTGACCACCGTTACACCACGAATTACAACATCTTCAAAATTGATATCAACATTCCCGTCTTTTTCTTTTGCAAGTAGTTTTAATAGGTTAACAATGTTCGTACCATAAAGTTGTGATGCTTGTGCTGGCATACGATTAGCTAAATCAGTATAACCAACAATCTTTACATTGTTATCTGTTTCGAAAACTTCTCCTGGTTTAGTCAATTCACAGTTACCGCCAGTTAATGCCGCTAAATCAACAATAACACTACCTGGTTTCATGGATTCAACCATCTCTTTAGAAATAAGCTTTGGTGCAGGTTTTCCCGGAATTAAGGCCGTGGTAATAATGATATCAACATCTTTCGCTTGCTCAGCAAACAGGGCCATTTCAGCTTCGATAAAGGCGGCTGACATCTGTTTAGCGTAGCCGTCGCCAGAACCGGCTTCTTCTTCAAAATCTAGCTCTAAAAAGTCGGCTCCCATGCTGTTAATTTGTTCAGCAACTTCAGGGCGGGTGTCAAAAGCACGAACAATCGCACCTAAACTCACCGCTGCGCCAATAGCAGCTAGTCCAGCAACACCAGCTCCAATAACTAATACTTTAGCCGGTGGGACTTTACCAGCAGCAGTAACTTGACCGGTAAAGAATCGACCAAATTGATTTGCTGCTTCGATAACTGAACGGTAACCAGCAATATTAGACATTGAACTCAATGCGTCTAAAGATTGTGCTCGTGAAATACGTGGCACACAGTCCATTGCCATAACAGTAATATTTTTAGCTGCTAATTTTTCTAATAATTCTTTATGCTGAGCTGGATAAATATAACTGATAAGGGTTGCTCCCTCTTTCATTAAAGCAATTTCATCGTCGGTTGGTGCATGAAATTTCAATATTAAATCACTTTGCCAAATATCTTGTGTATTTTGAATTGTGGCTCCAGCATCAATAAAAGCTTGGTCTTCAAAATGAGCTGCATGACCTGCGCCTTGTTCTACGGAAACTGTAAAGCCCAATTTTAACAGTTGTCCAACAGTCAGGGGAGTTGCAGCAACTCGAGCTTCATTGGTTAACCGTTCTTTAGGTATACCGATATGCATTTCGTTACGTCCTTATGTTAGTTTATAAAATGTATATTGATTTTAGCATAAATAGGTTTCTGTGCGAGTAGGGAATCTATTTTTTATTCAAGAAATAAGATTTTTAAATTATTTGAGTGATATTTATTAATTAATATTATTATAAGGCTGTAACTAAATAGCCCTAATTTAAATAATACAGTTTGAACTCTTTCCTCGAATTCCATTACAAATTTACTGTATATTGTTATATAATTGGTGGCATTTTTATTCATACCGCACAGAGATAAAACCTCTGAGGTATGTTTCGATTTTGTTCTCCTTGAATTAAGGATTCTTTATGATTGATTTTTCCCAATCAGTGCCAGAATTGGTTGCTTGGGCAAAAAATAATGATTTTTCGATCTCATTACCAGTTGAACGGCTTGCTTTTTTATTAGCAATAGCAGTATTAAATAGTGAACGGTTTGATGGTGAAATGACGGAATCTGAATTAGTTGATGCCTTCCGCCATGTATCGCAAATTTTCGAACAGAGTGAAGAAACGATAACGGTTAGAGCGAACAATGCGATAAATGATCTCGTTCGCCAACGTTTTATTACTCGATTTACGAGTGAAATGACTGATGGGTTTTCTATCTATCGTTTGACACCATTGGGAATAGGTATTACTGATTATTATATTCGTCAGCGAGAGTTTTCCACCTTACGTTTATCTCTCCAACTTTCTATTGTTGCACAAGAGTTAAAACGAGCTGCCGATGCTGCGCTTGAAGGCGGTGATGATCTGCATTGGCATCGAAATGTTTTTGCGCCGTTAAAATATTCCGTTGCTGAGATTTTTGACAGTATTGATATCACGCAACGTGTTATGGATGAGCAGCAGGCAGATGTGAAGCAAAATATTTCAGCCTTATTAAGCCAAGATTGGCAAGCTGCAATTAGCAGTTGTGAAGGTTTACTTACCGAAACATCGCAGACATTGCGTGAGTTACAAGATACTTTAGCTGCTGCAGGGGATAAGCTACAAGCTAGTCTTCTTTTGATCCAAGATGCAATATTGGACAATCCTGATCTTGATAAGATTAACAATGTGATTATAGATTTACAGGGCAAACTTGACCGGATTATTGGTTGGGGGCAAAAGGCGATAGATCTTTGGATAGGTTATGATCGCCACGTGCATAAGTTTATTCGTACCGCAATTGATTTAGATAAGAATCGCGTTTTTTCGCAGCGTTTACGTAAATCAATTCAAAATTACTTTGATTTGCCTTGGTCACTGACTTTTGCTAATGCTGATCGTTTGCTTGATATGCGTGATGAAGAATTAGTCTTACACGAAGCAGAAGTAACCGGCGAATTACCAGCAGAGCTCGAATTTGAAATGATTGAAGAACTTCAAGAGCATATTATTGCGCATATTGAACAAAATCTACTGATCTTTAAGCAAGAAAATAAACCACTTGATATGGGTATTGCCATTCGCAGTTATTTAGCGCAGTTCCCACGCGAACAACATTTTGATATTGCAAGGTTATTTATCGATCACGCTATTCGTTTAGGTATTGCCGAAGACGATTTGCTAGGTATCCCTGCCGAATGGAAACTGATTAACGATTATGGAGCTAAGGTACAAGCACATGTCATCAATAAATACTAAAAATTTAGAAATAGAATCAACCGCTCATCACCTTGATAAAGTTATGGGGCGTATTGCAGCCAGTTCTCAAGCATTAATCGATAAATATATGCCTGTAAAATTAGCGCAGGCGATTGCTAATCCAATTTTTCCAGAACTTGATAGCTTACTACGATCAGGGCGCCATATTGGTATTGATGAGCTTGATCATCATGCTTTTTTAATGGATTTCCAACTTGAGCTTGAGCAATTTTATCAACGTTATAATGTTGAATTGATTCGAGCGCCAGAAGGCTTTTTCTACTTGCGTCCACGCTCTACAACATTAATTCCTCGTTCAGTATTATCGGAATTTGATATGCTTGTTGGTAAAGTACTTTGTTATCTATATTTGAGCCCAGAACGATTGGCTCATGAAGGCATTTTTACCTTACAAGAGCTATTTGATGAACTGGTTTCGTTAGCTAACGAAAATAAATTACTGAAATTAGTTAACCAGCGTTCAACCGGTTCAGATTTAGATCGCCAAAAACTCTTTGATAAAGTAAAAACAGCTTTAAATCGCTTACGTCGGCTTGGTATGATTTTTTTTATTGTTGGAAACGACAGCTCACGCTTTCGTATTAACGAAGCTATCTTCCGCTTTGGGGCAGATGTTCGTAGTAGCGATGATGCGCAAGAAGCGCAACTGCGCTTAATCCGAGATGGTGAAGCAATTAAAATTGAATCATCACTGACTTTAGATAATGATAACAGCGAAGAACAAGAAGAAGTTAATGAGGAGACAGAATAAACATGATTGGACACGGTAAATTTCACTCATTAACGTTAATTAACTGGAATGGTTTTTTTGCGCGAACTTTTGAGCTAGACCAATTAGTCACAACGCTATCGGGTGGTAATGGGGCTGGTAAATCAACCACAATGGCAGCATTTGTAACCGCATTAATTCCTGACTTAACCTTATTACACTTTAGAAATACAACGGAAGCCGGGGCGACTTCAGGTTCACGAGACAAAGGCTTGCATGGTAAATTAAAACCGGGTGTTTGTTATTCTATGCTTGATGTGATTAATTCTCGTAACCAACGTATTATTTGTGGTGTCCGCTTACAACAAGTTGCAGGTCGCGATAAAAAAGTCGATATCAAACCATTCTTATTGCAAGGTTTACCTATTGGTATAAGCCCAACAGAATTGGTAACAGAACGACTCAATGATAAACAAGCTCGCATTTTATCGTTACTAGAGCTAAAAGATAAAGTTGAATTGATGGATGGTATTATCTTCAAACAATTTAACTCGATTACTGATTATCATTCAGTTATGTTTGATTTTGGCATTTTACCAAAACGCTTACGTTCACCATCAGATAGAAGTAAATATTACCGATTGATCGAAGCCTCACTTTATGGCGGTATCTCAAGTGCTATTACACGTTCACTACGCGACTATTTATTACCTGAAAATGGTGGGGTGCGTAAAGCTTTCCAAGATATGGAAGCGGCACTGCGTGAAAACCGAATGACATTAGAAGCGATTCGAGTTACACAATCCGATCGGGATTTATTCAAACATCTTATTACTGAATCGACCAATTATGTCGCGGCCGATTATATGCGTCATGCTAACGCACGCCGAGTGCATATTGAATCGGTACTTGGCTTGCGTCGTGATATGTTTAAAACGCAAGATCAGCTTATTAGTAATCAATACCGCCAAGTAGAAACGGCGAAAGAACTTAAAGAGTATCAAGAAGCGCAAAGCGATTTGGAAACTGATTTACAAGCCGCTAATGATCACCTCAATTTAGCACAAACAGCGCTACGCCAACAAGAAAAAATCGACCGCTATCAAGCAGATTTAGATGACTTAAATTTAAAGCTTGAAGAACAAAACGAAGTGGTACTTGAAGCGAATGAACAGTACCAAGTTTATCGCGATCAGGTTAACGAAACAGAGCAAGAAGTCGATGAAATCAAAACACAGTTGGCGGATTATCAGCAAGCACTTGATGTTCAACAAACACGAGCAATTCAATACCAACAGGCTTTACAGGCACTAAAAAATGCGCAGTCATTATGTCAGCTACCAAAACTAGATATTAGCAATATCGAAGATCACTTTGCCGTGTTTGATGAAAAGCAAAAAGAGATCACCGAACAAGTTCTTGAACTTGAACAAAAATTAAGTGTATCTGATGCAGCCATGAATCAATTTGATCGAGCTTATCAATTGGTGATTAAATTAGTTGGTGATGTGACACGTAGTGATGCCTTTGTTGCAGCGAAAGAAGCATTAAGAAAATGGCCATCACAATGTTATCAAGCTGAACAAGCGGAACATTTACAGCTACAACTTGATGAACTAGAACAGCGCTTTTTTGAGCAAAAAGAAGCAGAATCATTACTAACACAGTTTTGTAAACGTATTGGACGACAAATTAATTATGATGAGCTTGACGAATTAAAACAAGAGATCGAATCCCAACTAGATGAGAATGCGGAGCGGGCTAACGAATCAAGCGAAAAGCGTATTGAATTTAGGCAAGAACTTGAACAGATTCAATCGAAAATTACTGATTATCACCAAAAAGCACCATTATGGTTAAAAGCCCAAGATGCGTTAATTGCTTTGCAAGAACAAACCGGTGAAACGTTTAATAACAGTCAAGCCGTGACTCAACATATGCAAAAGTTGCTTGAAAGAGAGCGAATATTAGTTACTGAACGAGATCAAATTAGCTTTAGACGTAATCAATTAGATGTCCAAATTGAGCAACTTAACCAACCTAGTGGTGTTGATGATGGTCGTTTATCTGCATTGTCTGAACGCTTCAACGGTGTATTACTTTCTGAAATTTATGAAGACGTAACCATTGATGATGCGCCTTACTTTTCAGCGCTCTATGGTCCAGCAAGGCAAGCTATCGTTGTGCCAGACTTATCATTAGTTAAACAGCAATTAGAAAGCCTTACCGAAAGTGATGAAGACTATCCTGAAGATATCTACTTTATTGAAGGTGATCCTTCATCATTTGATGATAGCGTTTTTGATTGCGAAGAGATGAATAAATCCGTACTAGTCAAAACAGGCGATCGCCAATGGCGATTTTCAAGTTTTCCAAGTGTACCACTATTTGGTCGAGCAGCGCGTGAAGTTCATCTTGAAAAACTATCGATTGAACGTGATGAATTACATGAACGTTATGCAACAATTTCATTTGATTTACAAAAATTACAACGCATTGAGCAAAATGTTGGACAGTTTATAGGTCAATATCTTGCGGTTGCTTTTGATATCGACCCTGAAGCGGAAGCGCAAAAATTAGCGACAAGACGCACCGAAATTGAACGTCAATTATCATCTCAAGAAAGCATTGATCAACAAAACCAACAACAAGTTATTAATTGCAAAGAGCAATTAGCTACCGTTAATAAGCTTGTTGCTCAGATGCACTTGCTTGCAGATGAAGATTTAGCGGATCGGGTTGATGAATTACGTGAACAATTAGCTGAAGCGCAAGAATCTGTGCAGTATGTTAGCCGTAATCGCAATACTGTTTCAGAACTTGAACCGATTGTGGCACTATTACAAAGTGATCCTGAACAAAATGAATCGCTTCGTGAACATTACAACACGGTTAAAGCACAGCAACACACGATTCGCCAACAAGTTTTTGCGTTAACTGAAGTCATACAACGCCGAGCTCACTTTAGTTATGAAGATTCGGCTGGCATGTTGAGCGAAAATAGTGATTTAAATGAAAAATTGCGGTCTCGATTAGAAGTGGTTGAAGCGCAAAGAGCTGAAGCGCGTAGTCAGATGCAACAGTATCAAGATAAATACAATCAATATAACCAAACGTTTGCCTCGCTTAAAAGCGCATTTGAAACTAAGCGTGATATGTTGCATGAACTACAAAAAGAGATCGAACAAATTGGCGTAAAAGCGGACGCGATCACAGAAGAACGAGCGCGATTGCGCCGTGATGAAATCCATCAAAAATTAAATAATAACCGTCAACATTGTACATCGCTTGAAAAACAACTGATTATGTGTGAAAGCGAAATGACACAGATGCAAAAACGCTTAACTCAGACACTGCGTGATTATAAACAACTTCGCGAACAGATAGTACAAGCGAAAGCAGGATGGTGTTTAGTATTAAGGTTGGTTAAAGAAAACAGTGTTGAACGTCGACTACATCGCCGAGAACTGGCTTACTTAAGTGCTGATGAGCTACGTTCTATGTCGGATAAGGCATTGGGTTCGTTACGCTTGGCAGTTAATGACAATGAACATCTACGGGATGTTTTAAGATTATCAGAAGATCCAAAACGTCCAGAACGTAAAATTCAATTCTACATCGCAGTTTATGCACATTTACGCGAGCGAATTCGCCAAGATATTGTGAAAACAGATGACCCTATTGAAGCGATCGAACAGATGGAAATTGAATTGTCACGTTTAACGGAAGAACTCACATCACGTGAACAGCAGCTGGCAATTAGTTCAAAGAGTGTGTCCAATATTATCCGTAAAACCATACAGCGAGAGCAAAATCGTATACGTATGCTTAACCAAGGCTTACAAGCGGTAGCATTCGGTCAAGTCAATGGCGTACGCTTAAATGTTAGCGTTCGAGAAGCACACTCTACTCTGTTATCAGCATTAGCTGATGAGCAAAACGAACATCAAGATCTGTTTAGTAATAATCGTATTACATTTTCAGAAGCTTTAGCAAAACTTTATCAGCGTTTAAACCCACATATTGATATGGGACAACGAACGGCACAAAATATTGGTGAAGAACTGCTTGATTATCGGAATTATCTTGAAATGGATGTTGAAGTGAACCGTGGTGCGGATGGTTGGCTACGTGCTGAAAGTGGTGCGCTATCAACCGGTGAGGCAATTGGTACGGGTATGTCAATTTTACTCATGGTTATTCAAAGTTGGGAAGAAGAATCCAAGCGACTACGTAATAAAGACATTTTACCATGCCGTTTATTATTCTTGGACGAAGCCGCTCGACTAGATGCCAAATCCATTGCAACACTATTTGAGCTTTGCGAACGGCTAGAAATGCAATTAATCATTGCCGCTCCAGAAAACATCAGCCCAGAAAAAGGCACAACGTATAAACTTGTACGTAAAGTGATAAACAACCAAGAGCATGTGCATGTGGTTGGTTTAAAGGGCTTCGCTTAATTTGTTTTGTCGACATTGTCGGCAAAACATTGGCGTATTTTGTAAAAAAGTTTCAGGTAACTATACGTTTTAGTATAAAAATATGGTTATAAGCTCAATAGCAATATGAGGTATTGAGCCAAATTAAGCCATTTTATAAAGGCGTACTCTGTCTAATCTTTGGCAGGATCACTTCCACCATCAAATAAAAACAGCAGTCCTTGCCTCTTAGCATGGCAGTTTGAGTATCTTATTAATGGGTGAATTTTTCTTGCCATAATAATTTTAGTATATAGTTTCGTATAACTAACCATATAACTAAAAATTTTGGTTGTAAATGTACCTTACTGATACTTAATGGGCAATAAAATAGACTTTAAGGCTTGTTATTACTGGTTTTGGTGTGCTTTGTTGGGGTTAAAAGAATATTACTGTTTATTGATTTGGTGCGTGGGCGGGACTTGAAAAGCGCTGTTTAAATCATTTTTCATAAAGCATTGTGTTTGTTTCTTCTGTTTGCCGTACCCCCATTTGTACCCCCAAAATAAAAACTGACCCCCAATATTAGGTATTTTAATCTTGCCAAATTGAAAGGTTAAAAATTGGTTTTAGAATTTTGACGGTGTAAAAATTTATCTAGGTGAGCGGTATCCGTTAATTATGTTTTAGATTTTTTATACCTCCCCCCCCATAAAAATAAAATTTTATAAAAAAGTGTTCACGGTGTTCACTACTTGCTTGAAGCCTTATTCTAAAAGGGTTTGAGCGGTGAACACTTAATGATTTACTATTCACAAGTGTACACTTTAGGTGTTCACCACAAGATAAATAATGGATTAATTTAGATCTAGCTATATATGTTTAGCTAAATATTCCACCATTTCTTTATTATTTAAAAAAGAATAAAATCTTTTTGCTAAGGCTTTTATTCTTGTATATCGTTTTGCTTCACTAAGTTGTTTTTCGGCACAATAACAATTAAGACCATCATACATATCAAAGTAATCATAATAGATAAAAAGCCAATAGTGCTTTATTCTATGAAAATATCTGTTTCCAAATTCTATATATTTGAATACAAAACTATGAAGAAGATCGCCAATATCTTCTAAACTATTACATATCATAATTTTTTGGCTAAAAAGTCTCATGAAAACTAAACAGCTATAATTAATGCTTGGTATAGAAATATTTTTTTCGGAAAGATATCTTTTTAAGTACGTCATAACCTCATCGCTATCTATTTTTTTATCAAGTCCCAAAGAAGCAATAATCAATAGTATTTCTGAATCATCACCTTGCATAACTTGTTTTTCAGCCCAATCAATTATTAGGCCACTAGAATAAAAATATTCTGATGGTGAACCATAATATTGATTAAATCTATAAAGCGATAAAATTTCATCGAGAGATAAATTACTCAATTTTAAAACCTTTTATTTATAAGAAAATACCCATTTAATGTATCTTATCTTACATAAGCGAACAACAAAAAACCGCCCAAATTAGGCGGTTCATAGGTTAACAAATATTAACTACGAGCTAGTTCTTCGGCTTTGGGCAGCCAATCTTGACTAGTGTTAATATTAAGCTCTACGTTGGTTCTCATCCCTTTATTTGCTCTTTTACGCATGTAGTCTTTACCGTTTTCTTTCATTGCGTAATTAAGCGATGTGCCAAATTGCGTCAGTGATAACGGATTGTTTAAACCTGTATTGCGGATGTATTCAATATAAGCATGATATAAATATTTTCGGGGGTTAAAGGGCATTATTCCCATATTGCCAATAAACATACCATTGGGATAATCAAGCGCATCAAGATAACTACAAAAATCTACCAAGTGGTCGGATTCGCGTTTAATCGCCGTCGCTTCATCTGATTGTTGTTGCTGGTGTAGTCTTTCTTTAGCTTCTGCTGGACTGGTAAACTCATTTAATAGCAACCTCACAATTGAGGGGAGCTCTTGCTCTATTTTGCTAACCAAGTTTAAATCTCGCTCTTTTTCAGGGATGACTTCGCCAAAGTGAAAGATAACCCTACGCCGTGATATACCGCCGTTACGCTCGTTAAATCTCATTGCCTCGTTATTGATAACCAAGACTACCGCAGGGATTTTACAAGAATAGGGTTGCTTGTGTTTTGGGTCTATTGCGACTTCATCACCGCCAGTAATTGCTTTTAATCCTGCGCCACTGCCCATATAACGCGGTTGGTCGGGTAAGATGACTAATGAGTAACCCACGATTAAGGCTCTGTCCCTTGCCTTTTCTAAGGCGTCCATAGTGCCTATTACAGTATTGTTTTTACCTGACAACATCGTCGCAATTTCAGCAAAAACACTTTTACCGCTACCACCTGCGCCTGTAACCTCTAAGAATAATTGCCAGTCATGACGATTAGCCAATATCATATATAGCGCAGCTAAGATATTTTTAGCCTTATCTTGATTGCCTGATGCTCTTTTTAGCCATTTAGCGAAGTTTGGCGCGTGAGTATCAAAAGATTCCTTTTCTTTGGCAGGGTAGTAATCAATATCATTACTGACTAATAGCCAATCTTGCTTATTGTGAGGTCTAAAGGTTTGGCTTTTTAGCTCATATACGCCATTTTTAAAGCAGATTAAATCTTTCTGAGGTGTTCCCATTATCGGTAGGGACAATCTGAGCGATTCAACCGCTGAGCTAATTCTTAATGGGTTAAATGGCTCGCCTGATTGAGTAAATAAATCGGCTAAGGTTCGCATTAGCATTTTATCGCTGATGGGTTGCCATGCGTTATCTTTATAGTAATAGATTTCATCGGTAGTAAGATTAATTGCAAGGTTATTGTCATAATATTGATTGAGCAGTTCAGCCCGTTGACTTGATGCCATTTGCGATAGGTTCATACTTGATAACTCGTTTTGCATGTTATGTTTTGTCATGGTGGATAACTCTGGTTTTATGAGGTTTTTATTAAAATGAGCCGAAGCGTTATCGCTTCCAAATTGTTGCCTATAATCATCCCAATCACATTTATAATCTGTATCAGGAACGGAGTAATAACCATTTACCGCTTGAGCTGCCTCTATTGCTTTAGCTAAGCCCGTATTAGGGCTTTGACCAATATCGTTATCACCTGCAATAATGATTTTAGCGGTAGGGTTTAACTCACGAATGTCTTTAGCTACATGAATAAGATTACCTGCGTCAATAGCGGATATAACAATAGACTGTTGGCGGAATTCCGCTATCGATATCCCTGTGGCTAAACCCTCACAGATAATAATTTCATTATGTGCGAGCAAATTTGCGCACACCTCGGCAGGTCTGCTCAAAACTGAGCGCACTAATATAAAAGCACTTTTCTTATTTGAGTCTTTCATTAAGTGCTTACTGCCATCAGGTTCGATAAATTGACCACCTGCGTATTCATTATGAAGATTCAGCATAGGCACAAAAATGCGCCCGTTATCTAACAAGGGTAAATCAAAGGTTAACCCTTTCTTGGTCAGGTATTGAGATTGCCCTAATGTTGCTTTAGATAGCAAATACTCGACCTTTTTACATACGGGATTATCTGGTATGTTATCATTATGTAATTGTTCAGAATCTATTTTTCTAAATACGAGATTTTCCCGTATTTTGTTATTCTGATTAGACAGATTTAAACATTCCGCTACTTTATTTGATGCTTCTTTAGCGTCACATTGACAATAGTTTTTGATAAGCTCTAAGCCATCACCACTACCGCACTGGTTACAGATGTACGTACCTCTACCATTTTGATTATCAAATCTAAATCTATCCTTACCCCCACAGACAGGACAAGGGCAATGTTTGCCATTACCCACTTCAATACCTAATGATTGAAAGACATAATCCCATTTACCTACGGCTTGGGCTGTAATTTCATTGATTTTCATTACATCCCCCTTAATGAATTATCGCGCTAGATTCAGCTTTGATATCTTCGGCTAAATCAATAAATAACGTTGCAAGCATTTCTTGCCCGAATTGCGTTAGTGCCATAGGTTTATCATCACTTTCGGCGTACATCTTTTTTAATAGTCCATAGGTACGATTTAACCCCTCACTTTCGCCAAAGTCTTCAATCAAGCATTCTTCAAGACTAACTTTTAACCCTAAAACAATTAAATCTTTATCAATATCAATCTTGATATCCTCATGAATAAACACCTTGGCGCCGTTTTTATTAATCTGCTCAATTAAAAATAAACCTGCTATTATCGCCATGGTAGAATCAACGATACTATGGTGAATTACTGTCACTTCTTGCTGATTATTCATGATTTACCCCCCTTAATTTGTGTCATGTATCGCCTAACTTCGGGCGGTAGTCGCTTGGTGACATCGGCGAGTAAGTTAGGGATTTCATCCTTGCCAAAAGAAAGTAGTGCTACATATTTGCCATTTTTAAGCCTTAATGCGGTAATAATGCCGTCATCGTTATGGGCAAAATCAAACTCTTTCATTCTTTGCCTCCTTGCACTCGGTTTCGCTTCTAAATAGCTTTTTAGAATCGTTAATTAAGTCTGATACAGCATCAAGGGCGTAGGCGCGTAACTCATCATTAATTGGTGTATTAGAATCACAATCCACCATTAAAAGCGTGGTGATAGCGTTGGCTTGTCCTAGTTTTGTATTGATAGTATTTATTGCGTCCAGTGAGATATTAGCCATTATTCTTATCCTCCGTTAACCCGTACTCTTGTAACTCATCAAAAGCTTGCTCTACTAAATCAACGATAACCCACAGTAAATTACTCATATCGGCTTGTTCGATAAAAGGCTCATCATATCCTGCGCACTTATAATTAGTGTTATCCAAAGCGATTTTAGCCATGCTCCGAACTTGAATAAGTTTTGCTTCGATGTTATTTATTATCTGAAAGTTATTATTGCCCATAGTGATAACCTCCAAAGCTTCTAGTGTCTTCAATGACTGGATATAAGCGAATTCTGGCAATAAAGATAAGGGAGGATTTGCCTAGACTTTTTCTAGCTTGTTGTTCTGTAGGAGCTAATGCCTCAAATACTTTGGCAGTAGTAAGGTCATAGAATTTAAATAGTTTAGTTTCACGATTACTTTTTTCTTGATAATTCGTTTTCAACATACTATTTACCTCCCTTACGGTTTTGTGTAGCATCAAGTAGGTTAATTTGATTTGAAGCGAAACAAGCGACATCCCTTAATTGTGCTAGTAAATAGCCAATATCGCGCATATCACTTTTAAGGTTCTGCTCGGAATAACTTTCATTTTCACTAGCCCAAAACATCAGGTTACCAATCGCACCTATTCCATATAGAATAGATTGCTGTAGTTCTTCAAAATGATTTTCAGCTTGTAGTAAATGGTGTGTTGGAATATCTGCTTGATAGAGATTTAAAACAGAAATTAAATTAGATAGGTCAGGTTGCCCATTTTTAGGGCGTAGGGTATCATTACTATTAGCCATAGCATTACTCCATTTAATGTTTGTGGTTAGATAGCTCATTGAGGTGTGAACTCTTTGGGCTATTGTTTTTTGGGGCGCGACCATTATAATGGTCGTTACCGTGTAATTATAATAATATCGGGTAATTACCATGTCAACACCAAAAGAAAAAAGATCACCACAATACCAAATGCGATTAACCGAAGAATTTCGGCAACAGTTAGAAGAAGAAGCTATGAAAGATGGCGATACTAGCTTGGCTACTTGGATTAAAAGAGTTTTAAGAAAAGAATTACAATCACGAGGAATTATACCTAAAGCATAATAATTAAGTTTCTTGTGGTTTCTTTTTATGGACTCAATAAACCTACTTTTAAAATTCAACCCCATGCAATGATTAGTACGCATTAAAAAAACGGTTTTCACTGCGTACTTAGTGCGTACTTTTACACTGGTTTCCACTGAAATAGGCTTTTTTGACTGAAAACTAGAATTATTGCCAACCAAGAAGAATGATTTCACCTTTTGGATGGCGTTAATTCCGTTAAAATAGCAATTTAAGCGATTATTTGGGGCTTGGGTATACTGTCCTATTGCTAAGGCGTTAAATGGGTGTGTAGTCATCATAATTAAGCCACCTTACCCAATAACCGAATCATGTAGCTTTGTGATAGCTTGATGAGTTCTGCTTTTCGTTTTTCATAATTCCAACCCATATCTATTAACGTGATATTGGATTTCTCAAGGTAAGCTAAGTGATTAAGCTGTTCTTCAGTGATATGGTCGCGAATATCACCCGTGAGATTATGAGCTTTTCGGTAAGCCTTTGCTGTCATGCCAAGTACAATACGATTAATCATATCAAATTCATTAGTATAGTGATGTGGCTTGGTCTCCTTGCCTAGGGATAATCGTTGTATAGCTAAAGCGTCACACATAGGACGGCTATAATCTGCGACTTCTAAACGTGCTTTTAACCGCTTAAGAGCTTTCTTTTGGATTGTTGGCGCGATTTCTTTAAGGTGCTCTTCACACGTATAAAGTACTTTCTTATTGCTCGTCCTTTCTCGTTGTTTTCAATCATCGCCAATTCTTTAGCGGTTCCGATTGTAAGGATGTAATCTGTACTTTTACGATCTCCACCTCGCTTAGTTGTCCATTTTATTTGTTGTTCATTATTTGTACTTTGATTCCTGAATTCTGATGAATCAAAGATTAAAAAATCATCATTTTTAATAAGCCCATATTCTTTTATTCTTCCCTTTATCCATGTTGAAAAATCATTTCCTACTTTTAAGTAATTATGTAAAGCCTTTGCGCTAACTGTTTGTTGTAATTTGCCGTTTAATTGCGTATCTGTTACTGGTACTAAATGATTAAACTCTGTCATAAGTATTACTCCTAACTTGTCGAAAAATCCCTCTTTTAGCTAAATTTAGGCAAAGGGATACCGTCGGCTCAAAAATGAGCTTTGCTATAAAATCAATTAATTAAGCTGCTTTGCTTGGGTAAAGTGCTAAAATTTGGCTGATATCCGATTCAGTTAATAAGCTATTTTCATAACTAAGAATCAGATTAACCACCTTTTGAGCATCTTCCTTATTGGCTAGGTAATAGCGATAGTGTGAGCCTATTCCGTCGGTATTAGGTTCATCCATGCGCTTTAATGTGATACCTAACTTTCTTTCTAGTTCTGAACAGTAATTTCTACCGCTAGAAAGCCTACAGGTGCGCAATATCTCATTTTCGGTAATACCATTGTCACCAGTACACGCAATTAATAGGTAAGCTCTCGGCTTTTTGGGTAGCTTTTTATTGTAAATACCCCAAACTTAGTACAAGATTCAAGTAGAAAATCATGCTGTTTGTTTTAGTGTTTTATATTCGAGCGGTGTCATGTTATTTAATGCCTCATGCGGTCTTTCGGTGTTATAAATCGTTAACCATTCTTCGGTTATTCTCCTTGCTTGCGCTAAGTTGTTAAAAAGATATAAATCGAGTACTTCAGTACGATAGGTGCGATTAAATCGTTCAATGTACCCGTTTTGATATGGGCTACCGGGCTCTATATAATCAATGGCTATATCATGTGATTTAGCCCAGTTTATAAAGGTTTTTCCTGTAAATTCTGGTCCATTATCGACGCGTATTTTTAATGGATAGCCATGATATTCAGCCAGTTTATCTAAGTAA
>NZ_LZGS01000002.1 GCF_001690495.1 Gilliamella sp. App4-10
ACTTAATACGGTTATTGCCTCATACAAAGACGGTTTATCATTGACCGATAGGAAGTTACTTAACGCGGAGATTGTTGACATTAAGGTTTGATAGCTAGCTGAATGAAAAGAAAAACTGGCTTTTTGATTGAGAGTCGCCTCAATGGAGAAGGCTTTATCGTAACGAGTAGAAGTAATCACATAACGCCAAGGCTGATTTAACCACTCATCACCGTCAACATGCCAAACCGAAGTCGGCGAGCGCAGCCCCTCAACGGTTAAGGTATAGCCGTTATGGCTAATGCAGCCTAAACCCGCCATTAATCCGTCAATCAATCCTTTACCTAATTGTCCAAAAAGGCGATTAAAGCCATTCGCCATATTGTTTTCCTATTTTCCCTAAAATCCATGGATTGCTAATGAGGTTATTCGCTTATCGTTATTTATAGTCTTGTTTTAAGCATAAACGATAATGCGAACAGAGTATAAACTATTTTAACGCAAAGTTAACCTTTTTAATCAATACCTTTACTTAATAACAATAATATCTGTTAGCTAAACGAGTATATGGTAGCGGCTTAACGTCTTTATTTAAAAAGCGATTTAAGCAATGTGATACTTTAACAATTAAAATTTTTTGAAGTTGTTAACTTTACCCAAAAAATGACATCACTCAGCGCAAATCGAAAGAAAAATAATAAAACAAAAGGTAAATTATAGGAACTACTTACATAGACCATCATTTAGTCTGTAATACATTAAAGCAAACTTTGTTTCAGCGTCACTTTCCTAAAGATGTACTCATTTATAGTGACCAAGGTAGCCAATATTGCAGTGCTGTTTTCAAACAACTATTGTTACAATATGGCCTAAGGCAAAGTATAAGTCGAAGAGGAAACTGCTTTGATGATGCGGTCGTTGAAAGTTTTTTTCATACACTCAAAACCCATATTATTCATGGTTGTTACTACAAAACGAGGATGTTGGCTAATAAAGCACTATTTGAATATATTGAAATTTATTATAATCGTATTCATTGTCATTCAGCCAACGGCTGGATATCGCTTGAACAATATGAACAACAATACTACCAAAACGATAGAGGTGGGCACTGTTTAATATTTTGGCGAGGATCAGTATCGCTCTCCACTACCCATTACAAATGTCGTCTTCCCATAATCAACATTCATTGTATTCCCTAATTATTTACACTTTAGCAAGGCACATAACAAGCGAATTTTTGTCAATTAATCCTTTACATAAATAAACTGAAAATGAAAAAGCCCTTAATATAAGAGCCTTTTTAATATCTTTTATAAAATCATTCTCTGGCTAACTCTAGAATGGAATATCATCATCAAAATCCATAGGCGGTTCAGGTGTAGCTGCCGGTTGTGTTGCTGTAGTTGGTGCACTTTGTGTAAAAGGACGAGATTGAGCAGTTGGAGCAGATGAAGAATTATTTGTACTTTGTCCCCAATTTTGTGAACCCATATTCATGCCTTCACTGCCATTACGTGTCCCTAAAATTTGTAAAGTACCACCAATTGGGTTGATTACAACTTCTGTAGTGTAACGATCTTGTCCTGATTGATCTTGCCATTTTCGAGTTTGTAATTGCCCTTCAAGATAAATTTGTGAACCTTTTTTTAAATATTCACCAGCAATTTCAGCTAATTTACCAAATACAACCACACGATGCCATTCTGTACGATCGCGGGTTTCACCCGTTTGTTTATCCTTCCATGATTCTGATGTTGCAACACTCAAATTAGCAACTGCATTACCATTGGGCATGTAACGAACTTCGGGATCTTGACCTAAATTACCAACTAAAATGACTTTATTTATTCCTCTATTGGCCATTATTAACTCCTAAACATTGCATAAGTATTTAAGCTACATATTGTAACATGAGACTATAGTAATATCAGCGAATTTAATCCAATAATGGAATTTTGTTCTCACTTTGTAAAGATATAGAAAGTTCGGCTTAGACATAGGAATTTGTTGCCATAGCGAGTATAATGCCAACCGTTTGTTAATGCAATGTTCTAAAAAATTTCCCCTATAGGAGGCCTTATGATTAATGCGTTTGGATTAAAAAACAAACAATTAGTGAAGATTAATGAAGGCGATATAAATAATGCGACCTGGATTGATTTAATTGAACCAGAAGAAGCCGATCGCGATTTTGTTTTAACACATTTAGGACAAAACTTAGCAACCAGTATTGAACTAGACGATATCGAAGCGTCAGCTCGTTTTTTTGAGGATAATGAAGGGTTACATGTTCACTCATTCTTTTTTTATGAAGATGCGGAAGATCGTGCGGGTAATTCAACAGTGGCTTTTACGGTACATAATGGACGTTTATTCACACTACGTGAACGTGATTTACCAGCGTTTCGTTTGTATCGGATGAGATCTCGTTATCAAGGTATGAGTGATGGCAATCCTTATGAAGTATTACTTGATTTATTTGAAGTAAAAGTTGAGCAGTTGGCCGATCAAATTGAAAATATTTACAGTGAACTTGAAGAGTTAAGCTTAATTATTATGGATCGTTCAGCACAAGAACATTACGATGAAGCCATTACTTCGTTAGCAGAGCTTGAAGATACTGCATGGAAAGTTCGACTTTGTTTGATGGATAGTCAACGTGCGGTTAACTATTTAGTTCGTCGGGCAAAAATGCCGGTAGATCAGTTAGAGCAAGCTCGCGAAGTTATTCGCGATATCGAGTCACTTGTTCCTCATAATGAGTCATTATTTCAAAAAGTAAACTTTTTAATGCAAGCAGCAACTAGTTTTATCAATATTGAACAAAGCCGAATTATTAAGATTTTCTCGGTTGTATCTGTTGTGTTTTTACCGCCAACAGTGGTTGCTTCTGCTTATGGTATGAACTTTGAATTTATGCCCGAATTAAAATGGGAATATGGTTACCCGTTCTCATTACTATTAATGTTGCTAGCGGGTGTTGCACCTTATATTTATTTTAAACTTAAGAAGTGGTTGTAGATTTATTGACTTAATTTTGAGTCTCTATCTGATCATTCCTTATATAGCCTAGCGGAAATTCGTCTTGACAATAATCACTTAGGATAATCTAATTAAATTAATATCACTAATTAATAATATTAATAATTATTCTTTATTACATTGATGGTAAAGCTTGTTCTTTGAACAAAAAAAATTTAATTTATTATAAAGGAAATAATATGAATCAATATGCACTTGTCACCGATATTGGTGGAACCAATGCCCGATTTGCACTTTATAATTTAGGGACTAATGAGCTATCGGCGATCACAAAAGTGCTTATCGCAAAAGATGATGTATTGTTAACATTAATCAAAGATTACTTACATACCCAATCTGTTATCGTTAAAACGGCTTGTATTGCCATTGCTTGCCCGGTTGATGACGAAGATGTTATTAGTATGACAAACAATAATTTGTCGTTTTCACGGTCTGAATTGATTAAGGTACTTGGGCTTGATAAACTAGAGGTGATTAATGATTTTACTGCAGTATCAACCTCAATTCCTAAATTACCTAAACAAGATCTTGTTCAAATTGGTGGTGGTGAACCCAATTTAGATTATCCAATTGCAATTTTTGGCGCTGGTACGGGACTTGGTGTGTCACATTTAATAAAAGTTAATCAACGTTGGATTAGCTTGCCAGGTGAGGGAGGCCATACCGAGCTTCCGATGACAAGTGATGATGAAGATCTTATTTTAGTACAACTACGCAAAAAATTTGGACGTGTTTCTAGCGAGCGGTTTTTATCAGGTAATGGTATTGTTAATATTTATCAGGCCCTGTTACAAATTAATAATCAACCAGTAGAAGAAATTACGCCTGACATGATTGTTAAGAAAGCTTTATCACGAAGTTGCCCACTTTGCTTGCAAACTTTAACTTATTTTTGTACTTTTATGGGGCGTTTTGGTGGTAATTTGGCTTTAACACTTAACACGCAAGGCGGCGTTTATATTGCTGGTGGTATTGTACCGCGTTTTATTGAGTTTTTTAAAAATTCTCCATTTAGAAAGGCTTTTGAACACAAAGGTCGTATGTCATATTTAGTCAAAAAAATTCCCGTTTATGTAATAACACATGAAGATCCAGGCTTGTTTGGAGCAGGTGTTTATTTACAAAATTGTCTTAAATAATATTGATGAGTAAAGGTTTTATTCTATGATGTGGTGTTATATTTACCGAAGTACCAAAAAAGAGAACTGCTATTTGTATATGGAAAATGAAAATGATTTTTCAACGATTCCTGACAAAATAATATCTATTTTTGGGGCTCCTATTTTTGTCATGAAAGTGTTGCTTGATGGCAAAAGAAAATTTGTGGTCGGTACCGCTAATGAAATAGAAGAAAAAATTAAGGCCGATGGATTTTTTTTACAAATGTTAAACGAAGATGATTTCAAAGTATGATTGAGCCATTTTGGGAATCTAAAACATTAGATCAAATGAACGATGATGAGTGGGAACAACTTTGTGATGGTTGTGGACAGTGTTGCTTAAATAAATTAATGGATGAAGATACCGAAGAAATATTATACACCAATGTAGCTTGTAATTTGCTTGACTCTAATACTTGTCAGTGTAAGCATTATTATAATCGCTTTGATTATGAACCTGATTGTATCAAGTTGACACGTGATAATCTTCTTACCATTGAATGGTTACCTGTAACTTGTACTTATCGTTATTTTTCTGAAACAGGGCAATTGCCACATTGGCATCCGCTGATTACAGGTAATAAGAAACTTATGCATAAGCTGAAAATTTCGGTTAAAAACCGGATTGTCTATGAGAAAGATGTTATTTATTGGGAAAACCATATTATCTAAAACAGGGAGCTGTTGCTCCCCCGCTTAATTTTCGCTTTAAAGTAACAGCCACAAATAGCCGAAAAGATCGATAGCAAACATATTTAAAAACATCAGAATAAATACAAAAATCATGAATGAAATATCGATCATACCAATAGGAGGCACAATACGTCGTATCGGTGCAATGAGTGGTTCGGTTAGTTGAGCAAGTAGTTCATCTGCATTTGATGGCCCACGGCTAACCCAACTTAAAATTGCTCGAAATAATAATAACCAAAATAATAAATGTCCAAGTGCATGAACCATTGCGGCAATAGCTAAAAAAAGATAGTCAGCAGACCAAATTGGTGTATTAGTTGTTTTATAATAAAAAATGAAAATAATTTTAATTAATGAAAATAGATATAAAAGTAACCATGTGGCGGTATCAATACGCCCAATTGAAGGAATAATTTTGCGTAATGGACCAATAATTGGTTGAGTAATACGGACAATAAATTGGGTAAAAGGATTATAGAAATTTACTCGTACTTGTTGCATCCATAAACGCAATATCAAAACATATAGACATACCGTTAAGACAGTATTACCTAGAAAATAAAGCGATGTCATTTAAGACTCCTTAAAATAAACATATTTAGGTAATATATCACAAATAATGCCTTGCACCAAAGATTGCTGTACCAATGCGAACCATAGTGCTACCAGCAACAATAGCGGCTTGCATGTCGCCACTCATGCCCATGGATAATGTGTCCATACATGGATAATCAGCTTGTAAAGAGTACAAAAGTTTTTGCATTTTGGTAAAGACATTTAGTTGTTTATCAAAATCATTTTCTATTTCTGGAATGGCCATTAATCCACGTAAATGTAGATTGGGTAGTGCTATAATTTGTTTTATTAAATCTGTAACTTCTTCAGGAGCAACGCCCGATTTACTGGCTTCTTGACTAATATTAACTTGAATTAAGACATTTAGTTTCATCATGTCAGCTGGGCGCTGATCATTTAAACGCTGTGCAATTTTAAATCGATCAATGGTATGTATCCAGTCAAAATGTTCAGCGACTAATTTGCTTTTGTTGGATTGTAAAGGACCAATAAAATGCCATGAAAGTACCCTATTTGGCATGATTTGTTTAAAATATTTAATCTTTTCTATGCCTTCTTGGACATAGTTTTCACCAAAAGCGAATTGGCCAGCGTTTATTGCTTCGGCGATTTGTTGTACAGGTTTGGTTTTACTGACTGCAATAAGTTCTATTGTATTGGGATCTCGTTCGCACTTTGATGCAATTTTTTCAATTTCATTTTTAATAGCAATTAAATTGTCATGTATTGTATTCATGTTAATTCCCAATTGGTAATTATTAGTAGGCGAAGTTTAATGTTAAACTCAATTTTGGCTCTTAGTGTAACTCAAAATGCGTCAGATTTGCATCTTTCAAGTGGTGAAGCACCATGCATTCGAGTTAATGGGCAATTACAGTTTTTATCTAAAGATAAATTATCACCATTAGAACTTGAAATTGAATTATTCAATTTGCTGGAACAATCACAAATTGATACCTTAAAACAATATAAACAAATAGATTTTGCTTATTATTTGGCTGAGGTAGGGCGATTTAGGGTAAATATTTTTTATCAACAACGCGGCATTTCAGCTGTGTTTCGTGTTATTAATCATTATATTCCAACCCTATCACAAATCAAAGCTCCCACTATTTTTAGAGAGCTTGCTATAATTAAATCAGGAATGATTCTTGTCACGGGGGCAACAGGAAGTGGTAAATCGACCACTTTGGCATCATTAATTCAATATATAAATTCGACAGTTGCTAAGCATATTATCACCTTAGAAGATCCGATTGAGTATATTTACCAAAATGATAAATCATTAATTCAGCAACGAGAATTAGCAAATTTTAGACATGCAATTGATGGTTTTTTACGGCAGGATCCCGATATTATATTGTTAGGCGAATTACGTAACAAATATTCAATCCAAGCAGCATTAACTGCTGCTGAAACGGGTCATTTGGTTTTTGCCACTTTGCATACTAGTTCCGCTATTCAGGCAATTAATCGTATTATTGATGTATTTGAAGATAGTTCACGAGATTTTATTCGCTTGCAACTCTCTAATAGTTTAAAAGCTATTATAAACCAAAAACTAGTCCCTGTTGAAAATGGTCGTAAAGCACTATTTGAAGTACTTATCAATACACCAGCTGTCAGCAATTTAATTAATGAAGGTAAAATTAAACAAATCTTTTCTCTTATGCAGACTGGACAAAAATATGGCATGCAAGTGATGCCTGAAAGTTAATAGAATCTGTTATTTTTTATCAAAGTAATGAATTAATTTCTTAGGATATAAAATTTTCAGTTTTATATCTAAAATCATTTATAATCTTTTAAATAGTCTTTTATAGAAGAGGGTAAAATGGAACAACGTATTGGGTTAATTGGTTTAGGTAATATGGGTAATGCCATATTGCAAGGTCTTTTGGTGAGCAATATTGTACCAGGAACACAAATTTATGTTTATGATACTCACCTAGAAAAAGGAGAGAAGTTAAATGAAACTTATTCTATCAATAATTTATTTTCACCAAAAGATGTGGCTCGTGAATCAGATATTGTTATAATTGCGGTTAAACCCAATGTTATTGTTGATGTATTAAATAATATTCAAAAAGAATTAAAAAAGAATACTATTGTTATTTCAATTGCTGCTGGTGTTACCATTAAAACAATTGCAAATTATGTGGGCTATGAGCAAAAAATTATACGTGTTATGCCAAATACACCGGCATTGGTTAATGCAGCAATGTGTTCAATTAGTCCAAACACTGAAGTTACCGATGAAGAGTTAAACATTGTAAAAACATTACTAAATTGTATAGGTGAAACTGAAGTTGTGCCAGAATATTTAATTGATGCAGTTATTGGTGCAAGTGGTTCTTCTCCAGCTTTTGTGTTTATGTTTATTGAAGCGTTAGCAGATGGAGCAGTTAAAGGTGGATTATCAAGAAAACAAGCTTATAAATTTGCTGGGCAAGCAGTTTTGGGATCGGCAAAACTATTATTAGAAACAGGTAAACATCCTGGTGAGTTAAAAGATATGGTTTGCTCACCAGCGGGCACAACAATTGAAGGTGTGCAACAGCTTGAGGCTAAAGGATTTAGATCGGCTGTTATAGATGCAGTAGAAGCAACGATAAAAAAATCTCAAGCAATGACAAAGAATTAACATTATAAAAATTATAACGTTATATATTTAAAGTGGCATTAAAAATGATTCTATTAATAAACTAATGAACAATTTTTAAAAAGATTGCTTGCATTAGTAAACTAATTATGAGTAAATAGAAATAAGCATATGACATGCGGATTTATTTTGTAACATTTCGATATATGTAGTTTGTAGTTTACTATGTCTTAGGGATTAGTTTTCTTCAGTATCTTCTTCTTAGTGTTAATAAGTAGTCTAGGTTTTATGTTTTTGAATATGGCCCTCAGTGGCTGAGATTAATTTATTTATAGGAAGATTATTATGTCTAAGAAAACTGGTCAAGTTAAATGGTTCAACGAAAGTAAAGGTTTTGGTTTCATTTCTCCTGCTGATGGCAGTAAAGATGTATTTGTACATTTCTCTGCAATTTCTGGTGATGGATTCAAAACATTAGGTGAAGGTCAACAAGTAGAATTCTCTATTCAAGACAGCCCTCGTGGTCCTTCAGCTGCTGATGTTACAATTATCTAAAATTTACACTCTATCTTATTATCTTATCAGTAAAGGGTTACTGATAAGATAGACTCTCCACCTTCGATTCTTTATAATAAGTCTGTTTTTACATAAAATTGATTGATATTTTTAATGAAATCATGAATAAACATATTTTATATAAGGAAAAATAATGAAAAAGTTAGTGTTATCTATTGCGTTATTGGGCGCTTGTCCAGTTGCAATAGCTGATTTATCTGAATCATGTAAAACCTATTTTGATAAACTCGACAGTTTAGTTAAAGTTATCCCAGAAGATACAGTAACTAAACAACAAACTGATGTAATCAAGCAAAGCTTAGAAATGGGTAAACAACAAATTTCCTCATTATCGGCAGAAAACCAAGATTCAGCTTGTGAGCAAGCCATAGATTTACTCAAACAAATTGAAGCTTCTTTACCTAAAAGATAAAAATTTTATAAGAAAATTTATCGTCTATTATGACGAAAATCCCAAGGGGCTATTGGATGTTTATCTTTCCATAGTCCTTTTTTGTTTTGTTTAGCTCTTGCCTCTAATTTTACCATGATTTTGTTATTAGCTACACCTTTATAACGATACGCCCAAGCATAACCACTTTCGACCATTTTAGCATTGATATTCACTTTATTTAAGAAAATAGTACCTAAGGTTCTTTTATAGATATCTTTCTTATTTTCTTTAACAAAAACATTTTTACCTGCAATGAGCGAAGCTAAATATTTTCGTGATACATTACCATAGGCTTGTTTTTTTTCTGGAGCATCAATATCCGACAAACGGACACGAATTTTTCGTTTTTTTATGGTTAAAATATCTACCGTGTCGCCATCAATGACTTTAACGACTTTACCATTGAAATCAGCATAAGCTAGCGCATTTGATAAACAAAATAAAACAATGCAAATAAATAAACGTTTAAAAAATTTCATTATTAATAAAAGAAAGATGTAAAATTTATAGCATTATACATCGATTATTGGATCCCATTAAGTTGTAATGGTATTTTTAGTTTAATAGTTAACCATTAATTTAGTAGTTGTTCGTACTTTAAACAACTATCAACAAAAAATAACTATATAACTATACAGTAATAGTTTATTTTTTCTTTATTTAATAAAACAAGGAATTAAATGTAGCCTTACTTATATATTAAGTAAGGCTGAAAAAAGAATAGCTTTAAATTAAAAAGCGTTGGTATCTTGGAATAAACCTACTTTTAAATCAGATGCTTGATAAATTAGTTTACCATCAACAAAAACTTCACCATCACCAATCCCCATAATTAATTTACGATTAATTACGCGTTTGAAATGGATTTTATAGGTCACTTTTTTATTCGTTGGTAATACTTGTCCGGTGAATTTTACCTCACCAACACCTAAAGCACGTCCTTTACCCTTACCGCCAATCCAACCTAAATAAAAACCAACTAATTGCCACATAGCATCAAGTCCTAGGCAGCCAGGCATAACTGGGTCGTTTTTAAAATGACATTTAAAAAACCATAAATCAGGATTAATATCAAGTTCTGCCTCGACAAAACCTTTTCCAAAATTACCACCGTTTTCATTCATTTCGATAATACGATCCATCATTAACATTAAATCCGATGGTAATGGAGGTCCATCATGGCCAAATAGTTTATTATTTCCTGATTTAATTAAGTCTGCTTTATCGTACGATGATTTACGTTCAAATGTCATAAAAAAACCTTTTTATTTGTTGTTATTACTTTCATGATTCAAAGAATAGATTATTTAGAACTATGTTATAAAAATTCAAAAGCGATAAAAACGTTTTGTTTTATCCCATTAATTAATGAAATTATGAGCTAAAGTTTATTGGTTATTGTCACTTTTTGCAATATCTTTGCCATTTACTTAGCCAACTATCTTGTTTTTTGTCTTGTAATAATACTGCCTGCATACGTGCATGAATTAACTGGTAAAGGTTGATACTACTTTTATCTTTATAAGGTATACCCGTGAGCAAATAAAGTGCATCTGCAATATGTTCCACTGTCCATATTGAAAATTTCTCTTGTTCGATGGCTTCAATGACTTTATCACTTAAACTTAGATGGCGTTGATTGGTGGCTGGTATGATCACTCCTTGTTGACCTGTTAAGCCTTGATGCTGACAAACAGCAAAAAAGCCTTCAATTTTTTCATTTACACCACCAATTGCTTGGACATGGCCAAATTGATCCACAGAACCAGTTACAGCCAATTGCTGATCAATAGGTTGCTGAGATAAAGCGCTAATGATTGCACAAAGTCCGGCAAGCGAAGCACTGTCACCATCAATTTCACTATAAGATTGCTCAAAAACCAAAGAAGTCGAAAAAGGTAATTGGTGATTAAACGCAAACTCAGACATGATAAAGGCTTGCATGATCATCATTCCTTTTGAGTGAATATTACCGGCTAATTCTGTTTTGCGTTCAATATCAATTAGCTCACCATCGCCAAAATGAATAAGGCAACTTAAACGTGTCGGTTCACCTATAGCTTTGGGATTTCCAGGATATTCAATTACCGATAAGCCATTTATTTGCCCAACGACTTGATCTTTAGTATTAATCATTATTTGATTACTAAAGATTTCCTCATGTAGCCGTTCTTGCAAATAATCTTCGTGCCATGATTTTTTCTTTATCGCCGTTGTAATCGCTGATTCATCTATTACATTATTTTGCATAAAGTAAGTTGCATTGACTAATAATGAATTAACCCAATCAACAGACAGGGGTAGGTAATATTGATCACCAGTATAGCGTGTTGCTGCTTTGTAAATTTTTGCAAAAGCCGAGGTATCAATATCAGGTAATTGCTGTTTACTGGCAATAAATTTCAAGTAGTTAATCCAGTGTTCAAGTTGTTTGGGTGATTTAACCTGTAATTCATTTTCAAATTCAGTATAAATAGATGTTGAGTAAAATTCAGGTTCGA
Organism: Gilliamella sp. App4-10; assembly: GCF_001690495.1. Lineage (GTDB taxonomy): Bacteria > Pseudomonadota > Gammaproteobacteria > Enterobacterales > Orbaceae > Gilliamella > Gilliamella apicola_G. The sequence goes on from NZ_LZGS01000002.1 coordinate 11,566, forward strand.
AATCTTGTAATTCTGCTAAACTTAATCTATCCCCCACTAAAATGATACGTAAATCAAGTGGCATAGGAGGGATAGATAAGGGTAAAGGATGAGATTCGTCAGATGAACCCCACTCAAATTCTTGTGTTATTACCATTTGCTTTAGCTTTGTCCATAGCGACGGTTGGCTAAGTAGCGACCGAAGACCTAAAATTAAAACGCCACCATTAGCATGATGAACCAGTCCTGCTTGTAATTTAATTGGTGCATTTTCAGGTTGTCTAACACAACCAAACAGTTTTTCAGCATCAACAGATGTGGCAAATAAACAATTGTCTTGAGTTGCAAATTTATCTTGCTTGCTTTTCGCTTCGGTTAGTGTAATTTTGCTTTCGTTACAAAAATAACGATAACCGAGTGGAGTTGAAGTTAAATCAAGTTTAATAGCTTGCCTTAGTAAATCAAAAAAAAGCTCACTTTCAGGAGCTTTAAGCAGCATAAAGCGTGGGCTGTAACATACTCTTTTCTTGGGGCATAACAGTGACAAAGCGGAAGCAACACGTGGTTGCCACATGAGTAAATGTTCTGATTTTTCTGACACTAAGGCTGTTGAAGCATTAGTTTCGTGTCTGAATGCAGAAATATAAGATAAATCAGGTTGGATCTGTTGTGCATTGAGTTGTGTAATTGCCAAAGTTGTTGTCTTTTTTGTTAACTTATTTCATCTTCAAATTATAACAAGTATCCGATGTATCGCCAACAGATTACCAAAATCTTTATGCTAACAAATAAAAAATTTACAGAAAGATTTTTCAAAATCAGGTAAACTAAAGCATAATTTAATGTTTATAAATCTTCATTATCACCATTAGTAACGACTTAATATGCTCAAAATCAAAAATACTTACTTCAAAGACGATCGTGCCTCACAAATTGTTAGCTGGGGTCATTGGTTTACGTTGTTTAATATTTTTGTTGTAATTTTATTGGGGAGCCAATATTTACTCATTGCGGATTGGCCCCGTACTTTTATGGGCCGATTTTATGCAATCATTAGCGCCATTGGTCATTTCAGTTATTTGACCTTTATTGCTTATTTAATTTTACTTTTTCCGTTAAGTTTTTTTATTCATTCGTCTCGCTGGCAAAGGATTATTGCAACGGTTTTTGCAACAATCGGTATTTCATTACTGATTATTGATATTGAAGTTTTTTCGCATTTTAGAATGCATCTTAATTTGTCAATTTGGCAATTATTTTCATCGCAAAAAGTTTCTTATTTAAGTACGATATTTATTGCCATTCCATTTATTTTATTGATTGAAATTTTATTTTCATTATGGAGTTGGAAAAAACTACGTAGCTTAAGTAAACGCAAATGCTATGCAAAACCAGTAGTAATTCTTTTTATTGTTTGCTTCGTTGCCTCGCATTTGATTCATAGCTGGGCTGATGCTAATTTTTATCGACCAATTACCATGCAACGCTCAAGTCTTCCACTTTCTTATCCTTTAACTGCTCGCCATTTTCTTGAACGGTATGGCTTTATGAAAGAAAACGGTTATCGCGATCGTGTTGCTCTAGAAGGAAATCCTTTTGCGATGACAATTGAGTATCCGTTAGGACATATTGTTTATGATCAGAAGCCAATAAAAAATAACGTGATAATGATTGCTATTGAAGGATGGAATGCTAATTTGTTAACTAAATATATGCCGTGGTTAAATGAATTTTCTCAAGATAATATTTCCTTTACTAATCATTATGGTGCAAGTAATCAATCGTATTTGAATGATTTTTCATTGTTTTATGGATTAGATCCTAATTACTATAATAGTATTCTTGTTGGGCATAAACCGTCTGTATTGCTCGAGGTTGTTAGTAAGCAGCACTATAATTTAGGTCTATTTTCAGCAGATGGCTTTGCAGAACCTTTATATCGTTCGGCTTTGTTATCTAATTTTTCAATACCAGAGCCTAAAAGACAGTCTAATAAACAGATAACCGAAAACTGGATGAAATGGCATAAAGAACAAAATAACCTAAATAATCACACACCTTCGTTTTCTATTATCCAATATTCGTTGAGTGATAAAAACAAAAAAGTTTCGCTGTCCGCTCTCCAATCTGAAGCTAAAAAATTGGATCAGTATATTAAATCATTAATTGCTTATTTAAAATTATCTAATGCTTATAATGATACGGTTATTATTATTACTGGATCGAATGATATTAAAATTGATGAAGCCAAAAAAATAGTATTACGCAATACAGGTAGCAATTTTAATCGTGCATCATTAAAAGTACCATTGATTATGTCATGGCCTAATAAAGACAGTGCTCAAATCACAGAAACAACCTCGCAAACGGATATTATGTGTACATTAATGCAAGAAATATTTCACGTCTCTACGCCACCACAGCAATATAGTCAAGGTAAAAATCTATTTAACCAAAAGTCTAGACAATGGATAGTTGCTGGTGATGAGAATACGATTGCTGCACTTTACGATGATAACACTGTTGTTCTAGATGCCTTTGGTCGTTCTAAAATTTATGATCTTAATGGTAAATTACAAAAAGGCGAAAAAATCAGCTTGCCGATCTTTTTACAAGTCGTTACCGAAAATCGCCGTTTTATGGTCGTGGATAATTGATTTATCTTTTAAAGAGAATAATAAAAATAGGGTGAAGATTACTTCACCTCTTTGCCCATTGCTTGTAAATCAGCATGATAAGATGAACGCACAAATGGTCCACAAGCAGCATGAGTAAATCCCATATTTAATGCTGTTTGCTTCAATTCTTCAAATTCTTGTGGTGAAACATAACGTTCAACTGGTAAGTGATATTTACTAGGTTGCAAATATTGCCCCAGCGTTAACATAGTGACACCATTACTTCGTAAATCTTTTAATACTTTAATTAATTCCTCGTTTGTTTCACCTAGTCCAACCATCAAGCCCGACTTTGTTGGAATTTCAGGATGTCGTTCTTTAAACGCTGCTAGTAATTTGAGTGATCCTTCATAGTTAGCACCAGGGCGGATTTGTTTATATAAACGAGGAATGTTTTCTAAGTTATGATTAAATACGTCGGGAGGATTATCACTTAACACATCAATTGCTTCATCAATACAGCCACGAAAGTCGGGAGTTAGTGTTTCAATTTTTATATTTGGATTTAATGTCCGGATTTCTTGAGTACAAGAGGCAAAATGACTTGCACCGCCATCTTTTAAATCGTCCCTATCCACTGAAGTAATAACAACATAGCGCAACTTCATCTCTTGAATTGTTTTAGCTAGTTTTATGGGTTCTTCACGATCTGGTGGTAATGGTCTACCATGTGCAACATCGCAAAATGGGCAACGGCGAGTACAAATATCGCCTAAAATCATAAAAGTGGCTGTACCATGGTTAAAGCATTCAGCTAAATTAGGACAAGAGGCTTCTTCACAAACTGAATGCAATCCATGTTTACGCATGGTATTTTTGATATGTGCAATATTATCAGAGTGAGCAGATAATTTAATTCGCATCCATTCGGGCTTTTTTAGTGGTGCTACATCTTCTAATGTGATTGTTGGGATTAAGCGTGTTTTGTCAGCATCACGATATTTTGAGCTTCTGATTATTGTTTCATTATTTGGCATAATTGGTATCTTAATACTTGGATAGATGATTAATAAAGTTATCGGTTAATAGTTGTTTTATTTCGTTGCGGTCAATGTTCAAAACATAGTCTTTTAATTGTGTCATTTGTAATCCAGCGTAACCACAAGGATTAATGTTATTGAAAGGGGTAAGATCCATATCAATATTTAATGCCAGTCCATGTAGTGTGCAGCCTCGGTTTATATGCAAACCAAGCGAACATATTTTTTTATGATTAATATATACACCTGGAGCCTCTGCTTTTGTGTAGGCTATAATACCATAGTATGCTAAAGTTTGAATGACACAATTTTCTAAAAAACTCACCATATCACGAATGCCAATATTGCGTCTTCTTAAATCAATTAGGATATACATGATTTGTTGTCCGGGAGCATGATAAGTAATTTGACCACCGCGATCAGTTTGAATAACAGGAATATTCGTATGATTTAATAAATGTTCAGCTTTACCCACTTTACCTTGGGTAAAGACGGGTTGATGTTCTACTAACCAAATTTCATCAGGTGTTTGTTCATTACGATTTTGGGTAAACTCATGCATAGCTTGATAAGTTTGCATATAGGGAACAACGTGTAGGTCTTTGATGATAACATCATTAATGTTCATGATATTGCTTATTGTCATTGGTATTAACAAAAAATTTATAAATATATATCAGATTTTACTACAATTTGACAACTTGTAGATGATTTCGGTATAGACATTATAGCTATTTTTTTGTATTTATTCATTAGTAAAATTTGGTTTTTATCAAACAACTAACATTGTTTTAAATGTTACCATTGAAATAGTTGATTAATTTGATAGGAATTAACATTCTTTTCTAAGCTTTGGTTTGCTTTACTTTTTTTATGAAAATGGCAGACTGATGCAAATGAAACTCCATAATGCAGGGTTGTAATTTATATAGTTATTTATAGCTAAGGATAGCAAATACTGCATTTTTTTTAACAAAAAAGAGGTTTTTATATGTCGGACATGCAAGTGAATGATATCGATCCCGTTGAAACACAAGATTGGCTCAAAAGTCTTGATTCAATTATTCGTGAAGAAGGTATCGAACGTGCACAATATATTATTGAACAAATAGTCAATAAAGCAAGAGATGGTGGTGTTCCACTACTTTTTGGTTCTTCAACAAGTAATTATGTCAATACAATTCCAGTAGAAGAACAACCTGCTTATCCTGGCGATTGGGAAATAGAAAGACGCATTCGTTCAATTGTTCGTTGGAATGCAATTATGATGGTGCTAAGGGCTTCAAAAAAAGATCTGGAACTTGGCGGTCATATGGCATCGTTTCAGTCTGCTGCTACATTTTATGAAGTTTGCTTTAATCATTTTTTCCGTGCACGCAACGAAAAAGATGGTGGTGACTTAATTTATTTCCAAGGACATATTTCACCGGGCGTTTATTCACGAGCATTTATTGAAGGTCGTTTAACCGAAGAGCAACTTGATAATTTTCGTCAAGAGGTACATGGAAAAGGACTACCTTCTTATCCTCATCCTAAATTACTCCCTGAATTTTGGCAATTCCCAACAGTATCAATGGGGCTTGGTCCTATTAGTGCTATTTATCAAGCTCGTTTTTTAAAATATTTAGAAAATCGTGGTCTAAAAGATACTTCTGAACAAACTGTCTATGCTTTCTTAGGCGATGGTGAGATGGATGAACCAGAATCAAAAGGTGCAATCACCCTTGCAACGCGTGAAAAGTTAGATAATTTGGTATTTGTTATCAACTGTAACTTACAACGATTAGATGGTCCAGTAACCGGTAATGGTAAAATTATTAATGAGCTTGAAGGCGTATTTGCTGGTGCAGGTTGGAATGTCATTAAAGTTCTGTGGGGTGATCGTTGGGATAAATTACTACAAAAAGATAAATCAGGTAAATTAATTCGTCTAATGAACGAAACGCTTGATGGCGATTATCAAACATTAAAATCAAAAGACGGTGCTTATGTTCGCGAGCATTTCTTTGGTAAATATCCTGAAACTGCAGAACTCGTTAAAGATATGTCTGATGAAGAAATCTTTAGATTAAACCGTGGTGGTCAAGATCCAGCTAAAATGTTTGCTGCATTCCAACGAGCCAAAGAAACTAAAGATCGCCCAACTGTTATTCTTGCTCATACCATTAAAGGTTATGGTATGGGGGCAGCAGCCGAAGCAAAAAATATTGCTCACCAAGTGAAAAAAATGAATATGGATGGTGTGCGTCATGTTCGTGATTTCTTCAATATTCCTGTAACAGATGAAGCACTTGAAAAATTACCTTATATCAAATTTGAGGAACACACGCCAGAATACAAATATATTCATGAACGTCGTAATGCATTACATGGCTATGTTCCATCAAGATTAACCAAATTCTCTGGTACGATCTCTATTCCATCATTAAGCGAATTTTCGTCATTACTTGAAGCACAATCAAAAGAAATTTCAACCACAATTGCGTTTGTCCGTGCACTTAACATCATGCTTAAGGATAAAGAATTAGCACCACGCTTAGTACCTATTTTGGCTGATGAAGCGCGTACTTTTGGTATGGAAGGCTTATTCCGTCAAATTGGGATTTATAATCCACATGGGCAACAATATACGCCACAAGATAAAGAGCAAGTTGCTTATTATCGTGAAGACGAAAAAGGTCAAATTTTACAAGAAGGGATTAATGAATGTGGTGCAACGGCTTCATGGTTAGCTGCTGCGACATCATATAGCACCAATGATTTCCCAATGATTCCATTCTACATTTATTATTCTATGTTTGGTTTCCAACGTATTGGCGATTTAATGTGGGCAGCTGGCGATCAACAAGCACGCGGATTTATGATCGGTGGTACATCAGGTCGTACAACATTAAATGGTGAAGGCTTACAACATCAAGATGGTCACAGCCACATTCAATCATTAACCATACCTAACTGTATCTCATATGATCCTGCTTATGCTTATGAAGTTGCGGTTATTATGCAAGATGGTTTACGTCGTATGTATGGCGAACAAGAAAACGTTTACTACTATATTACAACACTCAATGAAAACTATGCACAGCCTGCAATGCCAGAAGGTGCAGAAGAAGGCATTCGTCGTGGTATTTATAAACTTGATACTGTTGAAGGTCAAAAAGGTAAACCGACTGTTCAGTTATTAGGTTCTGGTTCGATTTTACGTCATGTACGTGATGCGGCTGACATCTTAGCTAAAAACTATGGTATTAGTTCCGAAGTTTATAGTGTAACATCATTTACTGAACTTGCTCGTGATGGACAAGATTGTGAACGATACAATATGCTACATCCAAGTGAAACACCAAAAGTGCCTTATGTTGCACAAATTATGAATAACAATCCAGCAGTAGTTTCAACTGATTATATGAAAATTTTTGCTGAGCAAATTCGTGGATTTGTACCTGCTGAAAGTTATCGAGTGCTTGGTACTGACGGCTTTGGTCGCAGTGATAGCCGTGAAAATTTACGCCATCACTTTGAAGTTGATGCATCTTATGTTGTTGTTGCAGCATTGGGTGAACTTGCTAAACGTGGTGATATCGAAGTTAGCGTTGTTGAAGAAGCGATTAAAAAATTCGAAATCAATGCTGACAAACTTAATCCACGAATTGCATAAGAGGTTGTTATAATGAGTATTCAAATTAAATTACCAGATATTGGCGGTGATGAAGTCGAAGTGACCGAAATTCTAGTTAATGTTGGTGACAAAGTTGAAGCTGATCAGTCAATTATGACTGTCGAAGGTGATAAAGCATCAATGGAAATTCCAGCACCACAAGCCGGTATCGTTAAATCTATTTCGGTAAAAATTGGCGATAAAGTCCAAACAGGTGTGGACATTATGGTCTTTGATGAGCAGGGTGGTGCTGAGCCTGCGGCTTCAGCACAAGAAGCACCAAAAGTTGAAGTGACACCAACTGCTGCTGCAGCGAGCCAAACTGTTGATGTCAATGTGCCTGATATCGGTGGCGATGAAGTTGAAGTGACCGAAATTTTAGTAAAAGTTGGCGATACTATATCTGTTGATGATTCGTTAATTACCGTTGAAGGTGATAAAGCTTCAATGGAAGTACCCGCAACCATTGCCGGCACCGTTAAAAGTATCACAGTGAAAGTGGGCGATAAGGTGAAAACAGGTTCCAAAATTATGGAATTTGAAACCACAACTAGTGCAGCGCCAGCTACACAAACAGCGCCGGTCGCTCCAGCACCTGTTGCTGAAAAAGCCGCACCAGCGCCAACATCATCGCCTGTTACCGCACAATCAGCGCCTGTATCATCAGGCAATGACTTTGTTGAAAATGATGCTTATGCGCACGCAACACCATCAGTACGCCGTTTAGCGCGTGAATTTGGCGTAAATCTCGCTAAAGTCACCGCGACAGGTCCTAAAAACCGTATTTTGCGTGAAGACATTCAAGCCTACGTTAAAAACGCAGTTAAACAAGTTGAGAGTGGCGCTGCTGGTGGTGCATTACCTGGTTTATTACCATGGCCGAAAGTTGATTTTAGTAAATTTGGTGAAGTTGAAAGCCTACCATTAACTAAAATCCAAAAAGTATCAGGTGCAAATTTACACCGTAACTGGGTCATGATTCCACATGTGACTGAGTTTGATGAAACCGATATTACTGATTTAGAGGCATTCCGTAAGCAACAAAATGCAGAAGCTGATAAGAAGAAGCTTGACCTTAAGATCACACCTTTAGTGTTTATCATGAAGGCGGTAGCTAGCGCATTAACCGCGTATCCACGCTTTAATAGCTCATTATCTGAAGATGCTCAAACGCTAATTATCAAAAAATACATTAATATTGGTGTAGCTGTTGATACACCAAACGGTCTTGTTGTGCCAGTGTTTAAAGATGTTGATAAAAAAGGCATTGTTGAGCTTTCTCGAGAACTTGCGGCAATTTCTAAAAAAGCGCGTGAAGGTAAATTGACTGGTAGCGATATGCAAGGTGGATGTTTCACTATTTCTAGCCTTGGTGGTATTGGTACAACCTCGTTTACACCAATTGTCAATGCGCCAGAAGTGGGCATTTTAGGCGTATCTCGTTCTAGCATGAAACCAGTATGGAATGGCAAAGAGTTTACACCACGCTTAATGTTGCCTTTATCATTATCATTCGATCATCGTGTTATTGATGGTGCGGATGGTGCGCGCTTCTTAAGCCATATTGTTAACGTCTTATCCGACTTACGTCGTTTAGTGATGTAATTAAGGAGATCAAATTATGAGTCAAGATGTTAAAACACAAGTTGTGGTTTTAGGAGCAGGACCAGCGGGTTATTCCGCTGCGTTCCGCGCAGCCGACCTTGGACTAGATGTTACCCTTGTTGAACGTTATTCAACACTGGGTGGTGTCTGTTTAAATGTAGGCTGTATTCCATCAAAAGCATTACTTCATGTTGCTAAAGTAATGGATGAAGCAAAATCATTAACTGAACATGGTATCCATTTTGGTACCCCGAGACTTGAATTAGACAAAGTGCGTGGCTGGAAAGAAAAAGTCATTAGTCAGCTGACTAACGGACTTGCTGGCATGGCAAAAATGCGCAAAGTCAATGTGATTCAAGGTGAAGCTCAGTTTACTGGTAGCCATACTATGGAGGTGACTTCTTCAAAAGGGATCACTAAAATTACCTTTGATAATGCGATTATTGCAGCGGGTTCTCGTCCAATTAAGTTACCTTTTATTCCACATGATGATCCGCGTATTTGGGATTCAACAGATGCCTTAGCGCTAACTACCATTCCTAAAAAATTATTATTAATGGGTGGCGGAATTATTGGTCTTGAAATGGGGACTGTATACCATGCGTTAGGTTCAGAAGTCGATGTGGTTGAAATGTTTGACCAAGTGATCCCTGCTGCTGATAAAGATGTGATCAAAGTCTTTACTAAGCAGATCCAAAAGAAATTCACTTTACGATTAGAAACCAAAGTGACCACCGTTGAAGCCAAACATGATGCAATTTACGTCACCATGGAAAAGAAAGACGGCTCCACCGAAACCTATACTTATGATGCGGTATTAGTGGCGATTGGTCGTACGCCAAATGGTAAGTTAATTAGTGCAGAAAAAGCAGGTGTTAACGTTACTGATCGTGGATTTATCGAAGTGGATAAACAGATGCGCACTAACGTACCACACATTTATGCCATTGGTGATATTGTGGGTCAGCCAATGCTTGCGCATAAAGGTGTACACGAAGGGCATGTGGCAGCAGAAGTGATTGCTGGTAAAAAACACTTCTTCGATCCAAAAACCATTCCTTCTATTGCCTATACTGAACCTGAAGTGGCGTGGGTGGGCTTAACTGAAAAAGAAGCGAAAGAAAAAGGCATTGATTATGAAGTATCAATCTTCCCATGGGCTGCTTCAGGGCGCGCTATTGCTTCGGATTGTTCAGAAGGGATGACAAAACTCATCTTTAATAAAGCAGATAATCGCTTGCTAGGTGGTGCGGTTGTTGGCGTGAATGGCGGTGAATTACTAGGTGAAATCACCTTAGCTGTTGAAATGGGCTGTGATGCCGAAGATATTGCATTAACTATCCATGCTCACCCAACATTGCATGAATCGATCGGCTTAGCTTCTGAAATTTATGAAGGCTCAGTCACCGATTTACCTAATGCCAAAGCGAAGAAGAAATAGTTAATAAGTCATTTATTTACTTAGTAAAATGCCGTTAGCTCAAACTAACGGCATTTTTATTTGTCTTAAAATAATTTATTTTGTAAAAATTTTTCAGAAAATACTGTGTTTCAGTAAAAAAATAAAGACACGATTAAACTACTAAGCGCTAATCTTAATGAAATTGCAGGGAGAAGGAAGTAAGTTATTTAGCATGATTGTTTCCATAAATGACAGACCCTCACCAAAATATTATACAGTTCTTACTCTCTATAAATTGTTTATTTTGGTAATTGAAGAGGAATAGAATCACGTACAATAACAATCTTCTCCTCACAAATCCAACCAAAATTATTTAAACAGCATTATTTATATTAAGATGATAACGCTTAATTATAAATATTATCTCTATACATTCTTTAACTAAATCTAGGTGGCATTTAGCTAATATATTTGTGCTGATATCAATAGTTTTGTTCAAAGCTATATAGGGTTAGTTTAATTTGGCGCTAACAGTTATTAATTAGAGTTAAAGTTTAATTTTGTTTAGTAAAAATATTTGAATCTGACGCGGGCACCATAACGCTCATCGGTACTATCCCCATGTGATTTACTTCTATCTAAAAGTGACCAATAAGCGCCTAAATAAATATTAAAATTATCCATATCCAATACATTATCAATTAAGTAGGAAGCATTAACAGTGTGAATTTTATATTTGCCTTTACCGATAATATGCCCGTTTTTGAGACGATTTTCTGGGTTAAATTTTTTAATATTATTATTAGCATAATAGTAACCTAAACCGATTTTTTCCCAGATAATATCAGTACCAATAGTCATATCATCTTCGTCTTTAGCATTCATATAGGCAAAGCTAGTATTTATTTTTAATCCTTTATTGGTTACCTCCCAATCTCTTTCACTATTCCAAGAGAATGTTGCACCATAACCTGTCCTTTGAGATTGATCTCGGAACTTTTTATTATTATCGTAATAACCATAAGCGTTTTTCACAACATTAGTTTCAGCTGCAATTGCTGTAGAAAAACTATCATTTTTCCAGAATAAAACAGGGCGAATATAGACTACATTTTTCTTTTTCTCAATGTTATAACCATGATAGGTTGATTTATTAAACATTGTTTCGCCATTATTAATCAAAGTATTTAATTCAAAATTAAAATTATCAAAAAAAAGTTTATTAAATTGAATACTGCCTCCATTTTTACTGCGCCCTCGACCTTCTTTCATCATGTAGATGTAACCAAAGCCATCTTCATAAAGATCATTAGCGGTATTGCCTGAATATTCAATAAATGTATCTTGTCCTAGCGGGAACATGTCATAAGCTTCATAGCGTCCTAGCTTAACACTCCAATCTTGTTTTTGTCCAAAATAGAACGCAGCATCATCCAGATTCATATCGCCACTTAAATCAGCCAAGGGTTGCACTACAAATCCCGCAAAATTCTTATTATTGATTTCGCGATAGCCATCTAACCCAATCAATATTCGACCATTAATATCCCAGCGATCTTTATCAGCAGGGGTATTTTTTTTATCTGCTGTTGCTTTTAATGAGCTAAGTTGTTGTTTACTGCTGGCTGCATCAACATTGAATTCAATATCACCATATAGTTTTAGCTGCCCTTGCTGTGTATCCCATTGAATTGCGGCGTTAGCCATTGAACTTAATCCAATTAAACTGAGTATAAACACTTTCTTCATAAAATAACTCCTTAAATATTTTAACTATATCATGATTAATTGTTATGTATGCAATAACAATTAATTGGATATTTATTGATATTTACTATGTAAATCAAAAGTATTTATTAGTGATATCGTTTTTATTTGGTGATGTTATATGGTGGGTAGATTTTTTTAAACACTAAAAATGTATTTTTGTGACACGAGTAACATTTTTAGCATATTGATTTATCTTGAATTAAAAATACTCTTTTTTTGACGAATTTCCTTTGACATTGTAAGGATAATCCGAAACTATATTTTAAAAGCAATTAAGTATATAATGCCCCACAAATTTAATTAATTTATATCATCTAAAATATATTTCTATGAAATCTTCAATTATCAACAAATTAGAAACGCTACAAGAGCGTTATGAAGAAGTTCAAGCATTATTGTCTGATGCTTCGGTTATCGCCGATCAAAATCGCTTTCGCACACTTTCTAAAGAATATTCACAGTTAACGGGAGTGGTTAAGTGTTTTTCTGATTGGAAGCAAACACAAGAGGATATTGAGACAGCTAAAATGATGCTATCCGATCCTGAAATGAGCGAAATGGCACAAGAGGAACTAAACGAAGCATTAAGCCGAATTGAAGAGCAAGAAAAGCAACTACAAGTGCTATTACTACCGAAAGATCCAAATGACGATTACAACTGCTTTGTGGAAGTGAGAGCGGGAACGGGTGGCGATGAAGCCGCTATTTTTGCTGGTGACTTAGCCCGAATGTATACACGCTATGCTGAATCTCGCAATTGGCGCGTTGAAATTATGAGCGCAAATGATGGTGAGCATGGTGGCTATAAAGAAGTTATTATGTTAGTAAGTGGTGATGGTGTTTATGGTCATTTGAAGTTTGAATCGGGAGGACATCGTGTTCAACGTGTGCCAGAAACGGAGTCGCAAGGTCGTATTCATACATCTGCTTGTACCGTCGCTGTTTTGCCCGAAGTGCCTGAAGCTGAAATGCCCGAAATTAACCCAGCTGATTTAAAAATTGATACTTATCGTTCATCTGGTGCTGGTGGTCAACATGTTAATACGACTGATTCGGCCATTCGTATTACCCATCTACCGACTGGTATTGTGGTTGAGTGCCAAGATGAGCGCTCACAACATAAAAACAGAGCTAAGGCGATGTCAGTTTTAGCCGCACGAATTCAAGATGCGGAACTACGTAAGCGCCAACAAGAAGAGGCTTCAACACGTCGAAATCTATTAGGTTCTGGTGATCGTTCAGATAGAATTAGAACCTATAACTATCCACAAGGTCGAGTTACCGATCATCGAATTAACCTAACGCTTTATCGTTTAGACGAAGTGATGGAAGGGAAATTAGAGATGCTAATCGATCCTATTGTACAAGAATATCAAGCAGATCAACTAGCCGCTTTATCGGAACAAGATGAATGACTTACTTAGAATGGCTTAAGTGTGCATCTCAAACCTTAACAGATAGTGAAAGCCCAAAACGAGATGCTGAAATTTTGCTGAGTTTTGTGACGCAAAAAACACGAACATTTTTAATGGCGTTTAGTGAAACACCACTTACTGATGATGAATTGATAGCTCTATCTGAATGCTTAAAACGCAGGCAAAACGGTGAACCTATCGCTTATATTACTGGCGAAAAAGAGTTTTGGTCTTTGAAGTTTAATGTTTCTAATGCCACGTTAATACCGAGACCCGATACCGAAAAATTAGTCGAATTGGGTTTAGAGTATCTGCCTAAAGTGCCATGCGAAGTGTTGGATCTTGGTACCGGTACTGGTGCAATAGTTATTGCCATGGCAACTGAGCGTCAAGACTGTTTATTTACCGCAATTGAAAAAAATAAAGATGCGCTAATTTTAGCTCAACAAAATGCAGCCCACATTGGAGTAAACAATGTCTATTTTTTACAAGGTGACTGGTATAAACCAATTAAAAACAGAAAATTTTCGATGATTGTCAGTAATCCGCCTTATATCGAACCAACAGACTTTCACTTATCACAAGGTGATGTGCGTTATGAACCAAGAAGCGCACTAGTTTCAGAAGATGAAGGTTTAGCTGATATTAAACTCATTGTACAAGGTGCAACTAAGCATTTAAATCAATATGGTTGGTTACTGATAGAACATGGTTGGAAACAAGGCGAGGCAGTGCAAACCATTTTTAAACAACACGGATTTCAATTAGTAGAAACCTTCACCGACTATAGCGGTAATGATAGAGTTACACTAGGTCGCTGGTTTAAACCTTAATTAGGAAAATTTTATGATGCAGCAAAAAAAAGTAAATGTTGGTGATATTACTGTCGCCAATGATCTACCTTTTGTACTATTTGGTGGTATGAATGTACTTGAATCTCGCGATTTGGCAATGAGAATTTGTGAACATTATGTTACCGTCACTAATAAACTGAATATCCCTTATATTTTTAAAGCGTCTTTCGATAAAGCGAATCGCTCATCAATCCATTCTTATCGTGGACCAGGCTTAGAAGAAGGGCTTAAAATCTTCCAAGAGCTTAAACAACAGTTTGGCATTAAAATTATTACCGATGTCCATACCGAAGCGCAATGTCAACCTGTTGCCGATGTGGTTGATGTGATTCAATTACCAGCCTTTTTAGCAAGACAAACTGATCTCGTTGTTGCAATGGCTAAGACAGGTGCGGTAATTAATGTCAAGAAACCGCAATTTGTCAGTCCTGGGCAAATGGGCAATATTGTTGAAAAATTTGAAGAGGCAGGCAATAATCAAATCATCCTTTGTGATCGCGGTAGTTGTTTTGGTTATGACAATTTAGTAGTGGATATGCTTGGTTTTAACATTATGAAAAAAGCCAGCAAAGGTTCGCCCGTTATTTTTGATGTTACTCATGCTCTGCAATGTCGTGATCCAATGGGCGCAGCATCTGGCGGGCGTCGTGGTCAAGTGACTGAGCTTGCGCGTTCAGGTATGGCTGTTGGTATTGCAGGTCTCTTCTTAGAATCGCATCCCGATCCAATCCATGCAAAATGTGATGGCCCATCAGCATTACCACTAGCAAAACTAGAACCTTTCTTAAAACAGATGAAAGCCATTGATGAGCTAGTAAAAGGTTTTGAAGAAATTGATACTGAAAATTAAAAATTGATATATTTTCTATAATTTGAAAGAATGTGTAATTCATTGTGGATGACACATTCTTATTTATAGTTAATAAAAAGAGAAATTTGAGTGATTTCTTTTTTTACTGCATTTTTTAACCGCATTATTTACTTTTCTTCCCTGTTTTTTCACATTGAAATCTATTCTTGTTTTTATATCTTAAATATTAATAACAATACTCACGATTGTCTTAAAACTAATCTATTATTTTTTTTAGTAAAAAAAGGTGTGATTTTATCTTAAAATTCGCTTAAAAAATGATTGTTTTGGTGACTTTGATCACGATTTTAGATAGTTTAATTTGCTAGATAAAATATGTTTATGCATTATAAAACTACATATTACAGCCTATTTTGCAATTTATGAACTTTTTATCGAACTACATTAGTGTTAAATAGGCTTAAAAAATAATGTGTCTTTCAAATTTTAAGGTAAATATTAATTTGTACTTTGACTTACTCATGTAAGTTAGATCTTGAAAAATTTATTTATTAATTAAATAGAATAATTTTAGGGAAATAAAGATGAATACCTATAATGCACAAATAATCCCTCGACCAGCTAATCTTTTAACTAAACTGATTTGTTCTGTCTCTGTGTTAGTGAGTGTAACGCCTGTTTATGCTATCTATGAAAACAATTTTGTAGATGATGCTTCATTAACAGGTAATGTCTTTTTTTGGAATCGTGATCGTGATCGTAAAGATATCGAAACGGATAAATATAAAAGCAATATTAGGCAATCAACCTTTAATAGTAATTTGGATTTTCGTTCTGGATATATTGCCAATAGATTTGCTATCGAGCTAGGCGGTTATGGCGCATGGGAGGTGAGTAATGGTGGCAATGGTCATCCAAATGAGATTGGGTTTAGTGGTGCAAACACGCGTTGGGATGAAGATTGGAAGAAAGATGTCAGTGGGCTTAGTTTTTATAAAGCACAAGCGAATTTTAAGATTGATGAATTATTTTGGCTGAAAGCAGGTTATATTCAACCTTCTGGACAAACGTTACTGGCACCTCATTGGAGTTTATTACCGGGTACTTATCGTGGGTTTGAATTGGGTTCTACCCTTGATTTTGATACAGCTGGTGCATTATCGATGTCATACATGTGGACAGATAAATATAAAGCGCCATGGTATAAAAGGCTCTATGAATTCAAACAATGGGGCGCGGGTAAAAAAATTGATTATTTACATTCTGCTGGCTTGAAGTATGACTTCAAAAATAATTTAGTATTAGAAAGTGCATTTGGCCAAGCGCACAATTATATGGACCAATTTTTTGGCAAAGTATCTTATAGAACAGAAGTGTTTGATAGCCCGCTGACCATGAGTTACCAATTTTATGGTGCCAAAGATCAATCCCATCAAGGCAAAGATGTTTACGATGGCTTAGCATGGTTGCAAGCGGCAACATTAGGTTATCAAGTTGGTCCAATTGGTCTGCGACTTGAAGGTGTTGCGGTTAAAGCTAATGGAGAGCAGGGATTCTTTTTGCAACGAATGACACCTGATTATGCTTCATCAAATGGTCGTTTAGATGTTTGGTGGAATTCGCGTTCAGACTTTAATGCCAATGGCGAAAAAGCCGTGTTTGCTGAAGTGACTTATGATTTAAGTAATCTATCTTACTCTTTAGCAGGCTGGAAAACCGGTGCTTCTTATGCTTATGGATGGAACGCAAAACCAAGCACTAATCGACAATTCAATCAAAAACAACGTTTGATTGAATCAGCATATAACTTTGATTTAGGGTATACCGTGCAAGAAAGTTGGGCAAAAGATACGGCTTTCCAATTGCACTATACCAAATATAACAATCACTCAAATAGTATACCAAGCTGGGGCGGTGGATATGGGAATATCTTTCAAGATGAGCGAGATATCAAATTTATTGTCACAATTCCATTCACTGTTTTTAGTGCTCAACAAAAATAGGTAAAAATGATGAAAAAGATAAAAACAGCAATATTAGCCACTTCAATTGCTTCTTTGTTAAGTATGGGAGCAACCCAATCTGTTTTTGCTTCGCAACAAATTGTTGACTCAATGAGTTCACAACTCAATGTTAAATATGAGGTAATAGACAATCAAGCCGGGGCTCATGGTGTAAATTGTTCAGCTTTAGGTGCTGATTGGGCTGCTTGTAACAAAGTGCTCATTTCGCTAAAGAATAATGGTCCGGCAATCAAGGATAAGGATTGGGCTATTTATTTTAATAATATCCGTATGATTTTAGCGGTAAATAATGAACAGTTCAAAATAACCCATATTACTGGCGATCTTCATAAAATCGAACCAACAGAAAAATTCACCTCGATTCCCGCTCATTCAACCATCAATATTCCCATAATTGGTGAATATTGGATGGTAAGTGAAAGTGATTTAATGCCTCGTTGGTATATCACATCAAGTCATGCTAAACCAAAGATCATTGCTAATACTAACACGGGGACTGACAATTTATCGGCTTTTGTTGCACCAATTCAACAAAACTGGAAAAGAACCGCCGATGATCACAATACATTAATGACGCCTAATACTCGTTTCCAATATAATTCGGATATTAAGAAATTATCGGCTGAATCACTCCGCGGGCAAATTTTGCCAACACCTGCAAAAATGACATTAGGAAAAGAAGATATAACAATTGGCCAGCAAGGAGTGAATCTAATACTTAATGACTTAAATCAAGAAAGCTTAACAATTTTAAACACGGCGTTTAACGCGTTAGGTATTCCCGTTACTCAAAATGGTTATAAAATAAAAGCGACAATTGCTCCTGAACAATTTAAACAAGGGCAATTGGGGGGGTATCAATTAGATATTAAAAAAGATGAGGCTTTAATAGTAGCTTACGACGAAAGCGGTATTTTTTATGCTGTACAATCCATTTTATCATTGATTCCCGTAAACGAACTTAAAACAATTCCAACACTAAATGTGTTTGATTCCCCACGTTTTGCTTATCGCGGTATTATGCTCGATATTGGGCGTAATTTTAAATCTAAAGCATCCATAATGCGCTTATTGGATCAAATGGCAACATATAAACTAAATAAGTTTCATTTTCACCTCAGTGATGACGAAGGATGGCGAATTGAAATTCCAGACTTACCTGAACTCACCGATATTGGCAGTAAACGCTGCCATGATCTTACTGAGCAAAGTTGTTTATTACCTCAATTAGGCTCAGGACCCGAAAGTAATACGACAGGATCGGGATTTTTAAGTCGTCAAGACTATATTGAAATTGTCAAATATGCCAAAGCACGCTTTATCGAGGTTATTCCTGAAATTGATATGCCCGCTCATGCCAGAGCAGCAATTGTATCAATGGAAGCACGTTATAAACGTTTAATGGCAGAAGGAAAAGAGGCGCAAGCTAATGAGTTTCGACTAGTTGATCCAACCGATACTTCTAATACCACAACAGTACAATTTTATAATCGTTTAAGTTATTTAAATCCTTGCCTTGATTCATCTAAACGTTTTGTCAATAAAATCATAGATGAAATAACTAAAATGCATATTGAAGCTGGCCAACCACTTCACACTTGGCATTTTGGTGGTGATGAGGCTAAAAATATTCGTTTAGGCGCAGGTTATCAAGATCTACAAGCAAAAGATAAAACTGATGCTAAAGGAACGATAGATCAAAGCATAGAAGATCATCCATGGGCAAAATCTCAAGCCTGCCAAACCTTTGTGTCAAAAGGAAAGGTAAAAGATATTGAACATTTACCTAGTTATTTTGCACAACAAGTTAGTACGATAATAAAATCTCATGGCATTAACCATATGCAAGCATGGCAAGATGGCATGAAATATGCTGATAATGCAAAATCTTTTGCGGTTGATAAAGTGACAGTTAACTTTTGGGACACATTATATTGGGGCGGTTTTGACTCTGTAAATGAATGGAGCAATAAAGGTTATCAAGTGATCATTTCTAATCCTGATTATGTTTATTTAGATATGCCATATGAAGTCAATCCAAAAGAGAGTGGTTATTATTGGGCTACCCGTTTTAATGATGAACGAAAAATATTTAGTTTCGCACCAAATAATTTGCCACAAAATGCAGAAACTTCTGTTGATCGCGATGGTAATCCATTTACGGCTAAAGGGACAATGAATTGGTCTGGCGCGTATGGCATATCTGCTCAGATTTGGACTGAAGATATTCGGACAGATAAAAAAATGGAATACATGACATTCCCTCGTTTGTTGGCCGTCGCTGAAAGAGCTTGGCATCAGGCCGATTGGGAAATTGACTACCAAAAAGATCGTGAATTTGCTCAAGGAACAACGCATTATGTTGATCAACAACAATTACTTAATGATTGGATTCGATTCGCAAATTTAGTGGGGCAGCGTGAACTGCAAAAACTGGATTTAGCTAGTATAGATTATCGCTTGCCTGTTCCAGGTGCTAAAATTGAAAACGGTCAATTAGTAGCAAATATTGTGTTTCCTGGTTTAACCATTGAATATTCAACCAATCAAGGTAAAAATTGGTATCGCTACACTGAACCAGTAGGCATTAGAAAAGGCGAAACCGTCTCTGTTCGTAGCGTATCGCCCAATCACAAAAGAACGAGTCGTATAGAAGAATTGAAATAGATTAAGTTAATTCAAATATTCTTATCCGTTATTTAACGGATAAGAATACGAAGAGCAAAGTATATTGATAAACTTAATGAAGTGTTTCCATGAGTTCATTATCATCAAAATCGTCATCACTTCCATCTTCAAAATAAGTACCCCAACCATCATAATTGACGCCAAATTGGGCAGTAAGGTTGATGATTTCGGCAATTTGCGCATTGATTAATTCAGCTTTGAGCGGACTTTCAGTAACGATATCAAAAGCGATAACAACGTTGCCCGCATCATCGACATCTTCATCGGGATCGGTTGCTTCATAACCTAACTTATAAGCTTCTACTGCTACTTTTTCTAATTTATCAAAATTTTGTGATGAAACATGGTGTTCAATAATATAAAGCGCATGAGGATCGCTACCATCTTCTAACAGTTCTTCAATAATAGCGTTAGTATCTTGCTGAGCAAGAATAATTTGATCTTTCATAATATACCTTTTAGTGGTCATGCAAATTGTGTGGTATATTACACGTTTCAAAATAATTTTCGAGAAAAAAGTGATTGTTGATTTACATTCTCATACTACAGCATCAGATGGTGTGTTAACGCCCAGCGATCTTGTCAAAAGAGCGGTGGATAACCAAATTGCTATTTTGGCTATTACCGATCATGATACCGTTAAAGGCTTACCTGAAGCTCAACAAACAATTGCTAATGAAAATTTGCCTGTTAAATTAGTTTGTGGTGTTGAAATATCTACGGCTTGGAAGAATAACGAAATCCATATTGTGGGTTTAAATATTGATATTGAGCATCCTCAATTATTGACACTGTTATCCTCACAAGAGCAAGGCCGAATTAATCGGGCGTTAGCAATAAGCCAAAAATTGGCAAAGGTTAGTATCGAAAATGCTTATCAACAAGCACAACAATTTGCGAAAGGTGACATTGTTTCGCGCGCCCATTTTGCGAGATTTTTAGTCGCTAACGGCTATGTTAAGGACATCAAACGCGCATTTAAAAAGTACCTAGGTAAAGGAGGGTATGCTTATGTGCCTGCAACATGGTGTCGCATTGCTGATGCGGTTAATGCCATTCACATGGCCGGAGGGCAAGCGGTGCTTGCACATCCAAGTCGTTATGATTTAACTTTAACAAAATTGAAATTATTACTGAGTGAATTTAAAGCTTGTGGTGGCGATGCCATTGAGGTTTCGCAAAGCAGGCAAACGCAAGATGATTTACATCGATTAGCTAAATTAGCCAATGAATTTGACATGTTAGCATCGCAAGGTTCAGATTTTCATGATTTAGTTAATTATTTGGATTTAGGCAAAACAACGCCATTGCCAGGTAGCGTTACGCCAATTTGGCATAATTGGCAATACTAATTAAATCAAGATTAAATGGTTTTATATTTGCGTTTCATCAAAAGATTGACGGCATTGAACTCAATACTGAAAAAGAGATTAACGATTAATTATAGAAGAAAATTATGAGCCAAACTTTTTATATTCACCCAGATAATCCTCAAATGCGATTATTAGATCAAGTTGTTAAAATATTAAATGACGGTGGCGTTATCGCTTTTCCGACTGATTCTGGGTATTCTTTGGGTTGCTTACTGGATAACAAACATGGCGTTGATCGCATTTGCCAAATTCGTCAGCTGGATAAAAATCACAACTTTACTTTAATGTGCCGTGATCTTTCAGAGCTATCTTGCTATGCTTTTGTTAATAACACGACGTTTCGATTATTAAAAAATAATACACCGGGTAAATATGTGTTTATTTTACAAGCCAGTAAAGATGTACCGCGTCGATTAATGAACGAAAAACGTAAAACCATTGGGCTACGTATTCCAGATAATAAAATTGATTTAGCGTTACTTGAATTATTAGGGCAACCATTAATGACCGCAACGTTAATTTTACCTAATGATGATCAAGCGCAATCCGATCCCGACGAAATAGAAGATAAAATCGGCCATCAACTTGATGCGATTGTGCACGGAGGCTATATAGGTGAGCAACCCACCACCGTGGTTGATTTAACGAATGACTATCCAGAAATTATTCGTCAAGGAAGTGGAGACACTAAACCATTTGAATAAATGACCGTTTTTTATTGTCAACATTCAGACAATAAAGTGAAGAGAAAAATGATACCTGAGAAGGTAACAGCGAGGATAATATGAAAAATAGCAAATCTGCATTCCCACAACGAGGCAAAAAGTTAACTAGTCTTAAAGCTAAAGAAAGCCAATCTTATGAGAAAATGAAAGCGTCAAGTACACCAACTGTGACTCGCAAGACTTCGGCACATGATAATACTGAAAAACTACAAAAAGTCTTAGCCAATTTAGGTAATGGATCACGCCGCGAAATTGAAGCCATGATTATAGCCGGTAAAATCAGTGTAGACGGTAAAATTGCCACTTTAGGTGATCGTGTTGATGTGAATGCAAACCCTAAAATACGTATCAACGGGCACTTGGTTCAGCTTCGTAGCAAAGAAAAAGAAATTTGTCGCGTGCTCGCTTATTACAAACCGGAAGGCGAAATTTGCTCTCGCCATGATCCACAAGGTCGGGCCACTGTTTTTGAACGTTTGCCTAGATTAAAAAATGCTCGCTGGGTAAATATTGGCAGACTTGATATTAATACATCGGGTTTATTATTATTTACAACAGATGGTGAATTAGCTAATCGCTTAATGCATCCAAGGCACGAAATTGAGCGCGAATATGCTGTGCGTGTATTTGGTAATGTGACTGATCAGCAGATTAATCAGCTCCGTAAAGGAATACAACTAGAAGATGGCCCAGCCTCATTTCAATCAATAAAAGCGCAAGGCGGAGATGGGCTTAACCAATGGTTTAATGTTGTGATAACTGAAGGACGTAATCGCGAAGTGCGCAGAATGTGGGAAGCTATCGAGGTGCAAGTTAGCCGATTATTGCGTATTCGTTATGGCAATATCACTTTACCTAAAGGATTATCGCGTGGAACTTGGATGGAACTGGGCATTGACTCAGTCAATTACTTACGTGAACTAGTCGGTTTACCACCAGAAGCCAAAAGCTTTACAACAAGTTCATCCTCTGACAAACGAATAGTAAGACCTAAGCGTGTAAAATTTAATCAACAGACTAAAACTACTCGTCAAAAAGCAACCCGAAAATAACCTTTATAGATAGGAAAATGCCGAGTGGTTTACACGTCAAGATTAAAATAATTTGTTAAAAACTCATAAGGCGTTTTTATCCAAAATCGCTTTATGTGTTTTAATCTTATTATAAAAGTAAATAAATTGCTTAAACTTTTGTTGGCAAGCGGTTTTTTTGAATGCTTGATTGATACGTTGTTTATTACACGTTTTACCCCATAGCCACTACCAATTCTTAATTGCGAAACGGTATAGAATCCTGAATATTTTTTACAAAAAATCTAACCTAAAAAGCGAATATTTAGCTTGCTGTCTTAGTTTAACTTCAATCGAGCTTTTTTAGCAGGATATAAATGGTCGGACGCTTGACCATAAAGCGTTTAGCCAATTAGATGACAGTGATTTTTCTTTATGATATCAGCGCCATATCGCTTGTCTGTGATATGGCGTTAGTTTGTTTTAAAGATGATTAATCTGTTGATCTGCTTTAGCAAAAAAAGTTAATAAATTAGAGCAAATTTATAATAAACTCACCAACCTGCTTATTAATTAAGCTCAATTAAAACTGTTTTTATCTTAATGAATAGATGAACGAGCACAAAACGAAAATGAATTGAAAGGAAAATTATGCGTATAATCATAGCTGTTTTTTTTATGTTTTTATTAACTGCTTGCCATACACGTACAGCAGAAGATGCTTATAAAGAAGGAAAATATTTAGAAAGTATCAACCTATTGGGTGACAGTATTGAGGACAAAGGTCCTGCTGAATTTGGAAAACAAGATATACAACGACTGCAAAATATCGTCAATAGCGTTATGCAACATTACGAAACAAGCCTTTTAAACGCCAATAACTTTGATTATGCCACACGAATAAAATGCTACGAAAATCTATTAGCTATGAAAATGCGATTAACTGATCGTTTTTATAGTCAAGAAATCAGTTTTTTTGATAACAAATATGACGTGACTCAATTACAACAAAATATAGCTAAAGAATACTATAATTATGGCAATTCAATCACTGGCACCGACAGCGAAAGTTATAGAATAAGAGCCGATTTATATGGAAAAGGGCTTGAGCAATACAACTATAAAAATATTGAAAGCTTGTACAAAAATGCCAATAAAAAATATAGGCAACTTGCGGCTAAAGAGTATTATGATCAAGGAAAAATGTTCGAACAGCAAGGTAACTACAAAGCCGCAGCCGATGCCTTTAATAATGCATCGGCGGTCTATGAACCGCTTGGTAAGTACAAAGATAGTGATAAACGTTCTATTGATAATGATAGAAAATACTGTACTCAGCAAGCAGAAAATGCTTATGAGCAAGCTCAACAACTAGCAAAGACTGCAACACATCGTTACCAATTTCGTGAAATTGCTAGATATTACGCTTCAGCTGCTTCTGCTTATCGTCAATACGGATCATTTCGTGATGCAAATTCACAAGCAGATAATTATGCCAAAAAAGGGAAAATTAAAGTTTATTATAATTCTTCAGAATTAAAATCTTTTGTATTAGATCTATTAAGTAAAGACTTTATAGAATTTGTTACTTATCATCCAAGTCAAGCTGATGTCACAATTCGCATTACGACAAACGTTGAATTTTCTGATCTTGGGGAATCAGTTAACAATGAAACCAAAACCGAAAAAGTCTTTGATAAATTTGTTGAAGTGTCTGATGAAAACGGTAATAAAAAGCAAGTTAAAACCTACAAAGATCAGCAATTTAATTTAAAAACGGTGACGCATAGCAATAAATTAACCTTGACCACTGAAATTGAGGTTCACGGCGTCTATAGTTACAGTAAAAAATTTGACATAGTTCAAACATCAGCAAAACATGATTATATCTATTCTGGTAATGTGCCATCAAATTTGCGTAATCACAGTAAAGGAACATTACAAAGCAAAGATAGCTTGCTTCAAGCAGCAAAAGAACAGCAATTAACCGAAGTAAAATCAAGGTTTGAGGATATTATTAGCGATCTTTCATATTTATAACTAATTGAAGTTTATATTGAATTTTTTAGAAAAGATAATCTAATCACATCCGTGTGCATAGTATTTATATGCAAAGCAAAAATAAAATTCCACAAACAACAGTATTTATTGTTTGTGGGGTTTTTATTTAATATAGATGATTAACTATTCAATCCCAAGTACCATTCGTCCATTTTTGGTTGCCACATTAACGACATTATCTAAATCAGTATAACGACATCCGGTTACTAACAATTTAAGTTCTTCCCACATATTGCCAGTTGAAAATGGCAACATATAATCGCTGACGTTATCTGTACCGATTGCAACAGGAATACCTGCTGTGGCAAGTTCATCAACTGGGGTGAGTGAGTTACGAGTAGGGCCTTGTTCTTCGCGGCGTGGGCTATCGATCCAAGCAAATGGGCAGGCAATTACCATCATTTTTGCTTCTTGCATTTTTTTATAGAGTTTTTGGCGATATTCTAAACTGTGGGCTGTGATCGAAATACTATGAATGGCAACAACGCGACCATGCATACCATATTCAAGGGTTTTATCGGTAAGTTGTTCCGTTTCGATCTCATCTTGAGAATTAAACTGGTCAACATGTACGTGCACCATTTTGCCTAATGATTTACCCGTTTGCATTAGCACATCAAGATGTTTCAGTCCCATCCCTTCACCATGATCGCGCTCATCACGACGTGGTAAACCGCCAATAATATCAACTAAATCAGCGCCTTTATCGAACCAATAACGAGCCTCTTTATCGATAACGCCTTTAAGTGTTTGATTGACTAATTTTATGGTGATGTCATTTTTATAGGTTTCGCGTGCTCTTAACGCCCCTTTAATGGCTCGCTCTTGCGCGATAGGGTCAATATCAACAAACGATCCCATTGCACTCACCCCTTGCTCAATCATCCGCTCAACCGCCATACTAAAATGGCGATAGTAATCATCTTCGCTCATTGATGCTTTGACTTTATCTAATGTATCCCATTTTTCAATTAAGGTCTGTTTTTGATAGACATCAAAACTATCAACCGAAATAGTAAAAGCACGATCGGCATGCATATGAGCATTAACCCATCCGCCATTTTGTTTAATTTTATTCATTAAATAGGCTTTTAAACTTTGGTCTCTTGTGGTTAACAACATGTTTTTATGTTCAATCATAATGTGCCTCTACAATGCAATCATTTTAAATAAAGTGGATAAAATCGAGCGCAATAGGCAAAAAAAATCCCCCAAAAAGGAGGATAAAAGTCTTATCAATAATTTTATTGGTTAAGATTATTGATTTACAAGTGTTCATTGCGCTTATACCTTATCGATTAAAAATTGCAGAAATTCTAACCAAAATATTTTTAATAGCAAGGACTATAATTGATAAAATATATAAATAAATGAAATGGTTAAAGTATTATTTTTTAGATTTTCTACTGCAAAAAAAAAGCGTTCAATAAATACAAATTACCCATAAAATAAAAAATTAAATGATAACTTATTATTTAATCATAATAATTGAACGTCACAAAAATGAGATTATTCGTGATACCAAGCGTATACTGTGCTAATCAATTATTCTGAAATATAGGGCAGTTAACATGAGCCAATTAAATATCGTTGCCACAATCGCCGTTAAACCAGAATTTTATGATGCATTTCAACCGATATTGAAACGATTAGTCACAGGTAGCAGGGCCGAAACAGGTTGTGTGCGCTATGAACTTAATCAAAGTATTGATAACCCCAATATCTTTATTGTGATCGAAACATGGGCTTCGCAGCAGGCGATTGATTTTCACAATGCAACGCCTCATTTTGTCGAATTTGCCAACTTTGCTAAAGATTATGTTGATGGATTAGAGATTAATATAGTTAAACAAATCATGTAACTTAAAAGTACAAAATATTAAGTATATTAGCAAAACTGCCACCCATGCATTCACATCGGTGGCAGTTTACTTACATTTTATCAACTGTCTTAATACCTAACATATCAAGACCAATTTTCAGTGTTTTTGCTGTTAAACAAGCCAATTTCAAGCGACTTTGTTTTAAGCTCTCGCTGTCGGCCGTTAAAATAGGGCAGTTCTCATAAAAACTTGAAAATAGCGTCGCAATTTCATAAAGATAAGCACAAAGTACATGCGGCGTACCGTCCCTTGCTACGGTTGAAATTGTATCGTCAAATTGAATTAAACGTGTTGCTAAGGCACGCTCTTTATCGGTTTCTAAACGAATATTACCTGTTAAGCTCGCTTCGGTAATATTCGATTTTTTAAATATCGATAACACTCGGGTATAAGCATATTGTAAATAAGGTGCGGTATTGCCTTCAAATGACAACATATTATCCCAATCAAAAACATAATCGGTGGTACGATTTTTAGAAAGATCGGCATATTTAACTGCACCAATAGCCACTGCATCGACGATTTCGGCAAGCTCGCTTTCAGTTAAGTCAGGATTTTTGCTACGAATTAATGTTGTCGCACGTTCACAAGCTTCATCGAGCAAATCATTTAATTTAACGGTATCGCCAGAACGTGTTTTAAATGGTTTACCGTCTTTACCTAGCATCATACCAAACATATGGTGCTCAAGTTTTAATGATTCTGGCACATACTTGGCTTTATGAACAATAGCCCAAACTTGTTCTAAATGTTGATGTTGGCGGGAATCAGTATAATAAAGAATACGATCGGCATGTAATGTTTCGTAACGGTATTTAGCACAAGCAATATCGGTTGTGGCATAAAGATAGCCACCATCCCGTTTTTGGATGATAACCCCCATCGGTTCGCCTTCTTTGTTTTTATACTCATCTAAAAACACAACAATCGCGCCTTCGCTTTCAACGGCAAGTCCTTTCTGTTTTAAATCGGCAACGATACCCGGTAGCATACTGTTATAGATGCTTTCGCCCATGGTGTCTTCAACGGTTAAGGTGACATTTAAACGTTTATAAGTGGCAATATTTTGCGTCATGGTAATATCAACTAGCTTACGCCACATATCGCGACAATATTCATCGCCACCTTGTAATTTCACTACATAATTACGAGCTTTTTCGGCAAAAATTTCGTCTTCGTCATAATGTTTTTTAGCGGCGCGATAGAATGACTCTAAATCTGAAAGATCCATATCATTGGCATGTTCATTTTGCATCTTTTCAAGATACGCAATTAACATTCCAAATTGCGTTCCCCAATCACCAACATGATTAGCACGAATAACATTATGACCTAAAAACGATAAAACGCGAACGCTAGCATCACCAATAATGGTTGAACGCAAGTGCCCGACATGCATCTCTTTGGCGACATTAGGCGCTGAATAATCAACCACAATGGTTTGTGGTTTCGCGGGCAAAGTGATATTAAGTTTATCGCTGTTTAAAGCAATTTCATTTTGCTCAGCAATCCAGCTATTTTTTAAAAAGATATTGATAAAGCCTGGGCCGGCAATTTCCACTTTTTCGGCGATATCATCGATATCTAAATGTTGCAAAACAGCTTGGGCAAGTTCTCGAGGTGGCATACCTAGTTTTTTGGCAACAGCCATAATGCCATTGGCTTGGTAATCACCAAATTGTGCTTTGTTTGATTGCTTAATTAAAGCGTCACAGTTTTTATCAGCACCCGCCATAATCATGGCTTGCGAAACACGTTGCGTTAATAATTGTTGAATATTCACACTAAACCTAACCGATTATAATAAAATGCCCAATATAATACCGGCAAAGTGACGAATTGTCACTGATCGTAATAAGAGGGCGGATTTTTTATTAAAAAATATAAAAAATTAAGTATAATCGATACACTACTTGAAACGTTTTGACAAAATGCCAAGTTTTAGTTAGAAGTCAAAACGCCTCACCATCTTATAAATGTTTGATTTCACCCAAAAACATTAACGTAAAAAACTTTAATTAAATCAATGTGTTTTCTGATTTTTTTATGGAAAAATGTACTAATTTTTTGTGGCAGCAAAGGTTATTGTAGTGGTTATACTATGTCAGAATGCGCCGATAACTGAGTGAGGTTAGCACGCCAAATAAGTGATGTTTGTCAAAAACGAATCGTAGCTGATATGTCAGAACCAAGCACTGGTGTAGGGTTAAGTTTTGGTAGGTTAGTTTGGTTTGTTTTTGCACATTTAGAGTAGTCAATAGATTTTTGTTTTAAATAAAAATATTAATAAAATTAAATTATTGAATAATTTTTTTTAGTTATAGCGGCTCTTTATTCTTTTTCGTTGTTTACAATTTTAACACTAACCACTACACTAACCCGTGTTCTCAACGGGGTGCCTAGATGGGCTGAGAATGTTAGATAGGCTAACATAACCCGTCGAACCTGAACTGGATCATGCCAGCGGAGGGATTTGAGTTATTGTACTTGCTCAAACCTTTTGTCTTTTATTGCTGTTTTGGAGGCAAAATGTTTTGTAAAAAATTGTTATTATCTTTGGTATTTTCTATCCCTTTCATTGCAAACGCTGCCAACGTAAAACCTACCTTAACTGTTTATAGTTACAATTCCTTTATTTCAGAGTGGGGACCAGGGCAGGCGATTGAAAAGGGTTTTGAAGCGCAGTGTGGCTGTCAACTCGAGATTGTTACATTAGGGGATGGAGTATCGGTTTTAAATCGAATTCGTCTTGAAGGTGATAAAACTAATGCCGATGTAATCTTAGGGTTAGACAATAATCTTATAGAACAAGCTAAACAGGCGGATATTGTTATTCCTCATCAAATCAGTAAACCCGATAATTTAAATACTGACTGGTGGGATAGTGATTTTATGCCTTATGATTTTGGCTATTTTGCTTTTATTTATGATCAACAAAAAATTGGTAATCCACCACGCAGCATGCATGAGTTAGTTGATAATAAAGCCAACTGGAAAATTATTTATCAAGACCCAAGAACCAGCACTCCCGGCTTAGGTTTATTATTTTGGGTGAAGAAGATATACGGCGATGATACCGCATCTGCATGGCAAAAAATAGCTAAAAATACCGTAACAGTGACCAAAGGTTGGAGCGAAGCTTATGGTCTATTTTTAAAAGGTGAAGCCGATTTAGTGCTTAGCTATAGTACTTCACCTGTTGCGCATATTATGAATGATAATGATCATCGTTATGCCGCGGCTATTTTTGATGAAGGCCATTACCGTCAAGTCGAAGTTGTGGGAATTACTAAATTTAGTCAACAACCAGAACTTGCGCGTTCATTTTTGCGATATTTATTAACTCCTGATGTACAGCGTCAATTAGCTGAAAAAAATTTCATGTATCCAATTGTTAATACTTCATTACCCGAAGCTTTTCAGGAAATTAAGCCAGTCAATAAAGCGCTTGAGTTTGATGCCAAGCAAGTTGAACAGAATCAAAAGATGTGGGTACGTGAATGGAAATCCACCATTAGTAAGTAGTTTTATTCAGTACCATGTTGAAATTAAGAACACTACTGCCAGGTATTAGCGCTGCAAGCTTGATCTTAACCGTCTTAGGTACAGCCCTATTTGTGCTTTGCTTGGCTGCTATTAAGTCTAATAATTTAACAGTCTGTTTTGATAGTTATTTATTGCATGTTGTTTGGATAACTATATTTCAAGCAACACTATCGACATTGTTATCTATTTTATTAGCAATATTAATGGCCAAAGCCCTATCGATGGTTGATTTTCTAGGGAAAAGGTTATTGCTACGCATTATGCCTATTACCTTTATATTACCTGCACTGGTGGTAGTAACGGGACTGTTGTCTGTTTATGGGCAACAGGGCTTATTGGCGTGCTTTTTTGATTATTTGGGTTTTCCATTTGTGAAATCTATTTATGGATTAGAAGGTATTTTACTTGCGCATGTGTTTCTTAATTTTCCGTATGCTTGTTGCTTATTTTATCAAACTTTAAATAGGGTGTCAGTTGAGCACAAACAACTAGCTGCACAATTAAATTTTTCGAGTTTTAGTTATTTTAAATGGGTGGAATGGCCTCTATTGCGTCGACAATTGTTCCCTATGGCGGCGCTTATCTTTATGCTTTGTTTTTCTAGCTTTGCTGTTGCGTTAGCACTTGGCGGAGGGCCTAAATATACCACACTTGAAGTGGCTATTTATCAATCTATTCGTGATTTTGATCTGATACAAGCCGTGCTTTTAGCGTGTTTACAGTTGGTTTTTTGTGTTAGTTTTATGAGGTTGATGCAAAAATTTAATTATAACTATAAATTTAATCCGCACGATGTTAGGCAAAATTATCGTTTGCCTGTTTCGTTTAACTTAGTTTTGTCAAGTTTAGTCATTATTGTTATTGGTGGCTTATTTATTTTACTTCCCATCATAACCATACTTATAAATGGCATTTGTTTTTTTCAGTGGTCGTTTCTAACGTTGGCTTTTCAACATGCAGTTATGTTTTCATTGCTAATTGCTGTGGGATCAGCCATTATCGCTATGTTGCTTGCTTTATTATTACTTTATACAAATAGTCGCTTATTGATTAATCGGCAAATAAATTGGAGCAATCGGTTAATGTTAGTTGGTTCGCTGATTTTAATTATTCCAAGCATGGTGCTGGCGTGTGGCCTGTTTTTATTGTTATTTCCCTATGCTTATAATCCCATCTTTGTTTGCACCTTAATGATGCTTTGTAACGGTTTAATGGCATTACCGTTCATATTAAAAAATCTTGCAGCGCCAATGTATGATGTTACTTCCCGCTATTGGGATTTAAGTCAGTCACTTAACATTAATGGTTTTTTACATTTTTATTTAATTGAATATAAAGCACTAAAGAAGTTAATTATCCAGAACTTTGCTTTTTCAGCAATATTATCATTGGGTGATTTTGGTATTATTGCGTTATTTGGTGGACAGTCAGTTACTACGTTACCTTATTATTTATATGAGCAAATATCCCATTATCACTATCAAGAAAGCACCGTAACGGCTGCATTATTGTTAATATTATCTTTTAGTTTATTGGTTGTAATAGATTATGATCGAACTGAATCAAATTAATTATCAATATGATAATTTTAAAATGCATTTTGATATCAAAATCCCAGCAAAAGAAAAGGCCGTTATTGTTGGGCCAAGTGGTGCAGGTAAAAGCTCATTATTAAGCTTGATTGCTGGGTTTATTTTTCCAAACTCTGGGCAAATTTTACTTAATCATCAAAATATGACTCACACTTTGCCAGGAAAACGCCCAGTGTCGATTTTATTCCAAAGTAATAATTTATTTGGTCATTTAACTGTTGAGCAAAATATTGGTTTAGGCATAAGGCCTTGTTTAAAATTAAATGCATCTGAACAGCAAACAATAAATGATATGCTGGCTAAAGTTGGTTTAATTGGTTTTAATGATCGTTATCCCGATCAGCTTTCAGGTGGACAGCGTCAACGTGTTGCATTAGCTCGCTGTTTAATTCAACGCCGACCTATTTTATTATTAGATGAGCCATTTTCAGCGCTCGATCAGGCATTAAGGTTTGAGATGTTAGCGTTAGTTGATCAAGTCTGTAATGAGTTTGATTTGACATTAATGATGGTCTCACACTATCTTGATGATTCGCTCAGTTACTTTTCTCGTTGTTTAGTGGTGAATCATGGGCAGATTGTTTTTAATGGCTTGCCAACGCAACTAAACCAGTCTGAAAATAAGCACATTGCAAAGATGTTGGGCTTTAATTTTTAATAAAAAGTAAGATTTAAACGTTACATAAAGATTTTTATCTATTAATCTGTTTATCTATTATTTCTTTAAAACTCATGGTGAAGTAAGCAAATTATGATTTTATTTATATAAATGTTTGCTGTTAGTTAGCAATTGATATATTAGTTTTTAAATTCAATGGTTAAATATTAAGGTTTTATTAATGTGTTTAGCGTATATTGGGCTTAATTACCAATAACAACACCGATTAATATCCATGCAAAATACAAAAGCAAGCCGTAAGTTTAGCTGGTTAACCCTTATTTTTGATATCTTATTTTTCTAGTGCATTATAGCTGTATATTTTTCTTTCTGGGTATTCCAATGCAATCGGATTGCGTGATTCTATTATCTATAGTTTGATTTGGCTTATCCCTATTTTAATCTTTCCTCACTGTACGCGAAAGATTGCGTCTATTTTGGGGCTGATTATCGGCATTTTTTCTTTGATTTCTGTCGGTTATTTTACTATTTATCGACAAGAATTTTCACAAAGTGTGTTTTTTGTTATAGCAGAATCAAATTTTAGTGAATCAAGTGAGTTTGTTCAGCAGTATTTGAGTATTAAGTTAGTTGCGGTACTGATTATTTATGGTTTGGTGGTGATTTATCTTTGGACCAAAGTTAGACCTGTTTTTGTTAAGATTTCCACTAAATGGATTGCATCGCTGTTAATAGCCACTTATGCCATAATGCCTATGTTTGTTAGTATAACAATAAAAAATCCTCCATTGAAAAAGCTGTAGCTCACTTGTTAACACGCATGGAAACGACGGTGCCATGGCAACTTATTAATAGTTATTTGGCGTATCGCACTCAACTTGGCAATATGGAAGATATCTTGAATCATTTGGACACTTTACCTCCCGTTGAGAATTTCACCGATGCGAACGGTAACGCACCAAGAACGTTAGTGTTAGTTATTGGCGAATCAACAACGCGTAATAGAATGAGTATTTGTGGGTATAGTCGAAATACTACACCAAAAATTGAACAATTTAAAAAAAGATAAAGCGAATTTTGTTGTATTTAACGATGTGGTTTCATCAAGACCGTATACTACCGACATTTTACAACAAGTGTTAACTTTTGCTGATGAGCAACAGCCTGATTTATACCTTAAAACTCCTTCATTAATACATATTATGAAACAGGCAGGATATAAAACGTTTTGGATCACCAATCAACAAACCATGACCAAGCGTAATACTATGTTGACTGTTTTCTAAACAAACCAATGATCAGTTTTATATGAATAACGATCGAAATCAAAGTGCCAGACAATATGACGAATCGGTTTTTGAGCCATTCAAAAAAGTGTTATCCGATAACGCTGAAAAAAGTTTATTGTTATTCATCTGTTTGGTACACACATGAAATATGCGCTTCGCTATCCCAAAAGTAATGAATATGACCGTTTTAAAGATAAGACAAGTATACCATATCTTCTCGATGCCGATAATGTAGATATATAATAGTTATGATAATACAATAAGTTATAACGATCATATCACAACAACACTGTTTAATATTTTCAAAAACAGTCAAGAAAATGGTTTTATGTTATATTTTTCAGATCATGGTGAAGATGTTTATCAAACGTCACTACACGATGTGTTAGGGTGCAACGAGAAGGCACCGACTTAAACTATGTATACTGTGCCATTTATGCTTTGGCAATCACCAACGTGGGTGGCAACGCATCCTAATAACTCTCTAGCCTATGTAAATCGAAAATTTAGTACACAAGATTTGATTCATACTTGGTCTGATTTAGCTGGATTAAGTTATCACTTATATATCTCTGAAAAAAGTGTTGTTAATCCTCATTTTCATGAATCGACTCGTTGGATTGGCGATTCTTATGATAAAAACGGATTAATTGATTTGGATAAATTAACTAAGTAAGCAGTACTGGTTGTTTACACAACTATTTAAGTTATGATATTGTATATTTATACAGTTGTGTTTTAAATATTGTGAAACCATCTATGCGAAAAATTATTCATGTTGATATGGATTGTTTTTACGCCGCCGTTGAAATGAGAGACAATCCCCGTTATCGCAATATGCCTATTGCGGTAGGGGGAGATCCTCGTAAGCGTGGCGTGGTTGCGACTGCCAATTATTTAGCTCGTCAGTATGGTATACACAGTGCTATGTCAATGGCACAAGCTATTAAACTGTGCCCCAATCTTAAAATTATACCGGGTAGGCATGCGGTATATAAAGACGTGTCAAAACAGATCCACCAAATTTTTAGGCGATATACTGAATCTATTGAGGCATTATCACTCGACGAGGCTTACCTTGATGTGACTGATTGTAAGCTTTGCTATGGTTCGGCAACTTTAATCGCTCAAGATATTCGCCA
Organism: Gilliamella sp. App4-10; assembly: GCF_001690495.1. Lineage (GTDB taxonomy): Bacteria > Pseudomonadota > Gammaproteobacteria > Enterobacterales > Orbaceae > Gilliamella > Gilliamella apicola_G. Next base: position 46,670 of record NZ_LZGS01000002.1, read on the forward strand.
AGCTATTTACAACGAACTTGAATTAACGGCATCAGCAGGTGTTGCTCCACTTAAGTTTCTTGCCAAGATAGCTTCAGACATGAACAAACCTAATGGTCAATATGTGATAACCCCCGATGAAGTTGATAGCTTTATTGAGCGGCTTCCTCTAAAAAAAATTCCGGGAGTGGGTAAAGTCACTGAAAAAAAGCTAGCACAATTAGGACTCTTTACCTGTAACGATGTCGTTAATTTTGATGTCACTAAATTACTCAACCAATTCGGTAAATTTGGGCGAATATTGCATGAACGATGTCAAGGTATTGATGATCGTGAAGTGTGTAATGACAGGCAACGTAAATCAGTTGGGGTTGAGCGCACTTTAACTGACGATATTCATAGTTGGGAAGAGTGTTTATTGCAGTTCGACCCTTTATTTGAAGAGATAGAAAAACGATTAAGTAAAGTGCGTGCTGACTTGTCGATCGCTCGGCAAGGCGTCAAATTTAAGTTTGACGATTTTCAGCTGACAACACAAGAGCATGTATGGTCTAAATTAGATAAAGCGGATTTAATTGAACAAGCGCATAAAGTTTGGTTAGAACGGCGTAACGGTCGTGGTGTTCGGTTAATTGGTTTTCATGTAACGTTAATTGATCCACAAGTTGAAAAGCAATTAATTTTTCAGTTTTAGACTTTTTAATTATAAAAACGAGGATGCCGGCAAAGCCTTAAAACATCCTCATAATAGAATTATCAATTAACGGCTAATTATGATTTTAAACTTGCGCCGTTGGTGCTAATTACTTGTTTATACCATTCAAATGAATCTTTTTTATAACGCTTCATGCTACCGTTACCGGCATTGTCACGGTCAACATAAATCACGCCATAACGTTTTTTCATTTCGCCAGTAGTGAATGATACGACATCAATAATCCCCCAAGCGGTATAGCCAATCACATCAACGCCATCATAATCCATGGCGGTTTGCATAGCTTTAATGTGTGCACCTAGATATTCAATACGAGGTTTGTCGTGTACTTGATTGCCGTTTTCAAGTTCATCAATTGCTCCAAAACCATTTTCCACAATAAACAGTGGTAATTGATAACGATCATACAAACGATTGAGTGTATAACGTAAACCTTCAGGGTCAATTGGCCAGCCCCAATCACTGCTTTTGATATAAGGATTTTCAACCGCATTAGGTAGCGCACCGTTAACGATGTTATCGCGATTGTCATTTTTGGCATCGGCTTTCACAACGGTAGACATATAATAGCTAAAGCCAATGTAATCAACCGTACCTTTTTTCAAATAAACTAAATCTTCTTTGGTAATATCTAGTTTATAGCCTTCACGCTCAAACTCTTTTAAAGCATAAGTAGGATAATAACCACGAACATGAACATCAGGGAAGAAGAATCGTTGATGCATGGCGATTTCTGATGCCATCATATCTTCAGGGTTACAAGAATATGGATAAATTGGCACATGTGACACCATACAACCAATTTGAAAATCTGGATTGATTTTTTTACCAGCAATCACCGCTTTGGCACTGGCTAACAGTTCATAGTGAGCAACTTGGTACAGGACTTCTTGCGGATTTTCGCCCGGTTTAACTTGTACGCCTGAGTTAGTCCAAAAGAAAATAGGGTTACTGGTATCCATTTGATTATTAATTTCGTTAAATGTCATCCAGTATTTGACTTTATTTTTATAACGCTCAAAACACGCAGTGGCAAAACGTTCAAAAAATTCAACTGTTTTACGGTTTCTAAAACCACCATACTGGCGAGCAATATGTAACGGCATTTCAAAATGCGATAAGGTGATAACAGGTTCAATGCCGTGAGCAATTAATTCATCAAAAACGTTATCATAAAAACGAAGTCCTTCTTCGTTTGGTTCAAGCTCATCACCTTTTGGAAAAATTCGGGTCCAAGCGATCGAGGTGCGTAAACATTTAAGACCTAATTCAGCGAATAGTTTGATATCGTCTTTATAATGATGATAGAAATCAATTGCAGTATGATTTGGATAAAATTTACCCGCTTCGATATCTTGGGTGATTTGTCTTGCAACGCCATGAGCGCCTGCGGTCATAACATCAACCACGCTAGGTCCTTTACCGCCTTCGTTCCAGCCACCTTCAAATTGGTGAGCGGCTAAAGCACCGCCCCATAAAAATGGTTTTTTAGTCATCTTTGATTCCTTGTTATTGCTTAATTTTAAATATGATATCATCAATGGTTACTTCTGTTTTATCAGTTAATGAAATGAACTGGTACTGATCGGTATTAACAATAATAATTGGAGTAATCAATGGATAGCCTGCTTGCTTAATTGCGTCAGGATTAAAGCTGATTAATAAATCACCTTTTTTCACTTTTTGGTGTAATTCAATGTGATATGCAAACTCGTTATGGGTCAAATTGACCGTATCAATCCCCACGTGAATTAATAACTCAACGCCGTTATCTAATGTTAAACCAATAGCATGTTTAGAGTTTTCAAATATTGCTGTGACTTCGGCATCAAAAGGCGCATAAACGTGATTATCAGTCGGTTCAATCGCAATCCCTTCGCCCATTAATTTTTGTGAAAAAGCAGGATCGGGCACTTCACTTAGTGGTAAAGCATGGCCCGTCATTGGGCTTGTGATATCAATCTCGTCAAGAAGAACTTTAGGATTATCAATTTCGTTATTGATAGTCTCTTGGTTATTAACGGTATCTTGTATGGTTTCGCCAGTACCCAAAATTTGGAGCAAAATTACCGGTCCAAAAAAAGCGATAAGCGCACCAATTAAGACGCCAACAAATGAACCCGGATTATTAGGACTAATGGCATTAACGATAGTTAATGGACCAGGTAAACCAGCGTAGGCAACATAGTGAGGAGCAAAAAAACCGGCTACAATACCACCACAAGCTGCCGAGATACAACCATAAATAAATGGTTTTTTAAAACGTAAGTTAACACCATAAATAGCAGGTTCGGTTATACCAAATAATCCAGTGATAAAAGCAGATAATGAAATACCTTTCATCTCTTGTGTTTTGGTTTTTAAATAAAAACCAAATGCTGCCCCGACTTGACCAATAACGGCAATGGTTTGAAATGCTTGGAAAGAGTCTTGGCCATATTGCTTAAAGTTTTCAACGATAACAGGTGTGATACCCCAATGTACGCCAAAAATAACAAAGACTTGCCAAACCGCACCAATAATTCCCCCAGCAACAAAAGGAGCTAGGCTAACAAACCAATTATAACCGTTAGCAATGTATTGTGCGCCATTTGCGGTTAATGGACCAACAATAAGTAGTGTTAAAGGGACCATAATGACAAGGCTAAATAATGGCAGTAAAACAGGTTTTATGATGCTGTGCAGGCGAGGTTCTAAGAATCGTTCTAAATACGAGAGTAACCAAACTAAAAAGAGTGGTGGTAAAACAGTTGAAGCGTAAGTTGTTTTAGATAGCGCAATACCAAATAGATCAATTTCTTGCCCAGCGCTTATTAAAGTTGCAAATTCTGCCCATGTTGGCGACAGAAGAGCTGCGCAACAAGCAACAGCTATATAGAGGTTACAACGAAAATGTTGCGAAGCAGTAATCGCAATAAAAATAGGCAAAAAGACAAAAGGTGCCCAAGATATAAAATCAAATACTTTAAAAGTTCCTGTTGATTCTACTGCTGGCAATGCCAATTTAAGTAAGATTAATATTCCTTGTAAAATACCCGATGCGGCTAGAATATAAACAAAGGGCGCAAATACTGCTGACATAGTTGCAATAACACGATTTAAAATATTGGCTTTATCGTTATTAGCCACTTTATTATCAGTATTAACCAGCTGAGTAAACGCATTGTAGACTTTATCAACATGTGTACCAATAACTACTTGGATTTGACCACCTTTTTCAACAACAGTAATTACGCCTGGCAATTTAGATATGTTTTCTTTTGCGTGATCTGGCGTATTTTGAGTAACAAGCCGAAGACGCGTTGCACAGCGGGAAACGGTGACAATATTATTTTCACCACCTAACTCATTTAAAATATCAACGGCCAGCTTGTTATAATCTCTTATTTTCGATGACATCGATTAAGCTCCTTAAATTCAATTTAATGAGCTTATCTTATAGACAATTTCAGAATTGTTAATGACCAATTATATTGTTTGTGATCTAGATCGACTTTTTACACGATTTAATTTAAAACTTCAAATAACCTGTATAAAATAATACTTAAATGGTTTATTCAATATAATAAATGTAAATGGTTAAATATCAGGATGTTGCCAAAAAAATAAAACAGATGATTTATCAACAGCAATTAGCTAAGGGCACCCAACTTGCTAATATTGAAGGATTGATTAATCAGTATCAGGTAAGTCGCAGTACTATTATTAAAGCGCTCAATTGTCTGGAACGACAAGGCATTATTTATCAAGTGCAGGGCAGTGGCATTTTTGTTCGTGAACGAAAAAAAAGAGGCTACCTCAATTTTTTACAAAGTCATGGTTTTACCGTTGATTTAGAAGATGTTTATGGCTCATCGACAGTATTTAATGTCGATACTATCAAGCCCTGTTCCAAAGTGAAAGAAAATCTACAATGTGATGATCAGGAAGAAGTTTATTTTATTAAACGACTACGTTACGTTGAAGGTAAATTATATGGTTTAGAGCAGTCATATTATCGTAAAAAGTTAATTTGTTATTTAAATAAAGAGATCGTTGAAAATTCAATTTTTAATTATATTCAAGAAAATTATAATATTAATATTGGCTTTTCTGATAAATATATGCAAGTGATAAAGCTTGATGCTGAAATGGCGCAATATTTAGGACTACAAGCGGGTGAGCCAGCACTTTGTGTTGAAGAAATATTTTATACCTCATCTGGTGAGCCATTTGATTTTTCAAAAATCATTTATCATTATGAACATGCAAGATTTTGTATACAAAATCATTCAAAGTAAATTTGAGTGATGAGTTATGAGGAAGATGAATAAGAAATCGATCATTCAACTTCCTTTAATTATTAGCGAATTTAACTGTTAACAATTAAATTTTACCACCACCCCCTTTAAATTTTTCAACCAATGCGGCGATTTTTTCAAAAACACGGTTCTTTTTAATTAAATATTGAGGATTAAGTGGACTCATTTTAGGTAGAATCTCGTTCAGCTCTGTACCATTTTCAGTTGCATACTCTCGCTTTAACGACGAGGCGATATAGCGTTTTGTGGCGGCTTCGTTTAAATTTTCTTCTTCTATTAAGGTATTCACTTCGACCTGCAACTCCTGCTGTGCATATAAGAAAAATGCATCAATAATCGAGGCTTTATCTGGAATAGCGTCAAGATCGGTTTGTTTTATAAATTCGACAACTAGCTCCTCTTTAGCGCGATTTTCTAAACTTGATCGAATTAATCGCTGAGCATCTTCGACAATGTCTTGTTTGGTTTTTTCTTGCTTATTTTGTTCATAAATTAGCTCAAGAATATAATCCAGATTGATCTCTTGTGATTTTAATAGATCAATTTCGAAAACCACATCATCCCAGTCAAATCTTTGCTGATCTTGTTGATTGGCTTCTTTTTCTCGGCGTAGCCAATCACGAATATCATTATAAGTTGAACGATAATTTTGAATTGCGCGATCAGTCGGTAGCTTAACTGCGTGCATTTTTTGCAGATCTTCATCAGTCACATAATGCTTGTTTTTAAATGCTAAAACCGCTTGCTCATCAGTCATATCTAATTGTTGGAAATCTTTTAATGCCACAAATTCATCATAATTTTGCAACACATTGTCAGTACGCAAATACTCGCCAAATAATTTAACAAACGCTTTTTTATCTTGGTCGGTAATAATTTCGTCAGGACGTGGGAATTTGTCTTGCAATTCGGCAACGATAGCTAAATAGCCATGGTGCAATTCACCTGAACTTTTATCAGTAAAACCTTCCATGTATTCCTTAAAGCTTTTTTCTAACACCACTTCATGAGTATTGCTTTTACCAAATGTTTTTATTGCATCAATGGTAGCTTGTTCTAAATCACGGAACGCCACAATATTACCAAAGGTTTTAGTGGCATTATAGATACGATTGGTGCGTGAAAAAGCTTGAATTAACCCATGATATCGCAGGTTTTTATCGACAAATAACGTATTGAGCGTTGGCGCATCAAAGCCAGTTAAGAACATGCCAACGACAATTAATAGATCGACTTCTTGATTTTTGACTTTGAAAGACAGATCGCGATAATAGTTTTGAAATTGATCACTACTGACATCAAAGTTAGTTTTAAATATTTTATTATAATCTGCTATCGCAGCAGCTAAAAACTCTTTAGCACTTTGATTTAAGGCATCGGTTTCAAAACTTTCATCGGCAAAATTACCCTGTGCATCTTGTTCTTCATTGGCAGAATAAGAAAATATGGTGGCTATTTTTAATGGCTGATTGGCATTTTTTTGTAATTTTTTGAATGATTCATAATAGAGTTTAGCCGCATCGACACTACTTACAGCAAACATGGCATTAAACCCTTTACTTTTGCCCATTAAGCGGTGGGTTTTTTGTTTAAAATTATTCAAAATATATTGTGTGATTTGCTCAATACGATTTGGGTGGAGCAGTGCTTTTTTATTTTCAGCAGCGCTAAGTTTTTCGAGATCTTGTTCTTGCTCTATCGATTTAAAATTAGGGCGCACATCATTATAGTCAACTTTAAATTTTAGTACCTTTTCGTCACGAATGGCATCGGTTAATACATAAGCGTGTAGTTCACGACCAAAAACATCTGCCGTGGTTTGCGTCCCTATTGCGTTAGTATGCATAATCGGCGTGCCAGTAAAACCAAATTGGTAATACTTTTTAAATTTACGCTTTAAGTTTTTTTGAGCTTCACCAAACTGAGAGCGATGCGCTTCGTCAAAAATAAATACCACATGTTTATCATAGATTGCCAAACTATCGTCGCTTTTCATTAAATTATTAAGTTTTTGAATGGTAGTAACAATAATTTTATTATCGGTTTTCTCAATATTGCGTTTAAGCCCAGCGGTACTATTTGAGCCATTGACACTATCTTTTGAAAATTTTTGATACTCTTTCATGGTTTGATAATCCAGATCTTTACGATCCACCACAAAAAAGACTTTATCAATAAATTCCAGTTCAGTGGCTAACCGCGCCGTTTTAAAACTGGTTAATGTTTTGCCTGATCCTGTTGTGTGCCAAATAAAACCGCCACTTTGTAAGCTACTCCACTTTTTGGCATGATAAGCGCTAATGATTTGCCACAATATACGCTCGGTGGCGGCGATCTGGTAAGGGCGCATAATTAACAATGTGTCATTTACATCAAGCACCGAATAAGTCAGTAACACATTTAACAGCGTTCGGCTGGCAAAAAAGGTGGCAGTAAAGTCTTTTAGATCTTTTATCGGCTCGTTTTTAACATTGGCCCAATTCATTGTAAAATCAAAGCTGTTTTTATCGCGCTTAGTGGTGTTAGCAAAATAGCGCGTGTCAGTACCATTTGAGATAACAAACAGTTGTAAATATTTAAACAGTGAATTATCTTGATTAAAACTCTCTTTACTATAGCGATGCACTTGGTTAAAGGCTTCACGAATGGCAATACCCCGCTTTTTTAGTTCAACTTGAACAAGGGGCAAGCCATTCACTAAAATCGTCACATCATAACGATTTGCATAATTGCCAGTTTGCTGGAATTGACGGATAACTTGTAATTTATTATTGGTGACATCTTTTTTATCTAACAGCTTGATATTTTGGATATGACCATCATCAAAAACAAAATCATAAATATGATCGTGGTGGATTTTGCGACTTTTATCGATCATCGATTCATTGGGTTTATCTAAATACTCTAATACAAAACGTCGCCATTCATCATCAGTAAATTGCATTTTGTTCAGTGTTTGCAATTGCTCGCGAATATTGGCTAATAACTTTGCATGCGTGTTTAAATTAGGTAAATATTCATAGCCTTGTCGATTTAAATCATGAATAAATTCGTTTTCTAAATCCGTTTCAGTCTGATAAACAGCTGCTGTCTCTTCTAGCTTGTTGTAGTTATCTAAAATAATGTAGCTATTGGTTTCGGCAATTGGTTTTGTATAAGTTGTCATAGTCTATTCCAGCTATTTAAAATGATAATTTTCGAGTAAATGATTCAGTAAAAAGGCAACAGTTTGCTTTTCAGGTTCAGAAGGTTCGGAAACCATTTCATTAGATAAGGTTAAATGGCTGGTAAAATTGATAATCCGTGTTAAGTAAAGTTTTTTATCGCCAGGCAATAAGTCTGACCATTGCGGATAGCCTAAAAAACTGGCGGTTTTTTCATATAAGTTACGTAATAGGGTAAAATGATATTTTTCAATTTTATTTTCCTTAACCGCTTCTTGCAGCAACTGTTTTAAATAAAGATGATAGGAAAAACTACGGTTTGAATCGCCTTTTTTCTCTTCTAATGCAAATTTACCGTCCTCAAATCGTCTTAAAATATAACTATCTTTTGAAGTTAATGCATTATAAAGCACATTATAAAACAGCGGGTTATGGGTCGTAATAATAAATTTAATGTCAGATTCACAGGATGTGATTAATTGGGCAATATCTACCGCCAACTGGATAAGGTGATTTTCGTCCAATGAACTAACGGGGTCATCAATAAAAATATAGCGTAAATGGTCAAATTCATTAGTCGAGCGTTCGCTTTTGTCAGTAATATTGCGCTCAGCGATAACTAAGTTAATCAGTGTAAAAAAAATACTCCAAATTAAATTGTTTTCTTCGCCTTTGGAGATTTTAATATTATCAATACGCTGATCATTATCGCCTGCTAGCGAAAAAGTAATAGCAGAAAAATCCTCGTTGAAATGTGGCAGTAATCTTTGGTGAGTATAGGATTGAAAGTAACGAACAATATTTTGGTCTTGTCCTTGGTCTTTTAAAATCCAGTCAGTAAATGAGTTAGGTTGAATGATTAATTGATGTTCACCCTCTTGGTGTTTATCATTATCCCAAGCAAATAGATCTTCAGTGAATGCATTATAGTAAAGAATTTTATGCCGCGTTAAAGCGGCGTTATTTTCTTTATCATCTTTCCCTTGCGACACAATAAAATTTTTAAATGCTTGGGATAAACGCGTTTTACCTGTACCGTTAAAAGCATAAATTAATTGTGTTTTTTTATTGTTTTTATCCAATTGTTCAGCAATATTCCTTAGCGATTTATTCATGTTGTGATTGCCTTATCTTGTTATTCTTTGTCCTTAGGAAAATCTAATAATAAATTGCGATAATATTCATATTGTTTTTGGCGTAATGCAATCTCACGCGGTAAACCCTCGGTGATTGAGTTGGTAAGCGCATCGAATTTATCTAAGATTTCGACAATACGGGCTTGTTCCTTGAGAGGGGGAATGGGGATTATAATTTTTGACATATCAGTTGCTGAAACATCTATAACTTTTGTCCCTTTTGCATATTTTCTTTTCTCACTTGCAAACATTGATGTTTGAGTAAAATATGTAAAATATTTGCCTAAAATACTATTGTTTGGCTTGAAGATTGTTGCATGTCCCCCAGTAACAGCCTGTTTTTTTCCTAAATAGACTAAGGCTTTACCAACATCTTCAAGATTCTCACTGGTATTTGTTATAACAACATCGCCAAAATCAACTTTTTTTAATTTTTTTGCTAATTCAGCTGAAACAAATGATTTAGTTTCAGTAGCAAAAGTTCCATAGTAAGTATAAATTTGTCCATAATGAATAGCTGGCACACCTGTTTCGGTAAAGTCTTTTTTTTGTAATCCATTACCACGAATTAATTGACCGACTTCCCCTAATGTTTTCCACTCAACCTCATCCTCTTTAAAGGTCAACAATTTATCTCGATAATAGTTGTATTGTTTTTTCCGTGTAGTAAGCTCTGCTGTGAGCTCTGCTGTGAGGGCTGTGAATGAGTCTAAAATACGGACGATTTCGGTTTGAACGTGTAGAGGAGGGATGGGGATTAAATATTGCTTTAATTTATTTATTCCGATTATACCTAATCCTCCATTTTTATTTGCATTATTCGCACACCATTTTCCAAAATCATAAAAGCAGTAAAAAAGAAATTTAATTCTAACTCTATTTAAATAAGATTCTTTTAATGAAAAACTAGTTATTTGTTGATTTGTTAAATATGGTACTAGAATCAATGCGTGTTCACCTAAAGTAGCTGTTGTAGACATTAATAGTGAATTAGCAGGAATAAGTTTTCCCTTTACTGCTGATGTCGATATATGTTGTATAGAATCAGTAAGAATTCTTCCATTTTCGCGGATATCTTCCATTCTAAACCAAGGAATATTACCATTTCTCCAATATTCTTCTTTTGCTTTACTTGGGGTATAGCCATTTTTTAAAGTAAAAATATCCTCAATAGTTTTCCATTCCACAGCAGAATTCTTAAGTAGTTTTTTCATAATGCTAGAGTTCATCCCTCAATCTCCGCCACAATTGCATCGATTTGGCAACGTAAGCTATCAATTTTAGCTACCGTATCTTTTATTTCGGCATTAAGCTGGGTGATATCAATCACTTCACGGGTATCTTCGGCTTCAACATACGAACTGACTGATAGATTATAGTCATTTTGCGCAATGGTTTGATTATCAACTGATTTAGCAAAATATTCGATATCTTGCTTGCTATCAAATACTTGCATAATTTCTTGAATATGTTCATCAGTGAGCACATTATTATTGGTCTCTTTTTTAAACAGTTTACTGGCATCAATAAATTGTGTCTTTTTGACGGTTTTATTTTTGGCTAGCACCAAAATATTAACCGCAATTGATGTTCCATAAAATAAATTTGGTGCCAGTGAGATTACGGTTTCAACAAAATCATTATCGACCAAATATTTGCGAATTTTTTGTTCCGCACCACCACGATAAAATATCCCTGGAAAGGTAACAATCGCGGCTCGCCCACACTCGGACAGGTAACTTAATGCATGCATAATAAAGGCAAAATCGGCTTTCGATTTTGGTGCTAGCACGCCAGCGGGCGCATATCGGTCATCATTAATTAAGGTTGGATCATCACTGCCAATCCATTTAATTGAATAGGGTGGATTAGAAACGATTGCATCAAATGGTTTTTCGTCGCCAAACTTTGGATTAAGTAACGTGTCGCCTAAAGCAATTTCGAATTTATCATAGTTGATATTGTGTAAAAACATATTCATTCGAGCAAGGTTATAGGTGGTATGATTAATCTCTTGACCGAAAAATCCATCCTCAATGATATGTTCATCAAACTGTTTTTTCGCTTGTAACAATAAAGAACCCGAACCTGCCGCTGGGTCATAGATTTTATTGACCTTTGTTTGATTATGTAAGGCTAATTGTGAGATTAGTTTCGATACATTCGGTGGTGTAAAAAATTCACCACCAGATTTACCGGCATTCGAGGCATAATTAGAGATCAAAAACTCATAAGCATCGCCAAACAGATCGATTTGATTGTCGGCAAAATCACCAAAATCCAGTTCGGCAACACCATTAAGTACTGCCGCTAACCGTTTGTTTTTATCGGCAACAGTATTACCTAATCGGTTACTGGTGGTATCAAAATCGGCAAATAATCCTTTAATATCGCTTTCTGACGGGTAACCATTAGCTGAGCTTTCAATTGCATTAAAAATATTGGCCAAATCAGTATTTAAACTTGAATTGGTATTGGCTTGAGCTACAATTTTACAAAATAATTGGCTAGGATAAATAAAATAGCCTTTGGTTTTTATTGCGTCTTTTTTAATTTCATCGGTAATGACATCGTCGGATAAAGTGCTGTAATCGATACCTTCTTCACCACCTTCAATATAATTAGCGAAATTTTCACTAATAAAGCGATAAAACAAAGAACCAAGTACATACTGTTTAAAATCCCAACCATCGACCGCACCACGGACTTCGTCGGCAATTTTCCATATTTGGCGTTGTAGTTGATCGCGTTGTTGCGTTCCGGACATTGATTGGGTGTTATTAGAAGTCATATTTTCAAAATTCCTAAATAAAAAATAGGTGTTGCCTGATTAGAAAGTAACTAATTTTTACTTCCTTATTAGTCATTTTATCGCTCACTGTTATAGGTGCTATATCATAGCTGATTTGTTATTAATTTTCTATCTATGAGCTTTGATTTGCTTTATTAAGGTTGATAAATCCAACCTTAATCATTTCTCTGACTTTCATGTATCCCAAAAATTTGAGCTGGTCGCGCTTCTTCATTCTATTGTTGCTTGAAAGTTGTTGATGAAAATCATTCAATATCTTTTAAGAAAGATAGGGAAGAATTTAATTGATATAGGCTATTTTTCTATTGATAGGTAGATAAAATCAGAATCCGAAAACGCTTAACGCTATTTTTAAGGCTTTTATTAAAAAATTAAGCAAATTGATCTTTTGGTTTTTAGGTTTGGGTAGTACTAAGTCATGACACAGTCAAAAAACTAAAAAACAGAACCCTTTTTTTTTGCCATATTTTAAAAATAAATAAAATCAAATAATTAAAAACTCACCGCAAAAAAGGGTTTTTAAAACCTAAATAGCTATTTGCCTTTTTACATACAATATTGATAGTATATTAGCTTCTAGTTCACTGCCGTGTAGGCAGTTTAGAAAATCTGATAGTCAAATAAACAATTGGAGAAAAAGTTCACTGCCGTGTAGGCAGTTTAGAAATTCAGAAGTTTTAGAAATTAGCAATAAAAATGGTTCACTGCCGTGTAGGCAGTTTAGAAATATCTTTTTACCGGAGGAAGTTGATGAATATCGTTCACTGCCGTGTAGGCAGTTTAGAAAGTCTAGGCGGTTATTATTTTTTGAGCGTCATTGTTCACTGCCGTGTAGGCAGTTTAGAAAAATAGTAACACACTGCGTATACTAATAGTAACGTTCACTGCCGTGTAGGCAGTTTAGAAAGTATTTCGCACTAGAACTCGTGGACGAGTTTTGTTCACTGCCGTGTAGGCAGTTTAGAAATAGGTGTCCAAACGTCTTTATGTCTAGCCGTCGTTCACTGCCGTGTAGGCAGTTTAGAAATTCAGTTAACTCACAGTACTCATCTCAACATTGTTCACTGCCGTGTAGGCAGTTTAGAAATTGGAGTAGTGACAACGATTTAGGATCGAAAGGTTCACTGCCGTGTAGGCAGTTTAGAAAAAAATGGTTATACTCAAAATTATATAATGATTTAGTTCACTGCCGTGTAGGCAGTTTAGAAATGATACCCGAAAAAAAATTCCTGATACCCGATGTTCACTGCCGTATAGGCAGTTTTAATTCATCACGAAACGGTATAGAATCCTGAATATTTTTTACAAAAATATAGCCTAAAACGTAACAGTTGTGTAAATACTTCATAATGAGCATACAACTTAATAAATAATTACGCCGCTTGTTTTTGTGTTGTATATGCAATGGAAATCATGTTAGTTGATGTTTCATGAGGTCTTTTGGGGGTAGATAGCAACGGGTCATAATACGTTTAGCCAAATCAATGACGGCTATTTTTTTATATCATCGCCATAACACTTGTTGATGATATGGCGTTGTTTTTTTATATATTTATTAGAGTCATTTTTTTACTACTGTAACCGAAGCAAGTAATTTCTAACCATTATATTAATAGGGTATTTTTAATATCTTCGATCGTTTTTGTGCCAGCTAATTGCATGGTAATAGACAGTTCTTTGTTAAGATGATCAAAGACGGATTTTACTCCCTCAGCTCCACCTAAATTTAGACCATAAAGAATAGGGCGTCCAATAGCAACAAGATCAGCGCCACTTGCTAAAGCTTTAAATACATGTTCGCCACGGCGTATACCGCTGTCAAAAATGATTGGAACACGTTTAGCAACAGCAGCTGAAATACTAGGTAATACCTCAAATGAAGCGGGAGCGCCATCTAATTGTCTTCCACCATGATTTGATATCCAAATCCCATCAGTTCCAGCAGATATTGCAATGGATGCATCTTCAGGTGACTGAATGCCTTTTACAATAATAGGTAAATTTGCCATATCTTTAATTTTTTGAATATCAGAAGGAACGATACCTTGTTTTGCTGCGGCATAAATTTCGCTAATGCCTTTACCTGAACCATCGCCATTGCCGTTTGATTGACTGTAAGCACTGAGATTTTTCATAGGAAGTGGAAATTGAAATTTATTGACGATATCCTCTTCGCGATAACCGCCTAACGTTGAATCAACTGTTAGAATGATTGCTTTTGCGCCTGCTTTAACGGCTTTATCGATAATAAATTGGTTAAAATCATCATCTTTACTCATATAGAGTTGAAAAAAATACGGAACATTGGGCGCCGCATTTGCGGCATCTTCAATAGAGGTATTTGCATAAGTACTAATACAGAAAATAGAGCCAGCGGCAGCGACGCCTTTAGCGGTGTCTTTTTCGCCTTCTTCGTGAGCCAATCCTTGGGCTGCTGAAGGTGCTTGAATAATGGGTGTTTTTAATGAGATATCCCATAATTTTGTTGATAAATCTGCATGATCAATACCTTGTAATACCCGAGGGATAATTTTTTTGCGATTAAACGCTAAGGTATTTTCTCGCATTGTCCATTCGTCTTCCGCACCACCCCGAATATAACCAAAAGCACCCAACTCCATTCTGGCTTTGACTAATGCTTCTAAAGAAGCAATATTAACAATCTCTATAGCGTGTTCTTCATTACTTGTATGGTATGACATGATTCGCTCCTGATTATGAGAATTAATGTTGCAGTATTGTTATATCACAGCTTTTTTATTTAAAATTAAATAAAAATCATTTTTGACAAAATAGCATTTTTTATATTTATCTTTCTAGGAACTGTTTTAAATACCATTTTATAACAGTTATTGGTTGTTGTATTATTAATGCTTTTTTCTGTGGTTCAATATATCAATAGATGACAGTATGGTAGAAAAAAATTAAGGTGTTAAGGAGTATGTTTATATAGAATCAGCTTTTGTTTTTGTAAGGCTATAAATTAGTTTTCTAAAACTGTTTAATTATTTAAAATGTATTCAATAATTTCAATGTTACTATTACTTCAAATAGTACTGAGTTGAATATCTATTTTATTCATCAGTAAAAATGCGAAAAAAGCATCTTTCGATACTTTTATATTATAGCAGGGAATGTATATTCAAATTACTTATGATTTATTTTATTCCATACTCTGCACGATAAGCTTCAACTTGTGTGACTTGATCTTTTCGTGACGGATCTTGGTAAAGGTATTGGATTAAATCATCAAGCGTAATAATGGAAATAACATCACAATGATAGTTTTGTTTAATTTCTTGAATAGCGGATAGTTCACCACGACCTTTTTCTTGACGGTCTAGGCAGATGAGTACGCCAGCCAGTTTAGATTGGTTATCTGCTAATATATTCATCGATTCACGAATCGCAGTTCCGGCAGTAATAACATCATCAACCAGCATAACGCGTTGTTGATAGATCGAACTACCAACTAAGTTACCTCCTTCACCATGGTCTTTGGCTTCTTTGCGGTTAAAGCAGTAAGGCACGTCAACATTATGATGTTCAGAGAGTGCAACAACGGTTGATGAAACAATAGGAATACCTTTATAAGCCGGACCAAAAATGACATCGTATTCTAAATTAGCATCCATGAGCGCAGCTGCGTAAAAACGACCTAATAAAGCTAGATCTTTACCGGTATTAAACAATCCTGCATTAAAAAAATAGGGGCTTTTACGTCCTGATTTTAAGGTGAATTCACCAAATTTTAATGCTTGCCTATTTAAAGCAAATTCAATAAATTCACTTTTATATGATTTCATCGATTTTCTCCAATTACTCTTTTAAGGCCTGTCTTTGAGCATCAATAATGGTTGCAATGCCACTTTTTGCTAGCGCTAACAGTTTTAATAATTCGTCATGACTAAATGGTTCGCCTTCGGCAGTGCCTTGCACTTCAATCATACGTCCATCGTCAGTCATCACAATATTCATATCGGTTTCTGCGTTTGAATCCTCTATATATTCTAGATCACAGACCGCTTGACCATCGACAATACCGACAGAAACAGCAGCAACCAATGATTTAATTGGATTTTGCTTTATTTTACCTTCTTCAACCATTTTGTTGATTGCATCATTAAGTGCCACACAAGCACCAGTAATTGACGCCGTTCGAGTGCCACCATCGGCTTGAATGACATCGCAATCTAACGTGATGGTGTATTCGCCTAATAATTTAAGGTCAATCATGGCGCGTAGTGAACGGGCAATAAGGCGTTGAATTTCCATAGTGCGACCGGTTTGTTTGCCTTTAGCCGCTTCGCGCTGGGTGCGTGAATGGGTTGCACGCGGTAGCATGCCATATTCAGCCGTTACCCAACCTTGGTTTTGACCTTTTAAAAAACGTGGCACACCTTCATCAATAGTAGCATTACAAAGTACTTTAGTTTCACCAAATTCAACTAATACAGAACCTTCTGCATGCTTAGTATAATGACGGGTTATTTTGATAGGGCGGACTTGTTCCGCAGATCGACCAGACGGGCGCATGCAATTCTCCAACTGTTACAATTAAAAAATATTTTTGAACTAATTATTTAGGAGGACATCAACAAGATATGGTTGATGTTTAGCCTAAGCTAAGAGCGTATTATACAGAATATGTGATACAATGCCCAGTAAGTTTTTTACAAATTTAGGAAGCAATTATGATTTCCAGCATGACCGCTTATGCCAGAAAAGAGTTAAATCAACCTTGGGGAACTGCCTCATGGGAACTCCGTTCAGTTAACCAACGTTATTTAGAAACCTATATTCGCCTACCGGAACAGTTTCGCTCACTCGAACCGATAATCCGCGAAAGACTGCGCAATCGATTAACTCGAGGCAAAATTGAATGTAATTTACGCTTTGAATTAGATCCCACTGCGCAGAATCAAGAACTGTCATTAAATCAAGATCTTGCCAAGCAAATTTTAGATGCAGCGACCTGGATTCAAACAACACATCAATCAGGTCAAGTCAACCCGATTGATGTGTTGCGTTGGCCGGGAGTGTTATCGGCAAAAGAACAAAATCTTGATACTATCTCACAAGAAATTTTAGCGCTGCTTGATTCAGCTATCGACGAATTTATCGTCGTTCGTGAGCGTGAAGGTAAAGCACTGAGTGATTTAATTGTTAAACGCTTAGAAGCCATTACTGTAGAAATCGATAAGATTCGTGCTTGGATGCCTCAAATACTTGAGTGGCAAAAAGAACGCTTAAAAAGTAAATTAGCTGAAGCTAATATTGAACTTGATCATTCGCGCTTAGAGCAAGAAATAGTCATGGTTGCTCAGCGAATTGACGTTGCCGAAGAGCTTGATCGGTTAATGACGCATGTTAAAGAAACTTACTCAATCTTAAAGAAAAACGAAGCTATAGGACGCAGATTAGACTTTATGATGCAAGAATTTAATCGAGAATCGAATACTATAGCCTCTAAATCAATTAATGCGGATGTGACTGCTAGCGCTATAGAATTGAAGGTCTTAATAGAACAGATTAGAGAACAAGTGCAAAATATTGAATAATTTTATTTTTTAAAATTATTTATTAGCACACCCCCAATATAAATGTAATAAATTTTGCATTTATATTGGAATCTTCTTTATCTTTTTTGTTGCTAATTTAGTCTAATAAAATATTAAGGGGCATTTCGCCCCTGTTGATGTAATCTATCTTTGTATTAAGTGACCATTATTAATTACAATAATGTCTATTTTTAATAGATTTAAAATACCAATAAAGCACAATACAAGCCGTACCGGTTGATAACAGATCAGCCGTAGGTGCAGCAGTCCAAACACCATCAAAGCCAAAAAATAATGGCAAAATATAAAGTGCTGGTAATAAGATCAAAATTTGCCTTGAAAGACTTAATAAAATAGAAATTTTTGCCATGCCTATACATTGGAAAAAGCTCGTTGTCACCATTTGAAAGCCAACAAAAGCAAAAGACAGCGTAGTAAAGCGTAGCGCAATGGCTGATAGGGCAACAAGATCTTCTTCTGAACTAAATGCACGTACCAATGTATCAGGAATAAAAAATCCAAGCACAAAACCGAGCGAAGTCACCACCGTTGCCACTTTAACCGCATAAAAAAAGGTATTTTTAACTCGATCATAATTTTTAGCACCATAATTATAACCAATAATGGGTTGCATACCTTGGTTAATACCGATCACAATCATAATGACTAACGTTATAAGTCGATTAGCATTAGAAAAAGCGGCAATTGAATCATCGCCCGATACGTTAGCAAGCGGTGCATAACGATTAAGTTGCCAGTTAATGAATACTACGACAATTGACGCGGCCATTTGCATTGAAAAAGGCGATAAGCCAATTGATATAACAGATTTTGCAATTGACAGATCAAGCTTAAAGTTGCGGCGATAAAGCTTGATATTACTATTTTTATTTAAAAAATGCTGCATAACAAAAGCAAAACTGATCATCATGGACAGTGTAGTTGCCAGTGCCGCACCATGCATTCCCCAATCTAAGCCAATAATAAAAATTGGCGCCAAAATAATATTGGCAATCACACTGACAAACATAGTCACCATGGCTTTAAAGGGATAACCGCTGGCACGCATCATATTGTTATAATTAAACGTGAGCGTTAAAAAGATACTACCAGGTAAAAAAATCTCTAAAAACTCTTTAGCGTAAACATGATTAACAGGGCTTGAACCAACAAAGTGTAACACTGGATCTACAAAGTAGAGCAATAATGAAAGTGTAATTCCGCTCAATATTGCAGTTAATATAAACGAGGTTCCGGCGACTTTTTCGGCTTTTTCGTTTTCACCCCGACCTAAAAAAATCGAAATTCGACTGGCTGAACCGATCCCAACTAACATACCAATTGCCGCAGCTAAATTCATTACCGGCAAAATAAGACCGGCGGCACTTAATGCCTCGCGCCCGATCCAATGCCCAATAAAAATACCATCAATAATATTATAAAGTGTATTAACAATTGTACCGATAATTGCTGGTAACGCATATTGCCAAAATAAAGCGCTAACTTTTTTATGCCCAAAATCATGATAAATATCGTGAGATTTCATCATATTTTTTAATTCCCACTGTTAGATATTGTTAAAAAGTTTCAGATAAGGTATATGTTTAAGTATAATTTTGCAATTTAGGGACTATTAGTCTATCAGACTTATTAATTGTTGATAGCACTTTTTTAGCGCTTTGATAAAATAGTCGCTAATTTTTCGCGATCCAAACAGGAATCCCACAATGAGCGTACAATTAGAAAAGATCGTACTACATAAATTAATTAGAAAAAGCGATACCGAAATCGAATTACAACTGCGTGAGTCAATGTTAGGTAGTGAGCAAGCAGTTGTTAATCTAATTGAAGATATCAACCGTATCTACAACAACAAAAGCAAAGCCTATGGACTATTTAATAGCGACAGTTTATTTGAACAATCACTTAAAGAACTACGCCTTGGCAATCAAAACTTCTTACATTTTAGCCAAGAATCCACCAAACAACTGCGCAATGAACTAGCCAAATACCCTTTTGCGGAAGGGGGAACAGTAGTATTTTGCCAGTATCGTTATTTGGCGGTTGAATACTTGATTATTGCGGTTTTAAATAGTTGTTTAAGTATGCTAGTTAATGAAGACTTAGATATCAGCGAAACACAATACCTAGATATTGATCATGCCGATATTATTGCCCGTATAGACATCACCGAATGGGAAACCCAAGCCGACTCAAAGCGATATTTGACCTTTCTAAAAGGACGAGTCGGGCGCAAAGTATCTGACTTTTTTATGGACTATTTAGGTGCAAGTGAGGGATTAGATACAAAAGCGCAAAATAAAACACTGGTTAAAGCGGTTGATGATTACTGCCAAGAAATGCAATTTGACAAGCAAGACAAAACCAGCGTGCGCGAAAACGTTTACAACTACTGCCAAGCCCAATTACAAGCAGGTGAAGAAATTGAACTGAAAAATTTGGCCAACGAACTACCTGCCAGTGTTGACAATAACTTTATTGAATTTATTAAAAACAGTGAATATGATTTAGAAGAAACGTTTCCTGTTGATCGTAGTGCACTGCGTCAGCTTAAAAAATTCTCAGGTAGTGGTGGGGGATTAACATTAAGCTTCGATTCGAATTTATTAGGTGAGCGCATTAAGTGGGATCCGCAAACTGATTCTCTAGTGATTAAAGGGATTCCACCTAATTTACGTGATCAGCTACAACGCAATAGCGGTTCCAACTAATTATCAACCAACAACGTTATTAGGACAAAACATGAAATACATTGGTGCACATGTAAGTGCAGCAGGTGGGGTAGATAATGCCCCAATTAACGCTTACCAAATTGGCGCAACCGCATTTGCGCTATTTACCAAAAATCAACGACAATGGCACGCTAAACCGCTTGAGACCACAGTCATCGACAGCTTCAAAAAGCGTTGTGAAAGGTATGGCTTTACTAGCAAACAGATCTTACCGCACGATAGTTACTTAATTAATTTAGGTCATCCAGATCGAGAACAGCTTGAAAAATCTCGCACCGCCTTTTTAGACGAAATGCAACGGTGCGAACAGCTAGGACTGACATTACTTAATTTTCACCCAGGTAGTGACTTAAAACAGATTTCGGTTGATGAATGTTTAGCACGTATTGCCGAATCGATTAATATCACGCTTGATAAAACACAAAATGTCGTTGCTGTTATTGAAAATACTGCCGGACAAGGATCTAACTTAGGCTATAAATTTGAACATCTTGCCCAGATCATTGACCAAGTTGAAGACAAAAGCCGAGTTGGCGTTTGTATTGACACTTGCCACGCCTTTGCTGCTGGCTATGACTTGCGCACTGAAAAAGCTTGCCAAGAGACCTTTGCCGAATTTGAAAAAATTGTTGGATTCCAATACTTGCGAGGCATGCACTTAAACGATGCTAAAAGTGAATTTGCCAGTCATGTCGATCGCCATCACAGTTTAGGCAAAGGCAATATTGGTGAAACTGCATTTAAATATATAATGCAAGATCCAAGAATTGACGAAATTCCTCTTATCTTAGAAACCATCGATCCCGATATCTGGGCGCAAGAAATAAGCTGGTTAAAGGAGCAATGTTAATTGCAATAAAAAACTAGTTAGTCATAAAGGCGAATAATAGACAGCGATTTAAAAAATGCTCTATGTCGTTTTTGTATCAAGTATGGTAACCAGCTCAATAACCTCGGGCAGAATATCTAAAATTAAAGCCAATTGTTGCATCACTAACAGATCATTATTGGCTTTCTCATCATCAGTCGAAAGAACCGAAATTGTCTCAATATAATCGGTCACGGACTTTTTAATGGGTTGGTATTCGCCGTCCAACTTTTTATCGCTTAACAGATTAATAATATAGACTGACAAATCATCAAACAGATCGAGTGTCTGTTTTGAAATACACTTATCACGGTGGGCACCTAAAGTTGAAAGATAACTAATCAACGTATGATTCAGTGTCAATAAACGAAATCCCTGATCAATAGCTGCTGGATTCATATGCGGCTCTTTAGTCATCAAACTAATTAAAGAGGATAAATCCGCATTACTATCATGCGCTGCTCGTCTTGCTAATCGATATTGCGGATCATTAGTTTTGCCAGACAAATACTGACGCCCAATTAACGCCAAGTAATGGCTATCGTCATGACAAACACGATCGACAAGTTTAGGTAGATTTCTAAACTGCCAGTCAGGCCAAATAAAGCTCACTGCAAACCAAGCAATAAAACAACCAATCAATGTTGCAATAATGCGCGAAACCGCTACGTCTATACTGCTTTCACCAATCAAACTAAAGCTAAAAAACACCAGTAACGTAATAAACGCCGTAGCATAAGCGTATTGAGAATTCTTAAATAGAAAAAATAGCCAACCGGTAATAATAATTAACACTAATTGTTCAGGTACGCTTGGAAACAAAAATGTTAACGGAATACCCACTGTAATCCCTAAAATAGTGCCTATTACGCGCAATTTTAACCGATGCTTTGTGGTAGAATAGTTAGGCTGGCACACAAATAAGCTGGTTAAAATAATCCAATACCCATGTGGTAAATTAGAAAAACAAATGACCATATAACCCACAAAAAATACCACACACATACGAATTGCGTGGCGAAACAGTGCGGACTTAACCGTCACATTTCCTTTGATTTTGACAAAAATATCATGAAAACGAGTTAACTCCTCATCAATTAACTGATTATCTTCTTGCGCTTTTGACAAATGCTGCTCGGTATCAATATTGGCAAGTAACAGATCGATAGACAGCAAATTTTGATGTAAACTTCTTAGCGCCTTCACCATTATCATATCGGCCTTATTGCTTGCGTGATACTGATTAATTGCCTCTTCAAGGTACAAAAAATAACGCGAAAACAACGGATCATGCTGATAAGTTTGATTTAGCTTAATTGCCATTGCCAGTTGTGCACAAGCCTTAGCTTGTAAATTTAAAATACGTGCAAACCGAAATAAAATATCACTATGCTTAAAATGCACACTCAGCGCCTGATAATGCCCATGCGCCGAACTTGCACGTTCATGAATATCTTGCGCCACAAAATAATAGCTAAGCATCTTTCTAATATAAGCTTGTCCACGATAACTCTTTAAGCGATTAAATAGTGAGCGCTTGGTGTTATTAAAAGCACTAATTAATTGATTATTGCTATCGGTTAACTGCAAAGTTTGCTTTTTAAATCCATCTGACTCATCTGGATCGAACATTGCTGCCTTAGCATCAAGATATTGAGCCAAATGAATAAAACACATCGATAACGATTGTTGGGTTGTACGAATGGGTTGGATGATAGATTCAATTAACGAAACAACATTATACCAAAGTGCACCAAGCAACAAAAAACAAGGCAAGGTATAATTATCGGTATATAAATTATGCCCAAGCATAGTATAAGCGGCAATCAAAAGTGAGCCAAAGGCAATTACTCCATAACGTTGCCCAAGCGATCCAAGCATAATAAAAATAAACGTCGAAGATACTAAACCAATAATAAACAATATAGGATAATCAAATAACAATTCGACCGAAAACGTCGCAATAGTAAAACAGATCAACGTAAGGACTAAATTAATACAGCGGCTTAATAAACGCGTATCGATCTCGGTCAAACCTGCTGCTACAACGCCAAGTGTAAGAGGAATCACAAGCGAAGTGTACCCAAAATACCATGGAACCAAAGTCGAACCTGTTAAACTAATTAACATCCGAAGGCTAAAAAGAAGATTACTACTGTAAAAGACTTTACGTAATGTCAAAGTAAATGCGTGCACGGTATATGGGTTTTGTGTGAGTTCAAATGATAACCAGTAGGATACTATATTGTGGGGATTTGGGGAAGAGTTGTTTATTTTTTAGATATAAAAGATAAATAAAAAATCAAATAAAATCAATAGTAAACCTGAAGTTTTTTGACGTGTTTTAAGTCCTTTCTAAAAAACTATTTGTTTTTGGCTAGGTTGAGGACGTGGTGACCGTAGCTATTTTGATCTCAAAACTTAAAATGTCCTAAACCAACCTAACCTAATAACAGCAACCATATGGCTGCTGTTATTTATTGTGTTTTGAGCGGTTATTTAATCACTTTTGCCACAATTTCTTGCGCTTCTTGTTGAAGTGTATTTAAATGCTTGTTGCTTATAAAGCTTTCAGCATAAATTTTGTAGGCATCTTCTGTGCCTGAAGGGCGAGCGGCAAACCAGCCATTTTCTGTGATTACTTTAAGTCCACCAATTGGCGCATTATTAGCTGGCGCAGTCGTTAGGCATTGGATGATCTTTTCGCCGGCGAGTTTGTCAGTAGTTAATTGACTAGCATCAAGTTTGGCTAGTTTTTGTTTTTCACTAAACGATGCCGGTGCTTGAATTCGTCCATAATAAGAAACCCCAAATTTAGCTTCGAGTTCTTGATACTGTTCTTGTGGGTTTTTACCTAATTTAGCTGTCATCTCGGCAGCAAGTAGGCATAAAATAATACCGTCTTTATCGGTTGTCCAAACTTTGCCGTTAGTTCTTAAAAACGATGCGCCTGCGCTTTCTTCGCCTGCAAAACCAAGTTTGCCGTGGTAAAGCCCATCGGCATACCATTTAAAGCCAACTGGGTATTCTAGGTACTGTTTGTTCAAGCTATTTGCCACGCGGTCAATCATCGAGCTTGTGACAAGCGTTTTACCAATCGCGATATTTTTGTGCCATTGTGGACGGTTTTGGAACAAGTAATTAACACAGGTTGAAAGATAGGCATTTGGATTCATTAGTCCTTTTGGCGTTACAATGCCATGACGGTCAAAGTCAGTGTCATTGCCAAAAGCCAAATCAAATTGATCTTTTAATGTTAATAGCCCTGCCATCGCCCAACGGCTTGAGCAGTCCATGCGAATCACTTCGTCATGATCTAGATGCATAAAGCTGAAGGTTGGATCGACATTATTATTGACAATATCAAGGTTAATACCATATTTTTCGGCAATTCGTGGCCAGTAAGTAATGCCTGCACCACCGAGTGGATCAACTCCAATTTTGATCGATGATGATTTGATAAGCGACAGATCTAAGATGCTTTCAAGATCATTAATATAATCGGTCTCGTATTCTTTATTGTGGATATAATTTGAATTTATAGCCTTATCTAAGGTAATGCGTTTCACATCATTTAATTTGTTTTTTAGTAGTTCGTTAGCGCGGTTTTCAATTTGTTTGGTGATGTTTGTATCCGCAGGTCCGCCATTGATAGGGTTATATTTTATACCACCATCTTCTGGTGGGTTATGCGATGGAGTGATTACAATGCCATCTGCCAGTTGTGATTGTTTGCCCTGATTATAGGTCAAAATAGCATGCGAAATGACAGGCGTTGGTGTATAGCCCCAATCATGCGCCATAACTACGGTTTGTTGGTTAGCCGCAAACACTTCAAGCACTGATTTTAGTGCAAGTTCTGATAGGGAATGGGTGTCTTGTCCAATAAAGCAGGGACCCGTAATATTATTGGTTTTGCGGTATTCGGCAATCGCTTGGGCAACGGCTAAGATATGTGCCTCATTAAATGTACCTTTGTTTGAACTCCCTCGATGGCCTGATGTGCCAAAAATAACTAATTGGCTAGCATTATCCGTATCAGGTTGGATTTGGTAATAATTATTGCGTAATGTTTCAACGTTAATAAGATCCGATGGTTGTGCTAACATTCCTGCGCGGTTTTGCTTGGCCATTTTTTACTCCTTTTTCATAAAATAATATTTTTATACGGCTAAAAACATGAATTGCTTGAGTGAATATCACGTTTTTAGCTTTATATTTTTTATTTAACCGTTAAGGTAAAAAAGCATTGGTGACTTGATTTATCATGGTTTCAGATATACCCATGTCACTCATTATAGATTCAATAATATACAGCTTTCTGGCAGTATTAGTGTTACTAATAACCCAATAAGGCGTGCCAATGATTTCGCGGGGCTTAGTGTTTTTGCCAGATGTTTCAAGTAATTGTTTATCTTTGGCCAAATATTGTCGTTTGCTGCCATGTAATGATGTAGCGGCAATGGCAAAAAGTGCAGGGTTATAATTATACAAAGCACTAAGCAATAATAAAAAGCGACTAATAATGGATTTTTCGTTTGTGAAGGTGTCACTCGTTAATAAGTCATTAAAAAGGGGATAGTGATTTCCTTTTTGTGCGATAGTTTGTTGTTTTGCCAATGCCGGCTGGTTTATATTCAATAAACGTCGTAATATGCTTGATGCATCTTCGCCAATGTGTTTAGTTTGGCCTGCAATAAATTGGTATAATTCTTCGTCTATTTCGATAGTTTTCATTATTTTACATATGCCTATTAAATTATTTTACGGGACATCCTAAAGCAGGAATTTTGTCAAAATGCGAGTCTTTAGCCGTTTGGTTATTTAAACAATCATTTGATGTCTTTTCAAAAAACGCATTATCGTGTTTTTATGGCGTTTGATTTACATCATGACTGTCAATTATCATAACTGATAATATTAATTGAAAAAATAACCGTTTCATATACTCATTGCATGCTTGATAAACTATTGTGCTGAGTATAACTCAACTTAAACATAAATTGTATTGACTATTGATAAAATAATGAAAATGCTATTGTCGTTTTTTCAAAACGATATTATGCTGAATAATATATAACAAGTTTATACGAATATTATATGAGGAATAAATCATGAAAAAAATCATAACATTAGCTGTTTTAGCTGCAATCTTATCTGGATGTAGTAATAGTGATCTTTATTCTGGCGATGTTTATACCGCGGATCAAGCAAAACAAGTTCAACAAGTGAGTTATGGTACAGTTGTTTCAGTACGACCAGTTAAAATTCAAGCTAATGCGTCAAATGGTAAGAGTGAAAATGTAGCAGGTAGCTTAGGTGGTGCTGTTTTAGGTGGCGTTTTAGGTAATACTATTGGTGATGGTACTGGACGAGTATTAGCTGTAGCTACTGGTGCTATTGGTGGCGCAATTTTAGGTGATGCTATTCAAGATAAAACGAGTCAAGCCAGTGCAGTTGAATTAGAAATTAAACAAGAAAATGGCTCAAATATTGTTATTATACAAAAAGGTTCGGCTAACAATTTTTATGCTGGACAACCTGTTCGTTTAGTCACTAATGGTAAAAAAATTAGCGCTTCGCCACGTTATGATAACGGTTCAAGAGAATAATACTTAATTTTTATTTTTAATTTTCTTGGGGGTATATTGCCCCTAATTTACCTATAACTTTCGCTCATCTTCATAGTAACGTGTTAAGCTGAGTTAGTCATGATTGCTTGCCTTTTATCCATAATCACTAAACCTTTAATAAAAATTTGCCTGTCTAAACACTAACGTATAAACTCAACCCAATTCTTAATCGTTATAAGGAACAATAAAGCAATGCGTATATTACATACTATGATCCGAGTTGGCGATCTACAGCGCTCAATCGATTTTTATACTCGTATAATGGGAATGCGAGTGTTAAGAACTAGCGAAAACACACAATACAAATATTCATTAGCCTTTGTGGGTTATGGCGATGAAACAACCAGTTCAGTTATTGAATTAACTTATAATTGGGATACTGATAAATACGATCATGGTTCCGCGTTTGGTCATATTGCTATTGGTGTTGATGATGTAGCTAAAATGTGTAATGATGTAAAACAAGCTGGAGGCAAAGTAACACGTGAAGCTGGGCCTGTAAAAGGGGGCACAACTATTATTGCTTTCGTTGAAGATCCTGATGGCTATAAGTTAGAGTTAATTCAAAACGATCAGGCCGATAAAGCGTTAGGTCATTAATTTATTTCATAAAAAATATCGCCGAGAGATCAGCGATATTTTTTGTATTTTAATTCGAATCAGTCCCCTAACAAATCTTTTAATAATTGCTTATTAACGATAGCTTGCTTTGGTTGTTCTAGGCTAGCAGCGGTAATAATTGCACTTAAGGCGTGTAATGAGGTATCAAAATCGTCATTAATAATGACATAGTCATATTCGCTATAATGCAAAATTTCGGCTTGCGCTTTTTGCATTCGTTTTTCAATCACACTACTATCATCTTGACCGCGTTTAACAAGGCGATTTTCAAGTTCTTTTAGCGAAGGTGGCAATATAAATATGCTTTTAGCTTGAGGCATTTTTTTGCGTACTTGCCGCGCACCTTGCCAATCAATATCTAAAAAAACATTAATTCCTTGCAATAGGCTTTGTTCGATTTCGGCTTTAGATGTACCGTAATAGTTGTCAAATACGTTAGCATATTCGACAAACGCCTGCTGTTCAATTAAAGATTCAAAGTGTTTGTGATCCACAAAATAATAATGTTCGCCATGTACTTCGCCTGGGCGAGGGTTACGTGTAGTATGGGAAATGGATACCTTGGCTTGATGCCGATTTTTTTGGGTTAGATAAGCTTGAATAAGACTTGATTTACCCGCACCGCTTGGTGCAGAGATGATAAATAGAGTTCCTGTATACATAGATATGTTTGCCACGTTAATTGCTATTGCGTTCTTTTGATTGTCATTAATATTAGTTAAGCGATATTATAGCAAAATTTGGCAATATATTGTGGCTTATTGTGAGTTAAGCTGTTTAATTTGGTGTTCAGGTTATTAGTACATAATAAACTCAATCAGTACGCCTTATTACGTATTTACAATAAACCAATATTAAATTGTAACATTTTGTTATCGTTAAGAAATTATGATGCCTTTAATATTTAAAGATGGTGTTTATGCTTGTGTTCCAACTTTACTTGGCTATATTGGTATTGGATTTACCGCCGGTGTAGTAGGTAAATCAGCTCATCTATCTGTATTAGAAGTGACATTATTAGCTGTCATTGTTTATGCTGGGACTGCACAATTTATTATTACTGGATTAATGATGGTTGCAACGCCCATTTCAGCCATTATTTTTACTGTTTTTTTTAGTTAATTCACGCCATTTTTTAATGAGTATGGCAACAGCCCCGCTTTTCGAAAATTCTCTTTGTTAAATAATATTGATATTGGTAGCTTATTGACAGATGAAAGCTTTGCCGTTGCAATGCATGCTATTACCAATAAAGTGCCGGTTATGCCACTTGGATGCATGGTATTAATTTAACTGCTTATCTTACTTGGATTTTATCTTGTTTGGTGCTTTAATTGGTGAGTGGTTGCTAGACCCGACTCAATTTGGTCTAGATTATGCTTTAGTTGCCATGTTTGTGGGTTTGCGCTATTTCCAATTGCTTGGCGATAAAAGCAAAATTCTTAAAAATCGACTTTTAG
Source organism: Gilliamella sp. App4-10 (assembly GCF_001690495.1). Taxonomy (GTDB): domain Bacteria; phylum Pseudomonadota; class Gammaproteobacteria; order Enterobacterales; family Orbaceae; genus Gilliamella; species Gilliamella apicola_G. The sequence continues at coordinate 75,673 of NZ_LZGS01000002.1, forward strand.
CCATGTTAACCGTTGCAGTTATGCTGATTATATTAATACGTTTTATGTTACCCGAAATGGCAATTTTAATCAGCACTTTTGGCAGTTGTTTTATGGGCATAGCAATGGATAGTGATGCATGACAACTTATAGCTTATATATCATGTTAGGTTGTGGCCTAGTGACTTGGTTGCCAAGAGTTATTCCATTTGTGTTGATTCGAAAGTTGCAGTGGCCCAATGCTGTGATTCGGTTCTTGTCGTATGTACCTTTATGTATTTTAACAGCACTATTAGTACAAAATCTATTTGTGAAAAAAGAAGGGCATTTTCCTGATTTTAACGTAGAATATTGCTTAGCAACAATTCCAACCACAATTGTTGCCTTTGTGACTAAGAATTTAATGTGCATTGTGGTTGCAGGTATGTGTTCTATGGCGTTAATTCGCTATTTTATGATTTGATTGATATCAATAGCTAACTGATTTTTAAAGATTATATTTGTAAAATGAATGGTGAGTTAAAATAAAACAGGGCAATTACCCTGTTTTTATGCATTTTATGTTCTTTCTTTTTGTTCCAGTTTACTAATCGATTTTAATAGCTTTTCAGCTTGGCTATTTTCACCTAGTTGGTTAAGATAATTGACCATCGCTTTTTGATAAGTAATATTATTCAAAATAGCTTTTGGTTGTGAGTTCCACCATTTTACGAGTGTTTGTGCATCACTATTAGTTGATAATTGCTTAATTCGACCGATATAGGCTGCTTGTTTAAATTGATCTAATTGCGATTCGCTATACACTTTAGCTTTATACATTGCAGGCAATAGGTCAATAATCGCTTGGTAATCACCTATTTCATAATAAAGTTGATCAGCCAATTTAAGCACTTCAGCATTACGAGGTTTTTCGTTTAGTAGCTGATCTAATGTCATTCGTGCGGCGGTGTATTCACGGTTTTTTAATTGCAATCTAATTTGCACTAATTGAAAGGCAAACAACTCTTTAGGCTGGCAACTTCTAGCAGCTTGTTCTAGCGATTGGTTGGCTGGAATTAATTCATCATTATCGATTTGGGCTTGCGCGGCAAGTAAATACGATAAGGCGGTATTTTTTGTTCCTTTAGCGCTTTTTAGGAATAGTTTAGCGGCTTGTTGATAATCACCCTCTAGCAATAAGATTTGCGCTTGTTCGATACGTTTTATCGATTTTTTAGGTGACTTTAAGCGTAACCAATTGCCAAATGCTGTTTTAGAATTAAAAATTTTATTAAAAAAACAATAAATTAAATAAAGGCAAAGTAGGCCAATTAATTCAAGTATCATAAATGAATTAAACGACATACTGACACGATACTTGGCAAACTCAAATACCGCTGAACCTTGGTGTCCTTGTAATAGTGGTCCAAGAAAGAATCCACTCACTAGCACTAAGAAAATAATTAGTATTTTTATCATCATTATTCTCCTATTTTGTCAACATTGAACGAACGCGGGTTTGCATGAGTTTTTCAAGCTTGCCAATGCTAGTTAGGTTTTCAGGTACATTTTGATTGCTGATTGATTGACTTTGTAAATTCTCGAGTTCATTAATGAACGCTTTAACGCTTGGTGCATTGCCATCAAAATAAGCATTAACCCAAATTGCGGTATCGTTAAGCGCACGTTGGTAAATAAGATCTTGATGTCTTGGCACCGCTTGTGCTGCAATCAATAGGCGGAAGCGGATGTTTTCTCGCAGGTAAAGTGATTGTTCTAAACTTAGTGGTGCTTTTAATATTTGGCACTTGACGATTTGTTTTTCGTCTTGGCCTGCTTGTTCTAAGCACGCTTTAAAGTTGTTATCTTTATCGTCAATTTTTTCAATGGTGATAAATTTATCCATAAAAGTCTTGGTATTGCTTAACAAATTATCTGACCAATCGCCGACCGATGATACGTCATTGTTAGCGTCGTCAGTCATATTGTTAGTATTCGTTTGGTAGTTATTTGTTACACTAGCGTTTTCTGTTTTAGTTACATTGGCGTCTGTATTTGTGGCATCTTCGGCATATTGGGTCATGCCAAGATCAAGATCTTTGTAATTACCTACTAATGGTAATTCGGTAAGTGATTCAGACAAACCAATCAAATTCATAATAATACCATCAGTATCAATAAAGCTCACTTGAGCGAGTGAGTTAATATCTTTACTAATAGCTTGTCGTGCAGGTAATAGACTCGGGTCATCAGCTTGGGCTAGACTTTCATCGGCACTTTTTAGTAGTAATCGGGCTGATGTGTAATCTTGGTCATTCCAAATTTTTCGACCTGCTAAATGTACTAAATAATTCGCTTGTGAAATTAACCAAACATTATGATCGGTAGTTGACATAGCCGCTAAGCGCTCATTGATGTTTTGCAGGCTTTGCTCGGTGATTTTTGATGCATCATTAACTTGATTGCTTAATTGTTGTTGTAATTTTTGTTGATCACCCAGTTCTCGATTAACACGTTGCTCTAACAAGTTAAATTGCTGATTTTGTTTATTAGCAGCCTCGATAATACTATTTTGCAAATCGGTTGTTATACTTTGCTTAGTTGTTTGTTTTAAATTGGCCAGTTCAGTTTGCAAGGTTGAGATGGTCTTTTTTTGCTTCTCAATTTGCTGGTATCCATAATAAAAACCAAAACCCCCCAAGCAAACGGTTAATGCTATAGCAATAATCGATAGTTTTGAAACAGGCGTGTTGTTTGTGTTATTGGTGTTACTGCTATTATTAGTTTTTGACTGAGCTGTAGATTCTACTGTTGTGCTGGATTGTGCGTTTGCTGGATTTTTTTTATCTTCTTTCATAGTCTTATTCACTTCATTTTGAATCGCTGTGATTGTTGATTGACTAAATGAAGTTGTGCTTATTGTTGAAAGTGTTGCATTGGCACCATAATATTTTGGTGGCATAAATGACCTCATCTAGATGTGTTAGAAATTTATATTGGCATTATGACATAGAGTTAACATTGTTTTAAATAAATTTTAATTATTGTCTTACTGATCAACTATGATATACCATCTAATTTATTTAAATTATTGGGTATGACGATAGTTTATCGTTACCGCATTAAAAAGATTTTGATTATTTGCGCTATTGACCAGTAGAATTTTTTGCCATTTGAGTTGTTTGGCTTTTACAAAGATTCGTTGACTGGTTACAACAAGATTAGCCTGCGTTTTATGTTCAAGATTGCTATATAATTCAAGCTGGATTAGGTGTTCTAGGCTAGTAATAATGATTATTTGTTTTTTAATATTACTAGATAAGATATTTGGCAGATAGGGAATCGATTCGCGGCAGTAACAAACAATTGATTTTACTTTGACTTTTCGATTTTCTAGCGTTTGCGTTAATAATTGCCGACCTGAATTACCGCATAAAATTAAAATAGTGTGGTTTTGAATCGGTTCTTGTTGAAGTTTTGCTAATAGTCCTTCGCTGTTTTCTTTGTCAGGATAATTGACTTTTGTAGTGGTAAATTGGTTAAATAATTTTGCCGACTTTTTACCTATCGCATAATAACGAATATTATCCGGTAGTATTAAATTGGGAAGGTAAGCGTTAATAACATGTGTAACTTGTGGCGACACAACGATGACAATATCGTTGGGTAAAAGTTGATTTAGTTGCTCTTGTAAATTGAGTAGATCATTGCCTTGTGACATATTAAAAAATGGAAGATGCTGTGCAGGCAGGTTTGCTTGGTTAAATAATTGGGTGAGTTTTTCACCCTCTGGAGAGGGTCTAGTAACATAAATCATCCGCCATTTAATTCCTGTAATATTGCTTTTGCACCTTGATCTAATAAACGTTTTGCTAATTCTTTCCCTAACATTTCGGGTTCAGTTATATCACCTGTTAGTGCAACTTTGACTATTTTAGAACCGTCAATGCGCCCAACAAGACCTTGTAATGATAAGACATCATTATTTAATTGGCTATAACAAGCAATGGGCACTTGGCATCCACCTTGTAAGGCTTTATTCATTGTTCTTTCGGCTTCGATACAAACTCGACTATTTTTATCATCAAGCACAGAAAGAACCTCTAGGATTTGTTTATCATCTGTTCGAGTTTCGATGCCAATTGCGCCTTGTCCAACAGCGGGTAAAATTAAGTTTGTATCAATATACTGCTTGATTCTATCTTCTAATGATAAACGTTTTAAGCCAACTGCAGCTAAAATAATGGCATCATATTCTTTATTATCAAGTTTAGCTAAGCGAGTGCCAACATTACCACGAAGATCTTTAATTTGTAAATGGGGGTATTTTTCCCGTAACTGACATTGACGTCGTAGGCTTGATGTACCAATTACAGCACCATTTGGTAACTCATCTAAACTTAAATATGTATTTGAGATAAACGCATCACGCACATCATCACGCTTACAAATAGTGGCGAGTGTTAGCCCTTCAGGAAACGCGACAGGAATATCTTTTATAGAGTGAACGGCAATGTCTGCTTCGTTATTTAATATGGCTTGCTCAAGTTGTTTAACAAACAGTCCTTTGCCGCCAATTTTTGATAGTGGACTATCTAACAATACATCGCCTTTAGTGACCATGGGAATCAATTCCACCGTCAAATTTGGATGAGCAGCTAAAAGTTGTTTCTTAACAAAATTTGCTTGCCATAGTGCTAATGGGCTTTTACGTGTTGCAATGCGAATGTTCAATTGATTTCTCTATTTTTCTTTTTTGCTTAGGTGATTTGTATTACCGCGTAACTTGCATATCAGATTGATTAATGCGATTACATGAAAGTCAATATTGCCTAACACAGTGTGACCAATATTAGGCTGATTGATTTTAAGTTGTTATTCTAAATTATCAACAAAGCTAACAGCATAACCAACATAGTTAGCCGGTGTTAACTGCTTTAATCGTGTTTTTTCACTTTCGGGCAGATTTAACGAGTCAATAAATTCTTGTATACCTTTTGCATCCACTCGTTTACCACGAGTCAGTTCTTTCAACTTCTCGTATGGCTTTTCAATGCCATAACGTCGCATTACTGTTTGAATGGGTTCAGCTAATACTTCCCAGTTGCGATTCAGTTCTTCAAGTAAGTAGTCTTGATTGACTTCAAGTTTATTTAAGCCTTTTAAAGTTGATTGGTAAGCTATAATGGCATAACCAATACCTACACCTAGATTACGTAGTACTGTTGAATCAGTTAAATCGCGTTGCCAGCGAGAAATTGGTAATTTGCTACCTAAATGGTTCATGATTGCATTGGCAATTCCTAAGTTGCCTTCTGAATTTTCAAAGTCAATTGGGTTAACCTTGTGTGGCATCGTTGAGGAGCCGATTTCGCCAGCAATGGTTTTTTGCTTAAAGTGATTTAATGAAATATATCCCCAAATATCACGATCGAAGTCAATCATAATGGTATTAAAGCGCGCTATACAATCAAAGAACTCGGCAATATAGTCGTGTGGTTCGATTTGGGTCGTATAAGGATTCCATTTTAATCCTAGTGAGCTAACAAAATCCTCACTAAACTTATGCCAATTAACATGTGGATATGCTACAATATGCGCATTATAATTGCCTGTGGCTCCATTAATCTTACCCAGTATTTCAACCGATTGTAGTTGTTGTAATTGACGTTTTAGTCGGTAGGCTACATTGGCAAATTCTTTACCGATAGTTGATGGCGTAGCGGGTTGGCCGTGCGTTCTTGAAAGTAACGGTAAATCACGATAGGCTTTTGCCTGCGAAGTAATTTTATCAATCAATTTATTCCAATATGGCACTAAGACATCTTCTCTAGCTGTTTTTAGCATTAACGCATAAGATAAATTGTTAATATCTTCTGATGTACAGGCAAAATGGATAAATTCATTAACCGCATGTAATTCTTTATTGGTGCTGACTTTTTCTTTTAAAAAATATTCTACCGCTTTGACATCGTGATTAGTGGTTTTTTCGATTTCTTTTATGCGATTTGCATCTTGCTCACTAAATTGGTCAACAATTTGATTAAGGTGATCAATAGCTGCTTGACTTAAGGTTGGAACCTCTAAAATATCTGCGTTCGAGGCTAACTTTTGTAACCAACAAATCTCGACTTGAACGCGGTATTTTAATAAACCATATTCGCTAAAAATAGTGCGTAGCTCTATTGTTTTGTTACCATAACGTCCGTCAATTGGCGAAAGGGCAGTGAGTGCAGATAATTCCATCGGTTTAACTCCGTTACTATATTTGAAATATCAGTTATAAAGTGTAAATTAGATTGCTCGATTAATTTGGTCTAATAGCTGTTGTGCAGCATTACAAATGCGTTTACGGCTAAAAATAAACTGAAAGCGATTGCCACCAACTTGATACCATAATATGGACGATCGAACACACCCCAAAAGTGCTGTTCTTACTTTTGCTTGTACTAATGTGTTTTGCAAAAATTCGACTTTGCCAATCACTTTAATTTTAGTTGATATTGGGCTGATGATATCAGAATAAATTCCCGCTAATGAATAGGACAGATCATCAACATTAGCGCTAACAGTTTCATCATTCATCTCTGAATAAAGTCCTGCAATGCGTTTTAATCGCTGGTCTATCTTATCTAATGCGTCATTATTTTTTAATAATTTGCTTGTAATACTAAGCGTACCAAACAGATAACGTATAATTTGGACTTGTTCTTTTTGTTCTGACGATAATAATTGTATGAGCGTTTGTAACCCTGTTTTGATATTTTTAATGCCATCATAAACATCATCCGTTGTTTTGGGTGAGGTTTTAAACACACTTTTAATGGTTTGTTCATACAGAGTGGCAGTGCAACTCCCGGTGTTAGCAAGTTGAGGCACCAATATTGCGCTTTGCACTGCACCAGCAAGGGCAATAGTAATATGATTATATTTATTATCCACTCTAGCACTCCTTAATGCTTTTAATCCGTTCCTCTATAATACCTCCACCAAGGCAGACTTCGTCCTTATAAAAGACGGCAGATTGACCCGGCGTAACAGCCGCAACAGGATTATCAAAAATGACTTTGATTTTGTCATCGTCTAGTGGGATAACTTGACAAGCGATATCTAGTTGGCGATAGCGCGTTTTTACGGTACAACTAAATGGTTTGGTTACTACTTTACGGTCGACCCAATGGAGTTGCTGTGCAATTAGTCCTTCGGAAAATAGCGCAGGATGCTCATGACCTTGTGCCACAATTAATTCATTATTGATAAGATCTTTGTCAACTACATACCATGGTGTATCATCGGCTTGTTTTAAGCCACCAATACCCAGTCCTTTACGTTGTCCTAACGTATGGTACATCAGACCTTGATGTTGACCAATAACCTTTCCATCAACAGTGCGAATATTACCTGCTTGAGCAGGTAAATATCGAGCTAAAAAGTCGCTAAATTTACGTTCACCAATAAAGCAGATGCCAGTAGAGTCTTTTTTAGTGGCAGTTGCTAAGCCAAGTTGCTGCGCAATTTTGCGTACCTCAGTTTTTTCAAGTTCACCAACTGGAAATAAGCTTTGACTTACTTGTGCTTCGCTTAGGGTATAAAGAAAGTAACTCTGATCTTTGTTAGTGTCGATCCCACGTAATAATTCAACTTTATTGCCTGTTTCACGTTTACGAACATAATGCCCTGTGGCAATAAAGTCAGCATTGAGATCTTCAGCCGCATATTCTAAAAAAGCCTTAAATTTAATTTCTTTATTACATAAAATATCAGGATTTGGCGTTCGCCCTGCTTTGTATTCCGATAAAAAATGTTCGAATACGTTGTCCCAGTATTCGGCAGCAAAGTTAACAGTGTGTAATTTGATATTTAATTTATCACAAACTGCTTGTGCATCCGCTAGGTCAACAGCAGCAGAACAATATTCTTCTGTATCGTCTTCTTCCCAATTTTTCATAAATAATCCAACAACATCGTATCCTTGTTGTTGCAATAAATAAGCTGAAACAGAAGAATCCACGCCGCCAGACATGCCGACAACGACTTTTTTTCGAGTATTTATATTTGACATAGTTATTATATTAATAGATAAAATTAATAAAAATTTTGACACTAATTTTAACATAATTAGCGGAAAAAGCATAAAGTTATGCAGACAACGATTGCTGTGTTGATTTGTTTTTTATACTAATTTTACACTAGCTTTATACTGAAACGTATACATTTCTGAAACTTTTTGCCATTTTTTAATGTATTGATTGCCGTAGAAAAAAATGAAATTGCACCAGATTAAAATAGCTTTATAAACCAGCGTTTATAAAGCTGTAATTATATAAAGGTTAAATGAGCGTTAGTTAAGATCTTTTAAAAGGTAAACAACAAGCCCAATAATTTTAAACTCTTGTGGTCCGTGCTTATCACCAATGATGGCTGGATACTTAGGATTATCACAAAGTAATGCTAAATTGGCTCCTTGATTCTGAATGCGTTTAATACTGATTTGATCTTCATATTCAACAGCATACAAATAGCCATCAATAGGTTTGTAATGCGCTTTATTGATAATAAGAATATCATGGTTTGATATCGTGGGTTCCATGCTATCGCCTTTAGCCCATACGGCGGTTAAGTCTTCGTGGTTGCAACCTTGATGTTTTATTAAAGTAACATCAAATGGAATTGATTTGATTTGGGAATATGATTTACCCATTTCATTTATATGATGAAATGGAATATGTACTGAGCCACGGCCTTCAGAGTCTGGTAATAATCGACATTCTCCTTTTCCTGTTGCTAACCACTCAATAGGGACATCACATTTTTGGGCAATAATGGCTAATCTATTTAATGCTGGATAGGTTTTGCCCGATAGGTAATCGCGTATTACCGCTTCTGACATGCCGACTTTTTTGGCGAAGGCATTGCCAGATATACCTTCTAATACTAGATTTAATCTATTCCTAAAGTTAATTACTCCTGTATCAGTCAAGATTCGTGTTTTTTCTTTCTCATCTTGCTTTTTTACTTTGCTTTTATTCATTTTCTATTACATTCCATATATTTTTTGTTTTTTTATGTTTTAATTCGTTTTTTTGTGTGATATTCTTTGTTGGTAATTTTTTATCTTTATAAACATTGTAATACCGATAATCTTTACAATGACAAAAAATTTAACCAATAGAGGATCTCATAATGAGAGAGCAAGATCAAGACTGGACAGCATCTAGAGTTGTTGGCGAAATTAAAATTAGAGGCGGAAATTTAAGAGCGCTTTCAAGAGATAGCGGATTGCAGGCGGATACTTTAAGAAACGCATTATATCGGCATTGTCCTAAGTATGAGCGAATAATTTCTGACTATTTGCAAGTTCCTGTTGAGCAAATTTGGCCATCACGCTATCAGCCAAAAGCTAAAAAATAATATTAGTTTCAATAATAAAAAGACGCTAATAAGCGTCTTTTTATTATTTGCTATTTTGTAATTTATTACGTTTTTGACTTATTTTTTAGCTTTTTCAGCTGCTTTAACAATTGCTGCAAATGCGTCAGCTTTTAATGATGCACCACCAACTAATGCACCATCAATGTCTGGTTGCGCAAATAGTTCTGCTGCATTTTTATCATTAACAGAACCACCATATTGAATGATTACTTGTTCAGCCACTTTTGCATCTTGTTTGGCGATATGATCACGAATAAATTTGTGAACTGCTTGTGCCTGTACTGGCGTTGCTGATTTGCCAGTTCCAATCGCCCAAATTGGCTCATAAGCAATAACCGCCCCGTTAAATGCTTGAACGCCAATCGATTTAATTACTGCATCAATTTGACGTGCGCAAACAGAATGCGTTTGACCTGCTTCGTTTTCAGCTTCGGTTTCACCAATACATAATACAGGCACTAAACCAGCCTCTTTAATTACACCAAACTTTTTAGCAATAAACTCATCAGATTCTTTGTGATAAGTGCGACGTTCAGAATGGCCAATGATAATATGAGTCACACCAATTTCTTTTAACATATCTACTGATACTTCACCGGTAAAAGCACCCGACAAATTAACACCCACATCTTGTGCACCTAAAATAATATTAGATTCACCTAATTGGTGCTTTACAAAATCAAGGTAGACCACAGGAGGCGCAATTGCAATATCGCATGCTGTGTCGTTTGATAGCTCATTTTTTAGTCCTGTGACTAAGTTTTTAGCCATATCGAGGCTACCATTGAGTTTCCAGTTACCCATAACGAGAGGTTTTCGCATAATTTTCTCCAACTTAAGATTTAAAAAGGTGTTGATTTCAGAATGAATTGGTTATAATGCTATCTATTATACATCAAATAAATTAAGCTTGAGGAAAAATATGTCATTAGAAATACTAAATCAATTAGAAAGCCGTATCCAACATACTGTAAATACTATCAATACATTACAACAAGAGATCGCAACATTAAAGCAAGGTAATCAAGAGTTGGAACAACTGATTAATGAGAGTTCTGATGAAATGAAAGCGCTACGCGACGAAAACGAAAAACTAAAACAAGATCAGCAAGCATGGCAACAGCGTATTCAAACATTATTAAGCAAAATTGGTGAAATAACACAGTAATTAACTTGATTTTTTTAACGCGACTTAGGTCGCGTTTCTTTTATATTTTATTGAGAATAATGGCGAAGATTGAGTCTAATGCGACAAAAGCTAAAATCACTCTGGCTGACCGAAACGATTCATTTAATTGAAACCAAATCTGGGCGGTTTGCTGACCAAGACATCAACCGACAAGTAAGAGTAGAACAAATACCGCTCACAGATCGAATTGTGATGCGAGCAACTATGTTGTCTAAACAAAATGGGCTATATTTGGCGCAAAAAATACTATTGCGATCGGTAAAGCTATCGTTTGCATTATTGCTAGTATTATCTATTTTTTTGGGTAGCTCTTTAGCGTTGGGGGCGTTAAGTCAAAATCCTATCAACCTGTATTGGGCACTTTTTAGTTTATTAGGTGTGCATCTAATTACACTATCTATTTGGTTGAGTTCGTTCTTATTTTTTGCTAATTTTGGTGGTAGTTTATTGATTCATTGTTGGTTATGGTTAGCTAAAAAACTATCTCAAAAAAAGACAGTACAGCAACTTATACCGGCGTTTGTTGAGCTGTTTGGCGTGCGCATTCGTTGGCTCATCGGTTTTGTACTTAATCTGTTTTGGACTGTGATTTTAAGCAGTGCATTATTGGTATTAGTTGTACTATTTTCAACCAAACATTATAGTTTTGAATGGCAAACTACTTTGCTCAGTTCGGATACGGTTATTGCACTAACTCACTATTTAGGTTATTTACCGTCGTTATTTGGTTTCGAAATCCCTAAAGACGAAGTTATAAAGCTAAGCGAACATGCGTTAAGCGCTGGCGATGTACGCTCATCATGGGCTGTTTGGTTGCTTGGTGTGTTTATTGTTTATGGATTAGTAGTACGATTTTTATGTATGGCATTTTGTGGTGTTAATTGGCTGATTAGCTGTCATCGAATTGAGCTAAATATTGTGCATCCTGATTATCAAATATTAGCAAATCAATTACAGCCACTGTTTGTTAATATTGAAGATGCCGATAAATTGGGTAATGATGGCTACCAATGGCATTTGCCTACACATTCAATTGAAGACGGTGAGGGGGCATTTTTGGTTGCCATAGATGTACAAGAAAGTTGGCATTCTCCTGAATCTGTTTCTTTTTTAGGTTTTTTGAATACTCGTGAACAGCGCGGTAACATGTTAGATTATCTGCAATTAATACCAGCCAAAAAACTATTAATTGCAATTGATACCGATAGAACACCTGATAGAGGGTTATTGAATTTTATTAATCAGCTGATTAATAAATCACAGCAAACTCGTATCTGGTTTATTAATCAAGGCAAACAGTACCATAATTGGCAATCGCTATCTTTTCAGTTAGCTGAACCTGACTGGCTAATCGAGGATATTTAATATGCTATCAACGTTAAAATTAGCCGTGGTGGGTCATGCAAATGTTGGCAAAACGTCATTATTACGTACTTTAATCCGTAATAGTCATTTTGGTCATGTGTCCGATCGTCCGGGTACCACAAGACATGTTGAATCAATAACATTACCACTAGATCATAATCAATCGATTGTTTTTTATGATACCCCAGGGTTAGAAGACAGTTTAGCGCTGTATGATTACATTAACCACCTATTTCCCGCCAACGCAAAACTTGATGGCATTGATAGATTGACACTTTTTTTACAAAGCCCAGAAGCCGAAAACGCATTTAATCAAGAGGCTAAAGTTATCAGACAAATATTAAATAGCGATGCATCTATCTATGTGATAGATGTGCGTGAACCAGTATTGGCCAAATATCACGATGAATTAGCTATTTTATCCAATAGTGATAAACCTATATTAGCGGTTTTAAATTTTATCGCTGATAATGATCAAAATGAAAAAGAATGGAAAAGTTTGCTTTCACGGATTGGGATTCATGCTATTATAAGGTTTGATGCTGTATTCCCATCCTTGGACGGCGAGGAGCGTTTGTATCATAGCCTTGCTTTACTGGTTGAGCCTGCTAAAAAAATATTAGATAATTGGCTAGATAAAATCGCACAAATTCGTGATTCTCGTAATCAAACTGCTAATTGGATTATTGCTGAAACGCTCGTTGATGTTACCGCCTTTTACGAAATGGCTAAATTAGACGATAAAAAAGCAATTACTGCTATGCAAAATAAAGTTAGAAAGCGGGAACAAATAGTGATCAACGAATTACTAAAATTGTATCAATTTGATTCAACTCAAGAGAGCGAAGAAAGTTTGCCTTTAATTAAAGGTCGCTATAAGGCTGACCTTTTTAATGTTGATGCACTAAAAGCGATGGGTATTCATTTAACTAAAGGCTTTGTGTCAGGTGCAACGATTGGTGCTAGTATTGACTTAGCAACCGGAGGGCTTTCGCTCGGCTCAGCTACATTAATTGGTGCCGCGATGGGTAGTTTAATGCAAACAGCAAAACATTATGGTGCTAGAATGCGTTATCATCTTTCTGGATACAGTAAATTAAGTGTTGATGATGTTATTATTTGTTTTCTTTCTTTGCGTTTAATTCGCCTTAAAGAAAGTTTAAATCATCGCAGCCATGCGGACACCAGCCCAGTTAGGTTATCTAAATTAGATAAAACCGATTGGGAAAAAGGTGTGTTACCTAGCTGTTTAAAGGTAGCTAGACGTTATTCGCATTGGTCGACGTTAAATAAAGGAACAAAAAGAAATGACAAAAAAAGACAATCGACTATTAGGAACGTTGCTCAGCAACTTTAGTAGTAGTATGAATAAACTTTTTTTTATAACCACATTGATCTTTTCTCTGTTTATGTTATTTGGATGTAGTACCAGCCACGGTCAAATTTCTGTTATAAATACAAAATCTAATCCAACTATGTTAGCTAAAATAGAATCTCACTATAAAAAATGGCAAAATACGCCGTATCGGTACGGTGGTACGACTTTAGCCGGTAGTGATTGTTCTGCTTTGGTGATGAACTTTTTCAAAAACAAACTTTCAAAAAACTTGCCGAGAAGCGCTGCTGAGCAAGCTAAATTAGGTATCAAGGTGAACACTCCTAAAGCAGGCGATTTGGTGTTCTTTAAAACAGGACGTAGCCGTAGTGGTTTACATGTTGGTATCTATTATACTGATGGTAAATTTTTACATGCTTCAAGTTCAAAAGGTGTAACTTATTCAAGCTTGTATGAAAGTTATTGGAAGAAGCATTACTGGATGACACGACGTATAACCGATAGCTAATATCAAGATTTATTTAAATCATAAATTAAAACTCTTTAAATCGATCATATTTAGAGAGTTTTAATTGTTTCCTCTCTATAATTAAATCATCGATTTTTCTCTTAATTCGCGTATTACATTTGCTACATAAAGCATTTCACCTGGCGTGCCTAGTGATATACGGCACCAATTGGTTGCAGGGGCAAAATCTCGACCAACTAATATGAATTTTTGTTTCATTAATTCCCGATAATCATTTAACCCAATTGGTGTTTTGTGAAACATAAAATTAGTTTCTGATTTAAGATAATGTATTCCCAACTCTGACAATACTTTTTCCATAATATCGCGTGACACATCAACCACTTTTTTGGAGTAGGTCAAATATTGAGTATCATTTATCGATGCTAATGCCGCACAAACACCACAATAGTTTAATTTTTCACCTGCCACATACTGGGATATATTTTTTATGTTTGCCTCTGTGCTAACAATGTAACCTACACGTAATCCAGCCATTGCATGAATCTTAGAAAATGTTTTAAGCAATACAATATTTTCATATTTTTGTGTAATAAATTTCTCTGCTGATTCAAAAGTAGGATCATTAACAAATTCGGCATAAGCTTCGTCGAAAATAAAAATTGTGTTTTTAGGTTTACTTTTTATCCATGATTCGATCTCATTTAGATCAAACACTGTAGAAGTTGGATTGTTAGGATTAACCAAATAAACAATCGAAAAACCTCGATATCCTTCAACTACTTTTTTTAAACTAGTTATATCAATTTTCCAATCAGTTAAACATGGAACTTTGGTTATTTTTAAATTAAAAATTTTTGCAAAATGCTCACCATCACCATAAGTAAGTTCTGGTATAACTAGTTGTGTATCTGGTTTTACAAAAGCGGATATAGTACTGCGGATTCCTTCTGACGAGCCAGCAGTTAATAATATTTGACTTTCTACCACTTGGTGATGTTTAGCTAATGCTTTATTTAAAAGCGGCATCTCGGCTTTTGCATATCTATTAGCTTTAGGTATGGCATCAATAGCTGCTTGTTTGGCTCTTGGTGACATGCCAAGTGCATTTTCGTTAAAATTAAGTCGAATAGGATGAGTTGCATCTGGCGTTACTAGTTTATCAAGCACAGGTAGTGAGAATGAAATTGATTTTTGTACTTCTTGAGCATACGCTTTCGATAACAGTTGATTAACAGATAATCCCGCTATAGCAGCACTGGAAAATGTTAATAGTTTTCTTCTACTCATATTTAAATTTGACACCATGATTCACCTCCTATTTTAATTGTTCCTCATGTGTTCAATTATTAACCATGCAAAAATAATACCAATTTTTTAAAAATGATAAGAGTGCTTGATTTGTACAGTAATCAATAATAAAAGGGCAATGATGTTTGGTTACTTTTTTGGGCTAACTTGATTTAAATATGCACAATTATGGTGCTTTATTGCTCAAAAACAGCATTTAAAAAAGGACTGTTATAAATAAACAGTCCTTTGGAATGTTTTGTTAAGTACCGTGGTTACTGTTAGCTATCTGCCGGTGTTTCAATATCTGAATAGGTTGCCAGCATCTGCAAAAACTTATATTTAGAATTCACCATTTTGGTTGAACGCTCATGCAAGGTGTTGGCAATCACGGGTTCAAGTGTTTCTAAACGGCGAAAACGCTGTTCTTTTAGTAAGATACCAGTTAATGACTCGCTGTTTGGCGCTTTTGAATCTAATACCAAAGCTGGTTTGTCTTCTGCCATACGGCGTGGATCGTAACGATACAAAGGCCAGAATCCTGATTTAACTAAATCTTTCATCTGCTCATGCGATTTAGCAAGATCATAGCCATGTTCTTCACAAGGGCTATAAGCAATAATGAGCGATGGTCCATCATATGCTTCGGCTTCTTGTAAGGCTTTGAGAGTTTGATTTAGTTGTGAGCCTAACGCAATTTGTGCCACATACACATGCCCATACATCATTACACTCACACCAAGATCTTTACGGGCTTTATGCTTACCTAAATCAGCAAATTTTGATACCGCGCCCATTGGGGTGGCTTTTGATTGTTGACCTCCTGTATTAGAATAGCACTGAGTATCTAACACCAATACATTTACGTTATCGGTTAAGCTCATGACATGATCAAGCCCGCCAAATCCAATATCGTAAGCCCAACCATCACCTCCAATGGCCCAAACTGATTTATCTATCAAGTAATTTGCATCTTGCATCAATTCTTGCGCTTGAACTGAGTCGAGATGCGCTAGCTGTTCACATAATAACTCGACTTGTTGCCGTTTTTCAGCGATAGATGTCTCTGATGATTTTAACGCTATGACAATTTCGGGCGAAATGTCACCAGCAACATAATCAAGTAAACGCAATGCCCGTTTTTTATGTTGATCATAAGTAATACGATATCCTAATGCAAATTCAGCATTATCTTCAAATAGTGAATTTGCCCAAGCCGGCCCACGACCAGCATTATCAGTAGTGTAAGGTGATGATGGAAGATTACCGCCATAAATGGATGAACACCCAGTGGCATTAGCAATCGCTAAATGGTCGCCATAAAGTTGCGTTAACAATTTAATGTATGGCGTTTCACCACAACCAGCACAAGCACCTGAATATTCAAATAGCGGTGTAAGTAATTGCGATGTACGCACATCAATGCGTTCAAGCGTATTAATATCGCGATCTGGCAATGTCGTAAAGTACTCAAAATTGGTGCGTTGAGTATCAAGGTTGTCGATACGCGATTGCATGTTAATAGCTTTAATTTCAAAATTATTGCGATCGCGGGCAGGGCAAACTTCGACACATAAGTTGCAGCCAGTACAATCTTCTGGGGCAACTTGTAACACATAGCGTTGTCCTTTCATATCACGGGCTTTGACTTCAAGTGAACTTAATGAATCTGGCGCATTGGCTATGTCATCAGGAGTAACGACTTTAGCACGAATGGCCGCATGAGGACAAGCAACGGCACAATGATTACATTGGGTACACAGTTCGGGTTGCCAAATAGGAATTTCTTCAGCAATGTTACGTTTTTCCCATCTAGTTGTGCCTATTGGCCATGTACCATCGGGTGGGAATGCTGATACAGGTAAGCTATCACCCAAACCAGCTAACATAGCTGCAGTGACTGTTTTAACAAAATTAGGCGCGTTAGCTGGCACAACTGGTGGCATCATAGCACTACTTTGGTCAACACAGCTAAGAGGAATTTGCTCAAGTGAGGCTATAGCTAAATCGAGTGCTTTCCAGTTATTTTCAACCAAATCTTGTCCTTTACTGCTATAACTTTTTGCAATGACTTCTTTTAATTGGGTAATATTAAAATCATTTTTAAAAATTCCAGCTAGGTGAAAAAACGCCGCCTGCATAACAGTATTAATTCTTGCTCCTAAATTACATTCACGTGCAATTTTTGTTGCATTAATGATATAAAAATGGGCTCGTTTTTGAATTAATTGTACTTGGACTTCTTTCGGAAGGCGATGCCAAATTTCATCTTTGCTATAGGGTGTGTTAAGCAAAAAGATACCATCGTCTTTTAATTTATCAACAATTTGATATTTATCGATAAACTGATCTTGGTGGCATCCAATAAAATGGGCACTGGTAATTAAATAGGGGGAATCAATTGGTTCCAAGCTAACTCGTAAGTGCGAAGTAGTCAAGCCACCTGCTTTTTTAGAGTCATAAACAAAATACCCTTGCACATAAAAAGGCGAACTATCACCGATAATTTTAATATTATTTTTGGTTGCCGACACTGTGCCATCACTACCAAGTCCATAAAATAGGGCTTCAAGAGCGGATTTTTGTGGAATAGATTGTTCGGGTAACGGTAAAGAGAGCCCAGTTATATCATCATAAATACCAACGGTAAATCGTGGTTTAGGTTTATCTAATCCCAGTTCGGTAAAAATGGCAAGTACACAACGAGGATCAAACTCTTTAGACGATAACCCATAACGCCCTCCTACAATGATCGGCATGCTGGTACGTTCACCGCGTGATAAACTTTCAGCAAATGCAGTCATAATATCTAAATAAAGTGGTTCAGCTTGGGAGCCGGGCTCTTTGGTTCTATCAAGAACAGCAATTTTATTCACAGTACTTGGAATAATCTCTAGCAAATGGTTGGCAGAAAAAGGGCGGAATAGTCTAACTATAACAACACCGACTTTTTCGTTTTGTTTAAGTAATACATCAACCACCTCTTTGGTAGTGCTTGCTCCTGATCCCATAACCACTATAATGCGCTCGGCATCATTTGCACCATAATATTCAAAAGGTTGATATTTTCTGCCAGTTTCTATTGTAAAAGCGTCCATAGCATCAACAACATGTTGATAGACATTATCATAATAGGTATTTATTGCTTCACGACATTGAAAGTAGGTATCAGGATTGGCTGATGTACCCCGTGTCACAGGTTTATCAGGCGTTAAAGCTCGCGTACGATAGGCTTTAATGGCTTCGTGTGGTAATAAGTTACGGATTTGATCATCACTAATTGGATAAATTTTATTAACTTCGTGCGACGTTCTAAATCCATCGAAAAAATGCACAAAAGGAACGCGACTATTAAAGCTGGCTATTTGCGAAATTAAGGCAAAATCTTGCGCTTCTTGCACTGAACTTGAACAAAGCATCGCAAACCCCGTTTGCCGAATTGCCATGACATCAGAATGATCACCAAAAATTGAAAGAGCATGCGTTGCAACGGTACGCGCGGCAACATGCAAAACAAAAGGAGTTAGTTCACCCGCTATTTTATACAGCGATGGGATCATTAAAAGCAAACCTTGTGATGAAGTAAACGAAGTTGCTAGTCCACCTGTCATTAATGCACCATGAACAGTCGCAATTGCACCAGCTTCGGACTGCATTTCAATCACTCTTGGCGTGTCGCCAAATACATTTGGTTTGTTAAATTCTGCCCATGTGCCTGCCTGTTCAGCCATTGTTGAGCTTGGCGTAATTGGGTAAATAGCAATGACTTCGTTCGTACGATAAGCGACGGATGACACTGCACTATTTGCATCTGATATGATCATTAAAAAAACCTTTTATTTTAAAGTGTTATAACATTACTTTGTTATAATGTTTTTTTTTGTTATTGTACCAAAAAGTCATATAGCTTTGAGCTATTTTATCTTAATTTCTTGAGTAAACCGTTGAGTTTTTGAGCTACTGGATAGACGAATAATGACGATTGAAAAAAACAAAACCATAGTATCTTGGTAGGGATACTATCGGTTATTGTTTAAACGGTTATTGTTTAAATCGATAAACCTTGAAATAATCTTAGATATTACCCACTTGTTTAAAATTAAGTAATATGTTAAATAGAATACTTACTACTTAATAATAACACGTTCACTTGATGTAGCGTGTTTAATTTCACCCAATAACCATGCTGTTTCACCATGATTATTCAGTAAGGTAATGGCTTTATCAGCTAATGATCTAGGTAAGGCAATAATTAAGCCAACACCACAGTTAAAAGTGCGGTACATTTCGTGACGACTAACATTGCCAGCTTGCTGTAGCCAATCAAATATGGCTGGCCATTGCCAACTTGTTTCATCAATAACTGCTTGAGTATTTGCAGGTAACACACGCGGAATGTTTTCCCAGAATCCGCCACCAGTAATATGGGCAATAGCGTGCACGTCAACTTGGGCGATGAGATCAAGTACAGACTTAACATAGATCTTAGTGGGTGCAAGTAGGTAATCAGCAAGAGGTGTACCGTTTAATTTTTTAGTTGTTGGGTTTACACCACTGACTTCGATAATTTTACGCACTAATGAATAGCCATTAGAATGAGCGCCGCTTGAAGCTAATGCAATTAATGCATCACCGTTTTGCACTTTACTGCCATCAATCATTTTAGATTTTTCAACGACGCCAACACAAAATCCAGCTAAATCATAATCATTATTATGGTACATACCCGGCATTTCGGCTGTTTCACCGCCCACTAAAGCGCACCCTGATTGTTTACATCCTTCGGCAATGCCAGTGACTACAGTAGTTGCAACATCAACATTAAGTGTGCCAGTAGCATAATAATCAAGGAAGAATAAAGGTTCGGCACCCTGTACAATCAAATCGTTAACACACATGGCGACTAAATCAATACCAATTGATTCATGACGGTTTAAATCCATTGCAAGGCGTAATTTAGTCCCCACACCATCAGTGCCCGATACTAAAATAGGTTCTTTATATTTTTGAGGAATAGCACATAGCGCTCCAAAGCCGCCTAGTCCACCCATAACCTCTGGTCGTGTAGTTTCTTTAACGACAGATTTGATGCGATCAACAAGTTCATTGCCAGCATCAATATCGACACCAGCATCTTTGTAACTGAGAGATGTATTATTTGACACAGCAAGTAATCCTTACAATAGAATATTGGCTACTATTTTAGCAAGGATGAAATTTAATGGCGATTAATTCTTGACAAAATAACCAATTAATTAAAATCGCTAATTATTTTCAAACCAACTTTCTAAAATAATAATGGCAGAAGTTGCATCAACGATGCCTTTTTCAAGCGCACGATAACCACGAGAAGCAAAAATATGGGATTTTGCTTCAACGGTTGATAACCGTTCATCTTGTAAATGAACTTGATAACCAAACATGCCATGTAAACGATTAGCAAATTTACGCGCTCGGGCGGTTAAAGGTTGCTCGGTTCCATCCATATTTAAGGGTAAACCAACGACTAAAAAATCGGGTTTCCACTCTTTTAAAACCTTTTCGATAGCTTGCCAGTTGGGAATGCCATCACGCGCTTTAAAAGAGCACAAAGGATTGGCAGTTTTAGTAATATCTTGACCAATAGCGGCACCAATACTTACGGTGCCAAAATCAAACGCAATAATGGTTGCCATGGATTATGCATTTCCCATTTGGTGCGAGATAGTATTCATATTGACCCCAAGCGTTTGAGCAGCTTTTTGCCAGCGCTCATCGATGGCAACTTCATAAATAATTTGGGGATCAGCATTGGTAACTAACCAATCATTACGAGCTATTTCGTCCTCAAGTTGTAATGACTGCCAGCTTGAATATCCTAATGCCAAAAAAATATTTTGGGGTTGTTCAGGAGAGCCAATTGATTTAAGTGCATCGAGCGAAGTGCTAATCATCACATCATCCGAAATTTGAATGCTAGAAGCAAATCCTTGCTGAGGTGTATGTAAAATAAATCCTTGCTCATCAGCGATTGGTCCACCACAAAATACAGGATACTCTAATTCAGCACAACTTGTGGGCGAAGTGATTTCTAACCGTGTAAGGACTGTTGCTACATTAAGATCAATAATCGGTTTATTAATTATAACTCCCATAGCACCATCACGGTTATGTTCACAAATATAAATAACTGAATGACTAAACAATGAGTCATCGAGTGTTGGCATAGCAATAATAAAATGATCTTTTAAATTCATAGTTTCACATTTAGGTAATTTTTATAATGCACATTTGCCAATTTTAACGTTATGCTCAACAATACAGCGCATTAATAATTCATGTTCATTGGTTTCTTCATTGATCGATTCTGAAACAATATCAAAATTTTGTGAAAGATAAAAATCAATCGCTATAGTGTTTTTTTTATAAACATGCACTAACAGTTCATTGTGGTGTTGTTTCGCTTTGTTAACTAGTGCGTTACCGATTCCTTGGTGACGGTGATTTTGGTCAACAAATAACCCTGAAATGTAGTTTTCAGTTAAACCAATAAATCCTTTTATACCGTCAAGATCTTGCACATATAAAGTGGACATTGGAATTAGCATTTTCACTAAATCGTAATTTTGTTTAAAAAATTCAGAATCGATAAAGTCATGAGCTTGCAAATTCCCTTGTAACCAAATTGTCATTACGCTATTTAAATCTTCGGGTTTATATTCTCTAATCATTGTTTAACTCTTTTTATTTAATCGATGTTCGATTGCGTCCATTAGCATACCTGTGATTGAAAGATCTGGATTGGCAGCTTCTATTTCACGAACGCAGGTTGGGCTGGTAACGTTAATTTCGGTTAACTTATCACCAATAATATCAAGTCCTACAAACAAAAGACCTTTTTCTTTTAAAATAGGGGCGATGCTTTTAGCTATATGCCAATCACTATCGCTTAATGCTCTAACTTCACCATGGCCACCGGCAGCAAGGTTGCCTCGTGTTTCGCCTTTTTGTGGAATTCGCGCTAAACAATAAGGTACAGGTTCACCATCGACCACTAAAACACGCTTATCGCCTTCTTTAATGGCAGGAATAAAGTCCTGAGCCATACAATAACAAGTGTTATGTTTGGTTAATGTTTCTATAATTACCGAAACATTAGGATCATCCTGTTTGACTCTAAAAATTGACGATCCTCCCATACCATCCAATGGTTTTAAAATAATATCATGATGCTTTTGAAAAAACGCTTTAATCTGCTGTGTTTGGCGAGTAACCAAGGTTTTGGGTGTAAACTCAGCAAACCAAGCGGTAAACAGCTTTTCGTTACAATCGCGCAGACTTTGTGGTTTATTAACTACCAACACACCTTTAGCTTCAGCACGTTCTAAAATATAAGTCGCATAAATATATTCAGTATCAAAAGGGGGATCTTTTCGCATTAAAATCGTGTCAAGGTCACACAAAGGGAGCGTTTGTTCTTGGCCAAGGTCAAACCAGTGATCTTTATCGTTATAAACCTTCAAAGGACGAGTTGTTGCATAAGCTTCGCCAGTGTCTAAAAATAGGTCATTCATTTCAATATAAAAAAGCGAATAACCTCGTTTTTGTGCCTCAAGCAACATAGCAAAACTGGTATCTTTTTTAATATTGATATGACTAATTGGATCCATAACAATACCAAGTTTAATCATGGTGACTCCTTACTGATTTTTTTGTTTTAGCGAATAATAGGTTGATAATGCGTATTATTCTATATCCGTTATTTATTGGATTAGGTGAACATTCGACAGTGAGTGTTTTAAAGCACTATTATCTTAAATCATTATTAAAAGTGTGCTGGTAACTATCATACTCGTTACAGTCTAAGATGCAAAGCAAACATTAACAATAGCGGGTTAATTTACCTTATAACAATATGACTTTATATTATCCTAAATCACCGAAATATACTTGCAGAGCAGTTAGGGCCGTTAATGCTGCTGTTTCGGTACGCAAAACGCGTGGACCAAGCAAAATATCGGTAAATTGATAATTATGGGTCATACTGATTTCATCTTCTGATAAACCACCTTCAGGTCCAATTAATAAGCTAATGTCATTATAACCGTTAGGCAACTGCTTTACGCCATGTGTAGCTTTAGGGTGAAGATTTAAGCGTAACGGCGTTGTTAAATTTGCGCACCAAGTTTCAAGCTTCATTACTGGGTTAACGACGGGAACCACATTGCGACCACATTGCTCACAAGCCGAAATCACAATCTTTTGCCATTGTTGGACTTTTTTATCGAGTCTATCAGCATCCAATTTCACTCCACAACGTTCAGAAAGTAGGGGAGTAATGCTATTAATACCTAACTCCACTGATTTTTGAATTGTAAATTCCATTTTTTCGCCACGTGATATTACTTGCCCTAAATGGATATTTAAAGGGGATTCGTGATTCTCTAAAACAGACGACGCGGTTTTAACCGTAACTGATTTTTTATTAACTTCATAAATCACCGCAGGGGTAATATGATTAGAACCATCAAATAGGATAATCTCTTCACCAACTTTCATGCGTAACACACGAATAAGATGGTTGAACGCATTGTCATCTAAAGTAACTAGACTATTTTGCACAATTGTAAGAGGTTGAAAAATTCGGGTCATAATTGCTAGTATTTTAAAATATATTGCAATAAATTATAGCGTAATTTATCAAGATTCGGTAATCTCTATTTAAGAAAAATCGACTTTTTGGATTTAGTATGAATACATATAGCAAAGATAGAGTATTAATTGAGGGATTAACTGTTTTAACCACCATTGGTGTGTATGAGTGGGAAAAGACCATTAAGCAAAAGTTAATTATCGATCTTGAAATGGCATGGAATAATAAACCAGCCGGAGAAAGTGATAACGTCGAACTTTGTTTAGATTATTTTGTCGTTAGCCAAACCGTAACACAACTAGTTGAATCATCGAATTTTGAATTGATTGAGTGTGTTGCTGAACACATTGCTGAGCGTGTTATTCAACAATTCTCGGTTAATTGGCTTAAAGTCAAAGTGTCTAAACCGAATGCGATAGCTAATGCTCGAAATGTTGCCATAGTAATTGAACGTACAGCAAATGATTAAACTAATTAGTGGTAAAAAATACTGTAACAACGATGACAAATCAAAAGCAAGATTTAACGCCTAAAAAATACATCATACTTCTAAAAGGTTTTAGCACGATGAATCTTTTTAAATAAAAATAAGTGAGTTTTTGCGTTGGTGCCATGCGAGTAAAGAGTTAGCACCTAAAGCCCAAAGTAGATTACCACACATCAGACATGGTTTGACCATATAAATCTTAATTTGTCTGAAGATAGAAACTGGCAGATTGCTCACTCAACAATCTTGATTCGTTTAGGCGCAAAATGATATTGACTGATCCTATCTTTTCTAAACAGGTTTTGCCATCGCAGTTGATTGGGTCTAAACGCTGAACGTTATCAGCTTTAAAACTAGCTATTAATCACCTCGATTCTGTATTAAAATAATCCAAATAAAACAAACATAATATTGCTAATTATTTCAATGCACTTACTAAAAAGGAGAAAGAAATGAAATTTGCAGTTATTGGGGTATCTTGTTTAATGTTTAGCTTAGCATTAGTTGGATGTGGGGGCAAAAACGACAAAGGTAAAACCTATCATTGGTCAAAAGCTCACGGAGTTTTAGAAGATTGTCGCGGTATAATGAAT
The DNA here is from genome assembly GCF_001690495.1 of Gilliamella sp. App4-10. Taxonomy (GTDB): domain Bacteria; phylum Pseudomonadota; class Gammaproteobacteria; order Enterobacterales; family Orbaceae; genus Gilliamella; species Gilliamella apicola_G. Next base: position 100,424 of record NZ_LZGS01000002.1, read on the forward strand.
AAATCACAACAATGTAATACCAATTCGAATAATCAACAATATCTATTTAAAGTCGATAAATACTAATATGAGTGCATGGCTTATTTATGCATTACTTTCGGCTATTACCGCGGCGAGTGTTGCTATTTTAGGAAAAATTGGTTTACAACATCTTGATGCTAACACCGCAACTGCAATTCGTGCAATTGTAATGGCCATTTTTTTAGTCGGAGTGGTTGTTGTTCAAGGTAAATTAAACCTTATCAACACCTTTTTTAATGATAAAAGGGCATTACTCACTATTGCGCTAAGCGGTATTGCTGGTGCGCTATCTTGGCTATTTTATTTTATGGCAATCAAAGACGGTAAAGTCTCGCAAGTTGCACCAATTGATAAATTAAGCGTAGTTTTTGCTGTAGTATTTGCTGCTGTTTTATTTGGTGAAAAGATCTCGTTAGTAGCGGGTATTGGTGTTGCCATGATTGCAGTTGGTGCAATATTAGTGGCGCTGTTTTAATTGTGCACCAACGCTATTACTTCGGTTTATTAATATACGTGGCTTTATTGGACGCAGAATTCACAAACCATGGCTTAAACTATAACGTTACTTAAGTAATGTATTAAACAGTTCAACGGTTACCATTTCGCCTTTATTGACATTACCTCGATCTTGCTCAAGTACAATAAAACAGTTAGCGCCATTAAAAGATTGAGTAACATGTGAGCCTTGTTGTCCTGTTGTTGTCACTACTAACTCACCGTATTCATTACTTTGTAATATACCTCGTTGAAAATCTAATCGACCAATACTTTTCTTTAGATTATTAATGGTTTTAACCTTAAAAGATAAATCGATAGGTGCTATTTGTTGTCCTGAAAGTGTTAAAATCAATGGCTGAACTAATTGATAAAAAGTTATCAAAGCCGAAACAGGATTACCGGGCAAGCCACAAAATAGTGCGTCCCCAATTTTGCCAAAAGCAAAAGGTTTGCCTGGCTTCATTGCAATCTTCCAAAAATTGATTTTACCCAATTCTTCTAAAGCAATTTTTGTATAATCCGCGTCACCAACAGATACGCCGCCACTTGTTATCACCAAGTCAGCCTGACTTGATGCAGTTATTAACGCGTGTTTGATTTGGGTTGGGTCATCAGGAATAATGCCGAGATCAACGATTTCACAGTTAAGTTTGGTTAATAATAATTTTAGTGTGAAGCGGTTGCTGTCATAAATAGCGCCATTGCCAGATAATGGCTGACCAATTGGCGTTAATTCATCACCGGTAGATAAGATAGCGACTTTTAACTTTTTAAAAACCACAAGATCACTAATGCCGAATGTTGCAAGTGTCGATAGTGTTGGTATCGTTAATTTAGTCCCTTTGTTGACTGTGATCGCACCTTTTTTAACATCTTCACCTATACGACGAATATTATCGCCAGTTTTTACGTTACCTAAAAAAGTAATTCCCAAATCAGATTTTTCGGTCTGCTCTTGCATGACAACGGCATCGGCTTCATTTGGCACTGGAGCTCCCGTCATAATACGCAAACAAGTACCTTGTGGCCAGTGAAGTTTGTTTATATCATCTCCCGCAAAAATAGCACCGGCCAACGGCAACAATTTTGATTGCTTAAGATCTGCTAACCGAACCGCATAACCATCCATTGCTGAATTATCAAAACTAGGTACATTAATGGGGGAAATCACAGACTCAGCAGTAATTCTGTCTAATGCATCAAATAACGTAACTTTTTCGCTATGCAGCGATTTTATGGTTGATGCGCTTTGAAGTACTTGCTGTTTGGCTTGCTGAAAAGTGAGTAACATAAAAAGTGCTGTCCTTATGTATCTTTATTAATCGATTATTAGATTTTTTGAAAAGAAGTTTTGGTAATTTATACGTTTAGGTAAAAAATAATTTTTGAGTAATATTAATTATTTATTATGATAGCTGATATAACAACGTCGCCAAAAGGCGACGTGAAATAAACAACTAAACATTAAATAAGAAGTTCATAATATCGCCATCTTGCACGATATAATCTTTACCTTCAGCGCGCATTTTGCCTGCTTCTTTAGCGCCTTGTTCGCCACCGTATTTAATAAAATCATCAAAAGCAATGGTTTGAGCACGAATAAAGCCTTTTTCGAAATCGGTATGAATTTTTCCTGCTGCTTGTGGTGCAGTATCGCCAACCGAAATTGTCCACGCACGAACTTCTTTAACACCTGCTGTAAAATAAGTTTGCAGGTTAAGTAAGCTGTATCCTGCGCGAATCACCCGATTTAATCCTGGTTCTGTTAAGCCTAAATCTTGCATAAACTCCTCACGATCAGCATCATCAAGTTCGGCAAGTTCAGCTTCAATTGCGGCACATACAGTTACAACCACGGCCTTTTCTTGCTCGGCAATAGCTTTGACCTTATCTAAATAAGAATTGTTTTCAAAACCATCCTCATTCACATTGGCGATATACATCGTTGGTTTTAAGGTTAAAAAATTCAAGTATTTAATTGCATCAAGTTCTTCTTTACTTAAATCAAGTAACAACAACTTTTTACCTTGTTCTAAATGCGGTAAACATTTTTGAAGAATTTCTAACTCAAATTTAGCGTCTTTATCGCCACCTTTAGCGCGTTTTTGCAGGCGTGTCATTGCTCGTTCACAAGCTTCAAGATCGGATAGGGCAAGTTCGGTGTTAATAATTTCGATATCTTCAGCAGGATCGATTTTGCCTGCGACGTGAATAATATTGTCGTTTTCAAAGCAACGTACAACATGACCGATCGCTTCGGTTTCACGAATGTTAGCTAAAAATTGATTACCCAAACCTTCACCTTTCGATGCACCTTTAACTAAACCAGCAATATCAACAAATTCCATGGTGGTTGGCAACGTGCGCTGTGGCTTAACAATTTTAGCCAGTTCATCTAAACGTGGATCGGGCATTGGCACAACCCCAGTGTTTGGCTCGATAGTACAAAACGGAAAGTTAGCCGCTTCAATACCAGCTTTAGTTAGTGCGTTAAAAAGCGTTGACTTACCTACATTGGGTAGTCCAACAATCCCACATTTAAATCCCATACTGTTTGTTACCTTTTGTCATAAAATGTCTTAAAAATAAGGGACGATTATATACTAAATTGTGCTATTTGTGCCAATGTTCTTACCGATAAATCAACGGATAATGAAACAAATTAGGAATAACTATTTAGCTTAAAGCATGTCATGAATTGCTATAAATCATTGTTAAAAATATCGGTTATAAACATTTCTATCAATACTGGGACGCCATTCAATTATTGCTCTGCATTCAAACCGATTTGATATAGTTGATTCTTTTTAATCCCATATATTTCAGCAGTAATGGCTGCGGCTTTTTTTAATGGTAGTTCTTTTTGTAATAATTTAAGAGTGGTAATCGCCTTAGGATCGATGTCATTATTAGATTTTGTATGACCTTGTACAATTAATACAAACTCGCCTTTTTGACGGGCAGAATCTTCATTTAGCCAATTAATCAACTCGCTGACCTTGAAGCTAACAATGGTTTCCCATGTTTTGGTCAGTTCTTTAGCTAAAATGATTTGCTTATCTTTCCCCCAAATAGTTTGCATATCACTAAGCGTGTCTAATAAGCGATGAGTTGATTCATAAAAAATCATCGTGCGCGACTCATCTAGTAACTTTGTAAGACTATCTTGGCGTGCTTTAGTTTTAGCGGGTAAAAAACCCTCATAAATAAATTTATCCGACGGCAAGCCCGAAGCACACAGAGCCGTAATCGCAGCGCAAGCACCGGGAATTGGCACCACCTTAATGTCATTTTCGCGACAAGCTTTAACTAAGTGATATCCAGGATCATTAATTAACGGAGTGCCAGCATCAGAAATTAAAGCAATCGATAACCCTGATTTGAGTTTTTCGATCAAAAAATTGGATTTTTCTTGTTCGTTATGATCATGCAAAGCGAACAGCTTCGCTTTAATGCCAAGATGTTGTAAAAGTAAGCCGCTATGACGAGTATCTTCAGCCGCAATAAGATCGACACTTTTGAGTGTACTGATGGCTCTAAGTGTAATGTCATCTAAGTTTCCGATGGGTGTGGCAACAATATATAAAGTCATTATTTTAAATCACATTAAATTTTTATAGAAATACAGTAAAGATACTGTACGAAAGCCTATTTTATTGTATATACTCACTACTTTCAAAATAAATCCGACAAAGCTTAATAAATAGTTAATTAATGATAGCAAAAAATAGTTTGTTTGTAGCAAAATTGTGTCTGGGTTTGCTTGAGTTATTTATTTGATTAATAAATAAAAATTTATGCTAACTTAGTTTAAATGCCAGCGGTTATAAATCACTAAAACAGTCTACATTAATCATAGAAAAAACTTTATAGGAAAGAATAACCAAACTCTAAATGAATTTATTTAACCAAAATAAGTAATCAATGTAATAGCTTTTTGCTGTAAAAACGCTAAAATGTGCCAGTAAAACGATATGTATAAAATGCTACTTAACACAAAATAGAGAAAAAATAACATTCACGAATGAAAGGTGTTACTTTGAAAAAAATATTGACATTAAGTTGTTTAAGTTTGTTAATCACTGCGTGTACACAAACTGAGCAGGCCGAAATCGAAGATATTTCTGGTGCAGGCGGGACATCAACGTCTTCCGTTTATACCAAACCACCAGCTAATATTTCAACGGGAGGTAGAGTATCTTCTGCTCCTACGACTTATAATCCACCATCATCAAGAAAAACAACCGCGTCAAATTCTCATACCACTAACAGTACTAGCAATAATGGTACGGTAATTAGTAATGAGCGCATTGTTTATAACCGTAATTACGATGAAATTCCAAAAGGTGGATATCAAGGTGATACCTATACTGTTAAGCGGGGTGATACCTTATTTTATATTGCGTGGGTAACTGGCAATGATTATCGTTCATTAGCAGCTAAAAATAATATCAAAGAACCTTTTGCTGTTAACGTTGGGCAAGTGTTAGACGTTAGTGGTGGAACAGTTGTAGTCACCCAAAAAACCACAACAAACCAACCAACGGAACACAAAACCAGTAACAATACTTCTGCCATCACAATGGGGCAAACTAAAACTCAACCAACAATAACCAAAACAACAACCACATCAATCACCACTACCGGTAAAAATCAACAACCAACGACAATTGAAACAACTGAAACCATTACAGAACCTTTAAACGATTCCACTAGAAGTATGCCTGCCACGGGTGCGTTAAAATCGAAAGTTGCCAATATTTCATGGCAATGGCCTGCACGTGGTAAGATTATTGAAAAATTTTCGAATGCAAGCAAAGGCATTGATATATCAGGCTCAATTGGTGACAAAGTCATGGCTGCAGCTAATGGGCGTGTCGTTTATTCAGGCAATGCGTTACCAGGTTATGGTAATTTAATCATCATTAAACATAATGATGACTATTTAACAGCATATGCACATAACCAATCCATATTAGTAAAAGAGCAGCAGGTAGTGCGTGCAGGTGAACAAATTGCTACAATGGGGGCAACAGGCGCCTCGTCAGTCAGATTACATTTTGAAATTCGATATAAAGCGCAATCAGTTAACCCGTTAAAATACTTACCAAAATAATAAACGTTTTGAGTTAAGAGCATTAGCTCAAAACAAATGCACATGCATGGGGACTACTCAGCATGTCCTTAAAAAATATACTAAAAATTTAATCTACGTAATAAAGGAGTTATACTCATGGCTGTAAAAAAATTAGTGCTAATTCGACATGGAGAAAGTGTTTGGAACCAAGAAAACCGTTTTTGTGGTTGGACTGATGTTGATTTATCAGACAAAGGTAACAAAGAAGCTGCTGAAGCAGGTAAACTACTTAAGAAAGAAGGTTTCACATTTGATTATGCTTACACTTCAGTATTAAAACGTGCCATTCACACATTATGGCATGTTTTAGACGAAGTTGATCAAGCATGGTTACCGGTTGAAAAAAGCTGGAAGCTAAACGAACGTCACTATGGTGCATTACAAGGCTTAAATAAAGCCGAAACGGCAGCAAAATATGGAGATGATCAAGTAAAATTATGGCGTCGTGGCTTTGCCATCACACCACCTGCGCTTGAAAAATCTGATGAACGCTTTCCGGGTCACGATTCACGTTACAGCAAACTACCTGAATCAGAATTACCGTTAACCGAAAGCTTAGCATTAACCATTAAACGTGTATTACCTTATTGGGAATCAACCATTGCCCCACGCGTTGCTAAAGGTGAACGAGTTATTATTGCCGCTCACGGTAATTCACTACGAGCATTGGTAAAACATTTAGATAACATCAGCGATGATGACATCATTGAACTTAACATCCCAACAGGTGTGCCATTAGTGTATGAATTTGACGACAACATGCAAGTTATTAAACACTACTACTTAGGTAATGCTGATGAAATCGCTGCCAAACAAGCAGCAGTTGCAAACCAAGGTAAAGCAAAATAATTATTGATTAAACAAACTCAAAGGTAGGTTATTTAACTTACCTTTTTTATTACCTACACTATAGCTTTTTATTCATTCACTTTTATTGATTTTAATTTTGAGAGCGTTATTTTGTCTAAGATCTATTATATATATGGCGTAATGAATGCCGGAAAATCCACCGAACTGTTGCAAATTGATCATAATTACTTAAGTAATAACATGCAAACATTACTACTTAAATCATCGGTTGACACGCGCGACTCGGCTGTCGAAATCGTCTCTCGTTTAGGATTACGTAAAAGAGCATTACAACTTGATGATAATAGTGTTAATGAGATCATTGCACTGATAAAGAAAAATAATTATGCGTGCGTCTTAATTGACGAAAGTCAGTTTTTATCTAAAAGTACCATCTGGAAACTATCTGATATTTGTGATGAGTACGGTATACCAATGATGTTTTTTGGTTTAAAAACCGATTATATGGGACAACTTTTTGAAGGTTCAAAAACATTATTAGAAATTGCGGATAATTTTAGAGAACTAAAAACCGTCTGTTGGTGTGGAAAAAAAGCAACGATGAATCTATTAGAAGGACAAGATGGACAAATTGTTAAATTTGGAAATTCTATTCATCTCGGAGATAGTGAATTCCACTCAGTTTGTCGTAAACATTGGAAAGCTGGGCAAGTTAGACCTAAAAGCTGATCTTCTCAATATTTCACACTTATTCATGCAATTAATCATCTTTATATATGTGATTATTTGATGTTAAAAAAGTGTGAATTATCTCTCAATTTTAAGATTTTCTTTTTGTTGATTCTTTCTATTTTATGTCATATTGACTGAAACGATTCAGTACTATTTTATTAACTATGAGGGATCACAATGAAAGTCAAAATTATTTCATTAGCTGTATTACTTAGTTTGACTAGTTATAATGCTAATGCTAAAGAATTTGTATTAACTGATAATGAGAAGAACGTTGCTAAAGGTAATTGGTCTATTTCTAGCCGAGATTTGGGTGTAAAAGGGGAAAAATTTACCATTCAAAACACGGTGCTTAAAGGCGGTAAACAAGAAGGAACTGAACTGCTAACTATTTCTAGTGATAATTTTACTATTCAATTAATTCCTACTAGAGGGTTAGGAATTTTGTCCGTTGTTGGTGATGGTATCCGTATGGGATGGGACTCTCCAGTCAATGAAGTTGTCAATCCTAAGTATATCAATTTAGAAAGCCGTGGTGGCATAGGTTGGTTAGATGGCTTTAACGAAATGATGGTTCGCTGTGGTTTTGAATGGACTGGTCATGCAGTACAAGCGGATGGGATGATGTACACACTTCATGGACGAGCTCAAAATACTCCTGTATCTAAGTTAATTGTCGATATTGCTGATAAAGAGCCGTACACTATTACTATTAAAGGTTTAATTAAAGAAAATACTTTTAAAAAAAGCAATTTAGAAACGTGGGCATCGCTTAGCTATATACCTGGAAGTAAAGAATTTACAATCCATGATGTAGTCACCAATAAAAGTGATTATACTCGTGATTATCAGATCATCTATCACAGCAATTTTGGTACACCTATTCTTGAAGAAGGTGCTAGGTTTGTGGCTCCAGTGAAAGAGATTTCACCATTTAACAACTATGCGAAAGGAGGTCTTAATACTTGGCAAACTTATCTAGGGCCGACTAAAGATTTTGATGAAATGGTATTTAATGTATATCCTTTTGCTGATGCTACTGGTCAAACACAGGTAATGGTAACGAATAAAGCGGGTGATAAAGCAGCAGGAATTGCCTTTAATACTAAAGAATTACCCGTACTTTCATTATGGAAAAACACCGATACCCTTAAACAAGGTTATGTCACGGGCTTAGAGCCAGGGACCAGTCTTGCTTATCCAGTGACTATCGAACGTAAGCAAAAGCGTGTTCGTCAGTTAGAACCAGGACAAAGTACCGAATTTACCTTAACTTATAGCTTATTATCTAGCAAAGAAGCTGTCACCAAATATGAAGAAAAAATTAAAGCTATTCAAGGTAAACAAGAAACTAAAGTTATTAATAAACCAATGGCTAGAGAGTAAATCATTAAAATGGCTACCAACCTTACTTGGATAGCCATAAAAATTATTTAATAATTTAACTAACATTTCTTTGATTTACCTATTATTAAGGTAATAGTTATGCTACGGGCAATCTACTACCTGCTTGATTCGTTAACAATAGACAGGTATAGTCATCTATTTCATGACTAACTTTAATATCGTTTTTATTAATAGTATGATTTCACTTGTTAACTATTTTAAATAGCCATTAACGATTTTATTGCAATATTGATATTAATAAGTAAGGACTGACATGGCAACGCAGCGAATAATAATTGGCATTAGTGGTGCAACAGGGATTGCCTATGGTATAAAAGCGTTAGAGCTATTAAAACCAACGGATATTGAAGCCCACCTTGTTATTTCTAAAGCGGCACAAATAACAAGTGCGTACGAAGTCCCCAACATGAGTATACAACAAATCGCAGCCCTAGCCGATAAGGTGTATTCCATTAACAATATTGGCGCCGCCATAGCAAGTGGATCGTTTAAAACCATGGGTATGTTAATAGCACCTTGCTCAATGCGAACGCTTGCTGCCATTGCCCAAGGATTATCTGATAACTTACTCACCCGTGCGGCCGATGTTGTATTAAAAGAGCGTCGACGCTTAGTATTAATGGCTCGCGAATCGCCACTAAATTTAGCTCACCTAAAAAATATGGAAACTATTACCCTTATGGGAGGCGTAATTTGCCCGCCTGTGCCAGCGTTATACCAACATATTGACAGCGTGGATGATATAATCACGCATAGCGTAGCTAGAGCGCTTGACTTATTTGGAATTGACATTTCATCGCTACCACGATGGGGCGAAGATCTACACCTTAACACTAAGCCAGAATAACGCCAGCGAAACCAAACATATGCAAATCGATCCTAAAATCAGCAAATTCATTAAAAAAAACCATGTATTATCGCTAAATGTCATCTTGCCTGATAACAAACCATGGGCATGCAACACCTTTTACGTTTTTGATGAAAGGAGGATGTGTTTGTATCTTCTTTCTGAATTAAAAACAGAACATGCCAAAGCGATGTTAAAACTTCCACAAGTTGCTGGTACCATTAGTGTTACCCCAAAAACTATTGCACAGATTCAAGGTATTCAATTTCAAGCTAAAGCAACGCAATTACAAAAAGAACAAGCCAAACAAGCTTATGCCCTATATTATCGAGCATTTCCCTTTGCAAGAATGATAAAAGCACCAATTTGGGAGTTGCAATTACAATATATAAAAATGACTAATAATTTGCTGGGATTTGGATGTAAGATCTATTGGCAGAAAGAAAGGTAATTTTAGTATGATTTTTCTATATTTTTTAATGGTAAAATTTCCTGACTATCAAAAATCGCAAAACCCTGCCAATCTTTTTATTGAAAAATAAAAATCCTATTTGTCTTTTGCGAAACAACGTTTATAGTATATTGGTTTCTAGTCCACCGACGTATAGCGTATAGATAGTAAGTCTTATAAAAACAGAAGCTATCATGTAATTAATTGATTTAACTAAAAATATCAAAAGAAAAAATTAAATAAAATCAGTATGCTACCTGAACGCTTTTTATAAAGAAAGCACACCAGTCTTAAATAGTCTTTTAAGGGAACCTAAAAGCCAGTCAGGAATAATATTGATTTTATTAAATTTTTTATTTGATTTGTTTTAAACAAAAAACATTTCCACACAAGTTGCTTTAAAAATCTCCATTAAACAACGTAGTTACAAGATAGCAGTAGGAACAACACCAAATGTAAGTTAGAATAGCCGGCTTTATTACGATTAATTACCAAGGAAATCGCATGACGACTGAGATGACAACACTCGATAAAATCAAAAAACAAATTGCCGACAACCCGATTATTTTATATATGAAAGGTTCGCCAAAATTGCCAAGTTGTGGCTTTTCGGCTCAGGCGGTGCAGGTTTTGTCACAATGTGGTGAGGCGTTTGCTTATGTTGATATTTTACAAAATCCTGATATTCGAGCTGAATTACCTAAATTTGCTAATTGGCCTACATTTCCCCAATTATGGGTGGAAGGCGAATTAGTAGGGGGCTGCGATATTATGTTAGAAATGTTTCAAGCTGGTGAACTGCAAATGCTGATTAAGCAAACTGCTGAAAAGTATAAATCCTAATTGGGTGATGAATTAAGCGCGCAAGGTGAGCGCGCTTTTTTGTTCGTATTTTTGAGAATTACAGCTGTTTTATCTTTTCTACTCTTCCTGTTTTTCGTTGTGCTCTGTATTATCTAAATCCATTTCCATTTTTACATCTGTCTCGATAAATTCCAACGGCCATCCCCCCAGAGATTTAAGTCGATTGACAATTTTGCAAAAAAGTATAGCGGTTCTTTGCGTGTCATATAGGGCACTGTGGGCTTGTTTGTGATCGAATGTGATGTGTGCCACTTGACAGGCTTTGGCTAGCACCGTTTGCCCAAAAATCAGACCACTGAGCGATGCCGTATCAAAGGTGGCAAATGGATGGAAAGGATTACGTTTGATGCCTGCGCGTTCAGCTGCTGCCATTAAAAAGCTGTGATCAAAGTGCGCATTATGCGCAACCATTACTGCACGCGTACATTCGCTCGCTTTTATACCAGATCTAACCATTTTAAAAATTTCGTCTAAAGCGTGCTTTTCGTCCACCGCGTTGCGGAGTGGATTATCGGGATCAATACCGTTAAAGGCAAGGGCGGTTGGCTCTAAAATTGCATCGTTAAACGGATTGACATTAAATTGTAAAGTTTGATCGGGCTCTAGCCAACCATCGGGGGTCATTTTTAAGGTGATAGCGGCAATTTCTAATATAGCGTTGAGTTTTGGATCAAATCCTGATGTTTCAATATCAATCACAACTGGATAAAACCCACGAAAGCGTTCACATAATTTGGCGTTTGGCACGTTAATCTATCTTATCTACGAAAAAAGGGCTATTATGCCAGTTTTTAACTGGTTCGCCTAGCATTGGCATAGAGAGTTTGCATTCAATTCGTTAGTTTTTGTAAAGTGTCATTATAGCAACCTTTATGCTAATCATATTAAAGCGAACGAATAGATGCCATTATTGGTTAAAGTGATTATAATCATCAATCATAATTAAACGAGCTTAAAACCGAGCAAATAATGCACAACTTTGAATTAGAAAAGATTATTAACAATGAACTGCAAATTACCCGCTATCGCGACTATGCGCCAAATGGATTGCAAGTACAGGGGCGAGAACAAGTCAATAAAATTGTGACAGGGGTTACTGCTTGCCAGTTATTGTTAGACAAAGCGGTCGAACTGCAAGCCGATGCGGTGCTAGTACATCATGGTTATTTTTGGAAAAACGAAGCACAAACCATTACTGGTATAAAATACCAACGGCTAAAAACGCTATTAACTTACGATATTAATTTATATGGTTACCACCTGCCATTAGATGGTCACCCCGTTTTTGGTAATAATATTGAGCTGGCTAATTTGTTGGGTATTTTGGTCGATAAGCGCAATGATATTACTGATCTGCTTTTTACGGGCACACTGAGCACGCCACTGACGGCTTTGCAATTTCAACATAAGCTTGAGCAAGTGTTACACAATAACGAACGGCAAGTGCTATTTTGTGGTGATAATGCGCCTGAAGTGATTAATCGTATTGCGTGGTGTAGTGGTGGTGGGCAAGATTATATCGAGCAAGCTGCGCAAATGGGCGTAGATGCCTTTTTTACAGGTGAGGTGTCAGAGCGTACCATCCACCTTGCGCGCGAATATGGCATTAATTTTTATGCTGCTGGGCATCATGCTACCGAGCGTTATGGTATTAAAAAATTGGGCGAATGGTTAGCAAGTTGCTATGGTATTGAGGTTATTTTTGTTGATATAGATAATCCTGCATAACAAAAGTTGAATTTACCTTAGAAATATCGCATACTTATTCGCAGATTTTTTATTCTTTACCTTATGTTATAAACCGATTATATGAGAGGTCATTTTATGTTTACAGGAAGTCTGGTCGCACTTGTTACTCCTATGGATACGAAAGGAAACGTTGACCACGTAAGCTTAAAAAAATTGGTCGAATATCATATCGCTAATGGAACATCGGGTATTGTTTCGGTTGGTACAACAGGCGAGTCGGCGACCCTGGATCATCATGAACATATCGATGTGATTAAACGAACAATCGACTATGCCGACGGGCGTATTGCTATTATTGCGGGTACAGGTGCAAACGCAACGAAAGAAGCCATTGAATTAACCAGTCGGGTTGAAAATATCGGTGTTGTTGGTTGTTTAACCGTTGCGCCTTATTATAACAAGCCAACGCAAGAAGGCATGTATCAACACTTTAAAGCCATTGCCGAAAGCACTGCATTGCCACAGATTTTATATAACGTACCGGGACGCACTAGTAGCGATATTAAACCCGAAACCGTTGGGCGTTTAGCGAAGATCAAAAATATTGTTGCATTAAAAGATGCAACGGGTGATCTTTCAAGAGTTTATCCAACGCGCAAACTCGTTGGCCCTGATTTTAAATTGCTCAGTGGTGATGATTCAACCTTTTTAGACTTTATGATTTTAGGAGGCGATGGCGTAATTTCGGTGACGGCTAATGTTGCGGCTAAAGCCGTTGCTACTGTGTGTCAGCTTGCTGCTAATAATCAAATTCAAGAAGCCCGCACCTTAAACGATACTTTAATGGCTTTACATCACAATTTATTTATCGAACCCAACCCAACGCCAGCGAAATGGGCTTGTGCAAAATTAGGTTTAATGCAAAGCGCAACTATTCGGTTGCCAATGGTATCGCTAAGCACATCGTCGATTCCTGCGGTTGAACAAGCGTTAAAAGAGGCAAATTTACTGTAATTTTGTATAACCTTTAATTTAAAAAAGCAGATATCTATGTTAAATAACACATTGAACAGAACCTTATGGCAAAGCAACGTCATTAAAAAAGCAGCTGTTTTAACCGTTGTGACGTCGTTATTTCTTGCCGGTTGTGGTAGCGATCAACATTTTAAGCGCGAAGTCGAAGGTAATGAAGATTACCTTAAATCACCGACCTTAAAACCATTAATTATTCCTAAAGGGGTTAAGGTACCGGCTGAAAGTGGTGACTTTTATGTTATTACAACCGAGTTTCAAGGCGATTTAGGTAAAAAGCTGGATATTAGGCCGCCAAGTTTACCAATTCCAACAATCCAAGATGCGTTTGCATTTTATAATAGCGGTTCAGTTACTTTTAATGTACCATTAAGCAACAATGTATGGGGTCGTATTCCTAACAGCTTAAGTAAAAAAAATATCCCCATTGTTAGTCGCGACAATAACACCATTAAAACGGATAAAACCTTTATGGTTCGTGCAGACGAAGAACAAGCTGTTCAAGCCACTTATTCAATTAAACGACAATTATTAGACAATACTGAAACTATCACTATTTCAATCACTTCGTTAGCTCGAGGTATGGACGATTTGATGTCGCAACCGATCGAAGTGCAGCGTTATGTGGTTGGTTTGTTTAATGACATAATGGATGATGTTGCACCTGATTCAGTGCGAGTTGTGCCACCCAAAGCACAAGATAACGATACTGAAAAAGACAATGCCGAAAGCAAGAAACCCGCAACAGCCGTGAACGGTACCAGTCAAGAATAAGTTTGGAATTTAAGGAGCGCAGAGCTCCTTAATCATTTATTGGCAATTGATATAAGGTTATAAACATGAAAAAGTTGGCTGAGCTTTATCGTGGTAAAGCTAAGACGGTATATACCACCAAAAACCCCGATTTATTAATTCTTGAGTTTCGTAATGATACATCGGCATTTGATGGGTTGCGTATTGAGCAGTTAGATCGGAAAGGTATGGTGAATAATAAATTTAACTATTTTATTATGACCACCTTGCGTGAAGCTGGCATTCCAACTCAGGTTGAGGCCTTATTATCAGACAATGAAGTGCTTGTTAAAAAACTGCAAATGATACCTGTTGAATGTGTGGTGCGTAATCGTGCTGCGGGATCTTTAGTTAAACGTTTAGGGGTTGAAGAAGGTCAAGTTTTAAATCCTCCTACGTTTGAATTGTTCCTAAAAAACGATACATTGCACGATCCAATGGTCAATGAATCACACTGCAAAGCCTTCGGTTGGGCTAGCGATAATCAACTAGCCAAAATGAAAGAACTTAGCTTTAAAATTAACACTATTTTGAGTGATCTATTTGATAAAGCAGGGTTAATATTGGTTGATTATAAACTCGAATTTGGCTTATTTAAAGGTGAAGTCACTTTAGGCGACGAGTTTTCGCCCGATGGTTGCCGCCTATGGGAAAAACAGACACTGAAAAAAATGGACAAAGATCGCTTTCGTCAAGGTTTAGGTGGCGTGATTGAAGCCTATGAAGAAGTGGCAAAACGCATTGGTGTTTCTTTGTAATGTTTGCGCAGTTTGATATCTCTTTTTTTCTTCTTTTAGGTTTAGCTGCGCTGTGTTATTTAACGCACAATAACACCGTGACATTTGCCGTACTGTTATTGTTACTATTTAAATTAACGCCGCTTGCCGCTTATTTTCCGTTTTTAAATAAATATGGCCTAACTATCGGTATTGTTATTTTAACTGCCGCGATGATGGTGCCATTGGCAGATGGATCGTTAAAAATTGGTGATATTGTCAAATCGTTTACCACTTGGCAATCTATATTGGCTATTTTGGTTGGCATTTTAGTCTCGTGGCTTGGCACGCGTGGTATATCGCTCATTGGCGCACATCCTACTATTATTAATGGCTTAATTATTGGCACGCTCATTGGTGTTGCATTTTTCAAAGGCATTCCAGTTGGTCCCCTGATTGCCGCAGGTCTATTATCGTTATTAATTGGAAAAAGTTAGCTTATGCAAAATCCCAACAGCACAAGAACGCTATGGGTGTTACAGGGTGAAGCCGCACAATTATTCGAACAACTTAGACACGCCGTTTATCATTATCCCGGTGATTGGTTAACGGTGACGTATTGGTCTGAACTGTCCGATTATTTGCCAAATAAGTTAATTGCTAATGTACTACCGCCCAATCAAACCAAACAATTATTGGGGAGGCAGTATCAGCATGCTATCTTTGATGCAACGGTAGGATTTAATCTTGATGCCTTTGCCATGCTGGTTGGTACACTAGTTAAAGGTAGTGTGTTGATTTTGCTATTACCTAAGGATCTGACCTCTTGGTTTGATCAAGACAGCCTGCGATGGAACGAAAGTCAAAATCCGATTAGTGTACCTAATTTTGTTGCACATTTAACGCAAACTTTGGCCGAATTCGGTGTATCAATCAATTCAACATCGTTACCAAAAACCGCTATATCCGTCACTCCTTCTTTGCTAGTGAAAACCGATGACACTTGGGACTTAGCCGAACAGCAAGCCACATTAAAACAGTTATTAAACAGCAATAAGTCTATCAACGTCTTAGTTGCTAAACGAGGACGAGGTAAATCGGCGCTAGCAGGGCGGTTTAGCCATTATCAACGTTGCATTGTGACCGCACCCAATAAATCAGCACTGACCTCTTTTTTTGCTTTTGCTAAGCCTACTACGCCATTTTTTGCGCCTGATGAATTAATTGCGCAGTCAAAGATTGATTCTGCCGATTATCTAATTATCGACGAAGCTGCCATGATTCCGTTGCCCATGCTCGGAAAACTGCTACAACTGGCCATTGCCAATAACTGTCGGGTATTGTTAACCACCACCGTTGACGGATATGAAGGTACTGGGCAGGGCTTTTTATTGAAATTACTATCAGGTAAAACATGTCAATATTTTCATCTACACACGCCCATTCGTTGGCAGGCCGATGATATGCTAGAGCAATTTAGTGATCGGCTATTACTTAATGGTTTATTAACGCAGGACAATAGCCCTGTTACGGGCCCATCATCAACTCAATATTCAAAGGTTGAACGCAAGGATGTTGACACATTAAAGTCGATCTTTTATCTATTAAAAATTGCTCACTATCAAACCACATTAATCGATTTGAGGCGTCTATTTGATGCGCAAAACTTGTCGGTTTGGCAGGCAACAATAGACAATAAACAAATTGCTGCGGCACTTACAATTACCGAGGGAAATTTGCCTGATAGTCTAATAACCCAAGTATGGCAAGGAACACGCCGTCCTAAAGGTAATTTAGTGGCGCAGTCGCTCGTAGCTCATGCCGGCGAGCGATTGGCGGCTAAATTGCGCTCAGTTCGCATTAACCGCATTGCGGTTATGAGTGCCTACCGACGGCAACATATCGCAAAACAACTTGTACAGACGATTTGTGATCATGCCAAAATGCAAAATAACGATTTTGTGTCGGTCAGTTTTGCTTATAGTCTATCTAATTATCAATTTTGGACTGCTTGTGGTTTTGTTTTGGTTCATGTCAGTAGTCATAAACAGGCAAGTAGTGGTGGTTATTCAGTTATGGCACTCAAACCACTAACCGAGTCTGGATGCCATTTAACCCTTAACTTAAAACAAAAACTACAGCGTAATGCCTATTGGCTTAAAGATATTATCGATTTACCCTTTAACCAGATGCTTGCGAATAACGATAATCCACTATTAACACAAAATTTAGACGCGCACGATTTGGATGAACTAGCCGGATTTGCTCACTTTCATCGGCCGTTTGAAGCCACTTATTCCGCACTGTGTCGATTAGTTCACGACAATCAATTGCATCAACACTCGCAATTGCAACAACCACAGCCGTTATCTTTGCCTGTGTTATCAGCACTGTTAAAAAGCAAAAACAATCAATCTTTGATCATTAATGCATATCAACTTGCAGGTAAAGGCGCGTTAATGCAAACCATTAAGCTCGAAGTCAAAACATGGCTAATAAAGCACAGCAATAATGTGATATTTGATAAAAGCACCCATAATGATAGCTGATTGCCATTGCAGGTTATCAAGGGGGTTGTTTACAATAGTTATCCTGTTTAAGTTCAGCCCGTTTTAACTTAATTCGTTTTAATTTAAGAGGAACCGAATGTGACGCAAAATAAATTAGAAAATCAAACGCAACATCGCCATTCACAAAACCAGAACCACACCCACAACCCTAAAAATCAACCAACAACAGGCATTGAGTATTTTTTTAAAGGATGGTCATTGGCGTTTAGTCCAGGTATTAAGCGTTTTGTTTTTTTACCATTAATTGCCAATATTGTGATAATGTCGGCATTATTTTATTGGTTTTTCACGGCTATCTCGGGGATGGTCGATTGGGGATTATCGTATGTGCCAAACTGGTTGCATTGGTTGGGATATATCATCGTTTTTATCTTGATTTTAACACTAGTTATCTTGTTTTGTTATTTCTTTAGTACGGTAACCAATATCATTGCCGCACCTTTTAATGGCTTATTGGCTGAACAAGTCGAAGCGAAGTTAACGGGCATTCCCGCGGCAGATATGTCATGGATGAGCATTATTAAAGATCTCCCTCGTATTTTTGGACGTGAACTACAAAAACTGTTCAACTATTTAATATGGGCAATTCCCATACTGCTAACTTATTTTATTCCTGTTATTGGGCAATCGGTTACACCAGTAGTCTGGTTTTTATTTACCGCTTGGCAAATTAATATTCAATATGCCGATTATGCCTTTGATAACCACAAAATTACCTTTCACCGCATGCGTGAATTACTTAAACAAGATCGGGGCGACAATATAATCTTTGGTATCATAGTCAGCTTTTTCACCATGGTGCCGCTGCTTAATTTAATTGTTATGCCTGTTGCGGTGTGTGGCGCAACGGCAATGTGGGTTGATCGCTACCGTCATCAAGCACTATTTGACAGCAGTAGCCAAGATTTTCGTTAAGGTGGTTGTTACTTTTTTTTCGTTGATTTTGTTGACGGCCAATCATCGTCGTCATCATCTTGATAAGGGATAGGTTTTATCCCTTTCTTTTTTTCAAGATACGTTTTATAACTCAGTCGGTTCAGTGCTTTAATGGTATTAATAAAAATCCCAATTAAAATAACTACAATTATCCACCAATAATCTTTAAGCCATGTCATAGTCTTTCCTTTTAAGTTAAAACTGAAACTACCAAGTTATAACCGTTATGCCAACAACTATTACGCCAGCAATAATTTTTCTAAAATGCGGTTATAAATTGCAGTTAAGGTGATTATATCTTGGCAATTCGCATTTTCGTTAACTTTGTGAATGGTCTTATTCAGTACCCCAAGTTCGATCACTTGGCATCCCATCTTAGCTATAAAACGCCCGTCCGATGTGCCACCACTGGTCGATAGTTTAGTCTCAATATTAGTCAACTCCCTAATGGCACTCGCAGCTGCGTTAGTTAGTTCGCCTTGAGGAGTTAAAAAAGGATGTCCTGATAATCGCCAAGTTAACGTATAGTTTAAATGATGTTTTTGTAAAACTTGTTCTACGCGCGCTTTAATTACGGTGTCAGTCAATTCACTACTATAGCGAAAGTTAAATTGTACTTTTAGCTCACCTGGCACAACGTTTTCAGCACCAGTACCACCATTAATATTGGCAACTTGCATTGTTGTTTGAGGAAAGTATTGATTCCCTTCATCCCAAACAGTGCTAACTAGTTCATTTAATGCAGGAGCAAAACGATGCACAGGGTTATCAGCAAGATGCGGATAAGCCACATGACCTTGAATGCCATGCACAACTAAATTGGCAGTTAGTGAACCGCGGCGTCCGTTTTTAATCTGATCGCCAAGTACCGCATCGCTTGATGGTTCGCCCACAATGCAATAATCAACACGCTCTTGACGTTTGATGAGCAAATCAACCACTTTAACTGTGCCATCGACGGCATCGGCTT
Source organism: Gilliamella sp. App4-10 (assembly GCF_001690495.1). Classification (GTDB taxonomy): domain Bacteria; phylum Pseudomonadota; class Gammaproteobacteria; order Enterobacterales; family Orbaceae; genus Gilliamella; species Gilliamella apicola_G. Next base: position 119,896 of record NZ_LZGS01000002.1, read on the forward strand.
CTTCGTCTGATGTGATTAAAAAGGCGACGCGCCCAGCGTGATTAGGATGTTGTTTAACAAAATCTTCTGCTGCACAAACCATGGCAGCAACGCCACTTTTCATATCCGATGCGCCACGACCATAAAGCACACCATGTTCATCAATCGTTGGCGAAAAAGGCGGATAAAGCCATTTGTTTTCATCACCGGCCGGCACGACATCGGTATGTCCGGCAAACATCAAGGTTTTGCTGTTAGCATCGCCATGATAGGCCCATAAGTTCTTGGTTTGCCCAATATTGACTTCTTCAATAATAAAACCGAGAGATTTTAATCGTTCAATAATTATTTTTTGGCAGTTTTTATCGTCAGGGCTTATCGATTTCTCGGCAATGAGCGTTTTGGTTAATGCAATAACAGGTTCAGTCATAATGATCTCGATTTCATTTAGGTTGTGAAATAAATTGGGAGTAAAGCTCGTCTGAAAACCCTAACAAGGCACGTTTACCATCAATAAGCAAAGGACGTTTTAAAATGGATGGATTGGCTAACATGACCTGTTTTGCTGCTTGTTCATTATCAACCTGTACACGGACAGACTCATCTAATTTACGCCAAGTGGTACCACGCATATTAAGCAAACTTTGCCAATCTACCAATTGCAAAAAAGCATCTAAAAGATCTGCCGACAAGCCATCGGTTTTATAATTATGAAATTGATAAGCTATATGATGATCATCAAGCCAAGTAAAGGCCTTTTTCATCGTATTGCAGTTTTTAATACCATAGATTATGTACATAATCAGTGATCCAAGTCTAATAAATAAAAGGAGATTATAACAGTTATCGGCATACGGCAGCAAATCGGAGGAATCTATTCGATAAACGCTTTTTTAGTTGGTTTTATCATTAGTTTTTTTGAGGGGGTAATTCTAAAAATATATAAAAAACAATAAAATCAATTGCATACCTGACGGTTTTTTGCTTGGTAAATTTATGTACTATCGACATAACCAAAATCCTACCAACCTTATTTACCTAAAAACAAAATCTAATAAAAACAATAAATGATAAATACATTCCAAAAGGGAGGGTTGAAAATAATCCTATTTTCCTTTTATGAAACAATGTTGATAGTATTTCGGCTTTTAGTTTACCGCCGTATAGGCGGTTTCAAAATCCTTTATTTATTCTAACATCTATCGACAAAGTAACGCATAATGCGATTATCGGTTGTGAGTTCGGGATGAAAGGCGCAAACTAAGATGTTATTTTGTTGTGCCATAATACAATGCTGATCGACAAATGCCAGTTGCTCAACCTCTTTTCCTGCTTTTGCAATATAAGGTGCACGGATAAATACCGCTGGAATGTGTTGCCCAATAGGGAGGACATCTAAGGTTGTTTCAAAACTGTTAACTTGGCGACCAAAACCATTACGTTCAACGCAAATATCGATCAAATCCAATAATTCGACTTCGCTATGGGGTGTGGTTTGTCCGCAAAGCACAAGCCCTGCGCAGGTGCCTAAAATACCTTTGCCTTGTTCGGCAAATTGTTTTATGGGTGCGACAAGTTCATTTTGTTTGATTAAATGGCTAATAGTGGTAGATTCGCCTCCGGGAATGATTAAACCGTTTAGCTTGGTTAATTGTTCAGGTTTTTGCACTAAAGTCGCTTGGACATTGTCAAGACTATTTAGCATAGTGATATGTTCACTGACCGCACCTTGTAAGTTGAGTACACCAATATGTTTAATATGACTTTGTTTGGGTGATTTTGTCATTACCAGCCTCGATCTTGCATTCTTTCTGACTGAGCTAGCGTGCTCATTTCAATGCCTTTCATTGCTTCGCCTAAGCCTTTTGAAAGCTGTGCTAAACGTGGATAATCATCAAAATAAGTGGTGGCCTGTACAATGGCTTTTGCAAACTTTTCTGGGTTTTCGGATTTAAAAATACCCGAACCAACAAACACACCATCGGCACCAAGTTGCATCATCAATGCCGCATCGGCAGGAGTAGCTACGCCGCCGGCAGCAAAGTTAACGACGGGTAATTTTCCTAACTGTTTGATTTGTAAAATCAGTTCATAAGGTGCACCGATTGCTTTGGCAAAGGTCATTAATTCATCTTTTGATTTGCTCGTTACTAGGCGGATTTGTTCATTTACTTTACGCATATGGCGCACTGCTTCAACAATATTGCCAGTACCGGGTTCACCTTTGGTGCGTAGCATTGATGCCCCTTCGCCAATTCGACGTAGTGCTTCGCCCAAATCACGACAACCACACACAAAAGGTACGGTAAATTCATCCTTAAGTAAGTGATACTGTTCATCGGCTGGAGTTAAAACTTCGCTTTCATCAATATAATCAACGCCCATTGATTCTAAAATACGGGCTTCAACAACGTGCCCAATGCGTGCTTTGGCCATCACCGGTATGGTAACAGCATTCATGACTTGTTCAACAATCGCTGGGTCAGCCATTCGGGCAACCCCACCAGCCGCGCGAATATCTGAAGGCACTCGCTCTAAAGCCATTACCGCAACCGCACCGGCTTGCTCGGCAATTTTTGCTTGCTCAGCATTAACAACGTCCATAATGACGCCGCCTTTTTGCATTTGTGCCATACCTCGCTTAACGGTTTGTGTACCTATAACTTGGTTCATCTTTTGCTCCTAATTAAATCAATAATGACAAAATTGTCTAATTCGCAGTATTATTCAAAAATAAAGTGAAGCAAAAAACAGCCAATTGGACTATAATTAAGCCATCCAATTTCTGGAGCTAATTTGACGTATCGAAACGTACAAAGCAAGTTGCCAATAATGTTAAAGTAAAATAACCATGTGGAATAGACAAACACTGGTACAATTTACCGGATCACTTTTTAAAAAAGTCACGCAACTTATCGAGCACTATATTGAGCAGGGCATATTGATCGCGGGAGAAAGACTACCTTCAGAACGCGATCTGGCAAAAAAACTGGGGATCAATCGTTCAACGGTTGTGCATGCGCTTGAGCTGTTAACTGAACGCGGTGTGCTGATCCGGCGACAAGGAAGTGGTACTTATGTCAATCATCAAAAGTGGGGCGTGCAAGCGTATTCATCAATTAATTGGCGGTTACCGGCACATTTTTATCAAAATAAACAATCATTTTATCAACAAAAAGTAGCGCAAGTTCGAGCGCAACAACCCTATATTTGCGATCTGGCTAATGGTGATTTGCCAACCAATTTAATTCCCAAACTACAGCTACCAGATACATCATTAAATGAACTGATTATGCACGAAAAAAATAGCGATGCACAACAATTGGGCTTGCCATCGCTTAAAATCCAAATTGCGCTTTATATGCAAGCGCAGTTTGCCATGCAAGTTGATATTAATGAGATTTTAATTACATCGGGCACACAGCAATCGTTATTTCTCATTACCCAAGGATTACTTAAACCTGGTGATGCGGTTGGAATTGAGTCTCCCTCTTATTTTTACTCATTACCTTTGTTTCAAGCGGCGGGTGTACGCTTGTATGGTATTACGTGCGATAATGAAGGGGTTACGCTTGAAAGCTTAGTCAATTGTGTGCAGCAACATCAAATTAAATGGTTATTTTTGAATCCCATTTTCCAAAATCCGACCGGTTTTGTTATGAGTGATAAGCGCAAGCAAGTAATATTGGCATTTTGCCGTTCGCAATGTATTGGCATTGTTGAAGATGATGCATACAGTAGTTTAGCGTTTCAACCTGATTTGGCGGTATCACCGATTAAGAAATGGGATCAGCATAATCAAGTTATCTATTTAGGATCACTATCAAAATATATTGGGCGAAATATTCGTGTTGGGTGGATGATCGCTCCGCGTAGCATCATCGAAAATCTGGCCAAAATTCGGCAACATATTGATTCAGGTCTAAGTATATTGCCACAATTATTAGCCCAAGAATATTTGCAACATCATCATTTAGTCCATCAACAACAGTTACGGCAAGCACTACAAATCAAAGCCGATCAGTTAATGCAATGGTTAGATAGCTATTTTTGTGGTGATATTACATATCAAGCACCACTGGGAGGCTTTCATTTGTATGCCCATTTACCGGTGAGCACGGTAGCGCAAGAATTAGCGCTACTTAATCAACTGTTATTAAAAGGTGTCATTGTGTCACAAGGTGTCGATTTTGGTGATAATCTTGGAGCAATTAGATTAAGCTATGGTCATTTTGAACCGCTATTGGTTAGGTAACAAACAGGTTGTCACAAAAATAACCCACTAACTTCTTATTTTATCGGATAGCATTTTTGTAACTGCTAGCAAATATTGACCAAATTCGCTTATTCCTTCGTTTGGCATTTGAAATCGAACCCCTGAGATGCTAATTGCAGCAATGACTTTGCGATTTTTGTCATAAATGGGGGGCCACTAACCAGGTCACTTCGTCAAAAATTCTCGATAACTTGAACTTGATAAAGATGATTTTGTTAATTAATAGGTTATGTTGGACTTGCAATAATTCATTGTATAAAATAAATTTTTTGTTAATTGCGGTAGCCTATTTGTTATGGCTTATGGCTAACGCCTTTTTATCGGTATTTTGCTATTCAATTTATTCTTCATGTTGGTGTGCAATTTTAGCAAAACACGGGCAACTAAATTCAAAAAGTTAAAAAAAGGCTTGCTTTTTTAATTCGAATAGAATCGTTGCTGTGGTAGTTTAACATTTAATCTTTTTTATAAATTAAAAAATAATCAATCTGTTAAGAAGTTATTAACAGGTTTATTCAGCACTTATCAAATCATAATGTGAATAAATATCTTTCTCTTTTTTGCCTTATCGGTAAAACAAATTCGTTAAAATAGTCGAAGATTGGAAAAGCAAAATTATACTGCTTAACTAATTGTTGAAATTAGTTATACCTTGTGATTGTTATTGCATCACATTGTAAATAACCAGAGCATTTTTATTAACATTATGATTAAATATAAAATTACCTATAATAACGTTAGCTCTTAAGCTAAATTTAGTCAATTACTTACCTTTTTTTAACTCTATTTATACTGTTAAGCCAAATATGCTAGTTTACTGGCAGTGCGCTAACTCGTTATAATTACTGGTATAAGATGATAAATCATAAATAATATTAGGAGGCAATTTTGCATCTTTCATCAAAGGCTTTTCGTATATTAGGCATTATAGCGACGGTGGCTTCTTTAGGGATGTATGTTTCCTATATCCCACAAATCATCGATAATTTACAGGGATTTAAATCTAATCCTACCCAACCCTTGGCTGCTGCTATTAACTGTTCGCTTTGGGTTTGCTATGGCTTATTGAGAGAAAAGAAAGATTGGCCTATTGCAATTGCTAATTCTCCAGGGGTATTTTTTGGTTTAATTGCCTTTTTTACTGCACTGTAATTTGCGCAGAGCAATTGAGTAGTAGTCAATTAATCATATTTGCCAGTGACTTTTTATTGACATTTTTATTATCAATGGTAATAGGCTATTTTAGCAAAATTTACAAAAAGATTTGCTTTTTCATCAAAATAAAATCGAAAATTGGACTGTTTAATTTTTAATCATTTAAATAATAATCTAATAATCATGATGTTACTTAGTTATTAACAGGTTTGTTAAACAGTTATCAAATTGTACAGTGAATAAATCAAGCTAATCAGTTTGTTTTAACATTACTTAACAAAATGGCAGGTTGTTTTAATCATATATTAAAAGAAATTAAACAGTTTAATTAATATTTTATAATACTTGTAATCGTCAAATTACATATAAAAGGAAAAGAAAATGAAAAAATTAATCGGTGTGTTTTTATTAGGTTTACCTCTGTTAGCTGCGGCATCAAATTGTGACGAAATTAGAGACAATATTGCTGAAAAAATCAAAAATAACGGTGTTGATCCGTCGTGGTTTCAGCTCAAACTAGAATCTGCTGACAAGCCAGAACAACAAATTGAAGGCAAAATTGTGGGATCATGCGATCGAGGTCATCAAAAAATTGTTTATATCCGTTTAGATGGCTTAGCAACTCAGTCTCAAACTCAGTTGCCAGCCAATGTCGAAGAAGATGAACCTACGCAAAGCAATGACGATAAAACTCAACCATCAATAATTAATCCAACCGAATCTAATCAACCAGCCGATCTTACTGAGCCGACCGAGCAAGATGACTTCACAGTGCCACAAAATACTGAATCTGCGCCATTACAAGTTGAGGAATTTGAGGAACCAGATGAACCGGTAGAAAATTAATTTGGATTATTTTGTTGAAAAAATAGGGCGTAATGCCCTATATTTGTATGGTGTTGCTATAACAAATGGTGGTATTTCGCTTTCACATCTTTGCCCCATACACTTGCTTGCACTTGGCCAATATGTTTTTGTTGCAACAGCAACATTGTTAAACGCGATTGTCCAATGCCGCCACCAATAGTTTGTAACAAATCGCCATTAATTAACGCTTTATGCCAAGCAAGTTGTAGTCGATCTTCATCATTTGTTAGTTTTAATTGATGTTTTAAAGTTTCAGAATCGACACGAATACCCATTGATGAAATTTCAAACGCATTATTTAAAACTGGATTCCACACTAAAATATCACCATTTAAGCCTTTCGATCCTAAATCGTTGTCACTACTCCAATCATCATAGTCGGGCGCGCGTGTATCGTGCTTTTCATTATTTGATAATTTACCACCAATACCAATTAAAAATACAGCTCCAAGCTCTTTAGTTATGGCATTTTCGCGTTCTTTGGATGATAAATTTGGATAACGCTTTAATAGTTGTTCACTATCGATAAAGGTAATTGATTCCGGCAAAAAGCGCGAAATATGATATTGCACTGACACCGCCTTTTCAGTTGCTTTAATGGCAGCGTAAATATCATCGACAGTTTTTTTTAAATAAGTTAAATTGCGATCTTGTGGTCGAATTACTTTTTCCCAATCCCACTGATCCACATAAACTGAATGAATTGGCGAAAGTTGCTCCTCGTCTGGGCGTAGTGCTTTCATATTGGTGTAAATTCCTTCGCCAACTTCGAAGTGGTGATCACTTAGAATCTTACGCTTCCATTTAGCCAGTGAATGCACTACTTCATATTGTGCATGAGGTATTGCTTTTATCTTAACTTGTACTGCGTGCTCAGTGCCTGATAAATTATCTTGAATACCATCGCCAACTTGACTTAATAACGGGGCTTGCACTTCGATCAGTGATAAACGATCGGCAAGTTGATTAGCAAAAAATTGCTTAACAAAACTAATTCGCTGTTGCTGTTCTTTGAATGTTATCGACATGTTTACGCTCTACTTATTTTTTCAGTGAATAAGTAAAGTAAACTAGATGGCTGAATTTTGCAAGAAGCAGATAAGGGGGATTTTTAGGAAAGGTTTTGGGCACTTTTCATAACTAGACATAGGTCTAAATCAGATTGATTTAAAAAACAACATAGGACAAAAAATAGAAAACATCTATAAATCATTTTGTTAAATAGAAATCCAATAAAATTGGTCTTCTAGCTAAGCAACTTTTATATAAAATACAAATCTATCACAACAGCCAAATACTTTTGTTTTATTAATTTTGTATTGATAGATATTGTGTGCTCGTTTTATTATTTTCTTTCTTTCTTGCTCTACATGAAATTGTGTAGTAAATGTTAATTTTTTATATTCAGCTTCATTTGTTCACATTCGATAACATAAAATAAAAGTCATTAATGTGGGTATTCCAGATGATGCGAATCAATGTCAAATATTTTAACGTGTTAATTTTTATCTTATATATTTATTTGACAACTAAGCAAGCTATTGCCTGGTTATCTAACATCCAATTGTGTAAATAATAAAAAAACCGTTCTATTAAGAACGGTTTTTTTATTGGTTGATATCAATTAAATTTGCTTATTAAGCTTTGTATTTTTTCATGACAATTGAGGCATTAGTACCACCAAAACCGAAGCTATTTGACATGACTGTTGTTAGTTCACGTTCGGTTGGTTCAGTAATAATGTTCATACCAATTGCAGCTTCATCAAGTTCATCAATATTAATACTTGGTGTAATAAATCCATGTTCCAACATTAATAATGAATAGATAAGCTCTTGTGCACCAGTTGCACTTAATGAGTGACCAGTCATTGATTTTGTTGATGAAATCGCTGGAATATTATCACCAAATACTTGTTTGATTGCCCATAACTCTTTAACATCACCCACTGGGGTTGATGTCCCGTGCGTGTTGATGTAATCAACAGGTACATCTAAATCTTGAATGGCAAGTTGCATACAGCGCATAGCACCTTCGCCCGATGGGGCAACCATGTCATGACCATCTGATGTTGCGCCATAACCAACCAGCTCACCATAAATATGAGCACCACGTGCAAGAGCATGTTCTAATTCTTCAACAACAACCATACCTGCGCCACCAGCAATAACAAAACCATCACGGTTTTTATCATAAGCACGAGATGCTTTTTCTGGATTATCGTTATATTTAGTTGATAAAGCGCCCATGGCATCAAATTCGCAAGACATTTCCCAGCAAAGTTCTTCACCACCACCAGCAAAAACGATATCTTGTTTGCCAAGTTGAATAAGTTCGGCGGCGTGACCAATACAGTGAACTGATGTTGCGCAAGCCGATGTCATTGAGTAGCTAACACCTTTGATTTTAAATGGAGTTGCTAAACAAGCGGAAATCGCCGATGACATTGATTTTGTTACAGCATACGGACCAACACCACGTAAACCCTTTTCTTTCATGCCGGCAACGACATTGTACTGTGTTTTGGTTGAGCCACCATAACCGGCAATTAACCCTGTACGAGGATTAGAGACTTGTTCTGGGGTTAATTTTGCATCTTCGATCGCTTGTTGTAAAGCAAGATAACCGTAAATAGAAGCATCATTCATAAAGCGAACAATTTTGCGATCAATGAGTCCTGTAGTATCTAATTTAACATTTCCGCATACATGGCTACGCATTCCGTTATCTTTCATTTCTTGAGAAAAGGTAATACCACTACGACCTATTTTGAGTGATTCCAAAACTTCTTTAGTATTATTCCCAATACTTGAAAGAATTCCTAACCCTGTAATAACAACACGTTTCATTTACTCTTTAGCTCCTAAGTTATCTTGCTTCATACACAAAAGTGCGTTAATTATAGCTTACACTTGTAAGCTGAACAATACCTTAACTCTTTTTTTATTTTGTATAGCAAGCCAGTTTTTTATTGTTTATATAATGCTTATATAAATATTCCTCATTCAACTTTAGCTAAAATAGCTTAAAACCTCTTAAACGTTCTCATTAAAAGAGAGCGACCTGTTTGATATGCATTATTTTGTTGCATACAATAATAATATCATTATAATACTGTACATATAAACAGTGTTTGTTGGTGTTTTTAATATGAACGAAAAAATGATAACCAAACTTGAAATATTAGCTGAGTCGGCAAAATATGATATTTCTTGCTCGTCAAGTGGTGCATCAAGAAATAATAAAGCTAAAGGTATTGGTCATGCTCATAAATCTGGTATTTGCCATACCTTTACTGCCGATGGAAGGTGTGTTTCGTTACTTAAAATTATGCTGACAAATTATTGCATGTTTGATTGTGCTTATTGTATTAACCGGAAAAGTAATGATATTCCAAGAGCGGGCTTTACGCCACGCGAGTTGGCCAATTTGACCATTGAATTTTATCGCCGTAATTATATCGAAGGTTTATTTATCAGTTCGGGCATTGTTAGAAGTCCTGATCATACCATGGAAAGAATGATTAGAGTGGTAAAGATTCTGCGTGATGAGCATGGCTTTAATGGCTATATACATATGAAAGCGATCCCTGGCGCCAGTAACGATCTAATTAATCAAGCGGGCTTATTAGTTGATAGGATGAGTGTCAATTTAGAAATTCCAACCGAAGAAAACCTTAAATTACTTGCGCCCGATAAAGATCATCAAAGCATTTATCAACCTATGCGCCAAATTCATCAAAATGTACTTGAAAATATTGAAGATCGCAAAAAATTTCGATCCACCCCCAAATTTGTACCTGCGGGACAAAGTACGCAAGTTATTATTGGTGCGACAGATGAGTCGGATAAGCAAATTTTGCAATTAACCGCCAAACTTTATAAACGACCAAGTATGAAGCGAGTTTATTATTCGGGATTTATTCCGGTAAATGGTTACGACAAACGGCTGCCTGTTGTGCAAGAAGTACCCAGAGTGCGCGAAAACCGTTTATATCAAGCCGATTGGTTATTGCGTTTTTATGATTTTACTGTCGATGAAATTGTTAATGATCAATATCCCGATCTAGATTTAACTGTTGATCCTAAATTGGCTTGGGCAATCCGTAATCCGCAGTTTTTTCCGGTTGATGTTAATCGTGATAGTTATCAACAAATATTACGAGTGCCAGGTATTGGAGTTAAGTCTGCCAAGTTAATTGTGATGGCAAGGCGTCATCGAAAGCTTACTCTTGACGCGCTTAAACGCATTGGCGTTGTTTTAAAACGTGCACAATTTTTTATTGTTTGTCACGAAATGAAAAAATTCAAATTACTCAACTCATCGGCCGAATATATCCGACTATCGTTGCAAGAACCACCTTTGCTAGAAGATAAACAGACAAATATTCCACAGCAATTAGTGATGGGGTGGTAAATCATGTTAGCGTTTTATTATGATAAGAGCTTTGAAAGCTTGCTTTGTGCTGTGTTTGATGCTTTTAAACTCAAAAAAATGCCTGAATGCTTATTAACCACAGGGCAGGTCGAACCGTTGTTAGTGTCTGATAGGCATCATGTTGAATTTTGTGATGCAAAATATGAACGAGTACGCGTAGCATTAATTAACAAGATTAGCAAAGTTGCGCTTCGTCATTTGATGTATGTTTGGCTATCGGAACTTTCCGAAAGTGATTTAATTGTTTTTCGTTACATTTGTAAGGTATTTAAATCATCTAAATCAATCGAGACTGATTTTGCCGATCAAGATGTGTTAACTGTGCATGATATTGCTAAAAAAGTGAGTAGAGAACGGCATCGTGTGATGCAATTTGTACGCTTTAATGCGATTAACAATCCGGTTAAAGATGTTGTTGAGCGTAACGATAGGAAAGATAAAATTTATTTTTCGATTATTGCACCTATTTATAATGTTTTGCCATTGGTGCTTAAATTTTTTAAAGAACGTTTTGCCGATCAAAAATGGGCAATATATGACGAAAAGCGCGAATATGGTTATATCTATAATTTGAACAGCATTGAACCAGTTTCGCTTATTGATAAAGAGGAGCTGATTATTAACAGCCAAGTTAATCAACATTATCTAACCGAAGACGAAATACTATTTCAAACCATGTGGTTACGTTATTGTAATGCGTTAACCATCAAAGAACGCATCAATCCTAAATTGCAACGCCAACAAATGCCAAGCCGATTTTGGCATTATCTGCCAGAAATGAAACCAATATCAAAATAGATAGGCAAATAAAAGTGACTAATTAGCGTCATCATAAATAAAAGACCATAAATAAACCGCCAATTAATGGCGGTTTATTTATTAACTTGATTTAACATAGCAGCATAATTTAATTAAAGCTATTGTGAATCGATATCATTAATAACATCATTAATCGATTCTTCACGTTGTTTTTGCTTGCTTTCATCCACTTTACCACCCGATGCGACAAAGTCATTACGTTGGAAGTAAGCGTTACGCATAAAGTTATAAGGGTCATCGCTATTTTTAATTAAATCTTCATACTCGATCGCAACAGCACGCGCTTCAATGCCATCAAACACGCCACGCACCAAGGTCCACTGCCAATCTAACCAAACAAGCGGTGGATAAAGGGTGTCAACCACGCCACCACCTTCCTGCCTTAACGTTGCTGAACCATAAAACGGTAGCACAACATAAGGGCCATAAGGTACATCATAATGACCTAACACATCACCAAAGCTCCGTTTCCCACCTTTTTGTAATTGTGGGTCAGACATGCTAGCTACATCTATTAAACCCGCAAAACCGAAAACCGTATTTAAAAAGAATCTCGCTAAATGTGTACCTGCTTTATGAACATCACCTTGTAATAAATTATTCACCATTGAAGCAGGCTCCGAAAGGTTAGATGAAAAATTAACCACACCTGTACGAACGGGGGAAGGGACGTAATCTTTCCAAGCGACTGCCGTAGGGCGCAAAATATAAGGATCAAGCGCATAGTAGTTAACATCAAACATGGTTTTGTTAAAGCCAGATAATGGATCGCTATAGGAATTGTTTTCGGATTGATAAGTGGCGCAACCTGTGAGTGCCATTACCGAAAATATCATACCAACTATTCTTTTTTTCATAGTATCTTTGATTAAAAGTAATGAGGTTAAAGTTGATGCGATTGTATCATGATTACTAAAAATAGAAAATTTTTCGTTATTTAAATAGCATTATCTTTTCAAATTTATTAGAATACGAACTCCAATGACCTTATAGTTAAATGGATATAACAAGCCCCTCCTAAGGGCTAGTTGCAGGTTCGATTCCTGCTGGGGTCGAAATTAGTTAGAAGCACACAATTAATTTTTATATTTTTATTTATAATGAGTTTTGATAAGTTGGATAAAAAACAATAAAGTCAAAATTCTA
>NZ_LZGS01000003.1 GCF_001690495.1 Gilliamella sp. App4-10
AACCAAGAAGAAAGACAACAAATCAGCGCCCTAACCCAACTCGCGACTGGCCTAGCTACCGCCGCGGCCGGTGGTGATATCCAAGATATCAATACTGGCGTTGCTGCAGGGAAGAATGCGGTTGAGAATAATAATTTAGCTAGAGCTGCGTGGTATCTAGTACGCCCAAGTGAAATTGGTGCATCAGTCAGTATTAATGTGGTAGATGTTTTAATGGCTGAAGGTCTTACCGCAGCGGAATCAAAAGCGTTTTTAGAAAGTTTAAATTTGGAACAACGAAGACTAATTGAACTTGCGTTAGTCGATCCAATGGGAGATCAATTCCTTGAAGATGCAGTACTAAAAACTTATGAACGTTATTATAATGATTACCTAAAAGAGAAAGGTAGTAAGAAAGATAATGATAATCCGTTAACAGGAACTGGAAGTAGTTCAGCAGGTGGGGCTTCTGGATTACCGCCTAATGATGACGATGATAAATCTCCAAAAGAATCATCTCGTAATAGCGATAAAAAAGGTGTTGGAGGTAATGGAGCTTCGTCTGAACTACCTAATTTGGATGGTAAATCACCAGAACAAGCAAGAAAAATTTTAGAAAAGTATGGATTTGAAGAAAAATCAATTAGTCCTGCAGGTTATCAAAGGTTTGTTGCTAAAGATGGATCTGAGATTACAATTAATTGGAACAGCGGTCGAACAGTCAGGACACCAGCTCCAAAATATGGACCAAATGGCGCTAGAATCAATAAAGGGCAACGGTTGGATGCAAATGGTAGGGAGATCCCAAGGGATGTACTTCATAATCAACATCCAACTGAGACGCTCAATATTAAATAAGGAGTATAATCTATGTTAGATTTAACTAAATTATCAATTAGTTGGATAGATGAACTAAATATAGCTAATAATCAAGTAAAAATTAAAGCTATTGCTTTAGATAAAATTATACAAATTGAGTGTATTATTATTATTTTTATGTCAGTGTCCAATCAAGATGAAGACATAGGTGATAATGGAAATGTATATGAAATTAACCATAATTATCGCACACTCAATTCAAATGAATTGAATCATTTTGGGTTATGTGATAATTATTCAGAAAATGATTTTTTTAATGTTATCAATGTTTGGGGAGATTATAATATTCGAGTAGTATGTAGGGAAATTAAAGTTATTGAATTAGGTATCTATCCTGAAATATAGTAGCTCAAACCCCAACCCAAACCCAAACCCCCAACCCGATAATCCTAGCTTATGTTAGAGTATTCGTTATTAAAAAGTGGCAGTTAATACTGTCACTAAATCCTGTAATTAATTTTTTAATTGCTAATTTTGGCTTAGCACCACTTAGTCGCCAACACGGTCAGTCATGCCATACTCGGCGCGGTGGTAGCCGAGCTACAAGGCAACTCTGCCCTAGTGGGCGGCTTAGGTGCTGCCGCAAGTGAACGCAGTGCGGATGCTATTGCAGGTATCCTTTACCCTGATAAAGACATCAAAGACCTAAGCCAGGAAGAAAGACAACAAATCAGTGCACTATCACCGCTCGCGACAGGCCTTGCAATAGCCGCTGCCGGTGGTGATATTCAAGATATCAATACCGGGGTTGCTGCGGGGAAAAATGCGGTTGAGAATAATTCGTTACTTGGTGATAGGTTTCGTGAAAAACATAAAAACAGTGTTGAATACTGGAAAACAGAAATTAGAGAAAAAATTGGTGAAAATACAGCATCTCAAATTCTTAATGGGATAATGATGTCATATGGTGATACGGTTGATTTTGGTGCTGGCGCTGCAGATACAGCATTAGATGCTATACTTGCATTAGGAAGTTGTACCATGGGGGCATCTTATTGCGATACTGCACTCGATGATTTAGGGAAAGCTAATAAAACTGCATCAGACGCAATGACTTCATTAATCAATGGTGATACGTGGGATCATGTTCGTGATGTTTTTGCTAAAGCGCAAAAGGGAGAGCAACGATCACTAGAAGAAGTGGCTTCAATTCTAACCAGTATATTAGTACCATCAAAATTAGCAGGAAACGCCGGAAAGGTTGTTAATAAAATTGATGATATTGTTCCACCTAAAACTAAAGCTGGAAAGGGGGCGAGTGCGACAGGACAAGTTGGTAATAATTTAAACATCAATAAATTAGTTAACTCTGCCAATAAGCCAGTAAATGCTCAAGGATTATCTGAGGCGGCTAGAGCTTGGGAGAAACATGCGGGTAGACAAGGCGGAACATTTGAAGCATTGAAAGGTTATGTTACTCAAAAGAATGCGGCAGCTAGTAAATTTGTTAAGGAGGTATTAGAGAATCCTAATACGATTAGAACAGAATTATCTCGTGGTGGCGTTGAATATAGGTTACCTAACGGGCAAGGAATCCGCTATAATGCTGATGGTTCTTTTTCTGGTTTTTTAGATCCAAAAAAGAAATAACTAATAAGGGAATGACTAATTATGAATACTGATTTTGAAATTGATTTTTTTAGTGATAATAAGTATGAAGAAATAACTATTGAAATATCTTACAAAGGACAAATGCTTTGCCAATTAAATAAAGACAAAGGCATTTCTAATATAGAAATAGAGTTTTTCTTTGATTCCAGAATACTAGCAGAGCAGGTAAAACCAAAATTCCCACTTGATGAATTTGTTAATATTTTAAATGAAGCAAAACAGGATCTTGTTACTGCATAAATTGTAGTAGCTCAAACATAACCCGACAATCCTAGCCTATATTAATGTATTCGTTATTAAAAGTGACAGTTAATTCTGCCACTCAATTCTATAATTAATTTTTTAATTGCCAATTTTTGCTTAGTATGCACTTTAGCCATTATTATTTTTATGTACCATTGTATTAAATAATGGCTACCTGTTGTATTGCTTATTATGCCATATCTCCCTCTATTCAAAACATAGAAAATGCATTAATTCACTATTTTTACTTACAAAAAATAATTCAGAAAGATCGTTGATTTAATTAAATTTTTTGTTTTTTTAGCGTTAGCCAAGGGCTTTGACATCAAGGTTGGCAACAACACCAAATTAAAAGCAACTGACAAAGGTACCTTCTTAAACGACGAGCAGTAACAAAAAGTCTACGAAGATGCTTACAAAGAAGCGATGAATCAAGGCATGTCGGCGATGGGCAGTGAAACCCGTCAAGGCATTGACATGGCGGTCAATCTTATCAACGGCATCATCAGTGGCGACATGACAGGGGCGGTTGCAGGGGCACTGGCACCAAAAATTGCCAGTGCCATAAAAAAACAAACCGAGCATTACAACCCTGAAACCGGCAAATGGGAAACAGACCACATTGCCAACACGGTCAGTCATGCCATCTTGGGTGGGGTGGTTGCGCAGCTACAAGGCAACTCCGCCCTAGTGGGTGGCTTAGGCGCTGCCGCAAGTGAACGCAGTGCGGAAGTTATTGCAGGTATCCTTTACCCCGATAAAGACATCAAAGACCTAAGCCAAGAAGAAAGACAACAAATCAGCGCCCTAACTCAACTCGCGACTGGCCTAGCTACCGCCGCGGCCGGTGGTGATATCCAAGATATCAATACTGGCGTTGCTGCAGGGAAGAATGCGGTTGAGAATAATAATTTAGCTAGAGCTGCGTGGTATCTAGTACGCCCAAGTGAAATTGGTGCATCAGTCAGTATTAATGTGGTAGATGTTTTAATGGCTGAAGGTCTTACCGCAGCGGAATCAAAAGCGTTTTTAGAAAGTTTAAATTTGGAACAACGAAGACTAATTGAACTTGCGTTAGTCGATCCAATGGGAGATCAATTCCTTGAAGATGCAGTACTAAAAACTTATGAACGTTATTATAATGATTACCTAAAAGAGAAAGGTAGTAAGAAAGATAATGATAATCCGTTAACAGGAACTGGAAGTAGTTCAGCAGGTGGGGCTTCTGGATTACCGCCTAATGATGACGATGATAAATCTCCAAAAGAATCATCTCGTAATAGCGATAAAAAAGGTGTTGGAGGTAATGGAGCTTCGTCTGAACTACCTAATTTGGATGGTAAATCACCAGAACAAGCAAGAAAAATTTTAGAAAAGTATGGATTTGAAGAAAAATCAATTAGTCCTGCAGGTTATCAAAGGTTTGTTGCTAAAGATGGATCTGAGATTACAATTAATTGGAACAGCGGTCGAACAGTCAGGACACCAGCTCCAAAATATGGACCAAATGGCGCTAGAATCAATAAAGGGCAACGGTTGGATGCAAATGGTAGGGAGATCCCAAGGGATGTACTTCATAATCAACATCCAACTGAGACGCTCAATATTAAATAAGGAGTATAATCTATGTTAGATTTAACTAAATTATCAATTAGTTGGATAGATGAACTAAATATAGCTAATAATCAAGTAAAAATTAAAGCTATTGCTTTAGATAAAATTATACAAATTGAGTGTATTATTATTATTTTTATGTCAGTGTCCAATCAAGATGAAGACATAGGTGATAATGGAAATGTATATGAAATTAACCATAATTATCGCACACTCAATTCAAATGAATTGAATCATTTTGGGTTATGTGATAATTATTCAGAAAATGATTTTTTTAATGTTATCAATGTTTGGGGAGATTATAATATTCGAGTAGTATGTAGGGAAATTAAAGTTATTGAATTAGGTATCTATCCTGAAATATAGTAGCTCAAACCCCAACCCAAACCCAAACCCCCAACCCGATAATCCTAGCTTATGTTAGAGTATTCGTTATTAAAAAGTGGCAGTTAATACTGTCACTAAATCCTGTAATTAATTTTTTAATTGCTAATTTTGGCTTAGCACCACTTAGTCGCCAACACGGTCAGTCATGCCATACTCGGCGCGGTGGTAGCCGAGCTACAAGGCAACTCTGCCCTAGTGGGCGGCTTAGGTGCTGCCGCAAGTGAACGCAGTGCGGATGCTATTGCGGGTATCCTTTACCCCGATAAAGACATCAAAGACCTAAACCAAGAAGAAAGACAACAAATCAGCGCCCTAACCCAACTCGCGACTGGCCTAGCTACCGCCGCGGCCGGTGGTGATATCCAAGATATCAATACTGGCGTTGCTGCAGGGAAGAATGCGGTTGAGAATAATAATTTAGCTAGAGCTGCGTGGTATCTAGTACGCCCAAGTGAAATTGGTGCATCAGTCAGTATTAATGTGGTAGATGTTTTAATGGCTGAAGGTCTTACCGCAGCGGAATCAAAAGCGTTTTTAGAAAGTTTAAATTTGGAACAACGAAGACTAATTGAACTTGCGTTAGTCGATCCAATGGGAGATCAATTCCTTGAAGATGCAGTACTAAAAACTTATGAACGTTATTATAATGATTACCTAAAAGAGAAAGGTAGTAAGAAAGATAA
>NZ_LZGS01000004.1 GCF_001690495.1 Gilliamella sp. App4-10
ACATTTGTTTGGGGTTGGATCAATAGTTTTATGTTTTTTTGTGATGTTGCCAATATCGATGACGGCGAATATAAATCAGATCAAGAAGCGGCATTTAAAGCCCATAGGATTGCCGGTCAAGGCTGGCCCGAATGGATGGTTGAAGCGTTTAATGCCACATCATTAGAAGAGTTAACTGAAATCAAACAACGGCACCATATAACGGAATAGCCCAAAAGCCGTTACAGTTTGGCAAGAATGGGTAAAGCGATATGGCAAGCCCATTTTACCGATATTGAAAAAATCGAAGTGAAAAAAACCGATCCTAACCAGTCAGATAGCCACCTAACGGTGATAACATGGGTCGCGGGCACCTTTGCTTATGATCTAGTAAATAGCTATCAAATCAATATCAGCTCTAATGCACAAGATGATGACGAAATCTCACTCATCATAAATCGCAGCAGTAACCCATTTCATGATGAATAAATAGAAAGGAGAATAAAATGCCATCAAAATACCGTCCACAAATCTTTGGTTGGTTTGGCGATCTAGATAAAGGCCCTTATAGTGTGCCTCTGCATGATCGTCGCTTAAGCTATGCCAATAATAACTATTGTGCCTTTATTCGTAAGATTCCTTCTGATCAAGCTTTTTATTTGTGTTTATCTATATCATTAATTTTAATGTTTATGGTATTAATCTTCTTTAGTTTTGGCTTTTTTTCAATATTACTAAAAAAATCTGAATGGAATGTTTTTTTTATAGTATTAGTTGGCATGTTATTAGTTTCATTTGTTATCTATTCATATGCACTTCCAGAAATCTATCAAAATGCTTTTTCTTGGCGTGGTAGTCCCATTATATTTAATCGTAAAACGGGTAAAGTCTATGTTAACGAAAGTTATTTTTTTAACTTTAAAGTATTACGGCATCCGGCGGTATTTTTACAACCGAAAAAACGCCGTATAAAAGAGTATGATTGGGATGATTTGCATGGTGTTATTATTCATAATATGTCACGTAATGCCCTAACTTCAACCGTGCTAATGGTGTGCCAACCCGGTACGCATCAAGTGATTGATCATATCATGTTAGATCCTATTCGAGCTGGCGCAGCGAGCACATTTGTTTGGGGGTGGATCAATAGTTTTATGGTGTATTATAAATCAGCCAATATCGATGACGGTGAATATAAATCAGATCAAGAAGCGGCATTTAAAGCCCATAGGATTGACGGTCAAGGCTGGCCACAATGGATGGTTGAAGCGTTTAATGCCACATCATTAGAAGCGCTCGCTGAAATCAAACAACGGCACAATATAACGAAATAGCTCAAAAGCCGTTGCAGTTTGGCAAGAATGGGCAAAGCCATGAGGATTTGATTGAATCTCGCTTTAATATCCATTCAACAGGGGTACATCATGACTTAGTAGAGGCACATTCCCCAATCCATCTAAACGAGATAAAGCCAAAGAGTCCCTAAAAATCACAGAGTGGAATGATAACGCCTTTTATTATATGAATAATAAGTGTATTGAGACTTGGTGCAAACAAAGCCAACATCCATCATATATCATATATCATTTTTCATTTATTTCAATTATAGCTAACTGCAATTTTTGTTGGAACTTATACAGACTGTCGGGTGAATATGCCTATGAAGAACGTAATTACCAACCAAAATTAACCTATATTTATATATTTATGTTTTTATGATTATGGTAGTATCGTTTTATTGTGGCCAGCTGATGATGAGAACATTTAGTGCATTGCTAAAGGCTAGTATTACATTTTCCCAATATTTAATAGTAAAACAAACACAACAATACTAAAACCTTGATATATTTTTAAACATTTCCACTCGCATTAAGTAATCATAAAGCGGGACTAACTGTTTAAATCCTTTCATCAATTTGTTGGGTAAATCGCTATTTAACACATCTTCAATATGATTACTTCTCACCATAACAACTAGATTTTTGCGATTATACCATGTTGCTATTTTTGCGTCTTGCTCTTTGATTAACGGTCGTTTATAACTTTCACCAACAAGTTCAAATGGTTTTTTTACACAACGAGTCATCATTAAAAACTTATTTGTATCATTAAGAATTTCTTTTCGAAAAATATCCATCGTTTTTTTTGATGAACAATAATAACCAAGACCATATTGATAACTACTTGGGCTAATTTCAAAAAAGTAAGCTGGCGCTTCTTTCCAATCTCGATTCGGTTGTTTAAAGGTCAACCATAAACGGTTACGATAAAGTGATTTATCATTTGAAAAACGAGTATCGCGATGAATACGTGAAATTGTTTTTCCAATAGCAGGTCTAGTTTCAAACCATTTATCAATTTTAAGCATCTCTGGTGCTAGTTGCTCAACCAAAAGCCTGAAGGGTTTAACTAAATCGTTATCATAAATAGCGCGATGTTGTTCAAACCAAGATTTGCTGTTATTTATCCAAACATCTTGCAAAAAATTAAGCCCAGCTTGTGTAAAACCAGTGAAGTTTGCCATAGCTTACTCCTTAAATAACGTTCTTACTTTTTCTAAATCTTCTAGCGTATCAACCCCTATTGCAGGAGGTTGTTTTGCCACTGCAACATGAATTTTTTGTCCATACCAAAGTACTCTAAGTTGTTCTAGCATTTCAATTTGCTCAAGTGAAGATGGCGCCCAGTTGATATACTGACGAATAAAGCCAGCACGATAAGCGTAAATACCAATATGACGAAGATAAAAATTACCAATACTAGATTGTTTTAATAGATCAGATTTAGCAAAGCGATCTCGTTCCCAAGGAATCGTAGCACGAGAAAAATAAAGTGCATAACCATCTTTGTCAGTCACAACTTTAACCGCACCAGTATTAAATGCTTCTTCAACAGAATCAATTGTCACCGCTAATGTTGCCATTCCCGTTTTATATTGCACCAAGTTTTCAGCCACTTGGTCAATAATAACGGGTGGAATTAAAGGTTCATCCCCCTGTACATTAACAATAATTTCATCATCAGCAAATTGATAAGCATTAATGACCTCTGCTAGCCTTTCAGTACCAGAATTATGCTTGTCACTAGTAAGAATAACTTCACCGCCATATTCCTTGACTACCTTAAAAACTTGCTGATGATCTGTTGCAATAATTACTCGATTGGCTGACGACTTTTTTGCTTGCTCCATCACACGAACAATCATAGGTTTACCATGAATATCTGCTAGTGGTTTAGCAGGCAAACGGCTTGAAGCATACCTAGCAGGAATAATAACCGAAAAATTCATAATTAATACCCTAACTATTATTTTTGAACAGGCTGTGATTGATTGAGTGGCTTTGCTTCACTTTCTAGCAATACAGGAATGTTATCTTTGATTGCATAAACCAAATTATCTACTTGGCAAATTAACTGCTGATTATTGACATCATATTGTAATTGCTCATGGCATTTAGGACACGCAATTGCGCTTAATAGGATTTCTTTCATGTTTTATTCTCTTTGAGATTTTGTCTTAGCTAATAACAAACAGATCTGATCTACTGCCCCTACTGGTATTTCCGCATCAATGGGTAGATACCACCAATTTTTTTGGGCAAACTGCCTGCATTTAACGGCATCTTTTTCAGTCATTAAAAGTGTTTGTTCACTACTTGCAACATTGTTTAACAATGGTAAAGTAAATTTTTGATGATCAGCAAAAGAAGCAGTTTTAACCACATCAACTTGCATTTTAATCAACATATCAAAAAAACGCTGCGGATGACTAATACCCGCAATAGCACAAATATTTTGCAACGAAGATAACGTTTTTTGTTCTTTAGTAAGCAAATTTACTGCATACAGTGGTGTTAATTGCATTGTGTAAGTTTTTTCTGCGTACTGCTGCGTAAAATGATTTACGCTATCACCATTTATAATAATTAAATCAACTGATTTTAATCGAGTTTCTCGCTCTCTCATTGGCCCTGCAGGCATCCACCATCCATTACCAAATAAACGCTTTCCATCAACCACTACCACCTCAATGTCCCGCGCTAAAGCATAATGTTGCAAGCCATCATCGGTCAAAATAACATCTAACTCATACTGCTTTAATAATGCTTGAACAGCTTCAGCGCGATGCGGCGATACGGCGACAGGCACATTAGCACGTTGAAAAATAAGTACCGGTTCGTCACCAGCTTGTTCGGTTGTGGTTGTATTATCTAAAATAAGTGGATAGTTATCAGCCTTACCACCATACCCTCGTGAAACAACCCCAACTTGTAATCCTTTTTGTTTTAACGATTCAATTAAAGCTACAACTAGTGGTGTTTTGCCATTACCTCCAACTGATAAATTGCCAATAACGATAATAGGAACTGGGGAGTGCCAAGATTTTAAAATACCTAATCGATACAAAGAACGACGAACAAAAGCAACCAAACCATATAATAAAGAAAATGGTATAAGTAACCAACATAATCGATTTTTACCATACCACAGTTTTTCAATCATAACTTTAGCTTCACTTAATTACATTGAGTAAAATTGTTATATCTCTTAATGTCGATATAACAATTATTAAAATAGTTGCCTATAGCAAACGATACTCTATTTTACTCATAAATTGGTAAACTACCAAACCAATCATGATACCATCTCGGTTTAATTTCACCTCGCATAGTTTTTAACTTCCAAGTATGTTTATCAAAAAATAAACTTATTTGACCAGTTCTAGCAGTAACATAATGATCTAAGTGTAAATCTTGATACCTCGTTATTACCTTATTAGAAGGCAGTTTCCAAGGATTATAACGAGATGTAGACGCCAACGATTTTACTGGTTTAACATGGTTTAAAAATGCATAACTTGATGAAGTACTACTGCCATGATGCGGAATTTGCAAGATGGTGGATGCTAACTGATCTCGATACTTTGTAATTAACTGATATTCCTGATTACGCTCTAAATCTCCAGTTAGTAACACCGAAAAAAGTCCAACGGTAACTTGCACCACACAAGAATCCTTATTTTGTGCATATTTAACCAACTGAGTAGGCCACAACACATTAAACGTCAGATCATTCCAAATAATATGATTACCGGCTAAACATGGATAATCATTATTCAAATCATAAGAAGAACTCATTAACCATGCCTTAGGATAAAGACTTTTCAGTAATTCCAAACCACCAACATGATCATTGTGTTGATGACTAATAATAATGCCTTGTACATTCAAATTATGCCATTGCAAAAAAGGAATAATAACTTTTTTCACAGCGGAACTTTTTTCCCATGTAGCTCCCGTATCATACAAAATGGCTGACTTGCCATCATGAATAACAATAGCCAATCCATGACCGACATCTAACATATCTAACCGCCATCGATATTGCTGCTGTTTAAAAAATGGCGTGACTATTATCATTAAAATGACTAACAAAGTAATGCTAAAGTGGCGCCACATTCTAGTACGAATTATAACTACCGCTAGCCAACCTAAAAGGCTTAATAAATAAAAGTCTGATGGAATTTTAAGCCATAGCAAATTAAGCCGATTTAAACTTAAAAATAACCATTCCAGGGATTTATCAGCAATAAACCAAAACCACAATGCGCTAGAAAAACAGTTAACAACACTAGATATTAACGCCAGTAAAACAGCGGGAAAAGTAAATAACGAAATAATAGGAATCGCAATTAAATTGGTTAAAATTGAAACCGCACTAAAACCCTGAAAAACTAAAAATTGAATGGGAAGCAATAACAAGGTTAATCCAAACTGCAAATGCAATAACCTAAGCACATACCAACGCTTTTTGTTCTTTACTGATTTAGGAAGTGGCAACCAATCAAACAAAAAAATTAAGCTAATTACTGCATAGCAAGATAACCAAAAACTTTCAGATAAAATCATCAACGGATCAAACAACAATAATAACGCAATAATTCGATTAACTTTCTGCCATGCACTTATTTGATGTTTTTTATAACGTAAATAAATCCAAATTGATAAAGCTAATATAGCACGCAATGTAGGAGGATTGAAATTAGTTAACCATGCATAAAAGAGTGCACATAACCACCCTATAATAATTGGCACAAAAAAATAGATAAAACGCTGTGGAATAAAAAATAGTAAAGCTTTAACCAAAAAGCAGCTAAAACTAAAAACAACTAGAATATGCATACCCGATATTGCCATTAAATGGGCAACACCTGTTTGCATCATTACCATACGATGCGAGTCGTCTAATTGAGAGCGCTCACCAAAAGCAAGGGCAAGCAAAATACCTCGATAATCAAATAAATCTATATAAGGGAGTACTAAATCAACAATAGTTTGCCTTAAATCTGATTGACTATCTAACAGTCTGGCATCAATTAACTTAGCTGATAATATACTTCGGTTTGCTATTGAAAAGCGCTGGCTATCAAATCCTCCATCATTTAAATAACCATGCACAACTTTTGTTTTTAGTGTTAATTGCCAAATCTGCCCTGACTTTGGGAGTTCCAGCCTATCCCAGTAAATCGAAATCGGAATATTATTTGACAGCATAACTTCTGAAATGGAAAAAATAGAAAATGGCAAATAATAAGGCTCAATGACTGTTACTGCCTGATGAGTATTGATATTAACCACCTTTGCTCTAACGACTAACGTTTTATCAATATAAGAAGAAATGTTCGATAAATATTGCTTACAATAAGCATTAGACCACAAAAATCCTAAAAAAAACATAACCCAAACAAACAAAAAATAACGCAATTTAATCGGAACAACCAGTACCAAAATAAATAAAATAACAGCAATACAATACCACTGCCAATTAGACAATAATTGTGGCAAAAACAGTAATGGCAAGCAACCTAACGAAAACATGATAGCCATTAAATCTAAAGAACAAAATTTTCGCACTAGCGCCTACTATCTTTATATTAAAAATAGCCAGCCTATCACTTGATATCATCAAAGAAATAATTGATTTTGGATTTTTCGATCTATATTCCATTTTAATTATTAAACTTAATGAAATTTTCTAAAAAGGTTTGCAATGTTTCAAATTTTAAAAAGCGAGATCGTTAATGCGGATTATTACCGAAGAGTCGATGTTTTTCACTAATTAAGGAAGAATTGAATTGACTAATTAATAATAATTGTCAAATAGCGGAAGTTAAGTTACTCTAAATAAAAAAGCCATTGATTTAACTCAAAGGCTTTTATCTAAGTAGAAAATTAAATATTATGCGTTTGCAGCTTTATTTACTCTTTCACGCAATTCTTTACCCGGTTTGAAGTGAGGAATATATTTATGTTTAACTTCAACATTACCGCCAGTTCTTGGGTTTCTTGCTTTACGAGGAGCTCGGTAGTTCAAACTAAAACTGCCAAAGCCTCGAATTTCTACACGATCGTTACTTTCCATGGCTAAAGCGATCTGTTCGATGATATCTCTAACTGAATCATCAACTAATTGCACAGGAAGATGTGTTCGCCAGTTAACAATTCGTTCTACTAAATCTGATCTGTTCATGGTCACTCCTAATTTATTTATGTGGCATGTAACTTATTTATTTTATCCCATAAAAGAAAAAGAGGGCAAGCCCTCTTTACTCTTTACATAAATATTTTTTACTCAGTTTTTGATGCTGCTTTAAAAGCTTCAGCCATTGCATTAGTAAATGATGCATCTTCTTGACTTGCTGAATTATTTACAGCAGCAAGTGCCTCTTTCTCGTCAGCTTCATCTTTTGCACGTACTGATAACGAAATTGCACGAGTTTTACGATCGATATTAACAATTTTAGCTTCAACTTCATCACCAACTTTTAATGCAGTTGTTGCATCTTCAATACGTTCACGAGCGATATCTTGTGCTTTCAAGTAACCTTCAATACCTTCAGCGATTTCGATAGTTGCACCTTTTGCGTCTACTGCAGTTACAGTACCTTTAACGATTGTGCCTTTTTTGTAGTTAGACGCAAAACTACTAAATGGATCGTCTTCTAATTGTTTAACACCTAAAGAAATACGTTCACGCTCTGCATCAACTTGTAAAACAACAGCTTCGATATCATCACCTTTCTTATAAGCTTTAACAGCTTCTTCGCCAGGCATATTCCAAGAGATATCTGAAAGATGAACTAAACCATCGATACCACCCTCTAAACCAATGAAGATACCAAAATCAGTGATTGATTTGATCTTACCGCTAACTTTATCACCTTTGTTGTGTGATTCAGCAAATTGTAACCATGGATTTGGTTTGCATTGTTTAAGACCAAGAGAAATACGACGACGCTCTTCATCTATTTCAAGAACAATAACTTCAACCATATCACCTAAGCTAACCACTTTTGACGGGTGAATGTTTTTATTTGTCCAATCCATTTCAGAAACGTGAACTAAACCTTCAACGCCTGTTTCGATCTCTACAAAACAACCGTAGTCAGTTAGGTTAGTTACTTTACCTGTTACTTTAGTGCCTTCTGGGTAACGTTTAGCAATTGAAACCCATGGATCTTCGCCTAATTGTTTTAAGCCAAGCGATACACGTGAACGATCTTTGTCAAATTTAAGTACTTTAACAAGTAATTCTTGACCTACTTCAACCACTTCACTTGGATGTTTAACACGTTTCCAAGCCATATCAGTGATATGAAGTAAACCATCAACCCCACCAAGATCAACGAATGCGCCGTAATCAGTAAGATTTTTGATAATACCTTTAACTTCAGAACCTTCTTGTAAATTTTCAAGAAGTTGTTCTCTTTCTGCGCTATTCTCAGATTCGATAACCGCACGACGTGAAACAACAACATTATTGCGTTTTTGGTCTAATTTAATAACTTTTAATTCGATTTCTCTGTTTTCAATATGAGAAGTATCACGTAATGGACGAACATCAACAAGCGAACCAGGAAGGAACGCACGAACCCCATTAAGATCAACCGTAAAGCCACCTTTAACTTTACCATTGATAACACCTAAAACTGTTGCAGCATCATCAACTGCTTTTTCTAGTGTTAACCACGCTTCATGGCGTTTAGCTTTTTCACGAGATAAGATTGTTTCACCAAAGCCATCTTCAATTGAGTCAAGAACGACATCAACAACGTCGCCAACTTGAACTTCTAATTCGCCTTGGGCATTTTTAAACTGCTCTACTGGAATTGCTGATTCAGATTTTAAACCAGCATCAACTAAAACAACATCTTTGTCGATTGCAACGACAGTACCACGGATCATATTACCAGAACGAGTGTCTAGTTGATTTAAAGACTCTTCAAAGAGTTGAGCAAAAGATTCAGTCATATTTATATACTTAAATTAATATTAACGTCCACATTACATCTTGTCTTGTGGGGTTGTTTAAAATACTCCAAACATCCCTATATTGGAGCTTGATCAACGCTGAAAGCAAATTTACAACGCAAGTTTTTCGTTTATATACTTAATAGATTGATTAAAAACATCTTGAATAGACAGTGATGTGGTATCAATTATTAGAGCATCAATTGCAGGTTTGAGTGGCGCAACAGTTCGATTACGATCGCGTTCATCACGCGCAGTTATCTCCTGCAAAATTTCGGCGAATTTAACATGATTTTGCTTATCTTGCAACTGTTTCATTCTCCTTTCTGCGCGAGAGTGTGCACTTGCATCAAGAAAAATTTTAACAGGTGCATCACTAAACACCACACTCCCCATATCACGACCGTCCGCAATTAACCCTGGTGCTTGCTTAAAGTCACGCTGACGCTGTAATAAAGCTATTCTAACCGAATTAATTGCCGCCACTTTTGATGCTGCGCCACCTATTTGTTCTGTGCGGATGTCTTTAGTAACATCAACATGATTTAATAGCACTTTAACATCACAACTATGGGTATCAAACGTTAGCGGTAAATTAAGGGCTAATTGCTCAAGTTGGGAAGCATCATCTAGCGCAATACCTTGCTTAAGCGCACTAAGTGCCAGCACACGATAGATAGCGCCAGAATCTAAAAGATGCCATTTAAAATGATTGGCTAATGCTTGGGATAATGTGCCCTTACCAACACCACTTGGCCCATCAACAGCAATAACGGGAATAGATTTATTCATTTTATTCTTCGCTTAATCGTTTAAAATGTTCAAAATAATCAGGAAAAGTCTTCATTGTACATTTCGGATCTAATATTGTTACAGGTGTATCAGAAAGCGCTATGAGAGAAAAACACATAGCAATACGGTGATCATTATAGGTTTCGATTTCGGCATGGGTTAATTTAACTGGAGGCACAATAGTAATATAATCACGGCCTTCATCAACTTTTGCACCAACCTTTCTTAACTCAGTGGCCATAGCATATAAGCGATCAGTCTCTTTAACTCGCCAATTATAAATATTACGGATTGTAGTTGGCTCCTTAGCAAATAAAGCAGTTGTTGCTATCGTCATTGCAGCATCTGGAATATGATTCATATCCATATCAATACCGTGTAATTCACCACGTGAACATTCAATATAATCATCAGCCCAAGTCACTGTTGCACCCATTTTTTTAAGCACATGAGCAAACTGCGTATCGCCTTGTAAGCTATTTTTACCAATGCCCGTTACCCTAACACGACCACCTTTAATTGCAGCGGCTGCTAAAAAATAAGAAGCCGATGAGGCGTCGCCTTCAACTAAATAATGATCCGGCGATTGATAACACTGATTTGCTTTAACCGTAAATTTTTGATAGTTGTGATTTGTGACCGATACACCAAAAATAGCCATCATTTTGATAGTGATATCAATATAAGGTTTAGATACCAAATCACCAATGATAGTAATTTCAGTATCATTTTGTGCCAGTGGCGAAGCCATTAACAACGCGGTTAAGAATTGGCTAGATACTGAACCATCAACTTGGATGTTACCGCCAATAAAACCACCTTGAATATGTAGTGGTGGATAACCTTCATTTTCGATATAATCAATATTAGCTCCACCTTGACGCAATGCATCAACTAAATGGCCAATTGGACGTTCTTTCATACGAGGTTCACCAGTTAACACAATATTATTAGGGCCAAGACATAATGCAGCAGCTAAAGGACGCATTGCCGTACCAGCATTACCTAAAAAAAGCTCTAATGTATGGTCAGATTGCAACATCCCCCCTATACCTTGAACATCACAAATGGTGCGATCGTGCGATAACTGATACTTAACACCTAATGCTGCAAGTGCATCAAGCATATAACGCACATCATCACTATCCAGTAAATTAGTTAAACGAGTATTACCTTTACTTAGTGCTGATAGTAATAACGCACGATTAGAAACACTTTTTGAACCTGGCAAATTAATCGTACCACTAAATTTTTTTATTGGTTGTAATGTTAAGGATAACATAATGACTCTCTTTAATATTCTTTAAAATTTTTCTAACGTCGCTTTTAATAAATCAATTGCTTGCTTATCTTTAGCGCTATTTTGCCATAACTTATCAAATAAATGATGATACCGTTTAATAGCATCATAGGATGACGTGATTGATGCAATACCAGTAGTCACATTAGGTAACTCACCTAATCGAAACGGGCTCATCGCTAATGAAATAGGATTTCCATCTTGATAAAAAATCTGAAAAGCAATTGATGGAATTGCTTCTTGTGTAATAGCAATGGTTGGCACAAAGGATTGTTGTTCTATTAGCTCAATTAAATGATAAACTTCTTTACGTGCTAATAACATCCTTTCTGACTTCTTTCCTGGCGAAATTGTCAAATTTCCCACTAAACCAATATGCAAAAACCGCTCTACATTACGTAAGCTAATTAAATTGATGACCTTTGGGACTGATTGATGAAACTGCTTTTTACGTTCTTTTAAAATCGACAAAATGACTGAATATTTTTGATGATCAATCGACTCGCTTGATTCATTGAGCATCAGAGCTAAATGAGAAAGATAATCTGGTGAAGTTAATAAAAATGAAAAAGGATCGAAGTGAGAATAGATATGGGTTGATTGTTCTTCTAACTGGCGCATACGCTCAAAAAAACCGTCACCACTCGAGTAATATTCGGTATCAATTCCAAGCAAACTCGCAAAAGAAGTATCAAGTAACAAGGCCAACCGTTCTAAAGTTTCGATTTTAACGATTTCGCCTTTTTCTAACCGATAGACTGCTGCTCTTGAAATTTTAAGACTGTCAGCAACATCTTCAGCCTTCAGCGAAGCGGCAATCCGATACGCACGTAAACGTTGACCTATAGTACAATAATCAATCGATCCAGTAATCATAATATACTCAAACTATTGGGATTTTGGCAGTGTATCACAAGGTGATAGCAATGCCAATTTTTGGCAAAATGTTTCAGATGTAACCTATATTTTCATCAACAACTTAAATAATACTTATTTTAATAACTCATTTTGCAATGCCGATACATTTTCAAATTCAGTAAACTCAGAAATTGCTTCTGGTTGTTTAGCACTATCTTCACGCTTACCAAGAACTTGCGATGCAAATACAAAACCTTTTTTATCCATCACTGAACGATTATAAAAATCAACTAAATCTTGTTGAGTGATTTTTTTCAATTGTTCAATTTTTTTGTTCCGTGAATCAAACGCAAAACGCGAATTCTGATAGTCAGCCATATAACGACTAAACTCTTCATCCAATGTTTGCGGAGGCATTTTCAATTCATCAAGTGCCGCTTTTTTATATTGATCTATATCTTCTTTAGATAATGCTTTAAGCTTATTTAATATAACAGGATAGAATTCTTGATAACGCTTAAATAAATAAGCTGGATCGTATTGGTTGCTTTGAATGATAAAACTCATCCCTACTGAATCCCCTACTGTAACAGGGCCAGCAAATACAGCGTAGCCAAGTTGCTCGTTAGTACGCAATTGATCAAAAAACCAGGGTGATATGATTTTAGACAGAGTATAACTTATCATGCTACTACTAATTCGATCATAACCGGTTGGAATATAGCTCATCATCAAAGCATTATCAGTGCTTTTCGCATGTTGAGTCATTTTGGCCTCCAATGATTTTTTAATCTGAATATTATCAACAGGAGTAAATTCAACATCACGTACTAGTGTTTTCTGAATGGAATGATAAAGATCTAAAGAGTCCTCGTTAGACAAATTACCCAAGCTAAGCATATAAGGTACTGAGCGGGTTAATAAGTTATCGCGGTAAGTTAACACATCATTAATAGTCATGTTTGCTGCAAATTGGCGCCTTTCATCCCGCTCAAAATACGGTAAATCTGACAACGCATTAACAGGGTTAACCGCCAACCAATAACTTTTAGCATGCTCAACTTTATCCAATTCTTGCAAATACCAAGATTTAGCTAATACTAAACTTTGCTCATCAATCGTCACATTGCGATAACTATTAAGTATTGCTGTCACCATTTTAGGTAGATGCTGACTGAAGCCGCTAGCTGAAATCATCAGGCCATCATCATTATTCGTTGATAATGAAATACCCGCAACCCTAGCCTGAAATCGTAATTGTTCTAAATTACGACTTGCAATGTAATCAAGTAGATTAAAAGCGACTTCTGCTTTAGCGTCACTAAAAGCCTCGTTATTCCGTAACGAAACCACAATCGCCGCTTTAGGTTCAGTTTTGAAATATTGACTAACAAAATGAAGATGATTACCACGTTTACTAAACCCAGCTGGTTGAGCTTGAGCACGGTTTTGCTTCACAATTGAAAAATCGTCAGGAATATAAGGATTTAATTCAGGTAAACTAAATGTGAAATTTTTGCCTAAAGCCAACCAACTTGCTTTTTGCTCACTAGTAATATTATCGATTTTATAAGGTGCGTCTACAAAATAAGCCGTCTTATTAGTTGTTTGATTTGGTGAAATAATCCAAACTCTAACGTTATCGGGCGTTAGGTTTTTTAAGCGAGCGGTGATCGCTGTTTTATCAAAATTATTAGCAATAAAATCAGAATTTAATATATTTTTAACGGGGTACAACAACATCTGATCAGATAGCCATTCCACATAAGACATATCACGCTCAACATCCTGATACTTAAATTCTAACGCTAAAACTTTCTTAAGTTCTTCATAATAAGCATCAGAAATTCCTTGCTTTTGAATTAACTGTAAATAATTAAAAATAGCTCCAATAACTTTATCTTTTTGAGCGAGACCATCGTCGGTTAAGCTCACATTAATACTCAACATACCGCTATTACCATAACGGATAGGGTTGATAGATGAACTAATACCCTCAATAAGCCCCTGCTTTTGTAACTGATCAGACAACGTGTTGGGGCTACTATTATCAATTAAATAAGTGATATATTCATCACTTTTATCAGCAAATTTATCTAAATTGTTTTCCATTGGAAATTGTAAAAATAGCAATTTCTTAGGTTGCGCTGGCACCATTGCAATCTGTTTGCTTAGCACATTTGGTGTGATCGCTGGCTTATCAACTATTGGAACATTAATGTTTTTATTAGGGATTTTACCAAAGGTGTTTTCAGCCAATTTTGCTAATTTATTGATTGACTGATTACTATAAATTACCCCCACCATGATATTAGATGAATAATAATCTTTATGAAAAGTCACTAAAGCATCTTGTAATTTACTATTTGGTTTATCACTTAATGTTTCTAAATTGCCGCCCGAAAATTGTGCCGATGGGTGATTAGGGTTAATAGTTTCGGAATTAACTTGTTCAATACGAAAACCATCGTTCGATCTAGCCATTGTAAGTTCAGCATTAACCGCATTACGTTCTTTATCGGCAAATTTAGGATCTAATCTAGGCTCAGCAATAGCGTCGGCTAAATAATCAAGTGCTGTATCTAATGCACTATTTTCAACTTCAAAATAAAAGGCTGTTCTATATAAGGCAGTACTGGCATTATAACTACCTGAATGACGGCTTAAAAACTGCGAAAAACTGGCTGGTTCAGGATACTTTGTTGATCCCATTAGAACCATATGTTCAGTATAATGCGCCAAGCCTTGCTGATCTTTAGGATCTTGGAGTGAACCCACAGGCAATGCTAATGAACCAAGCGACTTAACCGCATTAGGATCAGACACAAGCAGCACCCGCATTTGATTTGTCATTTCAATCACTTCATATTGGCGATTGTCACGATCACTTTGTTGTACTCTTTCTAACAAAACTGGTCTTGCAAGCTTATTTTCAATGGCAAACGATACAGGTGAAGTAGTCATAGTTAATAATCCAATAAAGCTACCAATTATTAAATTCACTATTTTTTTATTTTCGAAATCCATAATATTCACTCACTTGACTTCATCGTCAAAAAAACAACTGTAAAAAATAGAAAGCGAATTTATCAAAGTACCTAGGTATAATGATAAATTTCGCTATTATGTAATAAATACAATTAATGTTCCCGAGTTTTTCGAAATTCAACATCAGGATATCGTTCTTCGGTCAAATTTAAATTAACCATACTTGGCGCAATATAAGAAAGGTTATCTCCCCCATCTAAAGCCAAGTTCTGCTCGCATTTGCGCTTAAACTCTTCCAATTTTTTTACATCACTACATTCAACCCAACGAGCGGTTGTCACATTCACAGGCTCATAAATGGCTTCAACGTTATATTCCGATTTTAAACGCGCAACGACCACATCAAACTGTAGCACACCAACAGCGCCCACAATTAAATCATTATTTGCTAATGGGCGGAATACTTGTACCGCTCCTTCCTCTGAAAGTTGAACAAGTCCTTTTAATAATTGTTTTTGTTTGAGAGGATCTCTTAAACGAATGCGACGGAATAGTTCTGGTGCAAAGTTAGGAATACCAGTAAATTTCAGGTCTTCGCCTTGCGTAAAGGTATCACCGATTTGAATCGTACCATGATTATGTAAACCAATAATATCGCCGGCATAGGCCTCTTCAACATGTTCACGATCACCTGCCATAAATGTTAAAGCATCAGATATATTAACATCTTTAGCGATACGCACATGACGTAACTTCATGCCTTTTTCATATTTGCCTGACACAATGCGCATAAAAGCAACTCTATCTCGATGCTTAGGATCCATATTGGCTTGGATTTTAAAGACAAAACCACTGAATTTTTCTTCTGATGATTCAACTTCACGTTTATCGGTTTGACGAGGTTGAGGAGTTGGTGCCCAAGCAGTTAAGCCATCAAGCATATGATCAACCCCAAAATTACCCAATGCCGTACCAAAAAAGACTGGCGTTAAATCACCCGACAAGAAAGCATCTAGATCAAATTTATTGGAAGCCCCTTGCACTAATTCAAGCTCTTCACGCAGTTGCTGTGCTAAATCATCACCGACCGCTAAATCTAAATCAGGGTTAGCTAACCCTTTAATAATTCGAACCTCTTGTATAGTATGGCCTTGACCAGATTGGTAAAGGTAGGTTTCATCTTTCGCTAAATGATAAACACCCTTAAATAACTTGCCACACCCAATTGGCCACGTAATCGGTGCGCACATTATATTTAGCTCATTTTCGACTTCATCAAGCAATTCCATCGGATCACGAATATCACGGTCTAACTTATTCATAAAGGTTAAAATTGGCGTATTACGTAAACGCGTGACTTCCATTAATTTACGTGTGCGATCTTCAACCCCTTTTGCTGCATCAATCACCATCAAACAACTATCAACTGCAGTTAAAGTACGGTAAGTATCTTCAGAAAAGTCTTCGTGCCCAGGAGTATCCAATAAATTAACTAAGCAATCATTATAAGGAAACTGCATCACTGATGTCGTAATCGAAATACCACGCTGTTTTTCCATTTCCATCCAGTCTGATTTGGCATGCTGGGCATTAGCACCACGGCCTTTAACTGTACCTGCTGTTTGGATTGCGTGACCAAATAAAAGTACCTTTTCGGTAATGGTTGTTTTACCGGCATCGGGGTGAGATATAATCGCAAAAGTGCGACGTGCATTAACTTCGTCTAAATAAGCTTGTTCTGTCATAAAACTGTATTAACCACACAAAAATAATCACCCATTCTAGCAGGTATCTGTCTGTTTTGCTATTAATGTTATATACACAATGCCATTTGCCTTATTTGTTTATCTAGCATAATATTTTCTCTAATAAGTCATGTATAATTTACTGCTTCTTGTCAAAAAGTTTCAGGAAAGCATGCGTTTTAGTATAAAATCGGAACTTACTATGAACATTCGTGATTTAAAATTGTACCTACATTTATGCGAAACCTGTCACTTTGGTATCACCGCACATGCCATGCATGTTAGCCCATCAACCTTATCAAGACAGATCCAACGGCTTGAGGAGCACTTTGGACATCCACTATTTATTCGCGACAACAGACAAGTTCAAATCACTCAAGTGGGCGAAAAAGTTAAACGCTTTGCGCAACAAGTTATAAACTTGCACCAACAGTTAAAACACGATTTAGATCAATCCAACCAACAACTTATTGGCGAACTTACACTTTTTTGTTCAGTCACCGCCGCTTATAGCCACTTACCGGAAATACTCGATCGCTTTAGGATCCACTATCCGCTGGTTGAAATTAAACTATCAACCGGCGATGCTGCTGACGCCGTGGAAAAGATACAAACAAATGCATCCGATTTAGCCATAGCTGGCAAACCCAAGCAGCTACCGAAAGGGATTGAATTTTTAAAATTTGGCGAAATTGAAATGGTCTTGCTTATACCTAAACTTAATAGTTCATTTAGCGACAAGTTACATCAAAAACAGCCAGATTGGCATAATATTCCATTTATATTGCCAGAACACGGGCCAAGCCGGCATCGTATCGATTTATGGTTTAAACAAAAAAAAATCACCAATCCAAAAATTTATGCAACAGTTGCTGGTCACGAAGCCATTGTATCGATGGTTGCTTTAGGTTGTGGGGTAGCCTTATTACCTAAAGTTGTAATGGACAACAGCCCTGAGCGAATAAGAGAGCGCATAACCGAATGGTCAACAAACTTAATGGAACCGTTTGATGTGGGTATTTGCGTACAAAAAAGACGATTATCTGAAAAAATTATTGCCGCCTTTTGGGCAATTTGCGATCTAAATTTGCCCAATAACGAATAACAAAATATAGTGTATAATTACACTGGACAAAATTAAAACCATAATAATGGGTATATTAATTAGCTGATAAATGACCGAATTATGATAATAATCAAATCGGGCAAAATATCATTATAATGGAATTAAAAATGAAACAAATAGAATTGAAAACATTCGCTTTATTAATACTTTTTTCCGCTGTCACCACGCCATTAGCGGCACAGGTCAACACTACAAAATCACCCCAAGCAGTAGAATGGGCTGAAGTAAGCACATCTCAAAAAAGTACTATGACCAACATAATTAAAAACCAAAGCGACAGCGAAAATAGCCAGGCCATTTCAAACACCAACAAAAATAACAACATCCCCACTACTGTGGCAGCAACTACAGCCAATGCGGATGTTGAAGCTAATAGCAATAACTTTACCCAAATTGATAACACAATAAAAAAACCTAAATGGCTAGTTCGCAATACATTGGCTTATTATGATGGCGATAGCAACGATCTTGTTACTGCTGGACTCGGTTTTACTCCATTATCAATTTCTATTATCACGCCAGAAGTTGCAATTCCAGCCAAACCGAATTTTCAAGAACGTCGACAAGCAAAGTTAAATCGCTATATTGACACCAAAATCGGCGAAGGAACTTTCTTTGGTTTTAGAAAGCAAGAATTAACTCCTCTATTTGACGGTAAAATTGCAGGTACCGAAATATTAGCCTTACAAAGCCAAGATGGCGTTGGCATGTTACTACAAATTCCAATTGATTTTGACAAAAATAAACCCTGCATTGTTGCTGTTCCTGCCAGTGATTCAGACGGAGTATTAAATGCCAAAGATGTACAAATTCGTGGGTTATGGGGACTTCGTCACAACTGTGCAGTGGTATATAATGATAAAGGATTAGGCAACGGCATTTATGATATCGAACGCCAACTTGGCTTTACGGTATGGGGAGAAGTGCAAAGCGGTAATATCTTATTTTATCCTTCAATTAACAATAGAAAGCAATACATCAAAAAATACCCTCATCGTTATGCCATAAAACAGCTTCACTCAAAACTGAATGCCGAAGCTCGATGGGGTGAGCATGTATTAAAATCCCTAGAATTTGCCTTTTATGAACTTAATAGTATGTTTTCGTCCAATAATCTAGCAATATTTAACAAAGACAACACTCTAGTCTTAGTGTATGGCGCAGGCGATGGTGGCGGTGCTGCATTAAAAGCCGGTGAATTAGATGAGCAAAATATAATTGACGGTATTGTAGCAGTTAATCCACAAATACAACCCAATCTTGATAAATTCCCAATCATGCTCAAAATAGGCAGCAACCACCAACAAAAACTTGAAGCCAAATCGATTGCAAATTACAGCGCTTATGGTGCGTTATATATACCATGTGCTATCCCTGCGATAAAAGGACATAAAGACGACTCTTACGTACCTTATGCAGATTATTTCCATTATTCACAACAACGCTGTAATGCCCTAAAACAGGCAAAATTACTCACAACAGGCACGCCCGAAGAAGCGCTAAAAAAACTACACAAATATGGCTGGACGCCAGAGATGGACATTCAACTACCTTATTTTTACTATACTGAATCCATCGGTTTACCTTACCAATATATTAGTGCTTATGGCAAATACGATGTCACCGAAAACATGTGTGATTTTTCAGTCGCCAGTACCCAACAAAACCCAATATACTACAGTGGTAAAGTGGCGCCATTAAAAGAATTTTCGTTTGAGCAAATATGGGGAATGGCAAACGGACATTTACCACTATGGAACAGTCATGATGCGACAATTTTAGATCTCGTTGAAAACAATGACCTTAACACCCCAAGACGTGAATTTTATTCTAGTTCTCAAACAAACAATATGGTTGATTATGGCACTAAAGGATCGATTTGTGTTTATAAAAAATCCCAAGAACCGCGTGTTGAGGAAGGTATAAAACAAGTTATGGCATCAGGTAACTTACATGGCATAAAAACCTTTATTGTGCATGGTCGTAATAATGTTAAACAACTTCCAAATTACACTTCGCGCGCTTATGTAGCATTAAATAGCTTAGTTGAAGACCAACAATCGCAACTACGATACATCGAAGTTGAAAATGCCAGTTACTTAGACGGAAGAGCACCATTTGACAATACATTATTACCGATTGATTATTATGGTGAAGATGCCATCGAATGGTTGTGGGCTAACTTAACCACTAAAGCTACGCTACCTGTAAGCCAAGTGGTACGAGCCAAAGCGCGCGGAGGTAAAAGTGGTTATGCACCACAAGTAACTAGCAAAAATCTAAAACCGATAACACAAACGCCAAACCGCAACGATGTAATTCAACAAACTGATGGTACGCTAATATTACCAAATTAACAATAAATACGTCCTCAAAATCGCTATCGGTTTATACTGTAGCACTGCAGCTTAAACCGATAGCGCCCCCCAAAACTTAGCTAATGCCCTCTTTGACCGCCAAACAGATTTTGGGATATAACAAAAAAAATAGCGACTCTAATTGAGTATAATGCTGTTTAATATCAACAATAGTTTCTTTTAACAAATACAGTTTTGGTCTTCTATTTGCCATACCACTGAGCACGTTGCCAACAAAGTCGATAGAAGTATAATTTTCGAGCCATGAACCTTGCCACATCGCATTCATAAAATGCTGATAATCAACGGGATAAGCGTCAATATAAGGTTGGATATGCGCTTTTGTCACTTGATTAAATTGAGTTACACTGGGCAGCAACCCATAATTAACCCAGTGCTTTGACAAAAAATGATCCCACACAATATCTAATGTAATGGGTGCAACGCGTTGATGCGATTTCCGAAATAGTAACTTAGCTTGCTTAACTTCATGCAAGTTATCAATTAGGTTATCAATTTTGCGATGTAACATAATGCCATCGGCAATATCGGAATGATAAGTTAAATAGGGATTTCCTTTAACAAAATCTGCTACTGTATTCCCGATTAACGAACTGTGCGCTAACGTAGCCAAATGCAAATGAGCCAAAATATTCATAAAAATAGCAACCGTTAATTATTCACGATGCTTAAATTGACCTTCGGCAAAACCTTTTCGCCAATAGTTGGTAATTTGAAAAGCATCAGGCGATAAATGTGTATATTTACCCTTAATAGCATGGCGAACAGGTTGTGCCAATGAACGCTCCATTCCCCCCCAAAACAACAGCTTATTTTTTCCAGATAAATCAGCGTTGATCACCGCATCAACTAATTGATGGGGATTGTCCGAATTTTGTACAAACCAATTTACTGCAATATTTTTATTATCTGGCAACGATACCATATCACTTTTATGATTAACCTGTATAAAGGCAAAAGCCTTATGTTTTTTGGGAAGATGTTCAAGCGTATAACAAATGGCTGGCACGGCAGAAATATCACCAATTAACACCAAACAATCATTAGTAAAATACAACTTACTGGCAGCGCCAATTAAACCGATTTGATCGCCAACCTTGGCTTTTTGCGACCATACCGAAGCCAAACCAGTGTCATGAATAGTAAAATCCACAAAAAACTGATTGGTGACACTATCAAATTCACGCACACTATAGTTACGAACAAGCACACGTAGCTTATCGTCAAGAACAATTTTATTATTATCATCAAGCTTAGGAAAGATAATTAAGCCGGTTGAAGGATCAGGGAAGAGTAATTTTAAATACGGGCAAACCCATAAGGGATCGATATTAACCGGTTTATTACTACTAAACTGCACGCGGATAAAACTGGGAGATATTTTTTCAACCTTCAATACTGTTAATAACGCATTGACTATGACTTTTTTGTTTGCTTCGTTTTTTTTTGTTTTTTCATCCATCACGCCGATCCTTATATTTATAGTTAATTGAACTCATCATACAACAAAAATTGTTCGAGTAATGCTATTTTTACAATTGAAAAAACAGATAAAGTTATTCCACCTAAAAGCGATGGAATAAGTTTAAACAAAACTAAATTAACAAACAAACTTAAAACGTTAACGTACCAAAGGCATTACACCAATCTTGATCAAACTTATTAATTGCCGCATCCACAGCTGGATCAGAAATAAACTGTTCCGCCACATCTACTGGCAACGTAATAGATTTGCAACCCGCAAGCATACAATCTAACGCTTGCCTTGGTGTTCTAAAACTGGCGGCTAATACCATCGACTGAGGACAATGCAAATCTAACAATTTTTGCAACTCAAGCACGGTATCTTTGCTATTTCCACCCTGAGCATCGATGCGGTTGACATAAGGTGCGATATATTTAGCCCCAGCTAATGCCGCTAAAAAGCCCTGTCCTGCACCATAAACAGCCGTGCCTAACGTAGGAATACCTTGTTCGGTTAGTTCTTTTATCGCAATCAAGCCTTGCGCATTAACGGGAATTTTAGTCACAATCGACGGCACAGCCTTTCTAAGCTGATGAGCTTCTTTTATCATTTCGTCCGCATTACTTGAAAGCACTTGGGCAAACAACAATTTATCTGTACCTAGCACCTCTTGTAATTCAGCCAATAATGAAAAGATAGGCTTACCTGATTTTGCCACAATGCTCGGATTAGTGGTCACGCCACAAATAGGCAACACTTTAGCTAAACGTTTGATGGCAGCAATATCGGCGGTATCTAAATATAATTCCATGGTTAACTCCTAATTCAGAATGAACAAATTTGTTAACATATAACAACATTTACATAACAAACATCGTAAAAAAAAATAATTCTACCGCCTAGAAGACGAACTTGCCATTTACTGGACTTTTGTACGCTATATAAAAAAATGAGACTTAGATCACACAATTAAAAATTTAAAATAACTTATTAAATAGAAACGAGTTATAACAATTTTCATCTTTTTTAAACTGTATATAATTTAAACAAACCTACACTACTTAATTTATGCTTATGATAAAATCCATCAACAACGCATTAACCAAGTTTGTAATTCGTCAGCAAACAATCAATCGTATCT
Source organism: Gilliamella sp. App4-10 (assembly GCF_001690495.1). Taxonomy (GTDB): domain Bacteria; phylum Pseudomonadota; class Gammaproteobacteria; order Enterobacterales; family Orbaceae; genus Gilliamella; species Gilliamella apicola_G. Next base: position 23,084 of record NZ_LZGS01000004.1, read on the forward strand.
ATTTTGTAAATAACAGTAATTGCGCCCCTTTGGATACCTACCCAGTCAAATTTCCGCAAATTGAAATCATATTAGAAGGAACGCAACAAATGCAATGGACGGATAACAATGGAAAAATTATTGAAAAAATATTATCGACTAATGATCTTTTATATATTTCCGCTCAAAGCTGGAACAAACCCATTTGGACAAGCCCTGTTACTTTATTAAACATCTTGTTTGGTAAACAACAAATTAGTATAAGCTTATTGCATTGGGATGGTACACAACTAATTTCACTTGGGCAAATTAACACGCCAAGACGTGGTCCTCGGGTTGGTACATTTATTATTCAAGCACTGAATGAACTCATTTGGCAAAAACAATCATGTAAACAAAATCAAACTGCTTACTACCTGATTCACAGTTTACTTAGCAATACGTTAGATTTGCTCAATACCGAAATCAAAACTTCATCCAAAACAACCAGCCTATATGAAGCTATTCGCCAATATATCGATATACACTTTCGTGAAGATATAACGCGTGACTTTTTGGCAAATATGTTTTACATTTCACCCAATTACTTATCACACCTATTTCAAAGCGAGGGAAAAATAGGGTTAAATGAATATCTAAATCATATTCGCTTAGAATATGCCAAATTGCTATTAAAGGATTATGATCTAAATATAAAAGAAATTGCTCTAGCATCGGGGTTTAAAGATAGTAATTATTTTTGTCGGATTTTTAAAAAAAAGACAGAGCGAACGCCAACAGAATATCGTCGGCAATATCATAGTAAGTTGGTAATCAAATAACTTTTTTATAGCTAGATTTTGCACTTGTTTGGTTTTGTACTTTGCTGCATAACATATGCCCTATCCTTTGCTAGGTGTTCTAATAACGCTGAATGATCGGCATATTCCGATACCAAATAAATAGCAGCAATAGCCTCTGGCTACTGTCAAAGATCAGAACTTTTTCACATAAAAAACTTTCAGGTAGCTTATTGATTTTATTTATTTTTTATTTCAAATAAAATCAAATGTTTATGCACAGTGAGCATCATACTGTCAGACAGTGATAATGCCAGCATTGCTAATACTGCCTATGCGGCGGTAAACTAGAAACCCATATACTATGAGCCTTGTTTAGCAAAAGGCAAATAGGATTTTGCTTGTAAAAACCCTTTTTTGCAGGGTTTTTAAAGTAAAACATACAAAACCAAATAAATAAAAAGATCAATCTAACTTCGGATGCTGGTCCACTAAATTCTGTCGTTGTTCCTGCAAAGTTTCTATTTTTTGTTCAATATCTTCGACTTTGTGCTCTATGGTGTCAAAGTGATCCGATAAGATTTCTTTGGCTTCTGAACGATCTGATGCCGCTGGCGTTGCACCACGCAATGGTTGGTTTGCTGTTTCTCTCATCTTTATGCCTGTAAGTAAGCCAACTAATGCCACAACCATTAGATAATAGGCTGGCATATATAGATTATTACTTTCTGCAACCAACCAAGCGATAACAGTCGGTGTCGCACCAGCAACTAATACCGAAATATTAAAGGATATGGCCAGAGCACTGTAACGAATACTGGTCGGAAAGATAGCCGGTAAAATAGAAGCCATAACACCAGTAAAACAGTTAAGTAACACAGCCAAAATCAGTAACCCTAAGAAAATAAGACCAATAATGTCACTATTGATCATAACAAACGCAGGATAAGAAAGAATTAATAAGCCTAGGCTACCGCCAATAATAAATGGTCTACGACCTATTTTGTCGCTAATAAAACCGATCAATGGTTGCACAAATAGCATACCAATCATGATGGCAATAATAATTAGCACACCATGATCGGTATCATAATTTAAGTTATGAGATAAGTAGCTAGGCATATAAGTAAGCAACATATAATAAGTCACATTAGTAACAATCACGAGTCCCACACAGACCAATAGGCTTTTCCAATATTGGGTTATGATCTGTTTAAACGTCATTTTAGGTTGATTAGAAATATGATTGCGATCATTTTGATCCATTAAATCAGTATGCTGTTGAAATGCAGGTGTTTCATCTAGAGCATGACGTAAGTAAATCCCAATTAGTCCAAGTGGTAAAGCAAATAAAAATGGAACTCGCCAGCCCCAATCATGAAATGCAACTTTTCCAAGAATACTAGATAAAAGCACTACTAAACCAGCACCCACTAAGAAACCCGCAATAGAACCAAAATCTAACCAACTCCCCATAAAACCACGTTTACGATCTGGCGAGTATTCGGCAACAAAGATGGCGGCGCCAGAATATTCGCCCCCAATTGAAAAACCTTGAGCAAATTTAGCTAGCAGTAATAATATAGGTGCAGAAATACCTATTGAAGCATAAGAAGGAATTAAGCCAATACAAAAAGTGCTTAACGACATAATAATAATGGTGATAGATAATACTTTTTGTCGTCCAAATTTATCGCCAAGAATACCAAAAACCAATCCCCCTAACGGCCGAACTAAAAACGGTACCGAAAACGTGGCTAACGCGGCCACCATTTGAACACTAGGTGATGCATCAGGGAAAAAAACTTGCCCTAACACATAAGCTAAAAAGCCATACACACCAAAATCAAACCACTCCATCGCATTACCCAGCGCTGCTGCAGTAATGGCTTTTTTTAACTTGCTATCATCAATTATTGTAATATCGTTAATGTTTAATGGTTTGTTTTTGGATTTTCTTGTTTTTTTCATAAAATACCGCCTGTTTACATACAAATAATAAAAAGGAATGATGCAACAAGGTAAACGGTTACCTTTTAATACATAAAGAACAATACTTTTTAGATTACACTTTGAACAGTGTTTATCAGTTAATTAAAATTGAAGCAAAATACAGCAAAGATAAAAAAAGAGGATAATAAAAAAGCAAAAACTAATGTTTTATTGTCTATTTTGTTTTTTATCAAATCACAACAAAACAATTCCTTTTTGTGAATATTGAATACCAATTATAGCAAAATAACCCTATTTTGTAAAATGCAGTGAATGGGTTAGCTAATAATGCAATATTTTAAACATGATTGTCGGTTTATTTTTTTGAACAAAAATAGATCCCAATCACAATGAATACTATCGAAACAAGATGAAAATAGGCAACTTGTGTATGTAAAAACACAATACTGAAAATGCCGGCTGACAAGGGGATGATGTGAGTATAAATTTGCCCTCTCGTTGCACCAATTTCAACTATGCCTTTATTCCAAAACAAATAAGATAGCCAAGATGCAAAAATAGCAATATAGAGTAAACCAAGCAAAAAATTGGGAGTCGCATAATGCGCTAAATTAGTCACAGGATAAAAATAAAAATACACTAATGCAATAGGCAGTAATATTGCTGAACCTAACAGAGCACTGACAGTCACAAAAGCGTTACCTGATATTGATTTATCTTTTAACCGCAAAAATGCGCTATAACAAGCCCAACTCATTGCTGAAGCCATTGCCCACAGATCCCCTTTATTGATATTACTAAGTTCACTTAAATTGGCTAGATTTCCTTGTAAAATCAAATAAATTACACCAATGGTACTAAATAAAACTCCTACAATATTATTTTTTGAAATCGTATCATTAAATAATAATTTATTCATAACCAACACCATACATGGTGTTGCCGAAAGGTAAATTGAGGCATTAAGCGATGAGGTATATTGTAATCCAATATAAAGTGTCAAAGGGAATAAAATTTGCCCAAAAATAGCGAGCAAACATATCGGCCAAATTGATTTTTTAATTTTAAGCAGATCATGACAGAGTTGTTGGTGATATAAACACAATAATAACAGTGCAGTGATAATCCATCGACCTTCAGATATTACCATAGGATCGGCTTGTGTAACTAAAACGCGCCCAACAACATAATTTCCGCCCCAAAAACAAGCTGCTAATGTAAGCAATAAATATGGCATAGTAATACCCTAACATTAGAATGAAGATACGATGGTTTTTAATACCATTATATACCTAAAATTAACAAGAAAATAACCAATTTAAAAACAAATACTGTGTCTATTTTTATTCATTTAATTTCATTAATTTGTTCAATTTGCAACGACAATAATAACTTAACCTAGAATCCTTGTTTGTTATCCTTTAAAATAATTAAATTAAAACTGATAAGGTGATCCCTATGCGCTGGAGAGACCAAAGAGAGAGTGATAATATTGAAGATCGTCGTTCGCAATCAGGAAGTGAAATGGGAACAAAAATCCCAATTGGAGGTAAAGGCAAAGTTGTTCTATTTATTGTGGTGTTAGTAGCGGGCTATTATGGCGTTGATTTGACTGGTTTGCTAAATTCAAGCCTAATTGATACCAGTAATACCGAGCAAAATTCCAATCAATATTCAATTGACGATGAAGATGCCGCTAAATTTACATCCGTCATTTTAGCCAGTACTGAAGATTACTGGCATCAAGAATTTCAACGTTTAGGTAAAACCTATACGCCACCAAAATTAGTACTTTACAAAGGTACAACAAGAACATCGTGTGGCACTGGGCAAACCTTTATGGGGCCATTTTATTGCAGTATTGATAAAACCGTTTATCTCGATATGTCGTTTTATCAAGAGATGAAACAGCGACTTGGCGGTGGTGGCGATTTTGCTCAGGGCTATGTGATTGCGCACGAAATTGGTCATCATGTACAAAATTTACTGGGAACATTTAGCCAAGTTGAGCATTTAAAACAGGATCAATCAGCAATAACGAATAATCAATTATCCGTTAAGTTAGAACTGCAAGCCGATTGTTTTGCTGGCATGTGGGGCAATGCAATGCAGCAACAAAACCGACTAGATACAGGTGATATTGAACAAGCCTTAAACACGGCAAAAGCTATTGGCGATGATCGCTTGCAACAACAAAGCGAAGGATATGTGGTGCCCGATAGTTTTACACACGGCACATCTAAGCAACGTTATACTTGGTTTAAACGTGGGTTTGATAGCGGTGCAATTAATGAATGCAATACATTTGCCCAATAAGGAAAGAATATACTAAATAAGCTAGTTAACCGCGTTTTATTAGTGAATGATGACGGATTTGATGCACCGGGCATTAAGCTATTGCACCAAATCGCAAAGCAAATTGCCCACGAGGTTTGGCTTGTTGCGCCAGCGATAGATCAAAGTGGTGTATCGTGTTCGGTAAGCCTAAAATCGCCATTTAGAGTTACTCAGCGTGGTAAACACGAATTTGCCGTTTATGGCACACCTGCCGATTGTTCGTTATTTGCGATTAAATATTTGATGGCGGATCATTTACCTGATCTTGTGCTATCGGGAATTAATAATGGTTCGAATGTAGGCTTTGAAACAGTCTTATCTGGCACGGTTGGTGCAGCAATGATGGCAATGACGTTGAGCGTTCCTGCGATTGCTTTAAGTCAAGTAACCACTGAAGATAATCAGCCAACTAATTGGGATTGTGCTAAGCACCATGCACAATCAGTTATTGCTAAATTACTTTCATTATCGGCTCCGAAAAATATCTGCTTTAATGTTAATTTTCCTGCCTGTGCGGCACATCAAGTTAAAGGTTTGAAAATAACCAAACAAGGCGATAGCGATGTAAGTCGTTTTGTAGTGATGCCAACCCAAGATCCCGAAGGTAATGATTACTTTTGGTTCAGAGCTAAACGTAATTTGCAAATAATTGATGAAAATAAAGAACTTGATGCCACTAATGCCGACTTTATTACCATTACACCATTGAGTTATGAAAGGACAGATTATGCCTTTTATGAAAAACTGTTAAACACATTTGATATTTAATGGTTTCCGAGGCTTCGTCTTTCTCGCATTTGGGAAAGACGAAGTTACATTTAATAATCTTTTCGTTGTTAATTCTTTTGTGGTTAATTATCTAGCTGATTACTCGCCTTTCAGCTGCTTTACTGTTTGCATCTTTCACCAATGCACAAAATAATAATGATATCGCAACCATAACTAACGCAATCCAATAGATAACCTCATGTCCATAGGCTTCTGAGACAAATCCTTGCAACATTCCAGCGATAATTATGCTAAAGATAACACCATTATTAAATAAAGTTGAAGCCACTCCCATTTGAGTTGGCAATAAGTCCTGAAAATAGATAATGCCAATATTGGCCACAATCCCAATAAATAGCGCGTTAAATAGCTGTAATGCTAATAATGCGGATTTATCTGTGCAAAAAATCATACCAATATAAAAAATTAAGCCACAGATAATCGCAATAAAAAACAGATTTCGTTTGTCTAAATAAGGCACTAAATATCCTGCAATGATCATAACGGGGATTTCAATACCCGCAGCAAGCCCCATTAGCATCCCTGGCAATGAATCAGATAGATGCAATACAACATCCACATAAATCGGCATATCGATGATATACATCATGTTTGCTGTCCACATAAATACGGTGGATAACAATAAGCACAGCACATTCCTGTTTTTCCAAATTGGTTGATTTGCCGCTTGTAGCTCTGTTGCGCTATTGAATTGTGAAGTGGGATTTTTTGCAACTGAAGGTAAAAAAATGGCAACAAACAGCATCGCGACTATAAACATGCTCATGGCGGTTAAATACATAACCGTAAAGCCAAATTTAACGGCTAAACCAAATGAAATTGGCGGGCCAAACACCCAAGCTAACGAAAGTTGAGCACGAATAAGTGAATTAAAGGCCACAACATTACGTCCCGTTTTAACCGCATATTCGCGCGCTAGGGCAAAAATTTGTGGCATAGCAGCAGACGATAACGCAGCAAACAGCACCCCAAGGGTGATTAACACCAAATAGTGACGTGAAAAGGCAAAGATGACACTGTTAGCAATACCCATTAAACAGCAGAAAATGACAATATAACGCCTGTCACCCTTTTGGTCGGAATATTTAGCCAATAAAAAACTACCCACAATGCTCGCTAAAGCATTAATCGAGAAAAAAAGCCCTACTAAACGTGAATCAACATTGACTTCAAAAGTTAAAAATCGACTTAATGTGGGGGATTGTAAAGCACCTGCAATACCAACAATAAAAGTGGTCACTAAAAAAGCAAAAAAAATAGTACTTTGCTTTTGACGAAACGAAGTTTCATGAACCATAAAAACCCTCCATTAGGTTGTTTTTTTAGATTATATACTGAATATCGACATAAAAGTAAGATGAAAAACCTATCTATTAAGTAATAAACTAACTATTAGTAATAATCTTTACTATTAACTTATTGAATAAAATTAATTGTAATAAGTAAAAAATTCACATATAGTTTTATTCATCCAATGAAAGGAATATTATAAATAAATGGCTTATGATTTAACAAAAAGACTTGTTATTGGTCTTGCATCTAGCGCACTTTTCGATTTAGAAGAATCAGATAAAATTTTTCGAGAAAAAGGTGATAAAGAATATCGAAAATTTCAAAGAGATAAGGAAAATGAACCACTCAAAGAAGGCGTAGCTTTTCCTTTTATCAAAAGATTATTATCTTTAAATGTTTTATCTCCATCACTAAATGATCCATTAGTAGAAGTAATTTTATTATCAAGAAATGATCCTGACACGGGACTAAGAGTCATGAAATCAATTGAACATCATCAATTAAACATGACAAGGGCTGTTTTTTTGCAAGGATCATCACCATTGAAATACATTCCAGCTTTTGATATTGAATTGTTCCTATCTGCAAATTCTTTTGACGTAATTCAAGCGATAAAGGCGGGTTATCCCGCAGGTAGAGTAATTGAAAATAATATCACAGATGATGATTCCAAAGATTTAGAACTTCGTATTGCATTTGATTTTGATGGTGTAATAGTTGATGATGAATCAGAAAGTATTTATCAAATTACACAGAATTTAGATGATTTTCATGATAATGAAAGAACTAAGAAAAATATTCTTCATAATCCAGGTCCACTAAACAAATTTATTCGTCGGCTAGCTGAAATACAAAAATTAGAACATAAAAAAATTGAACAAGATACAAATTATAAACCAATATTAAAAACAGCTATTGTAACAGCCAGAAGCGCACCTTCTCATGAAAGAGCTATATATACTTTGAGAGATTTAGGAATTGAAATTAACGAAGCATTTTTTCTAGGAGGGATTGAAAAAAATAAGGTCTTAGAAATCATGAAACCACATGTCTTTTTTGATGATCAAGAATCTCATTTAGAAAAACCTTCCCAAATTTTACCATCAGTACATATTCCATTCGGCATTACGAATAAAAAATAAGATATTTACAATAAAATTTATTCAAATATTTATTTCCAATTATGCTCTCAGTTTATAAAGAGAGCATAATTTTAAAACAGTAAACAACAACCCCCTCCCGAAATTCTATTCCAGTACAGCGACAGGTTTTAGATTCCTATAGCCTACTTACAATTCGATTAATTAAGATAATTATATAGTTACTATAAAATTAATTCTCTATTGAAATAAGAACATGGGTTTTCAAACGCTTTTTATTGTTCAATGAGTTTTAATTTAGCAATAACAGGAATATGGTCACTGACTAATGGCCAACTTATGCCGTTCCACTCTTCGCCATTATTAGGAATAACTAATTTTTCAACATTCCAAATTTGATTACGACTAGTAAAAATATGATCAAGATCTAATCCAGGATTACCCGCTGGCCATGTTCTTGTATCCACATTTTCTTGTTTAACTAAGTTCCAATATTTTTCAAATTCTTTCACTACGCGATCATTTTTTACTGAATTAAAATCACCAAGTAGTAGCATTATACTTGATGCAAGGTTTGGAAACTCATCATCCAAATCAAGATCATCAAAAACAATGCTATTAATAAATCTAGCCTGCGACATTCTTACGTCATCTTCTTCGTGCCAATCAAAGTGTGTGTTAAACACATAAATAGGTGAATCAAAACCTGGTACATTAATTTTACTTAACATGAGTATTCTTTGTTCAAAATTACCCGAAGGTAACGGAAATACTTTAGTTTTCTCGATTGGATATTTGGATAAAATTGCATTACCGTAGTTGCCCCCTTTCATCTCTGTTGCTTTACCAAAGACATAATACATTCCTGCTTTTTCAGCAATAATTTTTGCTTGATCTAAATTATCACTACGTGTCGTGTTTTGATCAACTTCCTCGAGCGTAACTATATCTGCACCCATTGCTTTAATTGCTTTGGACACCAAATCAAGATCAACTTTGTGTTTTCTTAGTCCGCCAGCGATATTAAAGTTAGCGATGGTTATTTGAGGTTGTTCATTTTTTTCATAAACTTTATTGGGCGAACTGTAATATTGTGTTTCAACTAAGTCTGTAGATTCTGTAGCTGCACTAAGACTTGGGAACAGTGAAAACATTCCAATTAAACTCAATACAAAAATATTCTTTTTCATAAAACTTTCCTTTTATATATAAAAATTTGATAAAGTTTGACCATATTAAGATTAAAGGGAATTTACTTTTTAAATTGCGATCATTATCACAAATAACAATTTATAAGATAAAGTTAAAGCATTGAGTCTTATATTTTGTTAAACGATATTAAAACCATGTAGTGCAACACGTTTTTTTAATTTCTGTAACAATTTTGATCCTTTTAATTCCTACAGCCTTAGTATTCCAAGAACAAAATTATCGACTGTTTTATGTACAATAAGAGAGGGTTAATGTCGAATAAAACGGATAACAATTAACTCGTCTATTTAATGTAGACTACTCACCTTACTCGGCAGAACTTAAGTAAGAAAAATAATAATATCAATTAAGATTTGGCAAAAAAGTTTGAAAAATCTTGGAGAAAAGTTGCAGAAAAATATATGATTGAGCATAAAAAGATGTTTTTGTTGATTTTTGATAGTTTTTAATTTTAAAAAACTAAGTTACTAATCCACTCTTTTTGGTGTATAAAAACAAAAATGATTTCCTTTTTTATTTTTTGGCGTACAATCAAAATCATCCCAAAAACGAGGTAACGTTATGTTATATAATAACAAATATATGTACCACGAACATCATTTCCATGAGTGTTGTCATGATAACTGTCAAAATCTGGCGCATAATCATACACCTTTATCTCATGAGCTAAATTGTCATCAAGATTCAACGCATTGTTCTGGTGGCGATACCCATACGACTAGCCCCAAAAATGAGTTTGATGATCCTTCCGATGACCCCGACAGGCAAAGCAATCAAACTAAATTAACTTGGAAAATAAAAGGCATGGATTGTGCACACTGTGCGCAACAAATTGAAAACAGCTTAAAAGCGTTACCCAATATTAACCAAATCAAGATGGTATTTTCCACCGAAAAATTAGTGGTGTTTATTCCGCAAAAGAATGAACAAACCATTAAATTGATTGAAGATAAAGTAACTGAGTTAGGTTATAAACCTATTTTTGAATCATCCCCCGAACATTCTCATCATCATAAGCATTTCCATAGCTTTGATAAAAAAGTATTAATCCCTTTAGGGGGATTAGGTGCTTTAATTGTGGTGAGCTATATCCTTTTATTATGTAATCAAAACGTTGGCAAATACACCTTTATAGTGACGGCAATTGTTGGGTTAATTCCTATTTTAAAAAAAGCGGTGGTTTTAACGCGCAGTGGTACACCATTTGCGATTGAGTCGTTAATGAGCGTGTCAGCTATTGGTGCTTTATTTATTGGTGCAGCCGAAGAAGCCACCATGGTCATTTTTTTATTTATGATTGGTGAAATGCTAGAAGGTGTTGCAACAAGTAAAGCAAAAAAAGGCATTTCCTCGCTCGCTCAGCTCATGCCAGAAGAGACTGTAATAATCATTGATGGAGCACGAAAAACCGTTGCCAGTCATAGTTTAAAACCCAATGATATTATTGAAATTTCATCAGGAGGGAGGTTGCCTGCTGATGTGATTTTGATGAGCGAACAAGCCAATATTGATGAAAGCGCATTAACTGGCGAATCCATTCCGGTTAATTATCTTTCAGGCGATAAGATTTTGGCTGGTTCGCTGGTGGTTGATAATACAATTCAACTTAAAGTGGTATCAGAAGTCGGGCAAAATGCAGTTGATCGCATTTTACAAATGATTGAAGATGCCGATGAGCGCAAAGCACCTATTGAACGTTTTATTGATAAATTTAGCCGTTATTATACACCTACAATCGCCTTATTTGCTTTATTGGTGATTGTTTTGCCACCTTTGTTACTCAATGCTGATTGGTATACTTGTTTTTATCGTGGCCTGACATTGTTATTAATTGGTTGTCCTTGTGCACTTGTGATTTCAACCCCCGCGGTAATAACATCTGCTCTGTCTAATGCGGCAAAGCAAGGTGTGCTAATTAAAGGCGGTGCAGCGTTAGAGCATATTGGTTCGGTTAAACTGGTTGCGTTTGATAAGACAGGTACCTTAACTGAAGGTAAACCACAAGTAACCGATGTGATTTCACAAGATATTTCAAAAGAACAATTATTGACACTGGTTGCCTCGGTTGAAAGTGGTTCGCATCATCCTATTGGTAAAGCTATTGTTGATTATGCCTTACAAAATCAGCTAAGCATTAATCAGGCCGATAATCGTAAAGCAATCGCGGGGATTGGTATTCAAGGGGAGATTGATAATCAGACTTTTTATATTGTTTCGCCAAGCAAAGTTGCGACCGTTTCAACGCCTTTAAATGATGAACACGCTAAAATCATAGCGGAGCTTGAAAGTGCCGGTAAAACCGTGGTGGTTGCGGTAGCAAGTCAACAACTGATGGGCATTATTGCTCTTCAAGATATGCTGCGGCCTGATGCAACGACGACAATAAATGAACTTAATCAGCTTGGTATTAAATCTTTGATGCTAACAGGTGATAATGCGCGAGCAGCTAAAGCTATTGCCGATAAGTTAGGTATGGATTACCGCGCTGAACTGTTGCCTGCCGATAAGTTGATTGCCATTGAAAAGATCCGAAACACAACGTCAATTGCTATGGTGGGCGATGGTATTAATGATTCACCAGCCATGAAAGCCGCAACAGTGAGTATTGCCATGGGGAGTGGCACAGATGTTGCGCTAGAAGCTGCCGATGCCGCATTAACTAAAAATAGCTTGCTAAGTTTGCCCAAGTTAATTCGTTTAACGCGTTTTGCACGTCGTAATATTAAACAAAATATTACCATTGCATTGGGAATTAAGCTCGTGTTTTTGGTGACCAGTTTGTTTGGCTTTACTGGGCTATGGCTAGCAGTGTTGGCTGATTCAGGCACGACTGCGATTGTTACCGCTAATGCGCTTAGAGTTTTAAAATTTAAAAATAAAAGTTAAAAAATTGTTTACTTAAACTATTCCGCTTGTAACAAGCGGAATAGTTTTTTAAATAATATTTTGGTTATTACTCATCAATTCTTAATGATATTTCGCCACCAATATGGGCATGGATTTTACCGTTTTGTTCTAGTAATAAGGCACCTTGATCATCAATGCCTTTTGCTATTCCACGAATGATATTATTGCCAATTAATAGTTTTACTGGGCGATTGGCAAAGTTATCTAGTCTATTCCAATCATGAATAAATGGCGCTAAACCATGTTTTTCAAATTCGATTAATTGTCTTTTTAAGACTTTGGCGACTTGTGCAACAAGTAAATTACGATCAACGTTACCTAAATTAGCCCATTTTTGGTTAACTATGTTGGTATCGGGGTTTGTCATGGTTAGATTGACGCCAACACCAATCACAACATGGGCACAGTCGCCGGTTTTACCCGCGAGCTCAACCAAAATACCGGCCAATTTTTGATCATTAAGATAAAGATCATTTGGCCATTTAACTTTAATGTCTTGACCTGATAATGTACGTAAGATGTCGGCAATGACAATACCAACAACTAAGCTCAGCCCCATTGCCGCCGCTATGCCTTGATCTAATCGCCAATACATTGAAAAATATAGGTTAGTTCCAAAAGGTGAAAACCATTTTCGCCCACGCCTTCCTCTCGCTTTTGATTGAAATTCAGCCACGCAGCAGTCACCCGTTGTTAATTGACCTATTCGATCAAGTAAATATTGATTGGTTGAATCAATAATCGGTAATATTTCACAGTGACTATTTGACTGGTAATACTGGTCTATTTTTGCTTTATTAAGCAAATTAAGAGGAGATACCAAGCAATAACCTTTACCTTGCACAGACGTTAACGCTATTCCCCACTCACGCAGTTGTTTGATATATTTATTAATACCAGCACGTGTTATGCCAAATATGGTTGCCAATTCTTCCCCTGAATGGAACTGACCATCGGCTAGTATTTCAATTAATTTAAGTGGATTTTTGTAGCTGCGCATTCGTTCCTCTTTTTTTAGCTAATAAGATAACGAAGTATAACGAAATTATAGTAAAACTAACAAATAAATAGGTATTACTTGTTTTATCCATGATGAATGCAATCACCGCAGGAGCAACTAAGCTTCCTAACGTGTTGGTTAATAACATTGCTTGATTCATAGCCACAATATTTTGCTTCTTAACACACGAGCAAGCCCAAGCCATGGATATGGGATAAATGGTGTAAATCGTTGCACCTAATAAGATAATTGCCAACGCATCTAACCAATTGAATATAAGCATGATACATGCGGCCAACATGAGCAGCGATTCAATTAGCAATACAACTTGACGCCCAAATTTGTCGGCACACCAGTTGGCTGGCATTTGTGCTGCCACACCAGATAAAATAAGTAAAATCATCCAATTAGCAACTTGAATATCACTATAACCCAAGTTTGAATAATAAACTGGCAAGAGTGAATATAACGATCCAATTAACATACCGGCAATAACGCACCCGGTTAATCCAAGCCGAGAGGGTTTATTTAATATCATTGGCATAATATCAAAGCTGCTTTTTTTTCTTTTTGGTAATTTATAATGTGTACGCAAAATAAATAAAATCGCTAGCCCCATCAGTAACATAATAACCAATCCAAAATACAAGACATCTTGTGGAAAATACTGTAACAAAGCTTGCCCCAAAACCGTGCCTAAATAATAAGTGGTTAAATAAACTGCAAGCATTTTCCCACGTGTATGCACTGGACCGGTGAGTAATATGCAACTTTCAATCACCACCCAAGTGACAGCGCATGCAATGCCAATAAAAAAGCGCCACATTACCCAGCTATAAAAATTCATTGAAAAACTTAAACCAATAGTTGCAATGGCAAAAATAATGCAACTGTAGGTATAAGTGTGGCGAGCATTAAATTTACTAATAAACCAATTGGCAAAAACGGTACCAATCAAGTTACCAGTAAAATAGCTTGATCCCACAAGACCAATTTGCCCAAGCGAAAACTCATTACGCACTAGCCACAATGGCACTTGCGTATTGAGAGCTGATAACGAGATAGTCACAAAGAGTAAACTCGTTAATAAAATAGGAAATGAATACGAATGTTTCATAATGTTATCGCATATAATTTATGGGTTATAATTTGCGGGCAATTATAATTTGGTATTAATTATAAATAACTGCCAGCATCAATTTCGCCCGAGTTGCCGATAAATCGGATTTCTGGCGATAAACTCACCAAGAATTTTTGTAATACACATTTTTTTATATAACGAGCTAATTCAACTATATCTTGCGCTGTTGCTTGGTTTTTGTTGACTAATACGAGCGCTTGTTGTTGATGCACGGCAGCTCCGCCTATTTGATAGCCTTTTAAACCACACTGATCGATAAGCCAACCTGCGGCCAATTTTATTTGATGATTGGCTTGTGGATATATTGGCATATTCGGATAAATTTCAAGTAGCTTATCTGCCTCAATTTTATCGACTACGGGGTTTTTAAAAAAGCTCCCTCCATTGCCAAGAACTTTTGGATCGGGCAATTTACTGCGGCGAATTTCGCATACTTTATCAAAGACCATTTTTGGGGTGACATTTTTTGGATCAAAGTTTCGTAATTCACCGTAAGTTAATACTGGTTGCCACTGTTTGGGTAATTTAATACCAACATTGATGACCGCATAACCTTGCAAATATGCTTTTTTGAAGATGCTTTCACGATATCCATATTGACCATCGGTTACAGTGATGATTTTGCCTGTAGCAAGCTCAAGCAGTTCTACATAATCAGCAACGTTTTGAAACTCAACACCGTAAGCACCAATGTTTTGGATCGGTGCCGAACCAACGCAACCCGGAATTAATGCTAGATTTTCAAGTCCCGATATATCTTGCGCAATAGTTGTTGACACTAAATCATGCCAAATTTCACCTGCCCCCACTTTTAAATACCACGCTTGTTCTGTTTCGGTTATAGTAATACCTTTTATGCGATTAACAATAACAATACCATCAAAATCACAGGTAAAAAGGGTGTTACTACCTTCGCCAATAATTATAATCGGTGAATTTTGGGTGTTATCTTGCCAAACTTGTTGTAACTGTTCAACTGTGGTTATAGTAACAACTTGTTGTGCAAAAACAGTTAGACCAAATGTATTAGGAATTTTTTGTTTCATTGATAACTACCTTTATTTTTGTGAAAATAGTTCCCCAAAAGTCAACCGATATTATAGGTTATTATTATAGTTTGGGTCCTATCGCATTTGCTGTCTATATTACCACATTGGTTAAGCTTATTTGATTAATTATTTAGTCGTGAACGATTTTGAATTTTTCTATAAATTTGCTATTAATCGTGTTCTTCAAAAAACGATTTATTTACATTTTGGCTACAAAAGAATGACTAAGTTAAAGTTCATCACATTATTTATACAAATATTCGACTAAAGCAATGCTTAAATCTTTTTTGTTTTTTGTTATCGTGTATTATAACTAGCCAAGCAATGTTTTTATGAATTATAGCCTAAATCATCGATTTGTAGTATAAAAAACAACCATTGTCATTTGGTAGGCTGTTATTGATTATATTAATTGTGCGCAAGTTAATTTTTGCTTATGAGTTAGAGGAAATTATGAAAAGAATTTTTATTATGATCCTAGATTCGTTTGGGATCGGCGGCGCTGAAGATGCAAAGAAATATGGCGATGAAGGAGCTAATACTTTAGGCCATATTGCAGAAGCTTGTGCATTAGGTAAAGCGGAACAAGGTCGAAGTGGACCATTAAAATTACCTAATTTAGGAAAATTAGGCTTAATAGAAGCCGCCTATGAGTCGACCGGAGCATATCCTAAAGGCATGATGACAGAAGGCGAAATTATTGGTTCATACGGTTATGCCAGTGAAATCTCATCGGGTAAAGATACACCTTCAGGACATTGGGAAATTGCCGGTGTACCAGTCCTTTTTGACTGGGGTTATTTTACTAATACAACTAACAGTTTTCCTCAAGATCTTTTAGATAAAATTGTTTCTCGCGCAAATCTTCCCGGTTATCTTGGTAATTGTCACTCATCAGGCACGATTATTCTTGATGAGCTTGGTGAAGAACATATGGCGTCTGGCAAACCTATTTTTTATACTTCTGCGGATTCAGTCTTCCAAATTGCCTGTCATGAAGAGACATTTGGCTTAGATAGACTTTATGAAATTTGCGAAATTGCTCGTGACGAACTGAATAAAGGTAACTACAATATTGGTCGCGTTATTGCTAGACCATTTGTTGGTAAAAAAACAGGTGAATTTGTGCGTACGGGTAATCGTCACGATCTTGCTGTTGAACCACCGGCTCCAACGATGATTAAAAAGCTGGTTGATGAAAAACACGGTACTGTAGTGTCAATCGGTAAAATCGCCGATATTTATGCACAAGTTGGGATTACTAAAAAAGTGAAAGCGACTGGTATTGAAGCTTTATTTGATGCATCACTTGAAGAAATCAAACAAGCTAAAGATAACACCATTGTATTTACTAATTTTGTCGATTTTGACTCCTCTTATGGTCACCGCCGTGATGTATCGGGTTATGCTGCTGCGTTAGAATATTTTGATCGTCGCCTTCCTGAGATGTTGGCACTTATTAAACCCGGCGATCTGCTTATTATTAGTGCCGATCATGGTTGCGATCCAACTTGGCCTGGTACTGATCATACTCGAGAACATATCCCTGTCATTGTTTATGGAGATAGTGTGCCAGTTGGATCTTTAGGTCATCGTGAAACATTTGCCGATATTGGGCAAAGTGTTGCCGATTATTTTGATTTATCGCCAATGGATTACGGTAAATCATTTATAAAAAAATAAGTAACTTAAGTTCAAATAATATCGATTTAGAAACAAATATCAGGAGAAGTTGATGTCTACCCCGCATATTAATGCCATTGATAATGCTTTTGCAAAAACCGTTTTAATGCCTGGCGATCCGCTACGAGCAAAATTCATTGCAGAAACCTTTTTAGAAAACGCACAAGAAATTACTAATGTAAGAGCCATGTTAGGTTTTACGGGTTATTACAAAGGTCAAAAAGTTTCAATTATGGGGCATGGAATGGGCATTCCATCTTGTTCAATTTACGCAACTGAACTGATTAAATTTTACGGTGTTGAAAACATCATTCGTATTGGTTCGTGTGGTGCAATTAGTCCTAATGTTAACGTGGGTGATGTTATTGTTGGTTTGGGCGCTTGTACCGATTCAAAAGTCAATCGCTTACGTTTTAAAGATCATGATTTTGCCGCTATCGCCGATTTTGATTTAACTTGTAATGCCGTTAATGCCGCAAAAAAATTAGGTGTAAATGTTAAAATTGGTAATCTTTTTTCTGCAGATCTTTTTTATAGTGTTGAGCCTGATATGTTTGATGTTATGGAAAAGTACAATATTTTAGGCGTTGAAATGGAGGCTGCCGGCATTTATGGGGTTGCTGCCGAATATGGTGCAAAAGCACTGGCCATTTGCACGGTTTCAGATCATATTCGAAAAGGCGAAGCAATGTCAGCAGAGCAAAGACAGTTAGGCTTTAAAGAAATGATCACCGTTGCACTAGAGTCTGTTTTATTAAATCAAAACTAAAAAATGGCAGGAAATCTGCCATTTTTTATTTTGATCAAATAATTATTTTATTAATATTTGGATAATAGGTTATACAAGATCGCGTTTATTAAGGAATCATAAATGAATATTAAGTTTCAACTTAAAGTTATATTTTTCTTGCAATTTTTTATCTGGGGAAGCTGGTTAATCACCCTAGGTTCTTACATGATGCGTAAATTAGAATTTACTGGTATTGAAGTAGGAGCAATATATGGAACAATGGGCATCGCTTCGTTATTCATGCCAAGCTTACTTGGTATTGTCGCTGACAGATGGATACCTGCTAATCGTTTGTATATGCTTTGTCATTTAATCGGTGCGATAACGCTATTTATTGCGGCTTCTGTCACATCACCTTTCATGATGATGATAGTGATACTTGTTCATTGCTTAGCTTTCATGCCTACTATCGCCATTTCAAATTCAATCTCTTATTCATGCTTAGAATCACAAGGACTTGATGTCATTACTCACTTCCCTTGTATCAGAATTTTTGGCACGATCGGTTTTATTGTTGCTATGTGGCTTGTGAGTTTTTTACGGTTAGAACTTAGTAGTATGCAACTTTATATCGCTGCTGCATCTTCTTTGTTACTCAGCCTTTATTCATTTTCATTACCATTAATTCCAACAACAAAAAACACGAATGATGAAAAAAACATCATTAGCTCATTAGGATTAGATGCTTTTGTTTTATTCAAACAACCTAGAATGGCTATCTTCTTTTTATTTGCAGTTTTATTAGGTGGCATTTTACAAATCACCAACACCTTTGGTAATCCATTTTTACATGATTTTGAAAAATTTCCTGAATATGCCGATAGCTTAGTGGTTAAGTATCCTTCCGTACTATTATCTATTTCTCAAATTTCAGAAGTGGTATTTATTTTATTTGTACCTTTCTTTATGAAACGTTTAGGTATCAAATACGTTATGCTAATTAGTATGTTTGCTTGGGTTGCACGTTTTGGTTTATTTGCTTATGGTGATCCATCTCCAGTCGGTTTTATACTATTACTTCTTTCAATGATTGTTTATGGTTGTGCCTTCGACTTTTACAATATATCAGGTTCGATGTATGTTGAAAAATCGGTATCGCCAACTATTCGTAATAGTGCTCAAGGACTATTTATGACCATGACCAATGGGCTTGGTGCTTATTTAGGTTCGGTAATTAGTGGCTTTGTAGTCGATCATTACACAACTACAAGTGGCATTGATTGGCAAACAGTCTGGCTTGTTTTTGCAAGTTATGCTTTGGTTTTAGCTATTGTGTTTATGCTGCTTTTTAAAAACGAAAATCCTAACGTGAAAACAAATCAACTAGCTAATTAATAATTCAATGTGTAGCGGACATCTCCACTTACATCAATATGTTGGCAACAATAAACGTTGTTGCCTTTTTATCAGTAAAAAATTAGTTTAAAAATATGATTCATTCCACAAAAATATAAATAAGTAATACAAAAGATATAGCAGACAGGTGTCTTATCAATGTAAAATAGCCCCATTTATAATTAGCAATACTAAGTATGCTATTTTGAGTTTTTGATAAGTGTGTTAATGTCATTATTACTAAAGCCAATTTAACTCATTTAAAATAGATTAAATACCTAATGAACGATCAAATTATACCCAAAGTCATATTACATGAGCACATTGAAGGAAGTATTACCCCTATTATGGCTCATCAGCTAGCTCGAAAAAATAATATTCCTTTTCCTGATACATTATGTTATCAACCTGGTCAATATAACGTTAAAGAATATAAAAATGGTAGATATTTGTATGATGAGTCCAAATTTGAAGAGTTTATCAAAACGTATGATACCGTTTCTAACTTTCTAAAAGACCCTGAAGATTATTATTCCATTACTTACGATTTTCTTTATAGAAATGCCAAGCAAGGATTAATTTATTGCGAACTGTTCCTGTCCCCCTATCATATTTGCACAACTGAAGTTAATGGCGAAATTATTTGGAATAAAGAAAGATTTAATCAGACTCTTTTTCAAATGGACAAAGCGATTATAAAGGTACAAAATGATTATGACATTACGGTTAGATATCATGTTATTGGCGTTAGGCACTTAGGTGCAAAAGTTGTTTATGATACGTTGCGTTTTATTCAACATAATCATCATCCATTTATTACAGGATTTAATATTGCTGGCAACGAAATGACCGGACATTTTGATGATTTTAAAGATGCCCATGACTTGGCGGCTAAGCTTAATTTAAAGAAATCGTATCACGCTGGTGAAATTGATTCAGCCGAGAGTATTGTGCAAGCCCTTAAGCACGGTGCAAATAGAATCGGACACGGCATTCGTGCTATTGAAAACAAAGCGCTTATTTGTGAACTGGTCGATAAAAAAATTACTCTCGAAATTGCTTTAACGAGTAATCGAATTTTAGTTAATGAATTGCATGGTGATATTTATCAGCACCCAATAAGGCAGCTTTATGACCAAGGCGTTCGCATTACCCTCAATACAGATGATGCTGGAATTTTTGGCACCGATATTGAAAAAGAGTATCACATTGCTCAATCCATCTTTGCATTTTCACGATTAGAATTGCTTGATATAACGCTGTGTGGCATTCAAGCCGCATTTATTGAAGAATCGGTTAAAAGTCGTTTGACTGAGCAGGTTCTTTCGTGTTTTACCTCTGAAGATAAGCAGTTGCTAAAAAAATTTATTAATGACAAAAAATATCATCCAGCAATCATTGACAGATTTTTAGAATATCAAAAACTATTACTAGCCATACCCGTTAACTAATTAATTTGTCAGAATAATAGGAGATTTGCATGAAAAAAAATAAATTAATCCTAACCTTTTTAACCCTATGTATATCTGGCGCTGTTAATGCTGCGACGGTCGATTTAAGGATTATTGAAACCACTGACTTACACGGTAACATGATGAATTATGATTATTTTAAAGATCAACCAGCTGATACGTTTGGGTTAGTAAAAACCGCCAATTTGATTCATCAAGCAAGACGTGAGGTAAAAAATAGTGTTCTTGTTGATAATGGCGATTTGATTCAAGGTAGTCCAATGGCTGATTACGCAGTAAATAAAGGTCTTAATGATGGCGAAATTCATCCTGTTTATAAAGCACTCAATACGCTTAATTATACTGTCGGTAATATTGGTAACCACGAATTTAATTTTGGATTGAAATTTCTGCAAAAAAGCCTTTCAGGAGCTAAATTTCCTTACGTTAACGCAAATGTTTATGATGCCAAAACCAATAAACCATTTTTTACACAATATATTATTGTAGATACTCCAGTGGTTGATAGGAAGGGCAAGAAGCATACAATTAAGATTGGCTATATTGGCTTTGTTCCACCACAAATTATGCAATGGGACAAA
The DNA here is from genome assembly GCF_001690495.1 of Gilliamella sp. App4-10. Taxonomy (GTDB): domain Bacteria; phylum Pseudomonadota; class Gammaproteobacteria; order Enterobacterales; family Orbaceae; genus Gilliamella; species Gilliamella apicola_G. The sequence goes on from NZ_LZGS01000004.1 coordinate 44,484, forward strand.
CTTAACCTTGATGGCAAAGTTGTCGTTAAAGATATTACTGAAACTGCCAAATTATTAGTGCCCGAAATGAAAAAACAAGGTGCCAATGTCATTATTGCGATTCCTCACTCTGGCGTATCGACTGAACCTTATAAAGCGTTAGCTGAAAATTCGGTTTACTACTTGAGCCAAGTAGAGGGTATTAATGCGATTATGTTTGGTCACTCTCACGGCGTATTTCCTAGTGAAGAGTTTAAATCACTGCCAAATACGGATCTTAAAACCGGCAATATTAATCATGTCCCAGCTGTGATGCCTGGTCAATGGGGTAGCCATTTAGGTGTGGTGGATTTAGTGCTAAAGGGTAATAAATCCGATTGGCAAGTAACCTCAGGTAAATCCGAAGCTAGACCTATTTATGATGTAAAAAATAAGAAGGCACTAGTTGAAGCCGACAAAAAGATTGTCAATATTCTAAAAAAAGACCATAAAGGCACGCGTGAATTTGTTGGCAAGCCAATTGGTAAAGTTTCAACTGATATTACGAGCTATTTAGCCCTGGTCGAAGATACTTCTGCCTTACAAATTATTAGCGATGCGCAAATCAATTACGTTAAGCAGTTTATTCAAGGGGATCCTGACCTTGATGGTCTACCCGTTCTATCAGCTATTGCACCATTTAAAGCCGGTGGCAGGAAAAACGATCCAAGTGCTTTTGTTGATATCAAAAAAGGCGATTTGTCGTTTAGAAATGCCGCAGATATCTACCTTTATCCTAATATTTTGTCAGCCATAAAAATTACAGGTAAAGATGTTAAAGAGTGGCTGGAATGTTCAGCCGGTATGTATAATCAAATAGATAAAAATTCATCACAACCACAATATTTAATTAATTGGGACAAATTTAGAACTTATAATTTTGATATTATTGATGGAGTGAATTATCAAATAGATGTGACCAAACCACCACGTTATGATGCAAATTGTCAGTTAATTAATCCAACCTCTGAAAGAATTAGCCATCTGACTTATCAGCAAAAACCAATTGTCCCTAATCAAAAATTCTTAATTGCCACCAATAATTATCGTGCTTATAGCGGCATATTTCCGGGTACTGGTGAAAAAAATATCAAATTTAATTCGCCAGATGATTTAAGATTGATTCTTTCGGCTTATATCACCAATATCACCCAAAAATATGGCATAGTGAATGTTACCGTTGATAATAATTGGCAAATTGCCCCAATTACTAGTGACATAAAATTGGATATTCGCTTTGAAACATCACCCGCGGATGAAGCTAAATCTTATATTGAAAAACATTCATTATACCCTATTCGCTTTATCGACACAGATACATCTGGTTTAGGGGTTTATCGAATAGATTTGCAGTCGCCAGTTAACACTCAGCCCAAAATTTAATTAGTATTATTACGATTCAAGGATTATCAATATGAAAATTGAAAAACTGATTGAACTTGCTAAAACCGCCCGTTCTCAAGCTTATGTGCCTTATTCTAAATTTAAGGTTGGTGCCGTGCTCATTACCGAAGATGATGAAGCAGTTTTAGGCTGTAATATTGAAAACGCCTCTTATGGATTGGCCAATTGTGCAGAACGAACGGCAATTTTTAAAGCGGTGTCTGAAGGTAAAACAAAATTTAAAAAATTGGTAGTCATTGGTGATACCGAGGGTCCGATTTCGCCTTGTGGGGCTTGTCGCCAAGTTATTAGCGAGTTTTGTGCTAAAGATATGCCTGTTATTTTGACCAATATGCAAGGAAAAACCCAAGAAACAACGGTGGGTGAATTATTACCTTGGTCTTTTTCACCAAGTGATCTAGATTAATTTTGGTTTGTTTTAAAGGAAAATGAATAAAAAAAATGGTAAATATAATTTGAGATTTATTTATAGTATCCAATTTTTAGTCGACTATTTTCGACAAAAACTAAACAATCATACTTGGTATGAACAGAGCAATACACTAACTTGATTTATTGATTTTAAGAGAGAATCGTTATGAGATTTGTAGATATTATTGAAAAAAAACGTGATGGCAATGCATTGACCACAGATGAAATCCAATTTTTTATCACCAACTATACTAATGGCACCATCCCCGATTATCAAGTTAGTGCTTTATTAATGGCCATTTATTATCAAGGTATGACATCAAAAGAGTGTGCAGATTTAACCAGTGCAATGATGTATTCGGGCGATACCGTTGATCTATCATCAATTCAAGGCATTAAAGTTGATAAACACTCAACTGGTGGTGTGGGCGATACAACAACCTTAGTTCTTGCTCCTTTAGTTGCAGCCTTAGATGTGCCAGTAGCTAAAATGTCAGGTCGTGGACTTGGGCATACAGGTGGTACCACTGATAAATTTGAGTCTATCCCAGGATTTAAAATTGAATTAAGTAAACAAGATTTTATTAATCAAGTTAATACAAAAGGTCTGGCGGTAATCGGTCAATCGGGCAACTTAACACCAGCAGATAAAAAACTCTACTCATTACGCGATGTCACAGGCACTGTTAACTCTATTCCGCTAATTGCTAGCTCAATCATGAGTAAAAAATTAGCGGCAGGCGCTGATGCTATTGTGCTTGATGTCAAAACAGGCGATGGCGCACTAATGAAAAATATGGCTGATTCAGAAAAATTAGCCCACGAAATGGTGAATATTGGCAACCAAATTGGCCGCAGAACCATGGCAATCATTTCAGATATGTCACAACCACTTGGTTTTGCAATTGGTAATGCACTTGAAATAAAAGAAGCCATTGATACTTTACGAGGTCATGGTCCTACTGATTTAACTGAATTGGTTTTAACATTAGGTAGCCAAATGGTTGTGCTTGCCAATAAAGCAAAAACATTAGAAGAAGCCAGAGCAAAACTTCAAGAAGTCATTAAAAACGGCAAAGCTATCGAGAAGTTCAAAACCTTAATTGAAGCACAAGGCGGTGATAGTTCAATGGTTGATCATCCTGAAAAATTAGCTAGTGCACCTTACCAAATTGCCCTACCAGCACTAAAATCAGGTTATGTATCAAAAATTATCGCAGATCAAATCGGGATCGCTGCAATGCAACTAGGTGCAGGACGCGCAACCAAAGAAGATATCATCGATCCCGCTGTTGGAATCATATTACATAAAAAAGTGGGCGATAAAGTTGCCGAAGGTGAAGCGTTGTTAACAATTCATGCCAATACCGATAAGCTTGATACGATAAAGCAAAAATTGTATGACAATATTATTGTTAGTGATTGTGCAAATGAAACACAATTAATTTATAAAGTGATTACGGAGTAATCATTGGCAATAAGGATTTAGGAGACACCATGTATCATTCAAATTTGAATAAAAAAATATCACTGATTGTAGTTTTGGGGATATTTTCAGTTAACGCTATAGCGGCTATTTCAACTAAACCTTCAACAACGTCGAGTTGGGAAAAAAACAAGCCTTATCAATTTACTATTTTACACACTAACGACCATCATGGTCGTTTTTGGCAAAATGATATTGGTGAATATGGTCTTGCTGCACAAAAAACAGTTGTCGATGAAATAAGAAAGGAAGTAGCGGCTAAAGGAGGAAAATTGTTGCTTCTGTCTGGTGGTGATATTAATACTGGTGTTCCTGAATCTGATGTACTTCAAGCCAAACCCGATTTTTTAGGTATGAATGAAGTTGGGTACGATGCGATGGCGGTAGGTAATCATGAATTTGATCATCCTTTAACTGTTATTCGTGAACAACAAAAATGGGCCAATTTTCCATTTTTATCTGCTAATACTTACTTTAAAGGCACAGAGAATCGTGTTTTTGATGCTTACAAAATATTTGATTTAAATGGTATCAAAGTAGCGGTATTTGGATTAACTACTGATGATACCATTTTTTTAGCTTCACCTAAAAATACCGATGAAGTTGAGTTTCGAAAAACCTTACCCGAAGCACAAAAAATTATTGCCCATATAAAAAAAACTGAACGTCCAGACATGATGATTGCCGTAACACATATGGGTCATTACGAAAATGGCGAACATGGATCTATGGCACCAGGGGATGTTGAATTAGCCAGAAGCTTACAAAGAGGCGAATTAGATATGATTGTCGGTGGTCATTCGCAAAATCCCGTTTGTATGGCTAGCCCGAATAAACGCATTACCGAATATGTACCAGGCACTCCCTGCGCACCCGATCAACAAAACGGCACATGGATTGTACAAGCTCACGAATGGGGGAAATATGTTGGGCGCGCTGATTTTGTCTTTTTAAATGGCAAAATAACTTTGCAAAATTACCAATTAATTCCAATCAATCTAAAAAAAGAAGTGGATAATGGTAACGGCACAAAACGCCTTGAATATTACACTAAAGAGATTATACAAGATAAAAATTTACTGGAAAATTTAAAACCTTATCAAGAACAAGGCAAACAACAATTACTAGTTAAAATTGGTGAATTAACCGGTCGACTTGAAGGTGATCGCGGTGTTGTAAGATATCAACAGAGTAATATGGGGCAGTTGTTACTCAGCGCTTTTATTGAAAAAACCAATGCGGATATTGGTATTATGTCTGGAGGCATGATTCGCGATTCGTTAATTGAAGGTAATATTACTTATCGCGATATTCTAAAAGTTGAGCCTTTTGGCAATAGTGTTGTTTATTTTGAATTAACAGGTAGCGAATTAATCGATTACCTTAAAGTGGTACTCAATAAAAAACAAGGTTCGGGTGGATTTCCCCATTTGAAAAATGTCATCTTAATACGATCTGGCGATAATATCGCAGAGGTAAAAATTAATAATACACCTATTGATTTACAAAAATCATATCGCATTGCCACACTTGACTTTTTAGCAGCAGGTGGTGACGGTTATCCAATAACTAATACATCACCAACATATGTGGATACTGGTTATCGAGATGCTGATGTTGTAAAACAATATTTTGAGGAAAATTCTCCAATTAACGCATCTGATTATGAACCAACACAATTTATTACTGATAAATAAGTATTGAGGCAATTATGAGCATGACCGAATTTCAACAAAATTGTTACAATATTGTGACAGATACCAACTTGTCACCAAAACAAAAATCTAACTTGCTTGCGCTTGCTGCGGAAAATAATCTGCCTTATGTAGATCTAGATAGTGAAACCCAACAAGCCTTAAATGAACGTGTTATTTGTGATATGTATGAGGGTCACGCACCGTATAAACCACGTTATGTGCTACCCGATTATACTAAATTCTTAAAACAAGGCTCAAAATGGCTTGAACTTGACCCAGCCAAAACTTTTGATGATGCATTAAATATGCTCACCATTGCTTATCATCATGTGCCTTCAGTAACGGGTATGCCAGTTTATTTGGGCTGTTTAGATCAAATATTACTTCCTTACGTTGGCAGTCTTACAGAAGATCAGCTTTATCAGCGATTAAAACATTTTTGGATAATGCTAGATCGAAATTTACCCGATGCCTTTATGCATGCCAATATAGGACCAACCGATAATATTATCAGTCGTGTAATCTTGCGCGTGGATAAAGAGTTAAAACAAGTCGCACCAAACTTAACCTTTATCTATGATGAAAACATCACACCAGAATCATTATTATTAACGGTTATTGACAATATTTGTGATACTGCAAAACCACATATTGCCAATAATATGATGATCAAGAAAGATTTTGATGACAAAGGCTATGGTGTAGTAAGTTGTTATAATTCACTACCAATTGCGGGCGGTGGTAGCACATTATCAAGAATCAATTTAAAAGAAGTGGCATTACGTAGTAAAAATATTGATGATTTTTTACAAAATGTCCTTCCTTACTACTGTCAATTACAATTGAATTTAATTAAAGAAAGATCAGCGTTTCTTTTTGAAAGATCCAACTTTTTTAGCAATAGCTTTTTAATTAACGAAGGGATCATTGAAGTTAATCGATTTGCGCCTATGTTTGGTATCTATGCGATGGCTGAAGCCGTAAATATTTTGCAAGAAAAATCAGGTTTTGCAGGACGCTATGGTAAAAATGAGGATGCTAATGAACTGGCTAATACGATCTCTAAACAACTAGCCGAATTTGTTGATAGTCATGAAATTAAATATGCTTGGAAAGGAAAAGCTATGTTACATGCCCAATCAGGCATTAGTTCGGACAGAGGTGCAACTCCTGGATTACGAATTCCTTATGGTCATGAGCCCGATCCTGTTACCCATATTATGGCATTGTTTAAACATCATCATTATTATACATCAGGCATTAGTGATATTTTGACTCTTGACGAAACCATTAAAGATAATCCGTCCGCATTATTGCAAATTTGTAAAGCGGCCTTTAAATTTGGTTTCCGAGAATTTACCGCCAATATCAGTGGTAATGATTTGGTACGAGTAACTGGTTATATGGTTAGGCTTTCTGATATTGCCAAATACAAACAAGAAGGTTCTCGTATTAATACAACCCCTTTAGGAGCAGAAGCTGCCGACGACAAAGAAAATAATAGCTATTTATGTCGTACACCACGAGTCATTAGTCATGAACAATTCATGGGCAATCGTTAATAAACTGTTACCCTTTTCTTGTGTTGATGGACCTGGGAATCGGTTTGTCATTTTTTTACAAGGATGTAATTTTAAATGTTTAAATTGCCATAATCCTTACACTATATCTTTATGTAAGGAGTGCGGGAATTGTGTAAAGTCTTGCCCGCATAAAGCATTAAGCTTTACCAACCATAAAGTTATATGGCAAACTTCAGTTTGCCAACAATGTGATACTTGTATTAATACTTGCGTACATCATTCAACACCAATGACTTACAAATATAGTGTCGATGATCTTTTAATCACCATTCGAAAATATCTACCATTTTTAAATGGTATTACGCTCAGTGGTGGAGAAGCAACAATGCAGTTACCCTTTATTGAAAAACTATTTAGTGCTATCAAACAAACCAATGATTTAAAACACCTTACCTGTTTTATTGATAGCAATGGTTACTTAGCCAAAACTGGGTGGCAAAAAGTAGAAAACATTATGGATGGTGCGATGATTGATCTCAAAGCTTGGGATAATGATGTCCATAAAAGTCTAACGGGGCGAGACAATCTGCGCGTAAAAGAAACAATTAAATACCTTGTAAAAATTAACAAATTATATGAAGTGAGATTTTTAATTATTCCTGAACACACCGATCTACAAGACAACGCAGAAAATATTGCCAAATTCTTAATTGATTTAGATCCCAATATTCGAATAAGAATTAATGCATTTCATAACCATGGCGTACATGGCATTGCTAAAACATGGCAGTCTGCCAGTAAACAACAAATCGAGCTTTTTGCCCAGCAATTAAAACAAAGTGGATTCAAACAGATTACTTTGCCCACTGTATATTTATAATTTTTTACCGTCAGCAAATAATAACAATAAAAAACAGTATGAAAATAAACTAATTAAAAAGGGAAACATTGTTCCCCCTTTTTTTAATTTTAATGGATTCAACTTATTGCTATTTGCCTTTTTTAAATGCTGCGACAAATGCATTACCCATTGCGCTATTTCCAAGTGTTGCACTATGGCTATTTTGTTTGCTAGTTTGCGTTCGAATCTTATAGGATCGATTATTGTCTTGCTTAGTTAATGATGTTGGATCATCAAGACGCATAGTTAAAGCTATACGTTTGCGTGGGATATCGACAGCTATTACTTTAACTTTCACAATATCACCCGCTTTTACTACTGTTCTTGGATCATCAACAAACTTATCTGACAGTGCCGAAATATGCACTAAACCATCTTGGTGAACACCAATATCCACAAAAGCGCCAAAGTTGGTTACATTGGTTACTGCGCCTTCCATAACCATGCCAACTTTTAGATCTGTCATGGTTTCGATATCATCAGCAAATTGAGCAGTTTTAAATTCAGGTCTTGGATCACGGCCTGGCTTGTCGAGCTCTTTAATAATATCTGTGACTGTTGGTACACCAAAATGGTCATCAATATAATCGACTGCGTTAAGTGATTTTAAATAGTTTGTATCGCCTAAGATTTCTTTTAAAGTTTTGTGATTTTTTTCTAATATTCGCTCTACAACAGGATAAGCTTCTGGGTGGACAGCAGATGCATCAAGCGGATTTTTACCATCCATAATTCTTAAAAAGCCAGCACATTGTTCAAAGGCTTTAGGACCTAAACGCGAAACTTTTAATAACTGCTTACGATCGGTAAATTGTCCATTTTCATTACGCCAATCAATAATATTTTGGGCAATCACTTTATTAAGTCCGGCAATACGTGCAAGTAGCATCATTGAGGCGGTATTCAAATTAACGCCAACGGCATTTACACCATCTTCAACAACCGTATCAAGTTTTTTAGCTAACTGAGTTTGGCTTACATCATGCTGATATTGACCAACACCGATTGATTTAGGATCAATTTTAACAAGCTCTGCCAAGGGATCTTGTAATCGTCTTGCAATTGATACCGCACCACGGATCGATACATCAAGATCGGGGAACTCTTGTGCTGCAAGTTCAGAAGCTGAATACACTGACGCCCCTGCCTCGCTGACAATAACTTTTTGACCTTTAACTTCTGGGTATTTTTTTTGAACGTCGAGATAAAAACGCTCTGTTTCTCTCGATGCCGTACCATTACCGATAGCCACTAATTCGACTTGGTATTTAATACAAAGCGATGCCACTATCATGGCTGCTTTATCCGCTTGACCTGTATGCGGATAAATCGTTTCGGTCGCAACTAATTTACCGGTTGCATCAACAACAGCAATTTTGACGCCTGTACGTAATCCTGGATCCATCCCCATGGTCACTTTCATACCAGCTGGAGCAGCCATTAACATATCATGCAAATTGGCAGCAAATACGTTGATCGCCTCTTCTTCGGCGCGTTCACGTAATGTTGTCATTAATTCGGTTTCCATGTGCATTAGAATTTTGATGCGCCATGTCCAATTAATAACGGCTTTACGCCATTTATCTGCTGGCTGATCATTAAAATGAACATCTAAATATTCAGTGATGATTTGTTCACAATAACTTTCTTTTGGTGTTTCTTCAAATTGTGGATCGGCATTTAACGAGAGTTGTAAAAAACCTTCATTTCGTCCTCGGAACATCGCTAATGCACGATGAGATGGAACTTTAGAAATAAGTTCACTTTGCGCAAAATAGTCTCGGAATTTTGCGCCTTCTTCTTCTTTACCACTCACCACTTGCGAAACTAAATGAGCATTATTCCAAAGATAATGACGTATTTTTGCCAGTAATGCCGCATCTTCAGCAAATCTTTCCATTAAAATATAACGCGCGCCATCTAGTGCTGATTTAGTATCAGCAATGCCTTGGTCTGAATTGATATACTTTTCGGCTTCGATTTCCGGAGCAAGCATTGGATTTTGCCATAAGTCATTTGCCAATGGTTCAAGACCTGCTTCAATGGCAATTTGTCCGCGAGTACGACGTTTGGGCTTGTAAGGTAGGTAGAGATCTTCAAGTTCGGTTTTACTGAGTGTTTGTGTAATACTTTTGCTTAATTCTGGCGTGAGTTTACCTTGATCTTCTATGGACTTTAGAATCGTTTTCTTGCGATCTTCAAGTTCACGTAAATAGCTTAAACGGCTATCAAGAGTACGTAATTGGGTATCATCAAGCCCACCCGTTACCTCTTTTCGATATCGAGCAATAAATGGAACAGTGCTACCTTCGTCCAATAATTGAATCGCAGCTAAAATTTGTTCTGGTTTTACACTGAGTTCCCCAGCTATAATATGGCTAATTTGATTATTTATCATGGTATCTCTGAATATTTTGTCAATTAACAGAATTTATCTTCAACATGCAAAAAGCTAATTATATAACAAGAGAGGGCTATTTAGCACTCGATCGTGAACTAAAATATTTATGGAAAGAAGAAAGACCTAAAGTTACCCAAACGGTATCGGATGCAGCTGCACTTGGTGATCGCAGTGAAAATGCCGAATACATCTATGGCAAACGAAGGTTAAGAGAAATCGATAGACGAGTTCGCTTTCTAACCAAACGATTAGAAACACTAACAATTGTTGAACCAGACCCTAGACAAGAAGGCAAAGTATTTTTTGGTGCATGGGTAAAATTAGAAGATGAAAATGGAAATCTATATGTTTATCGCATTGTGGGAGCTGATGAGTTTGATCCTAAAAAAAATTGGATCTCAATTAACAGCCCTGTAGCAAGAGCACTAATAGGTCATAAAGTTGATGATGAAATAACCGTTATCACCCCAAATGGCAAAATTTTTTATTATATTCTAGAGATTAGCTATAAAGAGTTGATGCCTTAAGTCGTGTGTTTAACAACAAATATATACTCATTCTTTTTTTAAATTAACTTCAGACGCCTGTTGCCTACAAATAGGTTGGCATTCAGTATATAATTATGCCAACCTATTTATAATTAATTTAATATATTATGATTTCTATTGATCAGCTCTATATCTATCCAATCAAATCGATGCAAGGAGTACCCCTTAAAAAGGCAAATACCATTGATGGAGGCTTTGAGTATGATCGCATTTTGATGATTAGTGAACCCGATGGCACGTTTATTACCGCAAGGCAATATCCTGAGCTTTTAAAGCTAAAAACTTCAGTAATAAAAAATCAAGTATTTGTATCCCGATCTTTAACAGAAACGATAAAATTTAATTTTGATGAATTTTCATTATCCAATGCACCAACCGAAGTTTGGGGAAACTATTTTACTTCACATATTGCCCCTATAAGAGTAAACCAATTTTTTAGTCAAATTCTGCACAAAGATGTACAGTTGCGATGGGTCGGTCAACCATTAACCCGTCGAACAAAACGCTATCCTGAAGTACCTGTTAGTTTTGCTGATGGTTATCCCTATTTATTATTAAACAAGGCTTCATTTGAATATTTACAACATCAATGCCCAGAAAAGCTGGATATTAGGCAATTTCGCGGTAATATTATTATACAAGGTGCACTGCCTTTTGCTGAAGATGGTTGGAAAACAATCAAAGTTGGTGAGGTGATTTTTGATATTGTTAAACCTTGCACTCGCTGTGTACTAACAACAATTGATGTCAATTCGGCAGAACCATTAGCTAATAATGAACCGCTTAAAACGTTACGATATTTTAGAGCCGATGAGCAAGGTCAAATCGATTTTGGTGTAAATATGATTGCTCGGAATCATGGAACTATTTCGATTCACGATAAAGTAAAAATCATGGAAAGGCAAATAGCCAAAAACTATATTAAGGCCTTTCCACCGAAAATAAAAAGTGAAGCACAACTTTGCACAATCACTTTTGAAGATAAAACGATTAAAGTTAATAATAAGCAAACTATCTTAGAGCAGCTAGAACAGCATAAAATAGCTTTACCTTATTCTTGTCGTGCAGGTGTTTGTGGGCGTTGTTTGGTTGAATTAAAACAAGGTGAAGTCAGTGCATTAACACAATCTGCGATTAAACGTCATAATAAAATTTTAGCTTGTAGCTGTATACCTAAGGGAGATATTACAATTGGATTACTTAAGAAATAGCTTTAAATCCTAAATTATCTAACACTAGCTTTTGTTCAGTTAAGTTTTTCTTTACGGGCATTAATCTATCATTCATCACTTTAATTGCTTCAGAAAACACAAACGTTTTATTCATAGCAATAAACGAAGGTTGCGCAATAATACAAAGCGATGCATTTTCACCCGCTTCAACAACCATCAAACAAACCTTTTGACCACCATCTTGCAAACTTACCTCAACAATATCGGCTACTTTAGGTGTATGTAGCATTGGCTGCTGAGAAAAATACCAGCTTTTGGGCATTTGAGGTTTTAAAAATTTAGCTGCCACAATTGCATTAATGGATAGTTCAATTTTTTGTGAATCACTCAAATTAAGTAACTGACAACTATCACGAAATAGGTAATAAGACGTTGCATCACTAACAGAAAATGGAAATTCTCCAAAAACATCAGGGATTAACATTTTACTTGGATAACAAGAACGGAATAACATTTCAGATGAAACTTCAAGCATTAAACTATCGTATTCACTGTCAAAATACCAACGCCAACAATCAGTTGGTCGAAAAGCCATTTTCATTGATATGTTATCCTCGTCAAGTGAATTAAATTAATTCAAGAAGATAACATAACTTAGTTAAAAAATAAATAAAAAGTTAAAGCAAAAATCATTTAATTATATAATTTTTAAAAACTTTAAAGATATAAGAAAAAAATCGAAATAAACTAAACTCAATCATATTTATATCTATTTTAATGAATTTATATCCCTTTAGATTAATTTATTTTTATACTAAAACATTTGATTTCCTGAAAGTTTTTTACGATAAAGTTTAGCTATAGATTTTAAATATAAAAGGTGCTTTTCAGCACCTTGTTATTTTATGAAATCATCATTAATTAACTTGCAACATTAATACGTTTCATATCTGTCATATAACTACGTAGTTTGCGACCAATTATTTCAATTGGATGATTGCGAATTTCTTCGTTCACATCGCGTAATAGTGCATTATCAACACTACCTTCAGGGATCGCTTTACCAAGATCGCCTGATTGCAACATTGGCATAAATTTTTCTCTTAATAGTGGTACAGCGGCATTAGCAAATAGATAGTTACCATATTCAGCTGTGTCAGAAATTACCACATTCATTTCATATAAACGTTTACGCGCAATGGTATTAGCAATAAGTGGTAATTCATGTAATGATTCATAATAAGCTGATTCAGCTAAAATACCAGATTCAAGCATAGTTTCGAACGCAAGTTCAACACCAGCTTTTACCATTGCAATCATCACTACGCCTTGATCAAAATAAGCTTGTTCGTCAATTTTACCTTGATATTCAGCCGCTTTTTCAAATGCGGTTTCACCAGTTTCCTTGCGCCATTTAAGTAGGTTAACATCATCATTTGCCCAGTCTTTCATCATGGTTGATGAGAACTCACCAGATATAATATCATCCATATGTTTACGATAAAGATCCGTCATAATCACTTTCAATTCTTTTGCTAAGGCATTTGCTCTTAATTTAGCTGGATTTGATAAACGATCCATCATTAAGGTAATACCTCCTTGTTTTAATGCTTCAGTGATTGTTTCCCAACCGAACTGGAGTAATTTACAAGCATAAGCAGGATCGACACCATCAGCAACCAGTTTATCAAAACAAAGTAACGATCCAGTTTGTAACATACCACAAAGAATGGTTTGTTCACCCATTAAATCAGACTTAACTTCGGCAACAAATGACGATTGTAAAACACCAGCACGATGTCCACCAGTTGCCGCAGCCCATGCTTTGGCGATCGCTAACCCTTCACCTTTTGGATCGTTTTCTGGATGAACTGCGATCAGTGTCGGTACGCCAAATCCACGTTTATACTCTTCACGCACTTCAGTCCCTGGGCATTTAGGTGCAACCATAACAACAGTGATATCAGAACGAATCTTTTCGCCTACTTCAACAATATTAAAACCGTGAGAGTAACCCAGTGCTGCGCCTTGTTTCATTAATGGTAGGACGGCTTGCACAACGGCTGAATGTTGCTTATCAGGCGTCAAGTTAATAACAAGATCCGCAGTTGGAATTAATTCTTCGTAACTCCCTACTTTAAAACCGTTTTCAGTTGCTTTTTTCCAAGAGGCACGTTTTTCGGCAATGGCATCTTTACGTAATGTATAAGATATATCTAAACCTGAATCACGCATATTAAGACCTTGGTTAAGACCTTGAGCTCCACAACCAACAATGACAATTTTTTTACCTTTTAAAAAGTTCGCTTCTGATGCAAACTCATCACGAGCCATAAAACGGCATTGGCCTAATTGTTCTAATTTTTCACGTAAATTGAGTGTATTAAAGTAGTTTGACATTATTCTCTCCAAGAGTTGAGTTATTCATAATCGAATATTAACCACTATATAGTACTTTTAATGTTGCTAAAATTGATATATTAACAACACAATGTTGCATAAATTGCAACATACTTGCTAAGTTCAGTACTTTCTTTTAATCTAAGCCACCCTCAATTCACCAATCAATCAATATGGATGCTCGATATAAGCAAGCAAATAAAGAAGCTAAACTTTCGTTATTATTAACTTTTATTTATCTTCTCGGATGGATTTTTTGTGCTTACTATGTTAACGATAAACTAGGATTTTTAGGACTTCCATTGTGGTTTGAATTATCTTGCATCATGGTACCTTTAGGTTTTATATTACTTTGCTGCTTGGTTGTAAAATTTCAATTCCGAAATATCTCATTAGAACAAACTAAGTGATTAAAAAATGCATTTAGATATTATTGTACCGCTTGTCATCTATCTTATTTTTGTGTTTGCGTTATCAATTTATGCTTATGTGAAACGCAAAAAGGTAAATCAATTTACTGATTACTTTATTGGTAATCGAACCATGGGGGGATTTTTACTCGCCATGACACTAGCTGCAACTTATATAAGTGCTAGCTCATTCATTGGTGGACCTGGCGCTGCTTATAAATTTGGTCTTGGTTGGGTGTTATTGTCGATGATCCAAGTCCCAACTGTGCTACTTTCGCTTGGTATTTTAGGTAAAAAATTTGCCATTTTAGCACGCAAATATAATGCAATAACCTTAAGTGATATGCTTTATGCACACTATAAAAGTAAAACCATAGTTTGGTTTGCAAGTATCGCATTAGTTGTTGCTTTTATTGGCGCGATGACAGTACAGTTTGTCGGTGGCGCACGATTATTGGAATCATCTGTTGGTATTTCTTATGATATCGGATTATTAATTTTTGGTATTGGTACCGTTATCTATACCGCTTTTGGTGGGTTTAGAGCGAGTATTTTAAATGATGCCTTCCAAGGCCTAGTAATGATCATTGGTGCCATCTTACTATTAACAGCTATTATTTATGCTGGTGGCGGTATAACAGCAATTATTCACCGTTTGAATGAAATTGACCCTGCACTACTCACACCACAAGGTCCTGACAATTTTATGGACTTTCCATTTATGGCTTCATTTTGGGTTCTTGTCTGTTTTGCCGTAGTTGGTTTACCTCATACAGCGGTTCGTTGCATGGCGTACAAAGACAGTAAAGCCGTACATAAAGGTATTATTATTGGTACGATTGTTGTCACAATCATTATGTTAACCATGCATCTATCTGGCGCACTAGGTAGAGCTATTATTAGCGATTTAACTGTTCCAGATCAAATCGTTCCTACCTTAATAATTAACATTATGCCACCATTAGCCGCTGGCATCTTTTTGGCTGCACCACTTGCAGCTATTATGTCGACAATTAACGCCCAGTTATTACAAGTTTCATCAGTGATTATTAAAGACCTATTTTTAAGTATGAAACATAACAAAAACTATAGTGATAAAATGTTAACGCGCAAATCTGTTATCATCACCTTTATTTTTGGCGGATTACTTATTTTTGCGGCTAGGAATCCACCAAATATGATTATATGGTTAAATTTGCTTGCATTTGGTGGACTTGAAGCCGTATTTTTATGGCCATTAGTGCTTGGACTTTATTGGAAAAAAGCCAATTCAACAGGTGCTTTATGTTCTATGTTTGCTGGTGCAATAAGCTATATTTTATTAGCTGTTTACAATATAAAGCTTTATGCTTTTCATCCAATTATCCCATCCTTAATTATTGGATTGGTAGTATTTATTATCGCCAATATGTTTGGTAATACAGGAAAAAACTATGCCTTGGATACAACTCAGAATTAATACAACTAACGATCTTGCCGAACAAATTAGCGAACGATTAGAAGAATCTGGCGCGGCATCAGTCACGTTTCAAGATACTTATGATAATCCTGTTTTCGAACCATTACCGGGAGAAACTAAACTCTGGGGTAATACTGATGTAATTGGTCTATATGATGCTCAAACAGATATCGATGAATTAAAAGCAATATTAAATCTTGAACAATATTCTTATAAGATTGAACAATTAGAAGATAAAGACTGGGAACGTGAATGGATGGATAACTTTCATCCTATGCAATTTGGTAAACGGCTTTGGATATGCCCAAGTTGGCGCGATGTGCCCGATGCTAACGCTGTCAATGTCATGTTAGATCCTGGTTTAGCATTTGGCACCGGTACTCATCCCACTACTGCGTTATGCTTAACTTGGCTAGATAGTTTAGATCTTAAAGATAAATTAGTTATTGATTATGGTTGTGGGTCTGGCATTTTGGCAATTGCAGCACTTAAATTAGGTGCAAAGCGCGTAATTGGTATTGATATCGATCCTCAAGCTATTCAAGCTAGCCGTGACAATGCGCTGCGTAATGATGTCAGCCAAAAACTAGAACTTTATTTATCAAAAGATATTCCCAATAATTTACAAGCAGATATCCTTGTTGCTAATATTTTAGCTGGTCCATTAAAAGAACTTGAGCCACATATAAGTAAATTAGTAAAAACCCAAGGTAAACTAGGATTGTCAGGTATTTTAGCAACTCAATCATCAAGCGTTTGCATGGCTTATCAACCTCAATTTGAATTAGATCCCGTTGCTGAACAGGATGAGTGGTGCCGTATCACTGGTAAAAAAAAGTAAAAAAATAACGTTACCCCCTTTTAAGTTAGAGAAAAAATGCGTAATATAGCCGGCCTTAATTTGCTTAGCATTGGTGAGATTAAATTAAAAAATAATTTAATTGCTGCGCCAATGGCTGGAATCAGCGATAAACCATTTCGTAATTTGTGTCATCGATTTGGGGCTGGTATGACAGTTTCAGAAATGTTTTTAGCAAATTCGGATGTTTGGCATACCGATAAATCAGCTTTGCGAATGATCGCAAGCGAGGATATTGGTGTTCGTGCAGTGCAAATCGTTGGTTCTGATCCCGACGAAATGGCGAGAGCTGCCGAATTTAATGTCAAGCATGGCGCTCAATTGATTGATATCAATATGGGATGCCCAGCTAAAAAGGTCAATAAAAAATTGGCAGGATCTGCTTTAATGCAGTATCCAGAACTTATTAAAAAAATTTTGCAGAAAGTTGTCGGTGCAGTCGATGTTCCGGTAACATTAAAAACGCGGACTGGATGGAATAAAGATCATAGAAATTGCATAGAAATCGCACAAATTGCACAGGATTGTGGCATAAAGGCAATTACTATTCATGGAAGAACACGTGCTTGCTTATTCAACGGTGTGGCTGAATATGATTCCATTAAAGCAGTTAAAGAAAACGTTACGATTCCTGTAATTGCTAATGGAGATATTTGTACACCTGAACAGGCAAAAGATGTTTTTCAATATACGCAGGCTGATGCTATAATGATCGGCCGAGCGGCACAGGGGCGACCTTGGATATTTGAAGAAATTGCATTCTATTTAACACATGGACAGTTACAAAATAATAAAACTATTGATGAAGTAGAACAAGTTGTATTGTCACATCTTGATGAGCTTTATCAATTTTATGGAGAATACAAAGGATTAAGGATTGCCAGAAAGCATGTAAATTGGTACACCAAGAATTATGCTGACAGCGATCAATTCAGGCGCTTATTTAGTGTACTTAGCAATACAAGTGAGCAAGTAAACACTCTAAAAGCATTTTTTAGTCAAATTAGAAACAACCCAAAGAGTTAAAAATACTATGTCAGAACAACGCGTTACAGCTGCAGCACTTAAATTTACAACTGTAAACTCTCAAGACCAAATAACACAAAAGCCTTTGCGAGATTCAGTTAAGCAAGCTTTAAAAAACTATTTATCACAATTAAATGGTGAAGATCCTACAGATCTATATGAATTAGTGTTAGCTGAAGTTGAACACCCATTCCTTGATATGGTTATGCAATATACACGTGGCAATCAAACTCGAGCAGCAAATATGCTTGGTATCAACCGCGGCACATTACGCAAAAAATTAAAACAATACGGAATGAGTTAATTGTCTATTATTTAAGAATTTATAATATGACAAAAAAGCGCCTTCATGTAGGGCGCTTTTTTACTGATAAATAAAAAAGTTCATAGAATTAATCATGCAAAATGAATAAGCATATTGATAATGAATTTTAAGTAAAAGTTTGCTAAAATACAGCGATTTTTAAATTATTATCTGGAGAATTTTATGGCAGGTCATAGTAAATGGGCCAATACGAAACACCGCAAAGCAGCACAAGATGCGAAACGCGGTAAAATCTTTACTAAAATTATTCGTGAACTAGTAACAGCAGCAAAATTAGGTGGCGGCGATCCAGCGTCAAATCCTCGATTACGTGCTGCAATGGACAAAGCATTATCTAATAATATGACTCGCGATACCATGAATCGAGCTGTTGCCCGCGGTGTTGGAGGTGAAGATGACAGCAATATGGAAACGATCATTTATGAAGGCTATGGACCAGCTGGTACCGCTGTAATGGTTGAATGTCTAAGCGATAACCGCAACCGTACGGTATCAGAAGTGCGTCACGCCTTTACTAAATCGGGTGGTAACTTAGGTACTGATGGCTCAGTTTCATATTTATTCACCAAAAAAGGGGTTATTTCATATCCGAGTGGAACTAATGAAGATCAGGTTATGGATGCAGCGCTTGAAGCGGGTGCGGATGACGTTGTGACTTATGATGACGGTGCAATTGATGTATTTACGACACCTGAATCATTTGGTGAAGTAAAAGATGCACTTGATGCAGCTGGACTAGTTGCCGAAGCAGCTGAAGTATCAATGATTCCAGCAACAAAAGTTGATCTTGATATTGAATCTGCACCAAAATTATTACGCTTAATTGATATGCTTGAAGATTGTGATGATGTCCAAGAAGTTTATCATAATGGTGAAGTTTCTGATGAGGTTGCAGCCGCGCTCTAATGGCCATTATTCTTGGCATCGATCCAGGTTCTCGTTTGACGGGTTACGGCGTAATCCATCAAACGGGACGTCAACTCACCTACCTTGGTAGTGGATGCATTCGTACTGCTGTTGATGATTTACCTACCCGTTTAAAACGCATATATGCTGGCGTTAGTGAAATTATTTTACAATTCCAACCCGATATGTTTGCTATTGAGAAAGTCTTTATGGCACGTAATGCCGACTCTGCGTTAAAGCTAGGTCAAGCAAGAGGCGCTGCAATTGTCGCAGCTGTAAATAATAATCTAACTGTTTTTGAATATGCAGCTCGTTTAGTTAAGCAGAGTGTAGTAGGAACAGGCGCTGCTGACAAAAAACAAGTACAACATATGATCAAATTATTATTAAAGTTACCAGCCAGCCCACAAGCTGATGCTGCAGATGCTTTAGCTATTGCGATAACCCATGCTCATATAAGTCAACATTCAATACAAACTCATAAGTAAAATTATAAAATCAAATTTTCAAAACTGAGAGTTTTTTTGTTTATATAGATTATTAGCATTTTGATAAAAAAGATTGGTATAGACATCTGTTATAATAATTTCAATAAAAATAAAATATACGATGTTAAGAGACTAAAATATCTCAATATCTTATTAAAATATTGTTTACCTTTAAATACCTCATTGTGATGACAACATCCACTTAGAAAATTACGCTGCGTGTTTTAGTGTTTTTATACTCAATTAGCGTCATGTTATTAATACTATATTCATTACTAATTAATTTCTGCAACGATATCTCCCGCATAAACATAGTTCCCCACTTTGAGCGTTTGTTTTAAAACACCATTTCGATGTGCGATAACTTGTACTTCCATTTTCATCGCTTCCATTATAGCAATCACATCCCCTTTGTTTACGCTTTGATTATCATTAACTACCCATTTAAAAAGGCTACCCGAAACTGGTGATTGGACAATCAAATCGGAAAGCGCTTCTTTCATGGAAGAAGATGTATCTAGATTAGTATCCGTTTGCAAAGATAACGAAGAAAATAGTTGTACAGGTAACCCCAGTTTACAACGTTTACCGTCAATCTCGATAAATGTGTGAGTCAGCGTTGCTTCTTTTGGTGGTATTTGCCTTTTAGTTGGTGCTATTGTTGCAGCCAATTCAGTTTCGATCCAACGCGTATGCACTTTAAAATCATCACAAAAATCAGGATGTTCAATAACTGCACGTGCAAATGGTAATACACTTGCCACCCCTTCAATCGAAAACTCCGCTAAAGCACGACGGGCCCTTGCAATGGCCTGTTCACGATTATTTCCAACAATAATCAGTTTTGCTATGAGTGAATCAAACATTGCAGGGATCGTTGAACCCGTTACCACCCCACTATCTAAACGTACTCCCGGCCCCGATGGTGCATCAAACCGCGTAATTGTACCAGCTACGGGTAAAAAGCCATTAGCTACATCCTCAGCATTAATACGAAACTCAATGGCGTGACCTCGTGGTTTAGGCGTTTGGTTAATGCTAAGCGGTAAACCTTGGGCAATGCGCAGTTGCTCGATAACAAGATCGACACCCGTTGTTTCTTCTGTAACTGGGTGTTCAACTTGCAATCTTGTGTTTACTTCAAGGAAGGATAACTTGCCATCCTGACTAAGCAAAAATTCAACCGTACCCACGCCGACATAATTTGCTTTAACACAAATATCAATCGAAGCTTGAATAATTTGTTGCTCTAATGGTTCGGTTAAAAACGGTGCTGGTGATTCTTCAATTAATTTTTGGTTACGACGTTGCAGTGAACAGTCACGAGTTCCAACCACAACAACATGACCTAATGTGTCTGCAATGATTTGTGCTTCAATATGCCGAGGATTATGTAAAAATTGTTCTAAAAAACATTCACCACGACCAAAAGCAGTAGTCGCTTCGCGTACAGCAGAATGATAAAGTTCTTCAACTTCTTCCATTTGCCAAGCCACCTTTAATCCCCGACCGCCGCCACCGAATGCCGCTTTAATCGCTATCGGTAAACCATGAGCGTGCGCAAATTCAACGACTTCTTTAACATCTTGCACTGGTTGTTTAGTTCCAGCAACTAAAGGCGCGCCAACTTGCAATGCAAGTTGTCTGGCTCTGACTTTATCGCCTAATATTTCGATCGTTTCTGGATTTGGCCCAATCCATATTAAACCAGCATTTTGCACTGCTTTAGCAAATTCAACACGTTCTGATAAAAAACCATAACCTGGGTGCACCATTGTAGCGCCTGATTTTTTGGCTATAGCAATGATTTTATCAATATCAAGATAAGTTTCACTCGGAAAGTTGCCTGATAATCCATAAGCTTCATCAGCCATTTGTACATGAAGTGCATCAATATCCGCATCGGCATAAATTGCAATAGACAAAAAGCCCATATCACGACAAGCACGTATAATACGTACTGCAATCTCGCCTCGGTTAGCGATCAATACTTTGTGAGTTATTTTTTGATTATTTTCAGACATGATCAATATCACTCCCTTCAAATTCTTTAAACATCCCTATAGGATTAAATTTTATTTTGGCATTGACTGGAATTTGACCGGCCAAATCTAAATGGTATGTACACACAGCCCCGATAACAGGGTAGCCCCCTGTTAAAGGGTGATCATTCAAAAATAGTACCGGTTGCCCATTCGCTGGAATTTGTATTGCTCCAATGCAGGTGCCTTCACTGGGTAATTCTTGCCCTTTGTCACGGCTTAAAGGCATGTCACCAGACAAACGCAAACCAATGCGATTAGAAGCAGGTGTCACCTGCCATAGTTGAGAAGAAAGTAATTCTACTGCTTGCTTTGTAAACCAATCAGTACGCGGCCCAAGCACAATATCGAGTACAATAACATCATTACAAGTCGGATAGCGTATCATTGGTGTTTCGGTTAACGACACCGCATTTAAGGTTTGAATTTTCTTAATAGCTAGCGTTTGACCAATTTTAAGTGGCGATGGTCCGACTTGGGCGAGTGTATCAAAAGAGCAACTGGTTAAAACAGGTGACACTTGAAAACCACCACGCACAGCGAAATAGCTACGCACACCACATTTTACGCTTCCCAAGCTAATCATATCGCCTTTTTCCAATTGAATCGGCTGATACATGGCAACATTATACTTTTCACCATCTGATGTTGTAATGTGTATATCACACTCAGCCCCTGTGACAGCGACCAACATACCACAATTTACCTGCGCTTTAAAACCACCTTGCGTTATTTCTAATACGGCTTCATTAATTGGATTGCCCACAATGCGGTTACCACTATGTAATGCCCCTTTATCCATCGCTCCAGATTCAGAAATACCTAATGCCGCCTGACCAATGCGCCCTGCGTCTTGTAAAAGTGTTTGTAATCCTGTTGCTAATATTTTGATATCCTGTTGTTGATTGCTGTTGCTATCGACTTTTTTAGCGGTAGGCAAATGACACTTTTTAGTGGATTTGCTAGCATCAACAAAATTAACTCGGCTACCGGGTTTCAATAGTGCAGGTTGATCGCGATTTAAATCCCATACAGCGGTATCAGTTATACCAATAAGTTGCCAACCGCCAGGACTTGCTTGAGGATAAATACTACTAAACTCGCCTGCTAAAGCAACTGAACCAGCTGGAATACGAACTCGTGGTGATTGACGACGCGGTACATTAAGCTGAGCATTTTTAGATACCATATAAGCAAAGCCAGGCGCAAAGCCACAAAAAGCCACTTGATATTCATTATTGGTGTGTCT
Organism: Gilliamella sp. App4-10; assembly: GCF_001690495.1. Taxonomy (GTDB): domain Bacteria; phylum Pseudomonadota; class Gammaproteobacteria; order Enterobacterales; family Orbaceae; genus Gilliamella; species Gilliamella apicola_G. The sequence goes on from NZ_LZGS01000004.1 coordinate 67,209, forward strand.
TGCAATAACTTCAGCAACAGTTATACCTAGATATTCAGCCACTTGGGCTAAATCCTCGCCATTATAATGCACAGGTATTATCACCAATTCACCAGATTGCATAATACTTGCTGAAATATCCAATTTAGCAATATGCTTAATGAGCGTATTAGCATTCGTCGCAATGGGATTATAACGAATCAATATAGTGCGCGCTGCGGGGATTATCTCTTCTATATGCCAATGCATAAATACACTTTGCAGTGCATTGGTAAGCGCCATTGTTTGCTCAAGAGCTGTTAATTCAACAATAAACGCATCAACATTAACGGGTAAAAATCGCATTAAGCACCTCTATATATGGTAAATATCCAATCCCTAACTATAACTATTTTATAGCGTTGTGTCATATTTGAGACTAAATTTATTGCCGGCTTAACAAATTCGTGTCTAATCATAGTTCTATTTTTTCGTTAACTTAATTAAGTTTCCAAAATTTAACTAATCTAATGATTATTTACCTTAGCAAATGAGACAATATTAATGCCATTTTGTTGTAATTTTTCACGAACTTTTTGCGCCATTGCTAAGGCACCAGCACTATCGCCATGAACACAAATTGATCCTGCCTCAATATCGACAAACTGCCCGTCTATAGAAGTTACACCACCATCACTCACTAACTGTAGCATACGGTCTGCAACTAGATCGGGATCGTGCAACACAGCGCCGGCTTCTTTACGAGACACTAACGTACCATCGACATGATATGCCCTATCAGCAAAAGCCTCGGCAACCACACGTAAGCCGTTTTCTTTAGCCCACTCAATGAGTTTTGAGCCCGCAAGCGCAACTAAAATCAGTGTTGAATCAATCGAACAAAGTGCATCAATCACTGCCATTGCCTGACGCTTATCATGCGCAATTGTGTTATATAAGGCACCATGAGGTTTAACATAACTCACCTTAGCACCAATTGAAGCGGCTAACCCTTTGAGTGCACCAATTTGATAAATCACATCTGCGGTTAATTCATCGGCGGCTATATCCATATTACGACGGCCAAAACCAACTAAATCAGGATAACCGACATGAGCACCGACTTCGACATGATTAGCTTTGGCCGCTTTTAATGTCTTTAAAATACCCGCTGGCGATCCTGCATGGAATCCGCAAGCAATATTGGCACTGCTAACAACTTTTAGCATTGCCTCATCATTTCCCATCTGCCATTGACCAAAACTCTCGCCAAGGTCACTGTTTAAATCAATACATTTAGTGATTGTCATATTGTCCTCTATTTTAAATAGTTAAAAATAGTAGCAACCGACATTATGCCCATATACCAAGTAATTGCACACACAACTACACCTGACAGCAATAACCATCTTGGATAGTGATATCCAGACATAAGATCAGCACGTCGCCAACCAATATAGACAAAAATAGTTAAACCAAGCGGTAAAACTAAACCATTAAAACCGCCCGCAAAAACTAATAATGATACAGGTGCGGTTCCCATGATTAAATAAATAGCTAGCGAAACAGCAATAAAAACAATAGTGGAAAACTGGCGTTGTTTGTCTGTAATTGCCCGCTTAAAAGGGGTAATAAAAGTCATTGAAGTATAAGCTGCACCAATAATACTAGTTATCGCAGCCGCCCATAAAATCAAACCAAAAATACGTAACCCCAATTTACCTAAAGCGGCCTGAAAGGCTTGCGATGCCGGATTGGCTGCATAACTTGAAATGTCAATTGTTACACCACTTGCAACCACACCTAAAATGGCTAGAAATAAGATGTAACGCATCAAACCCACAACCATTATTCCTTTGGTTGCAGCACCGGAAACATAATCAATATGCTGAGCACCAACCATACCTTTATCAAGTAATCGGTGAGCACCAGCGTAAGAGATATACCCCCCAACCGTTCCCCCAACAATAGTCGTAATAGAGGCAAAATCAACACTGCTTGGAAAAACCGTTTCCCTTAAAGCTTGCCCAACAGGTGGTTGAGAAGCAAATACCACAAATAAGGTCAAAATAATCATGAGCAAACCAAAACCAATCATTAAACGATCAATAAAATGACTGGCTTTACGGGATGAAAAGATATAAACCGCTAAGAGTGCACTAATTGCCCCGCCCCATTTAGGATCAAGCCCAACAAGTGCGTTTAAACCTAAACCAGCACCGGCTATATTACCAATATTAAACACCAATCCACCAAATATAATCAGCACTGCAAGTATATAGCCACTAAATGGAATCGTCGCATTAGCAATATCTGAAGAATTCATTTTGGTTAACGCAACAATTCGCCAAATATTTTGCTGAACAACAAAATCAATAATAATAGAGGCTAAAATACCAAAGCCAAAAGCCGTACCAAGGGTGACAGTAAAAGTGGCTGTTTGGGTAATAAAGCCCGGACCAATTGCCGAAGTCGCCATTAAAAAAATGGCACTGATTAATGAAGCACGCCGATTTTTAACAAAAGCAACGGTGCTACCGCTATTATTTTCCATATGCATGTTTCCTCTTAATTTGTTTTTCAATTATTGATACAACAACCGTATTAGCACTTTTTACTACTTTTCAAGGTAATGCAAGTATCATGCCATAGTGCTACTTTCATTATCGAATATCTTTATAATTACTATTTCCTAGCAACAAACTAATTAAAAATAATTCTAATTGCTTATTATTTATCCATAACAAATTAATAATTAACACTTAATAACGCTAATTTGCACCAAAGGTAAACATTCAAACCCGAATCTTTTTTTTAAAATTTACCAAATTATTGCTAACACTTTGACTCATCGATAATTAATTTAAAAACATTGGAATGTCCTTTCCGACTTGGGTAATAAAGATAAAAAGAGTCATAGGTAATAGCAAAATCGGCCAATAATTCAACTAACCCTCCCGATGATAATTCCTTTTCAATATCTACTCTAGCAATCCAAGTGATATCTAAACCATCTAAAGCCGCTTGTTTACACAATTGATTATTAATTATAAATTGGGATTGCGAATGATATTTAATCATTTTTCCCTTCTGCGTAAATTCCCATGGTAATTCTGTACCATGTTGAACCGATATTCGCATTCCAACTAAACGATGTTTATCTAAATCTTTGATTTGTTTTGGTATCGATTTTCCTATTAAATATTTAGGGCTAGCAATTAAAGCCATTTTTAGCGGAGGCGATATTTTAACTGCGATCATCTCTTTAGCAAGATCATCACCTAACCGGCAACCCATATCAAAGCTCTGTTTAACAATATCAGCCCAGCTATTATCGGCTTGAATTTCGACTCTAATGAGCGCATAACCAAGCAAAAAATCGCATAATTTCGGATAGATAATATGTTCTACCGCAATATACTGGGAGCATTAATTCTGATCGTCCCTGAAGGCGTATTGGTAAAATGACTTAATTCATTCACCTCGTGATTAATCGAGTCAAATAAAGGAGAACTTTTTCGGTATAATTGTTCGCCCGCCTCGGTCAATGAAACATTCCGAGTATTACGATTAAATAAACGCAAATTCAAACGAGTCTCTAGATTTCGCATACTATGGCTAAGCGCCGATGAGCTAATTCCCAATAACTGCCCTGCTTTTACAAAACTGTTGGTCTGTGCCAAAGTAATAAAGTAATTTAATTCATTAAGGTTATACATAATCGCATGCTATTAGTGAATTTAATTCACTACACTATAACCCCCCCTCCATTTATCTCAATAAAAGACATCTTTAAAATAATGTTATTTTTATTCAGTAAGCAAACTGACTGAAAATATACTTATACTTAGCACCAGTGGGAGCTTACCTAAAGTCATGATTCCTGTTTTGTTACAAATTATGAAGTTAAATTTGTATAGTACCCTCACCACACCCACGAATTAATATCATTAGCCAATGAAAGCGTCGTTATTATTCAAATCAATGTTAAGGACTTAATCCAATTAGAAAAGGTGATACAAGGACAAGATATTGTTTACGTTAAGTTAGCAAGACAACTTGAAACTACGGCTAAAAATGTAGTGCAAACCATACCTAGGCAATAACTAAAACGCCTAATTTGGAAGAGATTTTTGGTTTATCAACAGTTGAGCAAGGTCTTGAAGCATAAAAAATCGGGTTTAGTAAAATAGGTACAAAATGCCATTGATTGGCAAATAAGTGATATTTATAGCCATCAAGCCAACTGCTATTTTAGATTTGGTTAACTAAGGAAAATTCGATGGTTTTACCACCCATCTTAAATTAGTTTTAATGTTTAACATACATCAAATAGTTATCGGCTAAAAAGGAGAGAACCCATGCAACATATCACATTAAACAATGGAATAAAAATACCGGTTCTTGGTTGTGGTGTATACCAAATAAATCAAGAAGAGTGTGAATAGTGTGTCTTAGATGCCATCAGTATCGTCTATTGTGCGATTGTTACCACGCAAGCTTATGGCAATCGCTTAATTAAATTATTTACTGATAATCAATAACCTGTTTTTTGTTATTTCCGAAAAAACTATTTAACTTAAAATTTTGTCTACCATTTTTATATAAAATAATTCAAAATCATTTAATTCAATTAAAGAGTAACTTATGTCATTTATCAATGAATGTGTCTCAGACGAAGATACTAAAAAGTATGATTTAGATAATTTATGGAATATTTAGCACATGTAAGCTAACAAGTTAATCAATTATCATACTAGAGGAATAGACAAATCACGATATACAGATGCATAACAGAAATAGGCACAATATATAATTCCCCAATAAAATTATGATTCTTAACTGATGAAATTAAATATGATTTATTTTGATAATCATTAGCATCAACAATACGAATATGTACACAAACATCGAGATGTAAATCTATTACAACCAATGTTAATGTTTCTTTTTCTTTCTCAATACCTGTAAAAAAAGCAGAACCATGAATAAAAAAGGATTGCTAACCAATATTTAGACAAGTTGTTTAAAAAAGTTAACTCGATAACATATTTTTTAGACTAATTTCTGGACTAAATTTTTTAAGATGATTACGCATTAATCTACTCTATACAGGAGAATATATTCATCGAACGTATTGTAAAGTCTAACTTATTTATGCTTTGACGAATTACATTGAATGTTAAATTGGAGCGGGAAACGAGGTTCGAACTCGCGACCCCGACCTTGGCAAGGTCGTGCTCTACCAACTGAGCTATTCCCGCTTATTGAGGCACTTCGAAAGAAGTGGAGAGCATTATACAAAATTTTTTGTATCTCGCAACTATTTTTATTATTATTTTTTATCTTTCCAGTTAAGTGCTTCAAAAATACCAAATAAAAAAAGACGTAATACTTTAAATTTGTTTTGTTGCTTTTCTTGATTGGTCATGGTTGAGTTTAATATCCACGCTTGTAAGCCATGAGTAACCGCAAAGGCAATTAAACCGATATTAGCTACCACATTGGCAGGTCGTGGGTAAGGATGGATAAGGTTAAATACCAAAAATAACCATATCAATGAATATAATACTTTTCCTATAAATATGAACATTAATTGCCTTCTCGTATAAATAGATAACTATGAACTTGTCCAGCTGTTTTTTCGCGGTGCAAATGCCAGTGAGTTGGAATATAAGTTGTTAATTCATGATCTATTTCTGTTTCAATATAAATATAAGCTGACGGTTTTAGCCAGTTATTATTCTCAAGCTCACTAACCGTTTTTGCCACCAATGCTTGATGAAATGGTGGGTCGATGAATACAATATCAAATTGTTTTATAGCTGGTTTGTTTAGCCAATGTAAAGTGTCGGTATGATAAATATCGATTGTATCGCTAGCAATAAGCTGTTTATTTTTATTGAGTAGTTGTGCAACTTGTTTATCTTTTTCAAGCAAGGTAACACTTTGGGCGCCTCGTGATGCGGCTTCAAAACCTAATGATCCACTACCTGAAAAACAATCCAAACAATCGCTATCGTGTATAACAGGCATTAACCAGTTATATAGGGTTTCTTTAATACGATCTGTGGTTGGGCGCAATCCTTGCTTATTAAGTACCGACAGTTTACGCCCACGCCATTTTCCGCCAATAATTCTTATTGAACCATTCATTTTAAATCCTATATCAAAATAGCTCTGAAGTGTTGCCTTCTGAATCTATTACTCTCGTGCCCACTTCTTGGGTTGCATAAGTCGTTGGCTCGGTACCTTTTATAAAGTACTCTGACATGGTTCTAGATTCAGACTGAGGTAATAACCCTGTTTTTTGATCGATAGTAACAGAAATAACATTTTCAGGTTTTACATCTTCTATTACTGGTACATCTTGTAGAGCAACTTTCATATAATCAACCCATATTGGATTTGCGGTTACAGCCCCTGCTTCGGCTCGGTAAGTTCGACCTAAGTCACGGCGGTGATCATCAAAACCCATCCAAACAGTCGTAACAATATTGCCACCAAATCCAGAAAACCAAACGTCTTTTGAAGAGTTAGTAGTCCCTGTTTTACCACCGACATCTTTTCTACCCAACGCTTTTACACGCCATGCCGTACCTTGCCAATCTGAACCACCAAAGACAATAGATCGAAGACCATCTTTCATAATAAATGCAATTCCACTATTTATCGTATGTGGTGCGTATTTTGGCGTGACATCAGTGACTTTTTTATTGGTGTTGATATCAGGTAAGACTAAATTGTTATCTGATTTTAGATTAGCTTGGTCGGGTTCTTCATTGTCCGATTCATTTGATCCTTTTTCAACATTATCAAATGATGTAAGTGTTGATTCAGTAAACACGTCATCATTAGTACAATTGTGACAAGCAATCAAAGGTTGATGCTGATAAATTATACCTTTACCATTATTGTTCTCAATTTTTTCAATCAAATATGGTGAAATTAAATACCCCCCATTAGTAATCACCGAGTAGGCTCTTGCTACTTGCAATGGGGTAAACGAAGCCGAACCTAAAGCTAACGATTCGTTATGTGAAATATTTTCTTTGGGAAATCCAAAACGCTCTAAATAAGTCGCTGCATAATCTATACCAACTGCACGTAATGCTCTTACCATCATGACATTTTTAGACATCCCTAACCCAATTCTTAAACGTAATGGCCCTGCATAGGTAGGTGGTGAGTTTTTAGGGCGCCAAGTTGCACTCCCCGTTGAACGGACGATGGGTGCATCATTCAGCAGTGTTGCCATCGTTAAGCCTTGTTCTAAGGTTGAAGTATAAATGAATGGTTTAATACTCGAACCTAATTGTCGAAGTGCTTGAGTTGCTCTATTAAACTTACTTAAATTAAAATCATAACCACCGACAATCGCTTTGATGGCACCATTGTCTGAATCAAGCGAGACTAATGCAGCATTAACCGCTGGTATTTGTGCTAATTCCCAATTATCACCTGACTTTTTAACCCAAATTAGCTGTCCAGCTTTGAGGGTATCAGACACTTTTTTAGGGTACGCACCTTGCTTTGTGTCACTAATAAAAGGGCGAGCCCATTTCATGTCTTGATATGAAATAGTGATATTACTTTTATCAGATAACACGGCTGTCGCTTCTTTATCTGAAAATGTCATAACAACAGCTGGGCACATGCCACTATAGCATATATATTTATCAAGAGTTTGCTGGATCTTCTCAAGATCCCATGGCATTTCATTGGGTTGCCATAATACTTTTTCAGCACCACGATAACCATGTCTGATATCATAATCAATAATATGCTTTTGCACAGCTTCTTTAGCTGCTATTTGATCCGTTTTCGAGATAGTCGTATAGACTTTATAGCCATCTGTATAGGCATTCTCGCCAAATTTATTGTACATAAATTGCCGAGCCATCTCTGCGACATAAGGAGCAGAAAAATCGATTTGAGGTGAATGATAACTCGCACCAAGCGGTTTTATAATCGCTGCATCATATTCAGCTTGAGTGATATAGGATTGATCTAACATTCGCCTTAATACCCAGTTACGTCTAGTTAATGCACGTTTTGGATGAGAAATTGGATTAAAAGCAGATGGTGCATTCGGTAAGCCCGCTAATAAAGCTGCTTCATCAACCGTTAATTGATCTGGTGTTTTACCCAAAAAAGTATAAGCAGCAGCAGCAACACCATATGCTCTAGAGCCAAAGTTAATCATGTTAAGATACAGTGCCATGATTTCTTCTTTGGATAACTCTTTTTCCATACGAGTAGCCAAAATCATTTCTTTGACTTTACGTGTTATGCTTTTTTCAGGCGTTAAGAAAAAGTTCTTAGCAACTTGTTGAGTGATTGTACTGCCGCCTTGAGAAAATCCTTTCTGTTTTAAACCAACATACATTGCTCGTACGATACCTATTGGATCAACACCAAAATGTTCATGAAAACGAGCATCTTCAGTTGCAATCACTGCGTTAACCACCATTGGGGGAATTTCGTCATATTTTAGTGGTGTTCGACGCCTTTCACCAAAAATAGCAATTAACTCGCCGTCTTTACTTAATACTTGCATTGGTGTTTGTAATTGAACATCTTTTAAAGACGCAACGTCGGGAAGATCCTTCGAATAATAAGCATAACCTGCAATACCAATAATTAAGCCACAAAGGAATAAGCCAATGAATAATTTTAGAAGAAATTTTAGAAGAAATTTTAACACTCTAAGTAATATCACGAATCTTTCCTATCTAAATTTTTAAGGCAAAAATAATGGCACCAGAGTCATCTCTGCGCCAAATTTAGTAATGCTGCCTTCAGGTAAGGATCTTCACATTGACATTAAAGGAAAATGCTAATGGTTGATCGTTCATTTATTTATTAAAACACACTGAAATTGTGTGCATTATCTCCCATCTTTCTCTTTATTTTAAGCAATTTTTAACAAAATCATGAAATAATTCTGTTTTAACTAAGTAGAGTAAGTATTATGTGGAGCATAAAACTTAGCATATCAAAACTGCAATTATTGATTTCAACACTTTTTTATTCCATGCTAATAACGCTTTGTCTAGTCATGTTTGCTAACACATCTTTAAATTCTTATACCTTTATTATTATAATATTATTAATAATAGAATGGTGGCGTTGTGCCTGTTATTTCAAAACCATTAAAGGCGAATTTGCACTATTTCACTATATCAATCAAATATATTGGCACAAACAACGCTGGTATTTAATGCATAAACCGCTGATATTTCGTTATATTGTTATATTGAATTTAAAATCTCGACATAATGGCAAACGCTGTACGCTGTTGTTAATGATTGATAATTTGCAATCTAATGACTGGCGAACATTACGTTTTTACTTAAAACAAATTCAATTCACTTAACGCAAATACCTAGGTTCTTGAAAGTTTTTGTCAAAAAGTTGTTAAACTAATGAGATTTTCTAATCCAATACTGATAGGGTTGAGATTCTATTTGCAATGACAGTAATTCGTGATCCATATGGCGACAAAAGCTAGGAACATCACGAGTGGTCGCTAAATCATCAGCAATCACATAAAGAACTTGTCCAATAGCCAGTTCCCGAATCGTTTTTCTGATTAACATAATGGGTTCTGGGCAACGTAAACCAAGCGTATTGAGTTCTTTGTTGATAGTTATTTTCATGTTTAAACATTTGATAATTATAAAAATAGTTTACTTAGGTAGTGTGGCACAGCATCTTCAGCATTTGATCCAATCACCTCTAATTCTGGTAACAATGCTTTTAATTCTGAGCTACCATTTTGCATTATACAACCTTTACCTGTGGCTTTTAGCATTTCGTAATCGTTCATGCCATCACCAAAAGCGATACAATCTTTTAAACTGTAACCTAATTTTTCAACCACTTTTTTTAATGCACTGCCTTTAGACACTTTTTCGTCCATCACTTCTAGGCAATTTAAAGTAGAAAAAGCGACACTAATTTTATTACCAAATTTTGCATCTAGTCGATTTTTTAGCTGAACTAAATGTGGATAAAGTGCATTATCTGTGGTAGTAAAATAAATTTTAGCAATATTATTGGTATCAAAATCAAGTGGGTTAAATAATTGATAAGTAAACTGCGTGTCTCGATAAAATTCTAATGAATATGTATCTTCTTTGTTAATTAACCACTCATCACCACGATACAAATGAGTATAAACTAAAGGATCTTCCATACTCATTTTAGCTATTTCTCTAGCAAGCGATGGTTCAATGCTTTGGCTAAAGACTAAATTACCTTCGCTATCATGTACTCTAGCACCATTTGCCGTTATCATAAAAGCATCAATTTCCATATTTTCTCGCATCTGAGCGACATCGATGTGGTGCCTGCCGGTTGCAAAAACAAAATGAATTCCTTTTTTACGTAGTCCTTGAAGGACTTGTTTGGTATAAGGTGATAAGCTATGTTCAGGAGTTAATAAAGTGCCGTCTAAATCAGAAGCAACAACATACATAATATTCTCAACTTTTATAATAAATGGTAATAATAACGATTAAAATAATATTGTATTAAAACAATAATTACTTATTCAAGCAAAGACTAAAACAAGTTGATGTATGATACAACTCCATTAGCATTTACTCAACCAATTGTGGTGTAATAAAAATAACTAACTTGCGTTTTTGTTGTCTTTTACTGTTGTATTTAAACAAATTTCCAATAACTGGCATATCATCTGCACCAGGGAATTTTCTTCGACCATGAGTATTAACTTCTTGAAAGATACCCCCTAATACCACTGTTTCGCCATTTTTTATTTGAACTTGTGTTTTAATTTCCTGAGTATCAATAGCTAACGCTTCACCGCCATCGCTTCGTTTTATTGAGCGACCAGCCGTATTTTGCGTAATATACAAATCTAAAATCATCCGATCATTTGATAGTATTTTAGGTGTAACTTCTAATCCCAACACAGCAGGCTTAAATTCAATAGATGTGGCACCATTATTACTACTCGAAACCTCATAAGGAATTTCAGTACCTTGTTTTATTGAAGCCATATTTTGATTAGATGTGAGCAAATTGGGGCTGGCTATAATTTCAAGCTGATTTTCAGATTCGAGCGCAGATAACTCTAAATTGAGTAAACTACCTGATAGTTTAGCTAAATTAAAACCTACTGTTGCGGTCGGATGACTCGTGCCAAGACCTACATTAAACTTATCTAATAATTGCGATGATTTGCCGGAGTAACCCCATTTAATCCCCATTTCAGACATACTTTCATCACTCATGGTAACAATATGCGCTGAAATATGCACTTGAGGCATAGGTTTATCAAGTGTTTTAATTAATTTTTCGATATTAGTAAATTGTTTAGCTAGATCAGTAATTATAAGTGAGTTTGTCCGTTTATCAAATGCAACCTTACCCCGTTCTGATAATAATTCTTGTTGTTGAATCGTTTCGATTAAGGTCGTTGGGTCAGCATGATTAACTGCTATAGATAATGAATTAAGCGGTTGTTTTAATTCTTTTTCTTTTTGCTGTAACTGTTTTTTTTGCATTAAAAATTCAGGATCTATCGCTTTAGAAACGAACAAAATATTATCGTCAATTTCAGCTTGTAAATTTGCTGAGTCTAATATGATCTTTAGCGCTTTGTGCCAATTAATATTATTAAGCTTGATAGTCTGTTTCATTGGTAAATCTTCTGACATAATCAAATTCATTTGCTTATTATCGGCTAACGCCTGCAAGATAATTGCAATATCCGTTTGATAAAATGTCATTGAGATATTTTTTTGTTGATCAACATTTACTGGTTGATTCAGATTTGCATGAACAGTATTTATGCCAATTGTTACGGCTATAAAGGCTATTACAACTAACAAACTTATTTTAATTTTAGTTATTCTGCTAATACATTGATTGAACCAATGATACGTTTGATTGGTGCTATTGTTATTATTCATTGATGGGCATTGTCCATGACACATTATTATGGCAATAATCAGGTAAATCTGCTTGCCATTTAATTTTATCGTTTAGTAAAGATTGTACATACCAAGGAAACAAAACATTCGGTACTTTATCATCGGTTATTGCTAGCCATTGATTGTCGGATACTAACCAAATCTGTTGATAATTTTGATCAATTTGTTTCATCAGCCCCCTAAAATGCCAAACTTGAATTTGTTCAAGTAGTAACGCCGTTTGCTCACTACAAGAAACTGAGTGATTTTGTTGAAAAGGATTTCGCTCTAAAGACATATCAGCCTTTAGGTCAGAACAGCTAATAGCCAGTAGGCTGATGCAACTATATAAACAATACTTCACTCTATGCCCTTTTTAAACAATAAAGTAAATATGATCTGCAACTGCTGATCTTGCTTGCTGATTTTTAGATTTTGAAAATCAAGATAATAAAAATCATCCGTTAATGATGCAATTAAAGTCATAAAATCAAAAAACTGCCCCTCTAATTCAATATCCCAATTAACCATATTGTCTGTTTGATAATGTTTAAAGGAATTTAATGCCAGATGATTTTGCTCGATCGTCTGTGCTAGTTCTTTTTCTGATATCAAACTATATAAAGTATTTTTACTTGCCTGATAGCGATTTACTTTTGCCTGTAGCACTTCAGTTTCAGTAATTTTTAGCTGATATAACTGGAGCTTTAGCGCAGCTTGCTGCTGGACATCTTTAATAAAAATAATATAAACAATAACAAAAAGTACTAAGCAACATAAAATACAAATCGTATATTGTTGCCAAACTGGGCGGTAAAAAAAATTATTATTCATTAAGCTTTATTTCCATTTCAAAAAATAGATTATTTTCATTGGACGAGATAGTTTTTACTTGGCTATGACTTATATTTTTTAGTGTTAATAAACTTTGATTAAAATTAGTCAGCTCAACATAACTAAAACTTTGCCCTTCGATTCTTACTTTTTGTGGTTGATAATAAAATGATTCAAGCCAAATTACTGAAGGTAATTGCTTTGAAAGCAATAATAAAGATTGCTGAATTTGTTTTTGGCTTAATGATGGATTAGGTAAATAATTTGTTAATTCTTCAGTTAACTTTTGTGCTATCCCTTGTTGGTGTAGTAATTTTTCATCATAGTTTTGTAGATCATTTCGTGCCTGTATCCACAGATAACAGAGCAAATAGCTAACTATGCCAATAAAACCAGTAACCACACCTATCAGTTGTCGTTGATGCTTGGCTTGCTTTTCTTGCCGCCAAGGTAAAAAATTAACTGTTGTATTTTCAAATTGACAACCCACAAATGTTAATAGTCGTTCATACTTTTTAAAAAGATTAATCCAATTTTCAATATAATGGCGTTCAACTGTCATCACCGTGATTTGTTTTGTTTGATCATTTGAATAAACAAAATCAAAAAACACACTTTTAGCTGACACTTGAAATAATTTATAAATGTTTGCTTCAACATATAAAATCAATTCACTAAAATTTAGCTTTACATCAGGTAAGGTTAATTGTTGCATTTGAAGCAAATTAATATCCAAATTAACTTCAAATACAGTACGACCAGAAATTTTTTTACATAACTCATCAATAAAAACTTCTAATTCGGACGCATTTTGATATTTAAAGATAATCAAATCTTCGTTAGTGGATAATGTAGTGTTTTGCTTAACGTTGCTTATGATTCTATAGCGTAAAATTGTAGGCTCTACATAAATAATGGCACGATTTTTATTAAAAAACATGATGGATTATCTTCTTGATTCTGATGACAGCATCCCTTAATCATAATCATCCTTTACTCAATGAAAATAAATAAACGTTATTTTTGTGAACTATCATCCAAAAAATGTTTAAATTTAAACCGAACAAGACGGATTTTAGAAAAATTTAAAAAAAAAGGTTGACTGAAATAAGACGTGCCTTATAATGCACATCCACACGGTAAGGGTGATTAGCTCAGTTGGGAGAGCACCTCCCTTACAAGGAGGGGGTCACTGGTTCGAACCCGGTATCACCCACCAATCTTTACCGTGACGTTTTAGCAATGGAACACTTGGGGTGATTAGCTCAGTTGGGAGAGCACCTCCCTTACAAGGAGGGGGTCACTGGTTCGAACCCGGTATCACCCACCATCTCCAGATGGGTCGTTAGCTCAGTCGGTAGAGCAGCGGACTTTTAATCCGTTGGTCGAGCGTTCGAATCGCTCACGACCCACCATTTATCTTTAGTAAACTTCAAATAAACCAAATCAAAATTTATTTAACGAAAAACATGGTGAGTACACCAGTCGTTTAAAAAATTTGTCTGGAACAAATTTGAACGACACGTTAGGTTATCCCCAAAGGGGGTGAGGCACACAATGTACTGAATAATCAACCTCACGACCACCATTTTTTGATACCAATACTTACAATTAATCTATTAAACCATAACCTTGTAGGTATATTGCTTTTACATCGTTTGACAAATCAGACGCTTGTTTTTTTACACTATCCATTGAATCGGGTAATGAAAATGGCATTTTAGCCAAATAAGGTTTGTTATCAAATAATCTATCAAATAATACATTATCATTTACCCCAAAATTAGCAATAATCGCACTAGCATATTGTTTTATAGGGGCAAGAACTGCTGGTCTATCCAAATAAACGGTAACAACAACACGATGCGTTTTACTTGCTTGAGCAATAAATTCAATATCTTTGTCGTTAGGCGGAAATGCCAATGATCCCTCATGCTGTTCTAAGCCAAAAAAGTAACCTTTATGGTTTTGTTCATAAGGCGCATTTATTCGAACTACAACAACATTAGCTTGGTCTAAATCATCAACAATATTAGCTTTGTGCTTTAAAAGATTTTTAGCATCTGATAAAAAACCATGTAAATAGATTTTGTTATTAGGATTTAATGGTAATGTGTTTTGTGTATTTTCAAGTAATACTAAAGAATTATATTGAGCTTGATTTGCCACTTTTTGAAAATCTTTGTTACCGACAAGATTTGTTTTACTTGGATCAACATACGGTGTTTCAAATTGACCTAAAGAAAACTTTTGAATCAAGATAGCCAACACTGCGTTATCGATGTCTTTTTCAGCAATTTTTTTGTTTTTAACAGCTGTTACAATAATTGAGCTATCACTAACACCTCCAAATTGTTGAATTCCTGCTTGAATAGCTTTAATAAAACGTTGCTCTTTGGTCAGATCTTCAACTCCCCATGGCATGCCTTCTACTTTGGGTTTAACACCTGAAGGCGTGCCATTGACACAAACTTCATTACAATCACTCGTAATATTCCAATCACTCATGATAACACCTTTAAATTTATAGGTGTCACGTAATAAATCTTTTAATAAAAACGAATTAAATCCACCACCAACAGCATCAAGTTTATGATTATTTATTTGAGCATTTTTCAATATAGAATAAGTCGGCATGACACCGGCAACATTTGCCTCAAAAGCGCCAGTAAATGGAATAATATGTTCTTTCAAACTGTCTTTTTTTGTAAAAAGTGCATATTTACCATAAGCACTATGACTATCAAAACCATTTTCGGCTGCGCCATAACCCACCCAATGTTTAACAACGGCGGCCACACTTTGTGAATTTAAACCATCTTTACCTTGCATTCCTGAGATATAACCTCTAACCATCTTTTTACTTAGTTCAGGATTTTCACCAAATGTACCTTCAAAGCGAGCCCAACGAGGTTCTGTACCCAAATCTGCCATTGGTGATAATGCTTGGGTTATTCCTAATGATCTATATTCTTGACGAATGATATCACCATATTCATTAATATCTTTTTCATGACCAATAGCTGCCATTCCTAATGTTCCTGGCCATTGGCTAAAACCGCTTTTTATGCCTGATTCATTGCCATAATAAAATGTATTTCTAGGATCAACACTTATCGTCAATGGAATAGATAAACGGGAAGATTCAGCTATTTTTTGTAGTTGATTATTTTGTTTTGCAAAATCCTTAGGATTAACTTCTAAACGTGTAATAAAACTATTAACCTTATCTTTTAAAATTAAAGCGGTCAGTTTTTTGAAATCATACTTGTCTCCACGCCCAATCTCATTATTTAAACTCGGTGCATTGCCATGCATCATCAACCCAGCTTTTTCTTCTAATGTCATTCTTGAAAGCAGATCCTGCGCACGTTGTTCTGGTGATAAACGCCAATCCTCATAAGGAGTTAGTTTTCCATTTTTATCCATATCCTTAAATTCAAGGTTATCAACAATAATTTTTTTTAATTGACGACTTTCAAGTTTGACTTGGTCAATGGCAAATAATGGGCTTATTGTAAGAACAGAACTGATTAATAGCGCAATCTTTAAAATCTTACTTCTCATCTTTTTCTCCTTAAGTGACCTATTACACATTTATTATTAATATTAAATTCTTAAAATAGCTGATTTGAATACACAGCAACAAATCATCTTATGAAATTTGCTATAGCGAATTTATATCCCGTCTTTTTTGCCTTTATATAAAACAAAAAAACCTAAACACTTTGTTAACCAAATTGTTTAGGTTTTGCCTATATCGTCAATTGACGATGTAGTAACAATCCAAATTCATACTATGTAAACTAACATTAATAAGATAAAGAAGATATCCTATAATTTAACTTGTTGATGTAATTGTGATGACAGTCACATTCTTAATCCATATGTTATTTAATAACCAATTATGAATTAATTATTTTTTTAACACTATATTCTTTAGCTAGAACTAAAAATCAGTCAAAACATAAAATATTTTTTGTCAGTAATATGCATGGCTAGCTTACAACTATTAGCTTAATTTTTATAAACTATATAAATAACTAATCGGTAAGCGATATAGAACATTACAGTACCAATAATGCAATCCAATATTACCCACATTCTTTTTTGTCTAAATAGCGGTGTGAGTAATCTTGCCCCATAACCAATACTAAAAAACCAGATGAATGAAACACAAACCGCGCCAATCAAAAAAGCAAGTTTTTGTTCACTGGTTAACGTTCCAGCAATCCCACCCACAATAACAACAGTATCTAAATAGACATGAGGATTGAGCAGTGTGATTGCCAAAGTTGCTAGTATAACTTTTAATAAGCTGTTATTATTAGGAACTTGAGATTTGATTTGCATACTACGTGTGCCTTTAATTGCACTTTTAAACGCACAAAAGCCATACCAAACTAAAAAAGCCGCCCCCTAGTAGCGCAAGTATATTAGTAATTAAAGGATTGCTACCAATAAAGGTACCTACCCCCAAAATACCAACGGACATCAAAGCAAAATCACAGATAAAATAAATTGCCGAGACATAAAAGATATGATTTTTTAATAACCCTTGCTTGAGCACCAATAGCAATAATTAGACTGGCTGAAATTAAAGCGCCACGTAATATTTCTGATAACACTTGTTATAACACTTAAGAATGGGAAAATTTATTATATAATCATGATACCATATGCTTATAACAAACGTATTTAAGCTATTATCGTTCATTTTTTTCTAGCCACAGTAATTGGGTTCGATTGTTGTTTAAATAGAGAATAATCACACCAATTGCTAGCCAAATAATACCGACAATTTTAGCATCATTATCAATATGTAGTAATACGGGTAATAGCACCACAATACCGATAATAGGCATAAAGATATCTAAAAACCAAGAAAGCCAGCCTTTAGAGCCTTTTTTGAGTTTAAAATAGCCGATTACAGATAAATGTAACATAATAAATGCCGTTAATGCGCCAATATCAACAAATGACACTAACGTTGGTAACCCTTTTGCATTATTCGCAGCAATAACTACTAAACATAAATTAAATAAAGCAGCAAATAAAATAGCCATTGTTGGCACACCGCTTTTTTCACCCACTTTAGCAAAAACTGGAGGTAAACGCTTATCACGCCCCATGCTAAATAAAAGGCGACTTGCTGCGGCTTGTCCAACCATTGCAGCAAATGATGCACCAATAGCTTTCATTAAACTTAGTGCCCATCCTAACCATAAATTAATTTCTTGATTGACAATATTATAGTAAGCTTTACCTTGTAGTTCGGGATGACTACGCAAATAGTCTGAGCTATAAGGATTAAGTAAAGCTCCAACATAAATTTGTACCACAAATAAACAACCGGCTAAAATTAAACAGCTCATAATCGCTTTACTGACTAAATTATGATGGCCACTATTTTCTTCAGAAAAAGTCGCAATAGCATCAAATCCCAAATAAGATAGTACAGCAATAGACACCGCATTAAATAGTTTACCCCAACTGAATAAATTTCCCCCAACAAAAGGTTGCAACCAATCTTTGCTACTCTCACTGGTTATTATTATCCACATACCAGTAGCTAACACAGCAAGCAGGACAATAATTTCAAATATTAGTATGATCAACGTGATTTTGGCCGATTTTTTGGCACCCATTAAATTCAGCGTGGTAGTTAACATAACAGCTACACAAGTCCATACCCATATTGGCACTTCGGGGATCAATGCATTGAACGATATGCCACTAAATAAATAAGCAACAGCAGGAATAAACATATAATCAAGTAATAACAACCAGCCTACTAAAAATCCAGCATTAGGATGGATACCAATAGAGCAATAAGCGTAAACGGCGCCCGCATGCGGTAAAGCAGTTGCCATTCTAGCATAAGAAAATGCAGTAAATGACATCACCAAAGTGGCAACTATATAAACTAAAGCAACTGCACCATCACTTATCGCATCTAAAACGCCAAATAATCCTATAGGTGCTGCTGGACCAATAAAAAGCAATCCCAGAATAACTAAATCCCAGAACCGCATATTTTTACTTAACTGTTGCATAATTGTTTTCGTATCATAATCATCAATAAAGTAGAATGTTAAATGATTACTAAAAAACACACTAAGATCAGCTTGTTATTAAGTTATAATTATTTGTTATAAGAAGATGTTTAATGATGCTCTCTCACCTCATAGGTATACGACATTTTTGCGGTCTTACCTAACATGATAGAGGCACTACAATATTTTTCTGAAGCAAGTTTCACTGCTCTTTCAACTGCCTCGCTATCTACATTAATACCAGTAATCACTATATGAAAATTAATTGATGTATAAACTTTAGGAGAAGATTCGGCTTGAGTTTTATCAATCTCTATCCAAAGATCGCGAACATCTTTTTTATTATTTTTTAAAATAGCGATAATATCGTAAGCCATACAACCTGCTGCACCATGTAACAAAAGTTCCATAGGACGAGCGCCACGATTGCGACCGCCATGTTCAATACCACCATCCATCACTAATGAATGTCCACTTGCTGTTTCGCCTAAAAAACCAAAATCATCAATCCACTTTAAACGATCTTTCATTATTCGCTCCTTTTAATTTATCTTTAAACTTTTCATTCGTTATAATTTACGCAATAACATAAGCTTTTTTAAGCATTCTATCATCTTTTCACCTATTAATTTTTGATCAAACTTGATAATAATTTTGATTTATTTGCGAATAGATTCATTGGGTTATTGTAAATAGCTCAGGTAGAATAACCAACTTATTTGCAACAAACATCTTTGTAAATATAATTAAAATCAATTATCTACTCTTAACTTTCACTTAACGAACAAATAGACAAGTGATTCGCTTTACCACCACCTTAAAGATTGAATATGATTTTTGAGTTTGTTATCTTTCGTAGTATTGGAGCTGATGCAGGATTATTAGCCGGTATTTTTGGCGTTGGTGGCGCATTAATAGTGCCTTCTTTAATTTTTATCTTAAATTACTTTAATCTAGGTAATCCTTGAGTTCATCATATAGCTATTGCAACAGTTTAGGTTTTATTTATTTACCTGCAGCCTTAGTAATTATGCTAGCAAGTACCCCCATGGCCAAAGTGGGCGTACAAATTGCACAGAAATTATCAATTAAAAAATTAATCAGATTTTTTGGTCTATTTTTATTATTGCTCGTAATCAAGTTAATCATGTCTTAAACATTATTGGATATAAAAAAGGTCACAAAAGTGACCTTATAAATTTTGATATCAAATATCAATGACTATCTTGCCTCTTTGACCGCCATTCCTAATTGCCAAACAGCCATTGCATAATGCGTGCTATGGTTATAACGGGTGATCGTATAAAAGTTTGGTAATCCATACCAAAATTGGTAACGATCGCCCATATCAAGACGCAATAAGCTCACTTGAGTATATCCATCTAATGAACTTTGGGGTTTTAATCCAGCTTTCGTAAGTGATTTTATTGAGTACTTAGTGCTAAAACCAGTATCAAGTGATGGTGCTTGACCATCAGCCATTACTGCCACTTTTTTACCGCGTTGCCAACCATGTGACTTAAAATAGTTAGCCACACTACCAATAGCATCCACCGGATCCCATAAATCAATCTGACCATCATGGTTAAAATCAACAGCATGACGTCTAAACGCAGACGGCATAAATTGACCATATCCCATTGCACCAGCAAACGATCCACTTAAATCAAACGGATCCACACCTTCATCTCGACACATAACTAAAAAATCTTCTAACTCATTAGAGAAATATTGTGCTCGCCTTGGATAGTCAAAAGCCAATGTTGACAATGCATCAATGACTTTAGTTTTCCCCATCATCCTACCCCAGCCAGTTTCGACTCCAAGAATACCGACAATAATTTCAGGTGGCACACCATATTCATTATAAGCACGCTGTAATTCTTTTTGGTATTGGTTCCAAAAATCAACACCTCGAGGAAGATTACTTGCAGTAATAAATTTATTTTTATATCGAATCCAAGCACCATTTGGTCCCGTTGAAGGGCTAGCTTTTGGTGCTTGTTTATCCATTAAATTAATTACCCAATCAAGTTTATTGGTTTGTGCAAGCACATTACGAAGCTGTTGGCGATTAAAACCATGCTTACTAACCATTCTATCGATAAATTTTTCTTTAGCTATGGCTAACGGAGCGCTAGCGATTTTAGATTGATTGTGATCTTTTTCGAGATAGACACCGCCCACAACATTTGCATGCCCACGGTGTTCTTTCATAGGGGATGTTGAAAATCTACCATTACTACAAGCTGCAAGCAATAAAATTATATTAATAAGTATGATAATACGCTGCATACAAATCCATATCTTTAGTAATTAAAAATTGGCAACATCATAAGATATTTCTTGTTATTTAACAATATTTGGACACAGCTTACCTTCCGAAACTTGTCTAATATTGTTTAAAGTGGTATCAGAGATATTCAACAATGCTTCTTGTGTCAAAAAGGCCTGATGACCAGTAAAAATAACATTATGGCAAGAAGATAAACGGCGGAATACGTCATCTAAAATGACATCATTAGATTTGTCTTCAAAAAATAGATCACGTTCGTTTTCATAAACATCCATCCCTAAAGCACCAATTTTTGTTTGCTTTAATGCATCAATAGCCGCTGTTGCGTCAAGCAATGCTCCACGGCTGGTATTAATAATCATCACACCGTTTTTCATCTTTTGGAAAGACTCTTTATTCATTAAGTGATAATTTTCGGGTGTCATTGGACAATGTAGCGTAATCACATCTGATTTTGCATATAATTCATCTAACTCAACATATTGAGCCCCTAACTCAACCACAGTATCATTCGGATAAGGATCGTAAGCAAGGATATGCATACCAAAACCTTTCAATATACGAATAACGGCTTGACCAATTTTGCCCGTACCAATAACGCCAGCGGTACGATTGTGCATGTTAACCCCCGTTAATCCATCCAATGAAAAGTTAGCGTCACGAGTACGCTGATAGGCTTTATGTGTTCTTCTATTTAGCGTCATCATTAAAGCCACCGCATGTTCTGCTACTGCTTCTGGCGAATAAGCAGGCACACGAACCACCGCAATACCCAATTTTTCAGCCTCGGCTAAATCAACATTGTCAAATCCAGCACAGCGAAGTGCCAAAATTTTAATGCCATAGCTAGCTAATTTTTGTAGTACTTTTTTATCTACTTCATCATTAACAAATACACAAACCGCATGATATCCTTGGGCCGTAACAACTGTTTTATGACTCAGCTTATGTTCATAATATTCAATATCAAAACCAAATTTTTTATTGGCAATTTCTAAATGTTCTTTATCGTAATGCTTACTGCTAAAGACAGCAACTTTGATTGAGTTTTTCATGTTAATACACCCCTATTAATAGTATTGGTTAAATTTTTGGCTGGTTATTGGCATTAATTAATTTTTATACTAAAACACTTTTATACTGAAACACATTGTTTCCTGAAACTTTTTTACAAGATCTGACTAAAATAATGAATCTTTAGCTTCCAAAATGTTATTGCGCATAATTTTTTATGTTGAAAACATGACTATCGATAAACGATTTATATTGGCTTGTAGAATTATTTTTTAATATGTTGTGTGCTATGATAACACTTTGCTAAAAACTAACAATAAAGTTAAATAATGAATAATGCGAAAAATTCACTTTTAAAAACGATTTTTACCACTAAGATGCTAATCTGCATTTTTACTGGCTTCGCTTCTGGGCTACCCTTTTATTTATTATTACAACTATTACCAGCTTGGTTGGAAAGTGAAGGCATAAATATCAAAACGATTGGTATTTTTTCATTAACGCAAATTCCCTATATCTTGAAATTTATCTGGTCACCCTTTATGGATGGTTTTTCATTATTTAATTTAGGAAGGCGACGTGGCTGGATGCTTGGTTCTCAAATTGTGCTTATCTTTTCAATCGCAATATTGGGATTTTTTTCTCCATCGTTAGACATCTGGCTAATCGCAATTATTTCCTTTATTATTGCCCTGTTTTCAGCGACTCAGGATGTTGCACTTGATGCTTTTAGACGAGAACTGTTACTTGATCAAGAATTAGGTCTTGGTAACAGTATTCATACTAATGCTTATCGGATTGCAGGTTTAGTACCAGGTTCATTATCACTGATCTTATCAAACTCTCTACCATGGAATAGTGTTTTCATCATTACCGCACTATTTATGCTACCCGCTATCATCATGACGTTGTTAGTAAAAGAGCCTATTAGTCCAACATCAAAAAAACATGATTTTGAAGATATTATTATTAAACCATTTAGTGAATTTATTACTCGAAATGGACTTAAAACAGCCATATCGATTTTAGCATTTATATTTTTATATAAATTAGGCGATAGTATGGCTACATCCTTAGCCACTCCTTTTTATTTACAAATGGGCTATAGCCGGCCTGACATAGGTTGGATTGCTAAAAATGCATCATTATGGCCAAGTGTATTTGGTGCATTAATGGGTGGAGTTTTAATGATTAAAATAGGCATAAACCGCGCACTATGGATTTTTGGCATTATACAAGTTATTTCAATTCTAGGTTTTGCTTGGCTCTCTATAGAAGGTCCGTTCGCTACAATAGGAACTTCCCAAAAAACTTTATTAGCCACAGTGATTGGCTTTGAATCACTTGGCGTTGGTCTTGGTTCAGCCGCGTTTGTTGCGTTTATTGCTAAAACAACCAATCCACTTTATACCGCGACCCAATTTGCTTTATTTACTAGTATTGCATCTATCCCAAGAACATTAATTAATTCATCTACCGGTTTTATGGTTGAATACTTTGGCTGGACAAACTTTTTTTGGCTATGTTTTATTCTTGCCTTTCCCGGTATGCTATTATTATTAAAAGTGGCCCCATGGAATATCAAATCTTAGGAGAAAATATGGATAAGTTAACCCAAGCATTCAACTTTAGACATGCATGTAAAAAATTTGATGATACAAAAAAAATTAATAATGATGATATTGAATATATTTTGGAAGCTGGTCGACAATCTCCCTCATCATTTGGCATGGAGCCATGGCATTTTGTGGTTGTTGATAGTAGCAAAATAAAAGCAGAATTGCGTAATGTTTGCTACAACCAAGAACAAGTCACCAGCTGTTCACATTTTGTGATTGTGCTTTATCGAAAAGCGAATAATTTTACATTACAGAGCGATTATTTACGACGTACAATTGCGCGCACTTTACCCGATCCAAATAATCAAACATCTATTGATATTGCCTGCCAAGCATTTATCAATTTTTGCGAGCAAGGGCTTGCTGATGGCTTAACGATCAACCACTGGTCAGAAATGCAAGATTACATCGCTTGTGCCAATATGATGACTGCTGCGGCATTTCGCGGTATTGATTCATGTGCTATTGGTGGGTTCGACCACGATAAAGTGATAAAAATGCTAGAAAAACATATTCCACAAATTGGTGAAGAATCATTTGGGATAGGGCTTTGTTTAGCTTTTGGTTATCGAATCAATGAACCAGCAGCGCATATTCGTTGGCCACTTGCTGATTTAACGACGTATCTTACTGATAATCACTAAACAGATATAGCAACTTGCTACCTTCAATCGCCACACGCGGCGCATGAAGGTAGATAAAAAAACAGGCACAATCATTATTCAATTGATTGATAGAGCGCTTCGGCGTCAGCCGAAGCTGAGTCCATAATAAAAGCAATTCCAGATAAAATATTACCAATCTGAGGATCGCTGACATTTTGTTGTACCGAATTTAAAATCTCTTGAGCCCAATTAATTTTTGTAAGTACTGCTTCTACACTTTCTTTTGAAGGATTATTCATAGCATCTCCCCCGTTTTGTTAGGATGTCAAATAAACCGATAATCTAAAATAAATTATCTGATAATGAAAAAGAATTTAAGATTAAAGGTTTAAGAATAAGGAAAGCGCATATTTTAAACACTAAAAATAAAAAACAAAAACAAATATCGTTTTAAAAAACACAACTAATTTTAAAAGAACCGAAAAGGAACAGACAACCTAATTATTTAACGTTAATAAAGCCTATTGTCATTACCTATCGCTACAATAACCAATTTTTTTGCACGATAAAGATTGATGATGTTAGACTTATCTACCATAAATTGCGCGAGTTTTGTCTAAAGTTGCCAAAATTAAAAATAAGTAAGGATTTAAAATGAAAACCAAACATGCACGTTTATTAATACTCGGTTCTGGTCCAGCAGGTTATACCGCAGCTGTTTATGCCGCACGCGCTAACCTTTCGCCCGTGTTAATTACCGGAATGCAACAAGGTGGACAACTGACAACAACCACAGAGCTTGAAAACTGGCCAGCTGGTGCACCTGATTTAACGGGACCAGAATTAATGGTCAAAATGAAAGAACATGCCGAAAGATTTAATACTGAAATTATTTTAGATCAGATCGATCGTGTTGATTTTAGTTCTAAGCCTTATAAACTTTTTGGTAGTGAGACTGAATATAGTTGTGATGCCCTTATTATTGCAACTGGCGCATCAGCACAATACCTTGGTTTACCGTCAGAAGAAGCATTCAAAAGCAAAGGTGTATCTGCTTGTGCAACCTGTGATGGTTTTTTTTATCGTAACCAAAAAGTTGCCGTAGTGGGTGGCGGCAATACTGCGGTTGAAGAAACGCTGTATTTAGCCAATATCGCTAGCGAAGTCCATTTAATTCACCGTCGAGATAGCTTTAGAGCTGAAAAAATATTGATGGATCGCTTGGACCAAAAAATCAAGGAAGGCAAAGTTATCTTACATACGCATCGCATTATTGACGAAGTATTAGGCGATAATATGGGCGTGACTGGTGTTAGGATCCGTAGCACACAAGATCCCAATATAACCGAACAATTATCAGTTTTAGGCGTATTTATCGCAATTGGCCACAAGCCAAACACCGCCATATTTGAAGGTCAGCTTGAACTCAACGGTGGTTATATCAAAGTACAATCAGGTACGCAGGGCAACGCTACTCAAACCAGTGTCGAGGGGATTTTTGCTGCTGGTGATGTAATGGATCATATCTATCGTCAAGCAATCACATCAGCAGGTACGGGCTGTATGGCGGCTTTAGATGCTGAACACTATTTGGATAACTTAAAATAAGCAGTAAAAATCTTTATGTCATTAGATAAAAAACGCCAGACCTATCTACTTGGCTGGTTAAAACAGCATGCAAAAAGGCATAAAACTAATTTGCGAGCTTCAATTTTAACTGGCTTTATTTTAACGGTATTAATCATTATCCAAGCGGGATTACTTGCAATAATTTTGCAACGAATCATTATTGAACAACAACATTTTGTGGATATTTTACCCTTTTTTGGCGCATTAATTGTGGTACTACTCGCTCGAGCGGGTTTAATCTATCTACGCGAAAAGATCAACTTTACTATAGGCAAAAAAGTTCGACAGCAAATTCGACAGCAAGTAATTGATCAACTTGAGCTACATGGGCCTGCTTATCTAAATCAAAGTACGATCGGCGCTTGGAGCACGTTGCTCATTGAACAAGTTGATAAATTGCATGACTTTTTTGCCCGTTATCTACCCCAAATGCGCTTGGCAAGCATGGCACCGCTTTTAATCTGTATTGCAATCTTCCCATTTAACTGGGCTGCAGCTACAATTTTGCTTTGCACGGCACCTCTGATTCCTATCTTTATGATTTTAGTGGGGATGGGGGCTGCTGATATTAACCGCCGTCATTTTAAAGCACTCGCTTACTTAAGCGGTCACTTTTTAGATCGTTTAAAGGGGCTTAATACCATTCGACTATTTAACCAAGGCGAAAAACAGACCAACGAAATCGCCCGCGCGTCTGAGGATTTTCGAATCAAAACCATGCAAGTCCTAAAAGTCGCATTTTTATCTTCCGCAGTATTAGAGTTTTTTACTTCTATTTCGATCGCCATTGTCGCGGTTTATTTTGGCTTTTCGTATTTAGGCGAATTTAATTTTGGCTCATACAATGGCACCGTTACCCTATTTGCAGGTTTTTTTGCACTAATCTTAGCCCCTGAGTACTTTCAACCTTTACGCGATTTAGGCACTTACTATCATGCCAAAGCCGAAGCAGTCGCCGCGGCTGATAATATCGAAACGTTTTTAAGTAAAAAATTACCGCAAGAACCAACTAACGCTAATACGGCAAACATCAAATTGACTGAACCATTAAAAACCATTGAAGCCAATAACTTAATTGTTTTATCTAGCGAACAACAACCGATCGTTGGTCCGCTATCATTTAGCCTGCAAGCACCGTTTAAATTGGCTTTAATAGGTACAAGTGGCGAAGGTAAAACCTCGTTAACACAAGTACTACTTGGCTTTTTACCTTATCAAGGCTCACTAAAAATTAATGGTATTGAATTTACTCAATTAGATATTAATGATTGGCAACAACACGTTAGCTGGATTGGACAAAATCCTTATCTGTTAAATAGTTCTATTCGCGATAATATTTTACTCGGCAAGCAAAATGCCACTGAAAAAGAACTTGATGAAGTGATAACCAAAACCCAATTAACCGATGTCATTGCAAAATTACCACAGGGTATTGAAAACCAAGTTGGTGAAGATGCGGTACGTTTGTCCGTTGGGCAAGCACAGCGGATCGCTTTAGCAAGAGCAATGCTTAAACCTTGCCAATTACTGATTCTTGATGAACCAACTGCCAGCTTAGATAAACAAACCGTACAAAATTTGGACAAGCAACATATAGCGCCCAATAGCATCACTATTACTCATCAAACAGATGATATGCAAGATTTTACACAGATCTGGCAATTGGCTAATGGCAAACTACATTGTGATATCAAGGAGAATTTATGCTAGCCATATTGCGCCCCTATATAGCCCTTTATAAACACTATTTTTGGCAAATTTTATTTGGCTTATCGCTATCAATTCTAACGCTACTTGCTAGCGTATTTTTGCTATCTTTATCAGGATGGTTTTTAGCCTCTACCGCTTTTGTTGGCGTTGCTGGTTTATATACATTTAATTATATGTTGCCTGCGGCAGGTGTACGAGCGGCGGCCATTACTCGAACCGCTTCACGTTATATGGAGCGTTTGGTTGATCACAATACCACTTTTAAAATCTTGGCTTATTTAAGAACACTTGCTTTTCGTAAAATTTTACCACTAAGTACCCATCAATTAGCTCATTACCAACGAGCAGACTTGCTTAATCGCTTTATTGTCGATATTGATGCACTTGATCACTTATACCTAAAACTCTTTTCGCCCATTGTAACCGCATTAGTTACCATTGGCGTTTTGTTTATAGGGTTAGCAAGCATAAACTTACCCATTGCGTTAATCATTACCATTATCCTTACAACCACCTTACTTGTGGTACCTGTTATCTTTTATCAAGCCGGAAAACAGCTAGGTAAAACACTGGCTAAACAACAAAGTGAATACCGATTATTATTAATTAATTACCTGCAAGGACAAGCTGAACTTATCCTATTTAATGCACAACCACGCTATCGCGCGAAACTTGATGAGCTTGAATCAAACTGGCTCTATAATCAACAACGGCAATCGACATTAATGGCGCTATCAAGTGCATTGATCTTGCTTATTGCTGGTTTTTTAACGTTACTGGTTCTGTGGCTAATTACCCAATACACCTTATCCCCTTTAGTGGCTTTATTTGTATTTGTTAGTCTTGCAAGTGCCGAAATACTCATGCCAATTCCTGGTGCATTTATCTTTTTAGGGCAAGTACTCACTTCTGCCACACGTACAACAGCTATTTTTAACCAAATACCCGATATCCAATTTGTTGCTAAAGGCAAAGCAATAGATTTAAGTTCGGCAAAATTGCAATTTGAACAAATTAATTTCAGCTATCCCAAACAACCCTTTGCGGTGTTAACGGATTTTTCGTTGACGGTTGAACAAGGTGAACATATTGGTGTGGTTGGTAAAACAGGTTGTGGTAAATCGACCTTATTAAGTCTGGTTAATCGTACATGGGAACCTAACTCAGGTCATATCTATATCAACGGTATTGATCTTAATCAACTTGATGAAAAAACACTACGACAAACTGTCGCCATGGTGCCTCAAGTGATCACTATTTTTAGTGACACTTTAAGACAAAACTTGCTAATAGGCAATCAACAAGCTACCGAGCAACAGTTAATCGACGTATTACACCAAGTTGAACTCGACAAATTACTCACTACCGAACAAGGTTTAGATTTGCTGATTGGACAAGGTGGTCGCGCTTTATCGGGCGGTGAAATTCGCCGAATCGGCATAGCAAGGGCATTGCTGCATAATTCACCGTTAATTTTAATGGATGAACCCACAGAAAGCCTTGATCAACAAACAGAACAACAAATTATCCGATTGATCAAACAAACATGCAAAAATAAAACACTAATCATGGTTACGCATCGATTGACAGATAATCCATTGTTTGATCGAGTTATTTCGTTTTGATAAATGATGTGTATTGAGTACTATTCAAACTTTGCAAATTAGATTTATGTATTGGACTCTTTTTAAACTATTGTACACTATCTTTGACTTGCAGATATATAAAATTTATGATGATTGATTAATATTTATTTTATAAATAAGTCGATGTATTTAAACTAATACCCCTATATTGTCATTTGATCTTTTTATTTAAAAAATAATCGCTATTATATTAACATGCATAAAATAAATATGTTAAATAATAAAAATTAATTTTTATTAAGTTATTATAGGCGGAAAATTGTAAAGGTTTTCAAGTTAAACAAACTCTAAATTTTAATATTTAAGATAGAATAACTGAGGCAGAAGTATAAGTATATTTGTGGACAAAAGTAATTCAGAAAAATCAACTATTTTTGAAATATTAGATTACTTTTAAATAAATCAAATGAAAATATAACAATTGATAATTTATTTGTTCAAGTCACATATTAAAGCAATCACACTAACATTTTCAATGTTTATTTATAAACAAATAAAGTTAACGCCTTTTGGCTTCTCTACAAAATATTAGACAGCGCACACTTATATAAATTAATTATTTTAATAATAGTAGTAGTATTATGGTAATAACCAACCATTAGGAGATACCTATCAAATTAATTATAATATATTATCTATTTAGAATAAAAAAGTTTCCCAACCAATTGCTAGGTTAGGAAACATTAATGTTTATATTTTTAAAGTAGCCGTAACTAAAAATTAGTTATTAAAATATATGATGTTAAAAAATAACTTCCACTAATTGCTAGCCCATAAGGTAGCGTAACTCCACCTGCCGGCTTTTTAATGTACTTATATATTATTGCTACAATTGCAATAGGGAGTCCAATTAACGTAATTGTCACCAAGAAAAACAATACACAATTTGATGGAATGGATATCA
Source organism: Gilliamella sp. App4-10 (assembly GCF_001690495.1). GTDB lineage: Bacteria > Pseudomonadota > Gammaproteobacteria > Enterobacterales > Orbaceae > Gilliamella > Gilliamella apicola_G. The sequence continues at coordinate 97,425 of NZ_LZGS01000004.1, forward strand.
GTAGCACTGTAATTAATTTTATATCCCCTGCACCAACTAATCGGCAATAAAACATAAATAGACCACAGATTAAAAATATGCCCGATGCGCTATAATTTAATTGACCTCGTCCGAAAATAAAATTCAAAATAATGAGGATGAATATTATGCCGACGATATAATTTGAGATCGTTCGGCGTGTTATATCAGTATAACAAGTAACTAACAAGCATCCCCAAATTACCAAAATAATAATATCATTAATTAATTCTTGGCTAATCATTATGATCATATCCTTGACCTGGAATGTAATCTTGACCATACACTCCTTTCATTGCATCAACAAGAGATGTCATATTATATCCTGGCCAATCCCTTTTTTTATTAGTACCCAAATTAAATTTATGTCCACCACCAGATCCAACACCAAAAGCTTCACCTTCGTCATTCCAATAAAAAATATGCTGTTTACCAACATCAATTTTGGTTAGATGACCTAGATAATCTCTCTCCGTTGGATTTCTGCCATACATTATATTTTTATAAGGACCACCTTTATGACCCCATGTTACTAATCTATTATGGTTAGTGATGGCAACACAACCACGAAATCTACAATAAACGGAGCTAACATGTCGTGTAATTAGAACAGGTTTAGCAATTGTCTTCCCCTTTTTTTCACCTTCTCTTTTTTGATTCTCGTGCTCTATTTCTTCTGGCGTCAATTCTTTATCATCATCGTCGTCGTCGTCGTCATCATTATTATCATCTTCATCGTCATCGTCATCGTCCTCATCTATGTCATCATCATCATCATCATCATCATATGGACCGGCAACACCTAAACGACTAGCTTTTCCCATACCGTAAACCCTACCGGATGAGGTTAAAAAAACAGTAAATGCATTTCCACCGGTAATATGTACAATATCTTTACCATCAATACCATCTAAATTTTTAATCTGCTTTGGAATAGGAGTTTTAACATGGGCTTTGTGATTTACTTCACCAAATGAATCTCGTTCTTCATCCCCCCAAGCAAAAACTGTCCCAGCATCATTGATGGCATAACCACTATCATAACCAGCACCGATTTTCACTACAGGTCGATTGTCAAAATAACCAGAGGGGATCTTTGTAAGCGCAACCTTTGAAGCATGACCACCATGAATACCTGTTCCTGATTCACCATCATGACCATCTCCCCAAAAATACACTTCCCCCGATCTTGTTAAAGCATAAGAAATACGTTTACCACAACTGATCTGAATAATATCTTGATTTTCCAAAACTAAAACAGGGAGACTTGGATAATGACCGTGACCTGTATATTTACCGCCCGAAGCTTCTTTGTGGATATCTCTTCCCCAACCCCAGACATCTCCTCGATCATCTAGCGCAATAATATGATATGTTCCACCGGCTACCTGTGTAATAGAAAGTCCTTTTTCAACAAAGTACTCTATTCTGGCAGGTGGCTCTTTACGAGAAACCTTTTTATCACCATTACCTTGTAATCCCTTATTCCTATAACCCCAAACCCAAAGATCACCATTTTCTATGGTTAAGCCTGTTCTCGATAAGTTAGTTAGGGTGTGTGGATTTATTTCCGCTTTAGTTGTAAATATTATTGCATCTGTACGCGTGTTTGCTAACAATGGAAAACATATACAAGTTATAAATAATATCAGGACTTTTAACGTTTTCATTTTTTATAACTCCTATTTTTCATTGCTTAATCTGCTCTTTTTTAATAACAAAATTGCCCGTTTCAACTTCAATGATTCTATTTATTGCGTCATACAATGTCTTGTAATCGCTAGCCTCATGTAAGAATTGCTTGTGACCATTCATGCACTTAGTAAACCACTTTCCGAACGCACGTTCATATTCAGAGTCTGTTTTCAAATATCCAGCGTTAGGATCTAATTTTATATAGTAAATAGCTGCATTTTTAGCCGCTTGATCAATATAACCATTCTCTTGGTTTTGCTCAGATTTCAAACCTTCTCTTATACTCTGACAAACGTTATTATCTAAAAATTCATCTCTCAGAACATCTGCCCCAGCGTCATCTTTACCATCAGTTATAATAATCATAACTTTATTATTAATAGTATTACCTCGAGCCATCACTGGTACAGTCCTTAACAAAGCTGTCATGGTATCAGTTCCTCCTCCTGGTTGCCAATCCGCACTTTTAATAGAATTAAGAAGTTTAATATTGTGCTCACTATCATCACTGAAAGGAATTAAATGAGGTGACAATTTAAATTTGCTAATATGTTTTGACGCTTCTTCAAGCCTTTTAGAATTTGGCATATTGATCACTTTTTCACTCATAATCTCATTGCTGTATAAAGGCGACTGACACATCCCCTGAAATGGTGAAAAATCAGTAATAGCAGGTGATATAGGACGGTTAAACGTTATCGTATTAACATTCATACCACTAAATAATGTGTCAATAGTGCCTTTTACATCAACTGTTTTAGTATTAGCAAACGAATAATGCACATCAGGATAGTCATTAGAGAACATATAATCATATAGTTGAACTACTTTACCGTATTGACTCTCAATAGTGTTTTTATTTTCTTGATTTAATGGATAATCAGTATTATTTTCACCACAAGCATATCGAGTAGACCCCATATTAACTCGTTCAATATTATGTCGTTTACGACATAATCCGCCATCAACTAATGACTCATTATCATTCAAACCTTTTGCCGGTCCAATTATTTTTGAATAATAAAGGTAATTATAATAGTCTAGATAGTAATAAACCGTATTTTTAAAATCAGCAAAATAATCATAGGTTACATAATTAGAAATTAGATCATTTTTCTTCAACTTATTCCATTTTGGATATGCAATATTTTTATTTGCCCAAAAATTGTAATCAACTGAATCGAAAGGAGATTTCATTTTATACATAAGAGAACATGCATAACTTCCCCCTCCAGCAGGATTTTGACTTTTTTCTTTATTATTCACTTCGTTAGGGTCAAAGGGCACTGGGACACCAATGTCATAAGGGACTAAAGCAAAATTGAATTGAGGCTCCTTTTTATAATTATCAATAATGTCTACTATTGCTTTTTTCATATAGTCAAGTCGCTTACGGTCGTTATTTAACCCTTGAGAGTAATTATTACAAGACGAATCAGAGTATTGACATGTAGCCGAACCTGAAAAGTCGCTAATAAAAGCAATACCAACAGAATCAGGAGTATAGTACTTTCTGGTATTACCATAAGTTTCTTCATTATTTGTTATAACTGTATTTTGATTTAATGCCACAAATCCACCATCACTATCCAGTAAAGATGCAAATTCTTGTACATACCTAACATAATATTCTTTTTTATCTTTATCATAGGTTATAGTGGCCCTAGAAAGTCCTATTAAATCCTCACGCGTTTGATTCATAAAATAATTAATATAGTTCAATGCTATTTTGATATTTTTTTCAAGTGCTTTTTGATCTCGAATTTTATTATTTATGGCTACAACAGCTAACGAGGCCTCATTAGTCGCTTCCGATATCCGAGCCCGAGTGCGCATGTTTTGTGTTTGATCAATTGAAAAATACATACAAATAAACATTGCAGGAAACATAATCGCAAAACTTATAATAATATTTCCAGCTGTACACTGTAAAAAAGATTTTTTGTAATTTTTCCGTTTTAGTTTGTTATTATTATTCATAAAATCCTCTCAAAAGAGTGTTGATTAACGATGATAAATAGGGCAAGCTGTATTAACATTCGTAATATCATTACAACGAGATATTACTACAGTATTACTACATAAATTTGGGAAAGTATCAGTTGCTTTTCTATTAGAGTTAATCCATTTTAAATAAAGACTTTCTTCATTAACAATACACATACTAACTCGATATATAGGGATCCATCGTCCATCTAATCCAGTTGTTGTATCGATAAATCTTGGAGCATATGGGGCAAGATCTGAATAACTAGCAATTGCAGAATTTGTTAAATTCTCGGTGATACTAGGCAGTGAATCAAAATAGCTTCTGATTCCCGTATTATTACAAATACCAGAAGAACATGATTCAGAACTTAAAGCTACTAACTTAGCATGATTTAAACTTTTTGGATGCTCAACATTTTGTAAAATAAATAAAGCATCTACTTTTATAACAACTTCACTATCTAATAATGAAGTTGCCAATTTTTCTAATTCTTGCACTTGAGCATCATCAAATAATTCATAAGATTTATGGCAAGAACTAGGGTTTGAATGACATAAACTTATTTTGTGATTATTTGTGCCATCTATAACAGGGTAGAAAGCCGATCTTTCGCGAAAAATTGAAGCTACAGCATAATTTGCTCGCTCCAATTTATTTTGTAGCATGATGGTACTGTACACATCATAGATAATAAACACTAATGCTGAAAACAAACAGAAAGATGCTGCAAACTCAATTGACATCATACCGTCTTTATTGCGGAAAAAATTACCAAAATATTTCATTGTTACTCTATTCCTTTAATTATCATAAAACTCACGGTAAATAACAGTTTTCTTTGTTAAAGAAGAATTTAAAATACGACTAAACGGCCCTGAAAACATGGCATAGTAGTCATACTGTAAATTAAATAATAACAAACGTGTATCTGCATTAAGCGTATTTTGACAAGTTTTATTAATTACATCTTGTATTGTTTGACAATATGCTACGGTTACATGAAAATCATCTGGATTAGTCAGATAGGGCCATAGTGGTACTTCAGAGATGACTAATTGTTGCATTTGCTTAGTATAATTTCCATTTTCAGAAATTGCCGTTTTTCTTGTTATTTCTGTTGACATTAAATCTAAGGCAGAACCAATAAACATAATTCGGCTTAATTCAAGTACAAATACAAATAGCACAATTAAATAAGGAAAAACAATTGCAAACTCAATAGAAACATTTGCATTGTTTTTCCTAAAAAATAATTTCCAACATTTCAACATAATTTTTGCTCAGCCCTATTAGATATTAAGTGTTAATCTTTTTTTCTCTTTAATAATGTAAAAGACGATTTTGAATTATTTTGATTGTTTTGTTTATTTCCAATAATCGCTGAAGATATCTCTTTTATTTCACTACTATTGTAGGATTCTTTAAATTTATCCATCTTTGGAATAAATTTACGTCTAAAATCAATACTTCGATCTAAAAACTCTTCTATATCTTCATCTCGTAAATCATTTCTTTTATCAAAAGGAAGATTGTCATTTAAACAAACTAAAAAACGCTTATTTAATAGATCGGAGTTTTGCGTATTAATACGCGATATTTCATCAAGCATTTTTTTAGCAATTTTAATTGAGTAGGGATCTCGATTTATTACGATAAACACAATATTTGAAAAATTAATGATCTCTTCTAAATGTTTAAATGAAGACGCTAATCCCATATTTTGCTCAATAAAAGTAATGTTAAATTGTCCTGAGCTAAGATTGTCATATTGCCAAGCTCTATCTTCAATTTTTACTTGTAAAGAATCTTTAACATTAATTATTGAACCATCTTGAGGTATTGGTATTTCAAATAAGAAGTCGGCATTTGGGCTTGTAGTTGCACCTTGAATATAAAGAAGAGGATAATTAGTTAAGCCGCTAATATTTTTTATTGTATGAACCACTAATGATGATGTACCAATTCCTCCTTTAGTGGCTAAAAATGTAACAATGCTCCCCACTCTTTGTGAACCTTGTGCGGTTAAACTCCTTGTATGCAAAATAGTAGGGATTTTTTCTAATTGGCTATTTTCTAATAAAAAATGAATTCCTTTTTTTGATAAAGATTCAGAAAATACGATTGAATCATGGCTGCCCAAAAGTATTGTAGTTGCTTTAATTGGAAGAAACTTATTAATGCTTTCTGATAATAGTGCAGCATTATCTTCATCTTTGATATCTAAAAAAATCACATCATACTTATTGAAAATTGGATCTTCTTTCAATTCAGATAATTCTAATGAGATGATATCTATACTTAATATATTGTAAAGGAATAACAAAGAACGAACTTTTTCAATCAGTTCACTTCGTTTACTTAAAATAGCGACTTGAAAATTCGATATTTGTCCAGCTACAAATTCTTGTGACGAGTCTTTCGATACTTCTGTATCTTTTTTATTACCAAATAATTGCATAAAAATTCCTAATAATCTTTTATTCAATAAAGCCCATATCGTTAATAAATTTTTCACTTTCGTTAGAAATTGGTACTGTTTTGCGACGTTGTTTATTCATATTATTTTTAATATTGAAGAAACTATTAATCACATCAGTACGTTCCAAAATTGGTAACTCGACATTATCAAAACTGCTATTCGCTGTCACTAAATTAACTGTTGCAAATACTACCATTTCTGTCTTTCCTCGCTCTGTCTGCGCACTACGAGCTAATGCCCCTAAAATAGGAATATCACTAATAAAAGGAAGGCGAGATAATGTTTCGCTGTCTTGTTCGTTAATTAATCCTGCAATAACAAAACTATCTCCGTCGGATAAGTCAATAGTCGAACTAGTTTTTCTAGTTGTCAAAGTTGGGATATTATAGTTATTAAAAGCATATGAACCAGCAATTGAACTTACTTCATTATCAAGGAATAATCTAATACGCTTATCATTATTCACTTTAGTGCTGATGTTTAATTTTATACCGTATTCTTTATAGGTAACATTTGCTTCTCCATCTTTATTCTTAGTCACAATGGGAATCTCACCACCGACTAAAAATGATGCATTCTCGCCAGATAGTACAGATAAGTTAGGTTGTGCTAACACTTTAGCTAAACGATCATTTTTTAATGCACGAATCATTGTGGTAATATCATGGATACGAAATCCTTTTTTTAGACCTAATACTGTAAATTCCCCAACAGTATTCATATCGGATCCATTTTCTATCATACTATCCAAAGTTAAACTTTGCCATTCAATACCCAACGAATCAGTAAATTGCTTACTAACTTCAACAAAAGTCAGTTTGACATTAACTTGATACTCTTCTATCACTCTAATGTTATCAATGATATTGTTATAAATATAATAATCTTGAAATGTAAGCTCCGCGCTTCCTGCATCCCCCTTTGCAGTAGTGCGTATTCGCTCTGCACCTTGCCCGACAAGTGAACCTACGACCGCCATAATTTTACCTTTTGTCGTAGTATCTGGAGTGGTGCCATTTAGTACATATACAAATCTTCCATTCGGATCACCATTATCATAACGATCGACTGTTACACTACTATTGGGAAAATTTTGAGCCAATCTATGTGTAATCTGAGATAAAAGCGGATCCACATTAATGGTGTCATTAACGATAATATTATTTGCATCATCATAAACAAGCAAGCTGGCTCTACCATTTGATTTACCATATATAATCAAAGACTTACCATCAATAACCTCATAATTTGCTACAGAATCTTGACTAATGAACACTGTACCTACATTCTCTGGTAAAACAATGGTTTTACTTTGCCCAACTTGTAAATTATGAATATTAGCAAACGCCAGTGAAGAAAAGCCAATAGAGAATAAACAAGCAAGGGGTCTTATCATATGTATAATTGATTTAATTTTTATAAACATTCTTAGTTACCTTTTAGTAAATTAATCCGTTTTTTCTCTGAAAAAATATCATTATCAGATAATGGCCAGTTTTTTTCTCTATCACTTAATAAGCGTAATCCATCTTCAACATTTTTTTTGTAAGTACTTGGGTATATCATAATTGTAGAATTTGTCATTAATGTTCTTAATAATTTAATTTCTTGATTCGAAAGCTCTAATTGAATTTGACCAACATTGTCTTTTTGAAACTTAGAGTTTATTTCACCTGCTTGAGTAATATAGAGGATTTTCTTTCCAACAATAATTGGTTTGATGCGATTTTTAACAAAATCAGCGCTAGGTGAAACTAACTTATTCTCTTTACGTGAGTTAGCCGTTTCATCAGCATAAAATATATAAAGATCAACAAGATCACCACTTTTTAGATTTGTTGTTAAATAATAATCAGTAGGATCTAATTTGAATGGAAACATATAATTTCCTTCTTTTAGCGCTAACATGCTGTAATCAGGCGAATCAGGCGAAGCAATAAAACGCCGTTCAATAAAAGTATCTTTCGCAATATTGTTCTTAACCACATAAGAGTCAAGTTCTTTTGCATCAGTTATATATTCTTTAGTTTTGTCACTACTGTCATCAACATCAATTTCTATTGATTTAAAATAGTAATGATCCTTAGTTAAAATTGTATTTTTATTAATCGCATTTTTTGCTACAGCAATTGTCATCGTTTCTGTTTTTTTAGGTTCTACTTTCACCTCAACAGGTTGAACCGCTGGCTCAGCAACCTGTTTTGGTGATGATTTTGTAAGTAATAACGCCAGTCCCACAACTAACATTAATATATATAAAATAATTAATTTTTTACCTTTCATGCAAACTCCATATAATTTTATATCTATTGTTTTTTTCGTTGCAATTATTTATTTTTTAAATAAAAATCGAAAACAAAACAGTGGGCATCCCCTTTAGAATTAGGACCTGCATAAAAATCTTTCACTATTGAGTCTTGTTTAGTTTTTATTTTTAGATTTAATGTTTTCTCGCTAGTTAAGGTTCCTGTGACGTAGGAAAAATCTCTATTACTACGGGAGATTTGATTAATAACATAATTTATTCCCTTAGCAGGTAAGGTTACATCATAAATTGTTAATTTAAATTCAGTGGGAGAAATTTTCTCAATTACGTATTGATTTTTACTCAATTGATTTGTAGTTTCAAAAGTAATACGACTAAATTTTTTATGCTCTCCAGAACGAACTGCTAAAATTTTTTCTTCAATCGTTGTTTTACTTATTTTATTATTGTTTTTAGAAACAGCAGTATTGGTGACTGCCCCTGAGCTTGTTACAGATAGAGTAGTTTGTTTTGGCTCTGTGCTTGGTTCTAGTTTAGCCATATTTGATAATTTTGTACCAACGTCTAATTTATTTCCTTTTTCTGGTTTAATGTTTTTTACTTTAGACACTTGCTGTGATATTGTATTTTCAAGGGTATATTGCTTTTGATTCTCGCTCTGTGCTGGTATACTCTCATTAAATTTTATGGCATCAACAGGTTCAATCTGTCTTAATTCTTGAATTAGGATGTCTGGATCATTAGATAATCTATGCCCTATACAAAAAGACTTAGCTAGTTGCATTTTATTTAATTTAACTAATGTATAAAGTAAGTTATGAAGAATAGTTTGGTCACGATATCCTTTAGTATATAAGATATTTAGATGCTTATAAGCTTCGTTGTATTCTTTATTCAAAATTGATAGCATTGCTAAATTATTAGTGACTTTATTCTCATCATAGAAGTTTTCTCTGGCTAGATTAAACGAATAGCGCGCAGCATCATATTGTCGTTTTTTAAGCAAAACTATACCTTTTACGTTATATGCTTCACCATTTTTTTGATTGATTGCAATTGCCTTATTTAAATATTCTAATGCTATATCATTATGACCAAGCCTAGATTCAACATGACCATATAAAACCAAAATACTATCATTTTTAGTTTCCCTTAAAACAGGTTTTAAAACTCTTTTTACTGCATCAAAATCATTAGAAAGATAGTAGATCTGAGCAAGTTTATGCCTTGTATCTTCACTGTCTGTGCGTTGTAAGCGTTGCTTATAAATCTCAATTAAACCACCATAGTTCTTCGTGGTTTCATGTATATAAATTTTTTGTTGCTCATCTAAATCGTATCTTAAAGTACTATTTTGACACCCAGTAGCAAAAAACAAAATTGAGCATACAACAATAATTTTTGGTTTCATTAACCTTTTTGGCTTACAGCATATTGAAAAATAGTTCATTATCTTTTATCCCTTCAACTTACCTAATGTTGACATAATATTCATGATAACAGGTCCCACGACGATGATTAGTACAGGTAATAGGAAAAATATCATCATCGGTATAGTCATTTTGGCCGCAAGAGCAGCAATTTTTTCTTCTATTGTTAATTTTTGCATTTCTCGAATTTCAGTTGATAAATCTAATAAAGCATCATAAATTGAGTTGCCATAACTAATACTTCTTTTTAATGTAATACAAAACATTCTGATTTCCTTACATGGTACATCTCGTTGAATTAATTCAACAGCGGATTCAATACCATTGACATCCATCATTAAACAGGCTCTTTCTAAGATTACTGACACATCTTTATTGATCACTTTTACTCTTATGCTTAAATACTTAAAACTATTTTCGATTGTCATACCCGATTTAATCATAATCGCCATCATATCAATGATTAATGGTAAATCCTGTGAAATTCTCTTGATCCGTTTTATTGTTTGTCTTCTTACAACCCAATCTGGCAAGAAAATAACCATAATAATAATTATAAGCAAAAAAATCAGTAGAATATTTGAATTAACTACAATAAACGAAAAGATTTGATTAACAAGATAAAAGAATGAAAATACGACAATAACGGCATACAACTTCCAGCTATTTTTTTCTTGAAAACGACGTATAAATTCTAGGCTAATACTGTTTTTAGCAATAATCTTTTCAAAAGCAAGATTTTTTTCGTTCAGATTCTTCTTAAACACTTTCTTTTCATTATTTTCATCATAGAAGATTGAGCTAATTTTTTCTTTTCTTTGATAAAAACAATATAAATTACGCAACTCTCTACAACCAAAGTAGATTAAAATAATTGAAAATAATATATACAGTAAACTATTCATAATTTAAATAATCTTATTAATCATACCTTTGATAATAAGGTAACCAATAACTACGCTACCTACGACATAGTACAAAAGATAGTTACCAACTGTTGTATCAACCAAGTTCTCATAGTGCGTAGGTGAGATTAATTTAAGCATTAACAAGAAGCCAAAAGGCATACAACCCAGAATTGTCATCGTCATTCTTAATTCTGCTGTTTTACCATCTCTAGTTTTAGTTAGAATACGATTGTTTGTGAGCATCTTTGTTAATCGACTAAGAATCTCTTTTAATTCTCCACCACTATCAATATTAACCATTACCGTTAAAATAAAAAAATAATACTCTGGAAAAGGAAGGCGTAGATAAGAGTTTAACAAGACACTTTCAATGTTTTCACCGATTTCTATTCTGCTATCAACCTCTTTCATTGTTTTACCAACAATGCCGTCAACAGTATTTCCGCATTCTTTAAAGCTTGTTGTTATTGCATTACCAGATGAGACTGCACCCGTAATAATATTTAATACTTCGGGAAACGTTTCGTAAAATTCTTTTGTTAGTTTCTTTTTTTTAATAAAGAGTATTATAACAATTGTAACGACAGCACTAAGCGGAATTGCAATATAATTATCAAAATTGATGTACTGTTGATTGAATATTATACCTGCAACAATACCTATAAAAACATAAACGAGCAATCGCACTTTAGATTGCCCCATTATTAGGAGATTATAATAAGATTTGATCGTAATTATAAAATTAGAGCTAATTTGATCACCAAAAGATTGTTTTTTTTGGGTAAGTTGGTCTTCAACCAAACTAGTTAGTGATACCTTTTTAACTTCGACATTATAAAAAATCTGCAAACGCTCTTTACGACGAAGTAATACCAAAATATTTACGAGAGCAACAAATATAAGTACAACTGAAAGGATTAAAATCATGCTTTAATTCCCACTGCATTTAACATTAGTTTTTCCAATACCTCAGACATTTCATAATATTGAGCACTTTCATAAAGAGCTGACCGTTTTACTAGTCCATTACAGATGAATTCACCTTGAATCTTGCTCCCCTCTTTTTTCTCATCATTAATTTTAAATTTAAACACATCATGGGTAACAATATTGTCGGTCTCTATTCCAAGAACTTCAGTGATACTCATTACTTTACGTTGTCCATCGGGAAGGCGAGAAACTTGAATAATAAAATTAATGGAAGAACTAATATAACGTTTAATTGCCGAAATAGGTAATTCAGACTGAGCCATAATAATCATGCTTTCTAGACGGGATAACGCATCTTTAGCAGTATTGGCATGTAATGTTGACATTGAACCACTGTGCCCAGTATTCATGGCCTGAAGCATCTCAAACGCCTCTTCACCACGGCATTCGCCTAAGATAATCCGATCAGGTCTCATTCGCAATGCGTTAACCAATAGATCGCGCATGGTAATTTTTCCTCGACCATCATCGCCTCCTACTTTCGTCTCCATTCTAACCACATGATCCTGCTGGAGTTTTAATTCTGCGGCATCTTCAAGTGTAATAGTACGTTCATGTTCACCAATGAATCCAGACAAAGCATTAAGCATTGTTGTTTTTCCTGAACCTGTTCCCCCCGAAACAATAATATTCATTCGACAACGTGCAGCAATAACTAAAAAATTTGCCATGTTTTCATCTAACGAGCCAGAATGAATTAAATCATGAAATGTTCTACGACCTGTACCAAATTTACGAATGGACATTGAGACACCATCAATGGCAATCGGTGGAATAACAACGTTAAGACGGCTACCATCAGGCATGCGGGAGTCGACTAAAGGGTGTGCCTCATCTAAATTTTTACCAACTTTATTAACTAAACGTCTTGCAATATCAAGTAACTGGCGATCACTAATAAAAAACTTATCCGTTTTACTAAGAATACCGCCTCGTTCAACATAAATGCTATAAGGTCCATTTATTAAAATATCATTGACTGTTTCATCTTTCATCAAAGAATCAATTGGACCATAACCGACAATTTCATCACAAATCATACTTGCCAATACATTTAACTCGTCTGCGGAAATATAGGCAGCTCCAGAACTATTGATTTCTCTGATTGCAGTTTGGACTTCACGTAGGATTTGGTTGGGTTCATTTTTTAATTGTTCAATTAAATCAAGATTAAGGACCTGAAATACTAATTCGCGTACTTTACCCCACTCACTAGAAAATTTAAATTCTTTATTATCCATGCTGGTTATTTCATACTCTACTATCTAAAGGCAGTTAAAAGCTGCTAGTTGCTTTCTGCTTCTAACAGCTTTCACCTTAGAAAATAACGGTAAAACGTTATTTTCAAACTACAAATGCTAAGGAATTACGTAACTATCGAACATCATAAGAAACATTTTCATAGATACAACCTTCGCTATTTAAGAGTTATTTACCGCCAATACCGCCAACGATAGCTCCAACTTTATTTTTTAATGATTCAAATATAGTTTTAAGCATAGTTTCAACTGGACCGCCTGAAGCGAAAACAGCCATAACTACTACTGCAACACCCGCTGCAACAATCGCGTATTCGATCGCAGTTACACCTTCTTCAGTTTTAGCGAATTTACCTAAAAAAGTTCTTACTTTAGTATTGATTACTGATAAGTTCATCATAATTTTCTCCTTTAAAATTTCTTACATTTCTTACAATTTTTTTAAAAATAATTTACTTTCTTATCTGAAAGTTTACGCAGTATAAATTATTATCGAATTACAGTCAATTACTAACCATATAAATTTTAATTTATTATAATGACCTATATTGTTAAAAACAAACTTTATAATAAAAAAAATAACATTAACGCATTGTTAAATATAAATTTTAAAAAAAAATAAACAAATGAGAGATTATTTTTTTTTTAGTTTGATTGACTAATTTTTAATCTAATTTTCAGTATTTAACAAATCTTAACGAATTCTTAATTATGTAAGATATGTACGGTTAAATCTTACCATTTAACCATTTTTATATTGAATATCTGGATTGTGATATAATTTATGGCTATACCATCTGATTTTGCCCAATTGGTAAATTTATGATATTGCATTCCATCTTTGAATTTTTTCAACCTTTTTGGTGAAAACGGATACATTAGCTCAATGTTTTTCTTGACAAAAAACTTCCTGTCAAACATTAACTCCACCGTTCTTTTTGAAATATATGCTATAATGGAGCCTTATGTTTCATAAATTAATAAAAGAGAGATTATTTTGCAGCAGTCGTTACAAGATTTTATTATTGATAAGATTGATGATCTAAAAGGCAAAGACATTGTTACCCTTGATGTCCGCGGTAAATCAAGCATTACCGATTATATGATTATTTGTACGGGTACTTCAAACCGTCATGTTTCGTCTATTGCGGGGCATTTGCTTGATGAAGCTAAAAAACAGGGCCATTTGGTGTTAGGTAGCGAAGGGCAAAGTGATGCGGATTGGGTCGTGGTTGATATGGATTCAGTGATTGTGCATATCATGCAAGAAGAAAGCCGTCAGCTTTACGAACTTGAGAAGCTTTGGAGTTAATGGCGTGAAGATACAGCTTATAGCTGTTGGCAATAAAATGCCAAACTGGGTTACGACTGCTTTTGATGATTATCAGTCACGGTTTCCTAAAGATATGCCTTTAGAACTAGTTGAAATCCCCGCAGGTAAGCGCACTAAAAATGCTGATATTGCCCGAATTTTAGATAAAGAGGGCGAATTGATGTTAAATGCTTGCGGTAAAAGCAATCGCATTGTGACACTTGATATACCGGGTAAACCATACACAACGCATAATTTAGCTGAGCAGTTAGAACGCTGGAAAGTAGACGGACGTGATGTGAGTTTATTAATCGGCGGGCCTGAAGGTTTATCTGCTGCTTGCAAAGCGGCAGCACAGCAGAGTTGGTCGCTGTCGCCACTTACGCTTCCCCATCCTTTAGTACGAGTCATTGTGGCTGAAAGTCTTTACCGTGCATGGAGTTTAACCACTAATCATCCTTATCATCGTGAATAATTAAGGTAATAAAATGAGCGCCATTATTTTAGATTTGCAAATTGCTACAGAAGATACCCTAAATTTACCAACCGAAGCGCAAATTTTGCAGTGGTTAAATGTTATTCTACCTCAATTTATGGATAATGCCGAACTCACTATCCGTATTGTTGATGAACAAGAAAGCCAGCAATTAAATAATACCTATCGTCATAAAGATAAACCCACCAATGTTTTATCTTTCCCCTTTGAATCACCCATTGAGATTGATGTTCCTTTATTGGGCGATCTCATTATTTGTAAACAAGTTGTCGCAGCCGAAGCCAAACAACAACATAAATCATTAACTTCGCACTGGGCACATATGATTGTGCATGGGTGTTTGCATCTATTAGGCTATGATCATATCCTTGACGACGAGGCCGAAGAAATGGAAAATATTGAAATTGAGATTATGCAGCAATTGGGATTTGAAGATCCTTATCAGCCCATTAATGAATAAAATATACCATTAACCGTTTAGTTAAATGTCAATTTAGCTAACTAAACAAGCATATAAAATAAGTTATATTAAAAACAAAGCAAGAAAGGAAAAGAGCAAATGAGTGATGATAATCACCGGAGACCTAAAAAAGGGTTTGCATTATGGTTAAGTCAGTTATTTAATTCAGAGCCAAAAGATAAAGAAGAACTTATCGAGGTGATTCGCGAAGCTGAAGAAAACGAACTTATCGATCCAGATACCCTTGATATGATTGAAGGCGTAATGGATATAGCAGAGCAACGCGTTCGCGATATTATGATTCCCCGCTCTCAAATTGTGACGATTAAAGATAATTATTCGCTTGATGAATGTCTTGATATTATTTCTGAACATGGCCACTCACGTTATCCTGTCATCAGTGAAGATAGAGATCATATAGAAGGCATTTTATTAGCTAAAGATCTTTTGATTTTTATTCGCCAAGGTGTTGATAATTTCGATCTCAAAAAAATCCTTAGACCAACCGTTGTCGTACCAGAAAGTAAACGTGTCGATCATATGTTAAAAGAGTTTCGTATGCAACGTTATCATATGGCGATGGCTATCGACGAGTTTGGTGGTGTGTCGGGGCTTGTGACTATCGAAGATATTTTAGAGCTTATTGTTGGTGATATTGAAGATGAATATGATGAGGTAGAAGATCGCGATATACGCCGCTTAACGCCTTCAGTTTATACGGTAAGAGCGCTTACACCAGTTGAAGATTTTAATGAAATTTTTTCCACTGATTTTAGTGATGACGAAATGGACACCATTGGTGGGCTGGTAATGCAACATTTTGGACGATTACCTTTACGTGGTGAAAGCATTACCATTGACGGTTATCAATTTAAGGTCACCATTGTTGACCGAAGGCGAATAATCCAATTGCATGTGACTATTCCTGATGGAGCAACTGTGCCTAATTTAGAGCTACCTGAAAATGTTTAAACAAATCTTATTAAGCCTAATTTTAGGTGGTATAGCGGTTTTTAGTTATGCCCCATTTCATATTTGGCCTTTAGCTTTTGTCTCGTTTGCGGGGCTTTTATGGCTTATTGCCGATAAAACGAAAAAACAAGCCATGTTACTTGGATTAAGTTGGGGCATTGGCTATTTTATGGCAGGGATACACTGGGTTTATATTAGTATTCAACAGTATGGCGAGTTACCTGCTCTGGTTGCCATTATCGTTTTAGACCTTTTAATTGTATATTTGTCGCTTTACCCGATGCTATTTGCTTTTCTGTTAAGAATGGCAAATAGTTTTGCTGGACAATTTTCATTTAAACAACTTGTGCTTGTAGCTCCTATGCTTTGGCAATTAACCGAGTTCTTGCGCGGTTATCTTTTAACCGGATTTGCTTGGTTGCAACTCGGTTATAGCCAGATTGATAGCCCGTTAAAGGGCTATTTCCCTGTATTGGGGATAGATGGCGTTAATTTATTGTTAACTATTTTGTGTGGACTATTCATTTATTGTATAAAGACAATAACCAGCAAAACACCAAAACAGCACGCGCTTGGTGCAATTGTCGCACTGTTTACGATCTTTTTTGCACCAGTTTCATTCAATAATATTAATTGGACTACGATAGATAACACTCGTTCGGCTAATTTTGCTTTAATTCAAGGAAATATTTCACAGTCAATTCGTTGGACAAAAGAGCAACTCAATAACACGTTACAAACCTATATCAAACTGACTCAAGACAACTTCGAAAAAGATAAAATTATCATATGGTCAGAAGCCAGTATTACCGATTATGAAATAAATCAGCAATCTTTTTTAAAATATATGGATAACGAAGCCAGAGCCCATGATTCTGAAATTGCTGTAGGTATTATTGATTACCGCTTTGGTAAAGATGGGTTTCAAGCTAATGGGGAACTCTACAATACTTTATTAGTATTAGGTGAAAAAGAGCCATATCAATATCCAACAACCAACCGTTATCAAAAACACCATTTAGTGCCTTTTGGAGAGTTTACACCGCTAGAATCAATACTTAAACCGATTACTGAATTGCTCAATATACCCATGTCATCAATGAAATCTGGCGATGTAAAACAACCTCAATTACAAATAAAAGGCTTTAAATTTACCCCAGCCATTTGTTATGAAGTAATTTTATCTAATTTAATGTGGCAAAACTTTGCCCATGATACCGATTTTTTACTTACTGTTTCAAATGATGCTTGGTTTGGTGATAGCATTGGCCCTAAACAACATCTACAAATGGCACAGGCTAGAGCATTAGAATTTGGTAGGCCTTTAATCCGTAGCACTAACACTGGCATTACCGCAATTATCGATCCACATGGCAATATTGTTAAACAGTTATCACAATTTAAAACAGCAGTTTTATCAGCAACTGTATCACCCACAACAGGTCTAACGCCTTATGCAAGATGGGGAAATTGGCCTTATTTTACTATCATGGCATTAATGTTTATCTCACTTTTTATAAAAAGACGTTCATAATTTACGATACTGGCATAATTATTGCTTAAATATAATTGGATTTAACTAGTTATTGTTGTGATCAATCATCGTAATATTGCGTTACTTATTGGTTACATCTAGCTCCAATGATAGATAAATAAACAGTAAAAAGTACTTTTATGCTAAAAAATAAGTTATAATATACGCCCTTTGTAAAAATATTAAAATTATTTAATATGATACAAACTAAACAGTAGGAGATGAGTATGAACAGAAAGACAAAATTAACCAAACTCGTGTTATCATTTGCAATGTTAGGTCTATTGAGTAGTGCCGCATTTGCCGATGAACTAACTGGTACGCTAGCTAAAGTAAAAGAAAATGGTGTGATTGTCGTAGGACACAGAGAATCATCTGTCCCGTTCTCATATTATGGCGATAACCAAAAAGTTGTGGGTTATTCTCAAGATTACTCAGATCTTATTATTGATGCGGTAAAAAAAGAGTTAAATATGCCTAACTTGCAAGTTAAATATTTACCGCTTACATCTCAAAATCGTATTCCACTATTACAAAATGGTTCGTACGATTTTGAATGTGGTTCAACCACTAATAATCTATCACGCCAACAGCAAGTTGATTTTTCAAATACGATCTTTATTGTTGGTACACGCTTTTTAGTTAAAGCCGATAGCAAAATTATTGATATTGATGATCTAAAAGGCAAAAGTGTTGTGGTAACTTCAGGCACGACATCAGAAGTTATGCTCAACAAAAACAATACAGAAAAAGGGTTAAATATTCGTATTATTGCGACCAAGGATCATGGTGATGCATTCCGCACACTTGAAAGTGGACGAGCAGCAGCATTTCTTATCGATGATGCGTTGTTAGCAGGTGAACGCTCAAAAGCGAAAAAACCTGAACAATGGGAAATTGTGGGTAAACCATTATCTTATGAAGCTTATGGTTGTATGTTACGTAAACAAGATCCGCAATTTAAAGCTTTAGTCGATAAAACAATCGCTGATGCACAAATATCAGGTGTCGCCGAAAAGTCATATAACCGTTGGTTTAAAGAACCTATTCCACCAAAAGGGTTAAATATGAACTTTGATATGTCTCCTGAGATGAAAGAGCTTTTCGCTCATCCTAATGATAAAGCATTAGACTAATACACTGATATTTTTCCCAAAGGGCGTAGGTAACTACGTCTGTCATCTTATTTAGTACTATTTACAAAATATCTTTTACATGTTGGAGTATTTATGACAACAAGTTGGAATTGGGGGATTTTTCTGCAACCAGCACCATTTGGTGATACTACGTATCTGGGCTGGTTATGGCTAGGTTTCCAAATGACCATATTGCTAGTTATTACATCAGGAACGGTTGCCTTTTTTGTGGGTTCGTTATTTGGTGTACTAAGAACATTACCTAACCGTTTTTTATCTAGCTTAGGTGCATGTTATGTTGAAGTTTTTAGGAATATACCGCTAATCATTCATTTATTCTTTTGGGTTGAAGTTGTACCCGCACTGGTACCTGAATCTATCCGCATTTGGTTATATGATCTTGATCCTATAGTATTTACTTTATTAATGTCTACTATAGGATTAGGATTATTTACGGGTGCGCGTATTTGTGAACAAGTGAGAGCAGCTATTCAGTCAATTCCTGCTGGCCAAAAAAGTGCCGGAATTGCATTAGGACTAACCTTAAAACAAACCTATTTATATATTTTATTACCTAATGCTTATCGACGTGTTTTACCACCATTAACATCTGAAATATTAAATATGGTTAAAAACTCGGCTGTTGCCTCGACTGTTGGTTATATTGAATTAACAAAACAAGCAAACCAATTGCTTGAACATGCAGGCCAACCTTATGAATCATTCATTGCTATTACATTTGGATATGTAATTATCAATGTCGCTATCATGTTTGCCATGCAATATATTGAGAAAAAAGTGCGACTTCCTGGCGTATTAGGAGGTAAATCATGATCGATTTAGAATGGGGTCAAATCCTGCCTAATTTACCTTATATCATGCGTGGTATGCTATTAACCTTAGAGATAACCATTACCGCTGTAATTTTTGGTATCGTTTGGGGAACGCTACTTGCCATTATGCGACTTTCATCTATTAAAGTACTACATTGGTTTGCTTCATGCTATGTAAATATATTCCGTTCAATTCCATTAATGATGGTTTTGCTCTGGTTTTATTTGCTTGTGCCTCAACTATTAGAAAGGATTTTAAATCTTCCACCCACAACAGATATACGTTTTGTGTCGGCATTAATCGCTTTTGCTTTGTTTGAAGCGGCTTACTATTCGGAAATTATTCGAGCTGGTATTCAAAGTGTATCTAAAGGTCAAATCAGTGCATCACTAGCACTCGGTATGACTAAAGGTCAGGCATTACGAATGGTGGTTTTACCACAAGCATTTCGTATTATGACACCATTATTATTAACACAAGGTATTATCTTATTCCAAGATACGACGCTTATTTACACCTTAAATTTAGCTGATTTCTTCTATCGTGCGGTTAATATTGTGGGTAATAGAGATGGTTTAATCGTTGAGATGGTATTATTTACAGGAGCAGTTTATTTTGTTATTTGCTTCACCGTTTCACGTCTAGTTAATTATTTTAAGAAAAGGATTACTCGATGATCTCCTTAGAAAATATATCAAAATGGTATGGACAATTTCAGGTATTAAAAAACTGCACAACTCGAGTCGGTAAAGGCGAAGTTGTGGTCGTTTGTGGTCCTTCAGGTTCAGGTAAATCAACCTTGATAAAAACAGTCAATGCCTTAGAACCTATTCAAGAAGGCAAAATTATTATTGATGGAACAGAAATAACCAGTAAATCAACTAATTTAGCTAAATTACGTTCTAAAGTGGGGATGGTGTTTCAACATTTTGAACTGTTTCCCCATTTAACTATTTTAAAAAATCTGACACTTGCTCAAATTAAAGTATTAGGTCGAACAGACGAAGAAGCTCGCGAAAAAGCGCTTAATCTTTTAGAACGTGTTGGTTTACTTGCTCATGCAGATAAATACCCCGCACAACTTTCCGGCGGTCAACAGCAACGAGTTGCCATTGCTCGCGCGTTATGTATGGATCCTATTGTCATGCTGTTTGACGAACCAACCTCAGCACTTGATCCTGAAATGGTAAATGAAGTATTAGATGTGATGGTTGAGCTCGCTTATGAAGGCATGACCATGATGGTGGTTACTCACGAAATGGGCTTTGCGCGTAAAGTGGCGCACCGTGTTATCTTTATGGATGCAGGTGAAATTATTGAAGATACATCAAAAGAACAGTTCTTTACTAATCCACAATCAGATCGTGCTAAAGACTTTTTAGCTAAGATTATTCATTAAGTTAATTATTACAGGGCTTATCGCCCTGTTTTATTATTTCTTCCTCGAATTATCCATCATTTTATAAAGAATCATTCGTGTTAGCACATTTAGAAAATCTACTTAATCATTATTCTGTAATAAACTAACTAAACCACTATGCCTTGGTGTTTGTGATTTAATTGCTTGCAATAAAATTGGTTCAGTCGCATAAATTGACACGTTTTTTTTAGCGCGAGTAATTGCTGTATAAAGCAAAGAACGGTTAAGCAACGGTGAATAACTAGTTGGTAAGATAATATTCACATCATCGAATTCTGAACCTTGCGATTTATGGATTGTCATAGCGTAAGCTGTTTCATGCTCAGGTAATCGAAATGGCGAAAATCCTTTAATAGATCCATCAGCAAACGGGAAATACACACGTAATTTTGAGCTATTCTTTTCAGCCATTAATGTAATGCCAATATCACCATTGTACAGCCCTAATGAAGTACTATTGCGTAAAATCATAATTGGCCGACCAACGTACCAAGCCTCTTTATTTTGCAAGCGAATCAATTTATTTTTGGATAATAGCAATTCAATTTGCTTGTTTAAACCCTCTACGCCAAAATGTCCTTCTCTTACAGCACAAAGTAAGCGATATTCGGCAAATTTAGCTAAAACTGCCGCAATATCATTAGTGCCATATTGCTTAATAAAATTTAAATAATGTTTATAGTGATTAATACTATCATGTAAAACATCTTCATAAGCTTGTTGGGATGAAAGTGCATGATATTGGATATCACTCAATGACTCATCGGTTAATAAATTTTTAACGACAGTTGATCGCCCCTCTTTAACAGCATTAGCCAACAATCCAATACCAGACGATTCGTTAAAACGATAACTTTTTTGTAATAGGCAAATACTGTCCGTAATTGTTGCTGTTTGCTCGCAAGCAGGCACAACATAGCCAGTTAATTGACTTAGCTCTTTTGCTCGTGACTCACTATAGCCATGCGTAATAAAGGTACAAAGATCACCAAATACCGCACCGGCTTCAACCGATGAGAGCTGATCTTTATCACCCAACAAAATTAAACGTGCAGAAGTGGGTAAGGCTTCAATGACTCTTGCCATCATATTTAAATCAACCATTGAGGCTTCATCAATGACTAATACATCAACATGCAACGGATTATTTTTATCATGCTTGAATGAACGATTATCTGCTTTTGCGCCTAATAAACGGTGTAAAGTTATCGCTTCCGCCTTTATATTGAGTGAAGCAAAAGCGAGTTGCTCAATTGTTTGACTCAATGATTCGGTTAACCTTGATGCGGCTTTCCCTGTCGGAGCCGCCGTAATAATTCGCGCATTGGGCGTGGTTAACAAAATTCCGGCTAAAATTTTAGCGACAGTGGTTGTTTTACCTGTACCAGGCCCGCCCGAAATAATCGCGATTTTACGCGTTAATGCCGCAGCAACCGCCACTTTTTGCCAATCAATTTCAGCGTGATTATCGGTAAAAAGCTGATTAAGTATAGTATTTAAATCAGCATCGCAATTTGACTCTTTATTAAGGATTGTGTGATTGAAATATTGAGCAACATTTTTCTCGTCCAACCACATCCTTTGAAAATAGAGTTTATTTTCAATAAGGATAAGCGGAGATAAATTTGTTCCATCACTCACAACTCGGCTATTTTGTGCTTGTTCAAGTGCGTTTTTCCAATCTTGCTCGTTTGGTGAGCCTAAGGCTAACCAAAGCTGCGCTTCTATCGTTGGTTGTTTTAAATAACGAAGATCTAAGCAAACATGACCAGATCTTACCTCTTTACTTAGCGTTATCACTAAAAAACTGAATCGTTTAATCGTAATATCGTCATTTAACTTTGCTTTATTCGTTAAAAATGCTGCCAAATGAATATCTAGCAAACTAATTTGATTGTCTTGTGTAAATTGGTTTAACCATTCGTTTAACATACTGTATTTTCTGTGATTTACTCATTTATAATCCAATTATATCGTTAACTTTATCTTTTGGATAAGTCAGTTTAAAGTTTAAACTAAGTTTTTTATTTTCATTTGGATTCAACTTAAACTGCCACATTAATTGGCCGGTTTCTTTATTATAGTTTGCACTATCATATTTAGCCTCATCAAGTACGACTGCCTTATTGATAATATTAGGTAGCTGATCATAAACAACAATATCAATGGGTAGCGATTTGGTATTTTTTACATCAATGGTATAAGCATATTTTTGTGAAATATTATTGCCGAATAACGAAGGTTTTGATGTTTCATTAATATTACGATTACGTGAAATAAAAATATTGTTATCTTTACCTAAAGAGATATCGAGTGTCTCTTTTAGATCTTTAGTAGTAATAAAACTTTCGCCAATATAATTACCGTTAAAAAATACCGTAGACTTTCCTGGTAAAAGGTTAAGTTGATCCCAATCAGCAATTTGTGCTTGTAAGTACACACTGCTATCTAATTTAGGAATAGCAATATAATGATATGTCGCTTCCACTTCTTTGTTTTGTAAAGTAAGAATATTACTTTGGCTATTGGATTTAATGGTATAAGGCAATTTGACCTCAAAGCGGGTATTAATACCTAACGTTTTAGTGAATACATTATCATCAGGATGCGCTGTACTTGACGCGTTTGCACTTATTTCATCATCATCTTTTTCGCTCTTAGAAAAAAAGAATCCTCCTTTTGCAGTATACAGATCGATATACCATGGCATTAAATCAGGAGCAGTTATTCCATCACTGGGATTAGAAGTCGATAAACTAAAATCCACGTTTTGCCAATCCAAACCACTATTTTGATAAACATCTGCTTTATAAGTGAGTTGTAAGGGAGAATTGATATCTGCAACGCGCACATCATAAACAGGCGCCCAACCCGCTTTATTGGTGACGTACGATAAAGTCACTGGCAAGCTAATGTCTTTATCAGAATAAACTTTTACGGTAATTGCATTGGTTAAACCCTTGGTCAACGCTTTTTGTTTATCAATCTTATCTTGGCATTGTGCGATTTGTGCATTAATCTGATCGACTTCTTTCTGTAGCTTGTTTTGTTCATTTAAGGCTGTGACTAAATTTGTTTTAACAAATTCCAACACATTTTTCATTCCGTTTAAATCGTTATTTCCATTTTTAACTAACAGATCCAAGCGATTCCCCTGTAAAAGGGTAACTTGTTCAGATACGGCTTTTAATTGTATTTCGGTGGTATCATGTTTTTCTTGTAATTGCTTTAACTCGTCAAGTAAAGACTTAATATCTGCGCTTGGTTTATTATCGCCAACATAGTTATCATTTAATGACGTTGATAATACTTTCACGTTAGCATCATTACCAAATCCCACATTAATTGAATTAGCTTTGACACCATCGGCAATTCCAGTCAATAAAATTTCACTTTCCCCTTTACTTAGTAATACCGTTGATTGCCCCTGCAATTCAGCTCCTTGCAAAAAAAGTGTTACTTTATTGAGTGTAACATTATTGTTTGCTAAGACACTGCTAGAGGCAAATGCAATGAAAAAAGCTAATTTTTGAATTTTCATATTTCCTTTTCAATCTAGTTGAGATATTAACTATTGGAATTTATTTAAATTATAAGTAAGCATAGCAATATGCAATACCTAAAATCATCAATAGTAAAAGAGTATTCACTATTTTCAGCTTAATTGCTATAAATTTTAATGAAGCTAAATAAAAATAAATTATTTTATGTTTAATATATTGAACAATAAATAAAAATGATTTATATTTTGTTTAAAATAAAAAACACCAAATAAGGAGACTATTATGAATAGCTTCAGTTATCTAAAAAAAGCAATAAAACGAAAAAATATATCATTACAGACAGTTGCCGATGCTTGCCAAATGACTAAGGGTTACTTAAGTCAACTCATTAACGATAAAATTAAAAATCCTAGCGCACAAAAATTACAATCGCTCCACCAATATTTACAAATCGAAGAATCCACCAAAAATAAGAAAGTAGGCATCATTTTTGGCAAATTTTATCCTTTACATACTGGGCATATCTATCTTATTCAACGCGCAATTAGCCAAGTTGATGAACTGTATGTCGTGCTTTGTTCCGATACTATTCGTGATATGGCATTATTTGAACAAAGTGCGATGTCTCGCCAGCCAACGATCAATGATAGAATTCGCTGGCTACTGCAAACCTTTAAATATCAAAAAAATATCCATATTGAATTATTAGAAGAAGACGGCATTCCTGCTTATCCTAATGGTTGGCATGAGTGGAGTGAACGAGTTAAAAAACTGTTTCAAGAAAAAGGTATCAAGCCAGATTGCGTTTACTCAAGTGAACCACAAGATGTTAAGATGTATAAAGATTTATTTGATTTAGATACAATGCTCATTGATCCAAAACGACAATTTATGCAAGTCAGTGGCACTCAAATTCGCCAAGCACCACTGAAAAACTGGCAGTACATCCCAACTGAAGTTAGACCATTTTTTGTCAGAACCGTCGCCATTTTAGGTGGCGAGTCTAGTGGTAAATCGACGTTAGTGAATAAACTAGCGAATGTATTTAATACCACTAGTGCGTGGGAGTATGGACGCGATTATGTATTTTCTCACTTAGGCGGTGATGAGCGCGCCTTACAATATGCTGACTATGACAAAATTGCACTAGGACATGCTCAATATATTGATTTTGCGATAAAACATGCCAATAAAGTTTCGTTTATTGATACTGATTTTGTCACAACTCAAGCTTTTTGTAAAAAATATGAGGGCAAAGAACACCCCTTTTTACAAGCGATGATCAATAATTATCGTTTTGATTTGGTTATTTTATTAGGCAATAACACACCATGGGTTGCCGATGGTTTACGCCATTTAGGCAGTCCAAAACAGCGCAAAGATTTTCAACAATTATTGATAACATTATTAGAAAAAAACAATATTAACTATATACAAATAGATTCTCCTGATTACGAGGCGCGATATTTACGCTGTATTGAACTAGTTAATCAACTTATCAACGATGAAGAGTAATAAATGATGAATAAATTAAACGATCTTACCATTTCAATCGGACGCAATAAATTTTATCCATTTTTTTGTATATTATGTGTCACGCTAGCATTCTTATACACCGATCCATTTACGCAATTTAATTTACGCTATACAGCTTCTTACATAGGCGCTTTTTGTGGCCTACTTTGTGTCATTTTATTAGCAAAACGTAAAAATATGGGCAATGTATTGGGTATGTTTGCTGTAGTTGCAGAATGTTGTGCTAATGTTCTTGGTGGCAATATTGGTGCGGGACTGCCACCTCTCTACTATTTTTGTTCACATATCTATGGGCTATTTACTTGGCAAAAAAACCTTGATAATCATAAAAATGTTAAAGTTCGTTCACTCAATGAAACCGCATTTTTATATACACTCATATTTCTTATTGCTGCGGCTTTTTTCAATATTTATTTAACCAATGAAGTTGGTGCTACCAATACAACCTATCAACTCATGGCTAACTGTTTTATCTTTGGGTTAGGCATTGTTGCTCAGTTATTACTAATGATGCGATATGCGTTTAATTGGTATTTGTGGGTCATATTAAACGTACTGGTGATTGGCTTAAATATCTATACCGACAATATCATTATCGCAACACAGTACTTAATTTATCTGTTTAATGCTATTTATGGAATTTGTGAATGGAAACGTTCTGAACAGGAAGAATAGAAATACCAGATTTTGTCAAAAAGTTTCAGAAAACACTATGTTTCAGTATAAAAATAGAAAATAAGTATTTTATTTTCTATTTTCTATTTTTTATTTTTTATTTTTTATTTGATATGAACATAAATTATTCTATATCACCTTTAACTAAAGGTACAAATATCACCTCGCCCATATTTTTGGCTACAAATTTATTGCCATCACGCTCAATTAATTGTAAAGCCTGTTTACTGTTACCGACTGGAATAACTAATCGTCCTTTATCTGCCAACTGTTCTAACAAGTTTTGTGGCACTTCGGATGCAGCTGCGGTAACGATGATGCCATCAAACGGCCCTCGCTCAGGCCAACCTAACCAGCCATCACCATGACGCGTTGAAATGTTGTGAATATCAAGTTGCTTTAAACGACGTTTCGTATTCCACTGTAGGCTTTTAATTCGTTCCACCGAACAAACATGCTCAACTAACTTTGCTAAAACAGCGGTTTGATATCCAGAGCCAGTCCCAATTTCAAGCACTTTAGAAGTAGGCTCTAATTTTAATAGT
The DNA here is from genome assembly GCF_001690495.1 of Gilliamella sp. App4-10. Taxonomy (GTDB): domain Bacteria; phylum Pseudomonadota; class Gammaproteobacteria; order Enterobacterales; family Orbaceae; genus Gilliamella; species Gilliamella apicola_G. The sequence goes on from NZ_LZGS01000004.1 coordinate 124,883, forward strand.
TCCGTCATCTTTGCTACAATATAGGGTTGAGAAATAGTTTGGCCATTGCCTATTGGGAGTGGGCGATTATCGTAAGCTTGATGCGAAAGGGCTTCATCAACAAAATGTTCCCGTGGAATTGAAGCGATAGCATCTAAAACATACTCGTCTTTTATTCCTTGCTGACGCAAGAATTTAATTAGGGATTGCATTTTTAGATTTTGCATTTGGGCTACTCATTTTCCATTATTAATTCACGTATCACACTTGTTGCATAACAACCTGATGGCAAATAAAAATCGATCTCAAGAGTGCTATCATCCAACCATTGCCAATTAAGTTGCTCTGCTCGTAACAATATTGACCGTCTTGCTGTTTCGACACGCTCTTTTTTGAATAGGTCAATAAATTCAGACCAACCTTCTAAACATTTTTGCTCGAAATCAAGTGTCTTAAAGCGTGTTCCAAGTGGTGAATCACCCACCATTGGTGCAGTAATATTAATTTCACCATTTTCAAGTCGCTGCTGTAATAAATCGAGTTCATCTTCTTGTGCAACAAACCAGCTACCACGCTGTGCGAGTTGTAATATATCGCCATCTAACACAATTTGATGTAAATTTTGAGCTATTCGTTGGCTGACAATATCATTAAAAATCGCACTACGTGCTGCAGAAAGATAAAAGCTACGCTTTTTACGATCTTTAACCGAAATTTCGCCACTGGCCCATTTTATGGCTTGGATAATATTATTTTCACCCCGACCAAAACGTTGTTCGCCAAAATAATTAGGCACGCCATGCTGTTTGATTAACGCTAATTTAGATTCGATTTCAGATTGAGCATTTAAATTTCTTAAGGTAATTTTAAAATAATTACCCTTTAATGCACCTATTTTTAATTTTTTATTATGCCGAGTGACTTTTAGTATTTGGCAACCGGCTAAATTAAATGCCGAAAAATCGGGCGTTTTCTGACCAGGCATATGTAAGCTAAACCATTGCTGAGTTATCGCTTGACGATCTTTTAATCCAGCATAACTCACAAGCTTTGCTGAAATACCAACATATTTAGCTAACTGCTCAGCCACAAAAATAGTATTACAATCACGTTTTTGCAAAAAAACTAAAACATGTTCACCATCGCCAGTCAAATCAAATCCAAGATCTTCTGTAACCATAAAATCTTCGTATTGCTGTTTATACTGCCCTGTCGTGGTTGGTTTTCCATATAAATAATTAAGTTTTGCTAACACTTGTATTGCCTATTTTTAAATTTAATCTGCTTTGGGATTTTTACTTAATAACACTACCGCTTGGCAAGCAATACCTTCTTTACGTCCAGTAAACCCTAACTGCTCGGTCGTTGTCGCTTTTACACTAATTTGATCAAAATGCACTTTTAGATCTTCTGCTATATTAACTCGCATTTGATCAATATGAGATCGCATTTTGGGTTCTTGTGCGATGATAGTGGTATCCAGATTTATAAGTTCATAGCCTTTAACTTGAACTAAGCTGTACACTTCTTTTAATAATACACGGCTATCTATGCCTTTATATTTAGGATCAGTGTCAGGAAACAGCTTACCAATATCACCTAATGCTAATGCACCAATTAAGGCATCGGTTATAGCATGTAATACAACATCACCATCAGAATGCGCTATAAGACCATATTGATAAGGAATTTTTACACCCGCAAGGGTTATTGGCCCCTCACCACCAAACTTATGAACATCAAATCCATGACCTATTCTCATATTTTTACCTATTTGCAATCTTCTTGCTTAGTTATTAGTTAAATAAAAAGTAGCCAATGCTAAATCTTCAGGGCACGTTATTTTTATATTATCTCGACGACATTCAATTAATAAAGGATGCCCACCACAATATTCAATGGCCGAAGCCTCATCAGTAATGGTAACATGGTGATTTAAAGCTTGTTGCAAACATGATTTTAGTTCACCAGCATTAAATAGTTGAGGCGTTGCAGCGCTCCATAGATAAGTTCGATCTTCAGAATAATCAATAACAGTTTCATTATCTTGATACGCTCGCTTAATCGTATCGCTAACACGAATGGCTAATATACCACCCTGATTTTTATTTATTACCGTTTCAATCAGGCGCGTAATATCATCATGCTCAACACAAGGCCTTGCTGCATCATGAACCAAAGCCCATTGTTCATCATTCAATAAATTTAATCCTGCTAACACAGAATCAGCACGAGTTTTACCACCTAAAGTGACTTTAATCTTATCGTGCAAGGCAATTGAAAGAGTATTAAATATATTATCTTCTGGGCTGATCACAACAATAACTTGTTTTATTTGAGGATGCGTTAATAATTTATTTAGCGTATGTTCTAAAATCGTCTTTGAACCGATTTCTAGATATTGTTTGGGGGTTTGACTATTCATACGGCAACCAATTCCTGCTGCCGGCACAATAGCGATGATATCATTGAGATTATTTACATTATGCATTATCGTTTTTTTGTATCCGAATCAATTATAATTCGATAAAAATATTCATTAGGTTTAACCATGCCTAAATGACTGCGTGCACGCTCCTCTATTGCTTCATGACCACGTTGTAAATCATTAATTTCAGCAAACATCTGCTCGTTACGAGCCTTTAATTTTTCATTATCGGCACGCAAGCTCACTAATATTTCTAAATTATTTTGATAATCGTACACGTTATTTTTGCCATACCACAAAGAATATTGCAGATAACCCAGTACAACCAATAGTAATAAAGGGAGCTTCCATCTTCTCATGAATTTAGTCTTATCCTTTATCTATATACATTTAACGGGTTTTGGTAAGCCAGCAAGCTTAGTCGCTTGTTTAGCTGGACCATCAGGAAATAACTTATACAAATAACGGCTATTGCCCTTTTCTGTACCAAACTTTTTTTCCATCGCTTTGACTAATGCGCGTATAGCTGGTGAGGTTTTATATTCTAAGTAAAAATCACGAACAAATAAAATCACTTCCCAATGTGCATCAGTTAATTCGATGCCCTCTTTGGCTGCCAACTCAGGAACCAAATCAACAGACCAATCCCGCCAATTTTTTAAATAACCTTTATCATCGGTTGCTATCTGTTCTAACATTTTTCAAAGTACGCTATTTAATGTGTGTTGTATTATACCCAATTAATCACAATCCAACACTAATTTTGCGGGCAAATACCTCATCGATTGCTTAATTCCCATAAAATTTGGTGAAATTTAAAGCAAACGATAAAAAATCTTAAAATAGCTATTTACAAATAAGCAAGTCTCCTTTAATATTCACAGCCATTGCGGAAGTGTGGCTGAGCGGTTGAAAGCACCGGTCTTGAAAACCGGCGAGGGGCGACCCTCCCAGAGTTCGAATCTCTGCGCTTCCGCCATCTTCTTTCACTATGAGTCAATTAATTACAATTCAGAAAAACATAAAGTTAAATTTATCAAATAAATTGCCTAGAATTAACTTAGAATACATTGTCACTTCTTGTGACCTTTTCCTCAAAATTTCACTTCGCTACTGCACTCCAAAAAAACAATCAATATAAAATACCTCAAATAAATTCGCTTTCGCTAATCATGATAACAATTAACTACACACGACCAATTTACATACGTTAAACGCCCGAAGATTTTGAAAATGAATTGTCCTGCGAGTATTACATTATTAACAGCGAAGATTAGATTTTTTTATCCAAAACAACAAAAAGAGTTATCTTAGCAACTACAGGTCGCATTCATGATGAAGATAGCGGATAATAAAAAATCTCTTAGAGGGTTTGATAAAATAAAACTAGATAAAAAATACGCCCTTTCACGCTTTATAGTTATTTTATTCTAGTGCAGTACATTAATATTTTACTTTTCTCATTATTTTCTTTGCTTATCTTGCGTTATTACTAACCCAGAAATTATCTTAAACTTATTGTCTGATATATAAGCCAGCAAATCTCATGCCACCTAAAAAACTGTTGTAACTTCCGCTCAATTTCTTAAAATCCTGCTTTATTTTTCATCACTATCTGATCATTTTACGAAAAAGTCATCGTTTCTTTTAAATACGTAATTACTGATTTTCATAGTCAATTGATGTTGAATAGTCTTGAAACGCCCCACTCTTCTATTTTACCCTTTGTTCGGTTGTGCTACAATCCCAATTCCCAATTCCCAATTCCCAATTCCCGATAAGCATTTCCTCACTTACTTTTTTACCACAACCTAATAAAATAAGCCCAGTTAATCCAAACAATACAAATTTTTCATACCATTCTCCTTAATGTTTTTGGTAAATGGCATGAAATTTATTTAATAAAATCAACGTTTATTTAGTAGCCCCTTTTTAAACCGCCTATTCGGCGTTAAACTTTGCTTGCTTAATCTTACACGCATCAAGAAGGGGCTGAATTGCCTCGTCAAAACCTTTTAGGCTAAATTCCATATCGATAGTTTGGGTAGGTGCATTCGCTCTGATAAAAATTGAGTTTTTACCTTTTAATTGTTCAATTTCTTTCGCTGTTATATTCATATTTATAAAATTAGGGCCTAAAGTAATTGCATTTCTTTGAAACGGTGTTTCTTTATCAATTCTTAAATCTAATTTAACTTTATTACTATCAAGCGTAATCAAATTTTTTACATAAATCAATTCAGTTAATTTACCTTTCATACAAAAGAACGCGTAATATTTATTATTGAATGAGAAGTAACGAGAATTACTCGGATCTTCTGTTTTCGCAAAATACCTAATTTCATTCGTTAATTTATTGGTTGAGGTTATTAAAGACCAATTGCCAAAATTTCTCTTTATATCTGATTCTGAGGCATAACAAGAAAAAGTGCATAAACAAAGAAATACTGCTAATGATTTTTTAAACATTTAACATTCTATTAACATGATGATTACTGTTGTTATGTTAAGTTAGTTTAAATTAAAAGTAAATAATTAAAATATATTAACAATCATTGATAATTCCGTACCATTATCTCTATTTATCTGCATGATTTGTTTAATATCCTATTGTATTGTACAACGTTCATAATACCGCCTTGAAACAAGTAAAAAAATTAATTTATTTGCAACATATGGTTGACTTTTAATGTAGGCGCCACTATGACAACCCGCTATAAATGTCGAGATAAATACGGTGGTATGGAAACCTCTGACATTAAACGTTTAAAGGCACTGGAAGCTGAAAATCGTAAGCTTAAACAGATGTTTGCCCAGCTCAGTTTCAAAGCTCAACTTCAGGAGGAAATCATAAAAAGCTCTAGTGCCTACCAAGGCACGTAAAGCTTGGGCAGTGCAATTGCAAGAAAGTCATTCTGTTACTATTGTGAGGATCATTTGTTAGCCAATTGCTTTTATAAATATACATATCATTTAGCTGATCTGGATTTAGCCAATAGCCGTAAACTTGATAAGAGATATCATTAGCATTATTTAATATACCACTTTAATTCAAATCAATTTAAGTGATTTTCTATCTGTGTTTAAAAATAGCAAAATAAAAAATTAGATAAAATCAACATTTCCCCGACCAATTTTTGTTTGAATTTATTTTTAAATAATCAGCTAATATATTGTTTTTATAGGATAGCCAGAAATCCTAGTTTATTTTGATAAGTAATTAATCTTAAATTTATATTCCGTTTAATTTTTAGTGGTATGCTCTTAAAAAACATAGGAATAAACAACATGAATAAGCTATTAAAATTAGTAACTGCATTATCTTTATTTTTTACAGCAACCATATTTGCAGCCCCAAATACAGAAGAAGCTTCTATATTTAAAAAAACAGCATGAAGTTTTAAATGATGGTATTGAATATTTAACTTACTCAGCAGATATTGATGAGGGTCGTTTTGTCGTTATTATTGATGAATATAAAGAAACAAAACAAGCTGTTACAAGATATATTGTTGGCAAAAAAGTATATCGATTACTTTCTGTTAATTATTGTGTTGCTGAAACTGATTTATGTGGTGATATCACTACCCTATTAAAACCGTTAGAAGTATTGGCTGATGATTTATATGGAAGCGAAGCAGCTAAAGACTTAGTTTGGCGTATTACTTATGTTAAGAATGATGACATAGTTTCAACTGACCAATTAGTTCCAATCCCGGAGCAAGGTGATTTAAAAGACTTTGTTGGTGTTTATAGCGATGAAGAAGATGATATGGATGCCTCATATGATGAAAATAGTCATGTTGAACAATACATACCACATATGTTAGGTTGGAGTTATGGTCCTAAAGTTAGCCCATAAAAATAGAAAACTAATTTGTTATGGCTAGTAAATGGACAGCAATACTTAACTCATTAAAGTTGTTGATCAAGTTGCCCGCTAGGGCTGTGATATCTATTTGGTAAACGGCTTTATTATTTCATAAAAATTGAATAAAATCAATATGTTTTCTGACCTGTTTTATAAAACATTTGTTTGTTTTTATAATAAATGATGAAGTAATGTTTTATTGAGCAAATAAAACCCTAGATTTTCTAGGGTTTTTGTGTGGATTTATTAGTATAGCTATTTATTTTTTACTTTATATTCTGAATAATATTCCTCGGCTAATTTACGCATTGATAAACCAATCGCAGCATATTGATATTCATTTAAGTTTGCTAACGAGGCGCGAGCAGAAGGATGCTGTACAGCAAATCCTTTGCCTGGTAATAATACAACACCCGCTTCATCAGCAATTCTGAATAACATTTCAGATGGATTTTTATTTTTGAGAATCCATTTAGCAAATTTATCGTCATATAATTCTCGGCAAATATGTTCAAGATCCACTAGCGTATAGTAATCTACACTATTTTCATCTGTTTGATGTTTAAGACCTAAATGTTGATAAAGTGATGCTGCACGGCGTCGGATTAGTGATTTTAAAGCGGTTTTATAACTTTGATCGCTATCCATCATTTCGCATAATGCAAATAAAACCATTTGTACTTGTTGCGGTGTTGAAAGACCCGCTGTATGGTTTAGTGCAACCGCACGACTATCAGCCACTAATCGATCAATAAATTTTAGATTTTCTGGATCAGTAACAATTGAGCTATAGCGTTTATTTAAGATCTGTTTAGTTTTAGTTGGTAACGCTTTAAGGGTTTTGTCGATGACATTATCGCGTGCTGTGGCAATAACACCTAAACGCCAACCAGTCGCACCAAAATATTTCGAAAATGAATAAACTAAAATGGTATTTTTTGGGCATATCGCAAATAAAGATTGGAAGTCATCGGCAAATGTACCATAAACATCATCAGTCAAAATAATCAATTCAGGACGTTTTTGAACGATATCAGCAATAATTTTTAGACTTTTATTATCAATTTTAACTGATGGCGGGTTAGATGGATTAACAACGAAAAAGGCTTTAATTGCTGGATCTTCTAATTTACGCAATTCTGACTCAGGATACTGCCAATTTGCATTAGGATCAGCATTGATTAACACTTCAACTAATTGATAGTCGTTCAATTCGGGAATTTCAAGATAAGGTGTGAATATTGGCGCACCAATCGCGATTTTATCGCCTTTTTGGATTAAACCGTTTTCTTTCATGGAGTTAAAAATATAAGCCATGGCAGCTGTGCCGCCTTCAACGGCAAATAAATCGATATTATCGCGCTCTAAATATTGTGCGCCCATTTGTTGTAATACATAGGCTTTAACTACATCTTCACTAAAATGTAGCATTCTGTCAGGTACGGGGTAATTGCATCCCAAAATACCTTCTACCATTTCTTGTAAAAAGGCATTTTCGTCCAATCCAAGTTGATCACGAATATAAGAAAAAGCCTTACCTAAAAAGGCAACTCCTGGGGTATTATAGTTTTGACAAATAAAATGCTCAAAGCGTCCTGTTAATCCAGCTTTGATTGGCATGCCGCCAACACCTTCATTTAAATATGAAAATGACATTTCGGATTCTTGGGTTGCAAACACACCTAGTTGAAAAAAAGCTTGTCGAGGCCAAGTGGCAAGAAAGTTGGGATTACCTCTTCCTGCATTTAACATTACGCGATCAGTATGACTTTGTGCCAGTTTAATTAAGTTATCTTTTAACTCAAAAGGACTTAAATTAGCGTATTGGCTGTATTGTGTATTGTTTTTCATACATTTGTATCCTTAATTTGATATATCAATTAAACAAAAGCAACAACCAATGGTCCTAATAAAGTTAGGAACACATTAGCTAAAGCATAAGTAATAGCAAAAGAGTTAGTTGGTGTTGAATTACCAGCTTTATTGAGCACTTCACCAAAGGCGGGATTAGCACTACGCGATCCAGCTAACGCACCGGCAAACACTGCTGCATTTTTATAGCCAAGCACATATTTACCAAAATAGATGGCAAGCAACATGGGTAATAAGGTCACAACAACCCCAATTAAAAATAAGGATAAACCTTGTTCTTTAATAGTATTAATTGCTTGAAGACCAGAACTGAGCCCCACAACCGCCACAAAACCTGCCAAACCAAAGTCTTTTAACAGTTGCACAGCGCCAGTTGGAATATTACCGATAGTTTGATGAAGAGAACGATACCAACCAAATAATAGACCTGATAAAAGTGCTCCACCACCTGCACCTAAAGTGATCGGGATATCACTAATACGAATCACAATTAAGCCAATAATAAGACCAACCACAAGCCCTAAACCATGGAATATCCAGTCAGTTTTTTCGCTTTTGGTAATTGGTGCACCAATTTTATCAACAACTCGACGAAGATCTCCATCAGCACCATAAATGGTAATAACATCACCTAATTTTAAATAGATATCGTTATTAATAGGTAAAGGTTGACCATCACGATGAATAGCTAAAAGGTATATGCCATGTTTTAACTTCATCACTTCGTCAGAAGCCAGCAATTGTGCCAGATTTTCACCCACATAATTACTATTACGCATTTCAACATCTAGCTTATTCATCACGACATCCATACCTGATGCTGAATTAACTTCGGTACCCAGTAGATCTTGTGCTTTAATCATTGCATCACGGTGACCAACAACCAAAATAATATCTTTTGACTTTAATATTGTTTCAGGCGTTGCTTCAATAATGTTATTACCACGCTTAATACGCTCAATACTGATGCCATTAACCGTTTGTTCAACATGCGCAACCGTTTGATTGATCTTATTGGTAATACGGTATAAACGACCACTAATATCTGATAAAGCTAAATTTTGATCAGAGCCCAATAAAAGCGAACCATGGAGCTGTTCAGCCTGTGCTTTAATTGCATCATCACCAATATCTTTACCCATGATTTTTGGCAAAATGTTGACGCACACAATAATGGCACCTAGAGAACCAAATATATAAGTCACCGCATAACCAATGGTGACATTTGCTTGCATTTTACTTAATTCTTCGGCACTTAATCCAAGCTGACTTAATGCATCAGAAGCCGTGCCCATAATGGCAGATTGGGTTAACCCGCCTGCCGCTAAACCGGCAGCAAGACCTTTGTCTAAATTGAATATTTTAGCTAATACCACAACAGTCACAAAACTAGCAACCGCAATAAATAATGCTAAGAAGATTTCGCGTAATGTTTTAACGCCCAAAGAGCGAAAAAACTGAGGACCACTTTCATAACCCACAGCATAAATAAATAGTGCAAAAAGAATCGATTTAACGCCAGCGTCAATAGTCACGCCAAAAATGCTTAAAGCGACAGCAACAAGTAGCGAACCAGCCACACCACCGAGTTGGAATTTACCCATCCGAATGCCGCCAATCAAATATCCTAAACTCAACGATAAAAATAATAAAATTTCTGGAGAGTGTTTAAGTCCATCTAAAATCCAGTTTGAAAGCCATTGAAACATAATAATTGTCCCCAAACGTAATGATTTGTGAATAAAAAAGATATGAAATAGAATGGAACTATATCCATAAATTTGTATGAATATGAGTTTATATTAAATTATAATTAGGTTAATAGATATTCAGTTTTAACAATTAATGCTATCGTTAAAAAATTGTTAATAAGCGTTCTTTTTATCAAATTTTTAGGTAAATTATAGATAAATTTGAGATTAGTTGTATTGTAAATAAGACAAAATTTTGCGTGCTTTTAAGTAAAATTTTATTCAAAGTTAAACATTTTTATTGATTATTAAAGATGAGAAATTCAAAAATAAGTGTATTAGGTGTTGTGTAAGCTCAGTTTATCAAATGAGCTTGATTTTAGAGTTAAGAAAACCTAAAAATATTTTCTTGAATTTTGGTATCAAGGTTATTTATCCAATGATTATAATTTCGATGAATTTTACCATTATTATTTTTTAAATTGTTGCTAACGGACACATAATTAATAGAATAGCTCTTTGAAGAATAAGGTATATTTATCACAGCTTAAAACTTATGGTTGAATAAACGACCATGGATAGAGTTACCAATTACCATCAATAACATTCTTTATTCATGTATTGAAAGCAACTAGTTTGACCATTAGTAGCAAAAGTTAGAATAGCTTTTTTACTTGCTATTTTGTCCGTCCGTTTATTGAAAACATAATATTTAGACTTTTGATAGTTACTAGCACACCCAATTAATTGCGAAAGAAATAATGTACTAACAATATTTTTTATAAACCTTATTATTTACGCCTTATGTATTACTAATTAACTTTTTACAAATTAACAAAGTATGTCCATAACCTAAATTATCAATATCCTTTTCAATATAAAAGCCGGCATTCTTAAGGCATTGGTAAAACACGCTAGAGTGATAAAATCGACTATTACCATTCGCCAAACACGTAAAATATAAAGATGAGGCATTTAAGCTCAATGCACCGGCCTCAAAACTCTGCCTATCCCAAAATAGATCCATAATACATATCATGGCATCATCTTTCATACTACGATGTATCAATTTTAAAATATGGGTAATTTGTTCAATACTAAAGCAATCTAAAAACTGGCTCATCCACCAAATATCAGCTTTATTAGGTAATATTTCTGCAGTCAATAAATCAACGGGATAGCTATCGATGCGATCAGCAAAACCAGCATGCTTAACATTTTTTTCAGCAACTTCAATCTGTTCAGGCAGATCTAATAATGTCACCTTGAGGTCAGGAGAGTGTTTAGCGCAATAAATAGCCCATTTTCCTGTATTGCCGCCAACATCATAAATATGTTTAGGCTTTAAAGTGGAAATATGGGAAAAAACAATCGGGAATGAGTGATCAGAATAAAAATGATCAAATTCAAACCAACTTTTTTTAGCTTTTTCTGGCAATGACTGTAATGCTGGATATATTGTTTTCCAATCACCAAAAACTTTTAATCCTTCAGGAGTACCAGATTCAAGCGCATCTTGCAAATAAAACATACTTTGATAACAGATATCTTGAGTAAAATTAAGGTTAACTTCTGTCATTTTGTCATGTAATAAATAATGCCCTACTTTACCAAGAATATAGTATCCATCGTTTTTATAAATAACATGCATACTTAATCCAACATCCAACAAAAGCTCAATTGCGTAAGGAGATAAAGAAATTTCTTTTGCTATTTCATCAAAAGTAACACCTTTTTTTCCCGCTTGATCTATGCACGTTAATATACCTTTGTTTTTCATACAAACTATTGCTTGAAAAAAGATAGGATAAAATGCGATCTTTTGAGCTTCAGTTATTGCTTCTAATGCCGTATAAATATCTCTATGATATCCATATTTTATATTTTCTTGTTCAGTCAATCTCTTGCCTTTTTGAATTTTTAATGTATTGTATATTTAAGTAAATTTATTATAAATAATATTACAAAATATTGTTAAGTAAAGAGTTAATTAAAAAATATTAATAAAATGAATTTTTCTTTTTCTATTAAAAATTGGTTTGCCTTATCCCCAGGATTATCTAATAAAGATGATTGGGCTATGTGGTCACAAAAATTAGAACATGATTGGGATTTACCTATACCCAAGTTGAATAAACTGCCTATGATGCAAGCGCGTCGAATGAGTACATCGTCGCGCTTAGCCGTTGAAGTCGGTCTTGAACTTATAAACAATAACAGCGTTGATTTAGCCATTTTTACTAGTAGACATGGTGAATTAGAAAGAACTTATAAAATACTATCTGCGCTTAGCCAAAATAGTGAAATTTCTCCTACTGATTTTGCCCTGTCAGTTCATAATACAACTGCTGGATTACTAACAATCATTGCCAATCAAACAGTTCCTATCACTTCGTTATCGGCACATAGTGATAGCTTTCAGCAAGGATTAATAGAAGCATTACCTATATTATGCCAAAAAAATAAAAAAGTACTATTGATAGACTTTGATGGTGTTATCCCTGAGCCTTATCGAACGGATGTAAAACAATTCGTTCCTATTTATGCTGTTGGATACATATTAACAAGTGGTAATGAAGTTAATTGCCAAAGTATTGAAAAAACATCCAATATTTATCAAGCTGATTATCCGCAATCTCTTGCTTTTTTACATGCTTATTTGAATAAACAAAGAAAATTTATCATACCAGGAAATGCTCAAGATTGGCAATGGACACTAAATTTGTAGCGAAAAATATCACTTATAATCTAAACTAATGCTGGCATTTATGGGTTACTGATTTAGACTTGGTAAAAATCAAACAAGATAAATTAATTTGTTTGTGGCAAATCCTCCTTTACTTGAAGTTGATCACGTTCTGATTGCTTAATGAAAAGCGAACATCTCAACAATATCTTTATCAGCCGTATCATAAAAACTGAGGGATACATTTTACGCTGAATCAAACAAATATTGCTGCAGAGCCAACAAATATTGGCAAAATGGTAGCCGAAGATTAACTCACTCCAATCCGCCAAGAAACAGATCTAAAAATATTAAATTACAAATAGATAAAGATAATATAACATTGCGTTGCCAAGTAGAAATGCGGATCATTCATCTAAAATTTGCTTCTCATTATCTTTTAAAAAAATGGCAATATATATCAATAAAAAGTTGTTTAATAGTAAAGCTTGTTTTAATATTATTGCTGGGAAAAATTTCAATTGCTGATGTTATTAGCCCAAATACTAGTGGAGTTATAAGATGATTAGTAAGGAATTTGTCCTAGTATTTACTAAAATAAGAATAAATTAAAACAGCTTCAGTGAAAAAGGAAAACTAATGGAAAAACTACATAAAGAAATTAAAACCCTCATAATTGATGTACTAAATTTAGAATCTATTACTCCAGATGATATTGACACTCAAGCCCCATTATTTGGTGATGGATTAGGGCTAGATTCAATTGATGCTTTAGAACTTGGGCTTGCTATTAAAAACAAATATGGGATCGTTCTAGCAGAAGAAAGTGAGGCAACAAAAAAAGCGTTTTACTCAATTCAATCATTAGCTAATTTTATATCATCACAACAAAAATAAAATAGACATAACAACAACTTTTTGAAGTAACTGCAGAAGATATTAACCCGAGTCTAAACCTCATCGAAGAAGCAGATCTTACTAGCATTGATACTGTTAATTTACTTGCGCATTTTCAGAACAAAGATTGATAAAAAAGTTGATCTAAAAGCTTTCGAATCTGCCAGAACAGTACAAAGTGTTGTTGATATAGTTAAAACTAAATAATGAATATAAATAAAGATAAGTAGATAATTAATATCATGATGAATACCTTATTTGTCAGCTATCCTTTTATAATTTGCTTATCTTTACGCTATAGCGGGTTAATTTAGCTATTTGTGATTTAGTTTTTTCTTTTGTTTTATGGTTAATAACTTTACCAAATCTATTTTCAAATATTCGTTGAACGGTGAAACTTATTGCTTGTATAAGTTTATCTTTAGTATTAATGAGTTGGTGTTTATTTTCAATGGTTCTATAGCTTTGATAACTTATCTGATAAACAATATATAAACTAGCGGATTATTATAACGTTTAATGAGCTATATTTTGATTGGTGTATTTATGGGGGGAAGATGGTCAATACATCAGGAAGTACAAGACTAATATTACTATCAAAACAACTATTACGACCAGAACATGAAATTGTAGCATTTAGAAATAACCAATCATTAACGATAGGCGAATTAAAGAAACAAGTTTTAAACATAACTAATGCATTAAATAATCACCCTAACAAATATTGGGCATTATACATGCAAGATAGTTTTAATTTTATTGCAGGACTATTGGCGCTTTTCTATTCTAATAAGCAGCCAATCTTAATAAATCCTTACCAAAAAGAAATGAAACATCATTATGATGCTCTATTAATCGATGATATCAAATTTCCTAAACAACAGTTTCTAGACAAACAATTCATCGACATCAATAAAATTGATAAAAACAATATAATTACAGAACATCAATTAATAACATCAGGATTTAAACACCACACATTAACACTGTTTACTTCTGGCTCAACTGGAATACCAAAACCAATTGAAAAATCAGTTTCTCAACTTGAATTAGAGATTCAGATGCTGGAATTCGACTGGGGGAAATTTAAGAATAATCTATTTGTTGCATCAGTTTCCCATCACCATATGTATGGTTTAACATTCAAAATAATGCTGCCTCTTAGTTGTAAAATTCCATTTATTTGTGAACCAGTACTTTATCAAGAACAGCTAACCACTTATAGCCATAAAAAAATCATTTACATCACAACACCATCAATTATCAAAAATTTAGATGATAAATTACCAACAATAAATTGTGATAAAGTAATTTCATCTGGTGGTAAACTGACTTATGAAGAAGCTCAATTATGCCGAAAAAGTTACGGTGTATTACCTAATGAAATATATGGTTCAAGCGAAACAGGTATTATTGCAACTCGACAACAAACACAAGCCGATACACCTTGGCAATTATTTTCATTAATTCGTATAGAATATAACCAATCAAAATCACCTTTATTAAATTCTCCTTTATTACCCCAACCTGAACCTTTAAATGATGAAATTAAGAAACTGAATGAAAGACAATTTTATTTAAACGGACGAATAGATAAAATTATAAAAATATCAGAGAACAGAGTATCACTAACATTCATTGAAAAACAACTTAATCAATTTGATGAAGTAGCTCAAGCTATTGTTATTCCACTAGAACAGAATAATCGAACTATACTTGGTACTGTTATTGAGTTATCTTCCTCTTACAAACAGCTGTTACAACAATATAGCCATTTCGAATTAACACGATATTTTCGACTTTTATTGAAAGATACATTATCATTGATCGAAATGCCTAAAAAATGGCGATTTGTTGACGTTTTACCCAAAAACTCTCAAGGGAAATGTTCTTATATTGATTTAAAAATATTATTTGATACACCGAAAAAACAATGAAAAAAAAATTTGCAAAGGAAAAGACGATTAATATTAGTAACAACTCTGCTAATATTGAACTAACTATATCACCTGATCTTTTTTGGTTTGAAGGTCATTTTAAATCGCAACCTTTATTACCAGGAGTTGCCCAGCTTAACTGGGTAATTTATTACACACAAAAATATTTTGACGACTCATTGTGTTTATTATCCGTCGATGTAATCAAATTTCAGTGTCCAGTTATTCCCGAAGATCGCCTTATGTTACACCTAACATGGCATGAAAAAATAAAAAAATTAGAATTTATCTATACTTTTATCTTACCAAACAACAGAAATAAAGTAGCAAGCACAGGGACGCTTACATTATGCCATTAACATAATTGCCCTTACTCGCTAACTATTATTTTATTATTTCATCTTACTGTAATAGTGAAGATTTACCTACCGTTCTGAAAAATATGAACCTTATCAGTTAAAATAGATTTTAATTGATGATGGTAGTCTTACTAATACAATACTAAAACTTGAACATGACTCAGGCTTATATCTTTGAAAAACACTATTATACTTAGCAAATACCCTAGACTTCATGAATACAAGACAAATAGATGCTGACGAGCAAGATAATAGCCAAAATTTGTTAAACAGGTACTGGAACAATCACAACTCATCAGCTGATATCTTAAACTTTGGGCTAGCCTACCACTGATGATTTTGTGCGTAAAAATCGATTAATATCTAAATATATAACATATTTTTACTAAGTAACTTTTCACCTTATCTAAAGGCTTCTTTTATTTTATCTCCAGTTTTAGGTTTTCTGTTTATTTAATTTGGGGTCAAAAACTAAAGGGCGCTTTCAAGATTATTTTAAACTTTTTTCCGATAAAATTCGGTTGCCAAGACAAAATCGTCAAGATAAACTGAATAAAATAATACAAGATCATGTAAAAAATTAGAACATTAATGTCTTATTTCTCCTCTGGATTGGTTTAACTATTATAATTTCTGGCGATTTAGCTCACTGACGTCAAATAACGTAAATAAGGATATAGATAAAGATGAAAAATAATTTTAAACATAGTGCAACTATCGAATATACCACTTCAATCCATGATACAGATGCAATGGGAGTCGTTTGGCACGGTAACTATTTAAAATTTTTTGAAAAAGCTAGAGAGGCTTTATTCCAGAAATTCAATTGTGGCTACAAGCAGATGATTGAGTCAGGTTATATTTGGCCTATTGTTGATGCACGAGTGAAATATATTGCACCATCATTGGCTGAACAGACCTTGCAAATTGTTGCAACCTTAGAAGAGTATGAACATCGCATAAAAATCAGTTATACAATAATAGATAGTTTAACAGGTAAAAAAATAACATCTGGCTACACAATTCAAGTAGCTGTGTCAACATCAACCCACAAAATGAGTTTTGTTACACCTTCGTTTCTTTTAGAACTAATTAGATTATAAAATTGCAATACAAAGTATGGATGCAAAATAAATGATTTATATTACATCTTTTGGGGCAATCAATACTTTAGGTAATTCTCTAAATGAAGTTAGACAGAATCTAACTAAACAGTATTGTGCACCGCACTGCTTAATTGAAGAAAACAATTGGTTACTCAACAACCAAAAAACTTGGCTAGGAAAAGTCAAATCTGATTTACCCAAATTACCCGTACATTTATCACAATACGCAACTCGCAATAACCGATTACTGTATAGCGCTTACTTACAAATCCAAACTGAAATTGATCACGCTATATCACGCTATGGAAATAAACGAATAGCAATTATTATGGGGACTAGTACCTCGGGCATTGCTGAAGGGGATGTCAATTTAAAACATTACTTACAGACAAATAGCCATTTGTCTACTTTTTCTTATAATCAACAAGAATTAGGCGATCCATCATGTTTTTTAACCGCTTTACTTGATTTAAAAGGTCCTAGTTACACAATATCAACGGCCTGCACATCTAGTGCTAAAGCAATTATTAGTGGTAAAAGATTGATAGAATCAGGAATAGTTGATGCAGCAATTGTTGGGGGCTCTGATAGCCTAAGCCGAATGCCAATTAATGGATTTAATGCACTTGAATCACTTTCTACAAGCCCATGTATACCCTTTGCACAAAATCGAAATGGAATAAATATTGGTGAAGCAAGTGCTGTATTTTTACTCACCAAAGATGAAACAAGCAATATCGCTATTTTGGGCGCTGGCGAATCATCCGATGCATATCATATTTCATCTCCCCATCCTGAAGGATTAGGGGCTGAAAAAGCAATGCAGGCAGCGTTAGATGATGCTAAATTAACGACCAAAGACATTGGTTATATTAACCTTCATGGCACAGCAACTATATTGAATGATCTTGCAGAAAGTAAAGCCGTTTATCGCCTATTCAATCAGAATTTACCACCATGCAGCTCAACTAAACATTTAACGGGACATACTTTAGGTAGTGCTGCAGCGACAGAATTAGCCATTAGTGCTCTACTACTTAACCAAGATATTTATTTACCACAACAAAATTTTTCAACATCACCATTTGATGAAACTCTCGATAAAATCAATATTGTTACAAATCGCATGATCTTAAATACCCCTGTAGTCATGTCAAATTCTTTTGCATTTGGTGGTAGCAATGCATCTCTAATTATTGGGAAAATATAATGCAATATTATCCAGCGACTTACTATTTACCACATGAAGAACCTATGGTCATGTTAGAAAAAGTTCATTTAATTGATGATGAACAATGCATCTGTAGTGTTCAAGTCAATAAAAATGGTATTTTGGCACCTTTTTTAAATGAAGATAATGCTTTGCCTAATTTATATGCTGTTGAATTAATGGCCCAAACCATTGGTGTATGGAATGGTTACCACGGTATTATTAACAATAAAAAACCACAATTAGGTATGTTATTAGGGGGAAGAACCATAAAAACCTCACTACCAACCTTTCCTCACGAGAGCGATTTAATTATTCAAGCAAACTTAGTTCTTTTTGATAGCAAACTAGCTATTTTTGATTGTCAAATAAAGATCAATGAACAATGTGTCGTTTCAGGAAAACTCAATGTTTATGAACCCGATCAAACTGAAATAGATTATTTATTTGGCCAAAATCGATTAGGAGAAGAAAAAAATGAAACGAACAATTCTGGTAACTGGCGCCAGTAAAGGAATTGGCAAAGCGATTGCTTGCAAACTATCGCAAGATGGTTTTGCAATTGCAGTCCACTACCATAGTGATAAACAAGGTGCGATTGATACAAAAAACTCTATTGAACAATTAGGAGGCTCAGCTCGATTAGTACAATTTGATGTCAGCAATCGCGTACAATGTCAACAAAATATTGAAACTGATATCAAACTTCATGGCGCATATTATGGTGTTGTAAATAATGCAGGTATCATTCGTGATGGTGCTTTCCCCGCTTTAACAGAAGATGATTGGAACAATGTCATCCATACCGATCTTGACAGTTTTTATAATGTTTTGCATCCTTGCATTATGCCAATGATAGGACTTCGTAACGGTGGACGAATTATTGTTATATCTTCAGTTTCTGGTCTGATCGGTAATCGAGGACAAGTTAATTATAGTGCAGCAAAAGCCGGGTTAATTGGAGCAAGCAAAGCTCTAGCACTTGAGCTTGCAAAACGCAAGATCACGGTAAATTGTATTGCACCAGGTTTAATTGATACCGGTATTTTAGATATGGAACCTACTGTATTACAAGAGGCAATGAAAATAATACCATTAAAACGTATGGGGCAAGTAGATGAAGTAGCAGGACTAGCAAGTTATTTGATGTCTGATTTAGCGGGATATATAACACGCCAAGTCATTTCAATCAACGGAGGGATGATATAAATAAATTGATCCAGCATCTGGTGGAATAAATACTCCAATTAGCATCAAATGATTCTAGACTAGTTAAATAACAACGATATACAGCAGTTAATTATGACTGCCTGTATATAAGTTCACAAAAATCAAATCTAAAACAATCGCCCTATCTACCTTAGTAACAAAACAGGCTATTACAGCCCGTTTTCTTGTCTAAAAAACAATCTTTCGACACTTTTTACGACGTTTTTTGAAATTCTTTCCGATAATTTTTGTCGGCGTTGATAACGGACCGAGATAATTTTATGTGTTTCTAAATGAGATAAAATAAAGTCATCGCTGGTACTGATTTCGTCAACTAAGCCTTTATCTTTGGCTTGCGCTGCAAACCAATGCTCACCAGTTGCAACTTGTTCGATATCCACATTTGGGCGATACTCTTTAACAAAATCTTTAAATAAAAGATGAGTTTCTTCTAATTCTTGTTTGAATTTTTGGCGACCTTCTTCAGTGTTTTCTCCAAACATGGTTAACGTACGTTTATACGCACCTGCTGTTTGTAACTCAATATCCACATCATGTTTTTTTAATAAACGGTTAAAGTTAGGAATTTGTGCAACTACACCTATTGACCCCACAATCGCAAATGGCGCCGCCACAATCTTATTAGCGGTGCAAGCCATCATATATCCACCACTGGCCGCGACTTTATCAACAACCGCAGTAAAAGGAATATCACGCTGTCTAAATCGTAACAGCTGTGATGCTGCAAGCCCATAACCATGGACTACACCACCTGGGCTTTCAAGTTTAACTACAACTTTATCTTCTGGTTTAATAACCGCTAATACTGCTGTGATTTCTTGGCGTAATTCTTCAACTTCATGTGCATTGATGCTGCCATTGAAAGACAACACAAACAATTTAGGTTTTACTTGTTGGTTTGTATTACTCTCAGCTGACTTCTCAGAATTATTTGTTGCTGTTTGTTCTGCTAATTTTTCTTGCTTCTTAGCTTGTTTCTTTTTTTGTTTAGCCGCTAACTTTGCCTGCTTCTTCTCGAGTTTTTTCTGTTTTTTAAGATCTTTCATAAACAGTTTAGCTTCTAACTCATCCATGCTTGACATTAACAGATCGTCTTTGACTTGTTCGTATTCTTGGCTAATATCTTTGACCGATAAACGCCCTGCCACCGTTGCTGACTTACGGCGTTGGCTTAATATAAAAATGAGCACTGCTAAAATTGCAATAACAACTGTAGCCGTGTCAGCTAAAAAAAGTGAATACTCAGAAAACCAATTCATTTAATTTATTATCCTTTGATTAAATATACGTTGATTGAATGTATTGAAATATTATAACAAGATAATTGCGAATTGTGCCGAAAATCAATAAAGATATAATTGTCGCTTTATTCGGCAAATTAAATTATTTATACTGATAACCCAATTTATTGTTAAATGAGAACTCGTATGCCATTACGCCCAATTACCGAAATCGCTAAGCAATGTAATATTCCTGAAGAATTTGTCCTGCCTTATGGCAAACATGTGGCAAAAATCGATCTATCCATACTTAAAGCTAATCCCAAAAAAACTAACGGCAAATTGGTGTTAGTTACCGCTATCACACCAACTCCTCTTGGTGAAGGTAAAACAGTGAATACAATCGGGCTAAGTGAGGGACTAAATTATATTGGTAAATCGGCAATTGCTTGTATTCGTCAACCAAGTTTAGGCCCCGTATTTGGCGTTAAAGGTGGCGCTGCTGGCGGGGGTCAAGCCGAAGTATTACCTATGGAAACTTTAAATCTGCATTTAACGGGTGATATCCACGCCATTACCGCAGCTCATGATTTGGCATCGGCTGCATTGGATTCGCGCCTATATCATGAAGAACGTTTAGGCAATGAATTTACCGCACAAACGGGATTGCCTCGTTTAAATATCGATGTAAATCGTATTGTATGGAAACGCGTGATAGATCATAACGATCGTGCACTTCGTAAAATCACTGTTGGTGTTGGCGGTGGTGTTAATGGTATTGAGCGCCAAGATGGCTTTGAAATTACCGCAGCGTCAGAGCTGATGGCTATTTTAGCCTTAGCCTCAGATTTACATGATATGCGCGCGCGCATTGGCCGTATTATTCTAGCTTATAATACTCAAGGCGAAGCCATAACCGCAGAACAACTTGAAGTTGCGGGTGCCATGACAGTGCTACTAAAAAATGCAATTAACCCAAATCTGATGCAAACAGTTGAAAATACGCCTGTACTCATTCATGCCGGACCTTTCGCCAATATTGCTCATGGCAACTCCTCTGTCATTGCCGATCGCATTGCTTTGCAACTTGCCGATTATGTTGTGACTGAAGCAGGATTTGGCTCGGATATGGGCATGGAAAAATTCTTCAATATTAAATACCGCCAAACAGGGATCAAAGCCTCATGTGTGGTATTGGTTGCAACTGTTCGTAGCTTAAAATCTAACAGTGGTAAATATAACATCAAACCAGGGCAAGCAATTCCGAAAGAAATCTCAGAATCTAATGTCGAATTACTTGAAATTGGTGCGGCTAATTTAGCATGGCATATCAACAATGCCAAAAGTTATGGATTACAAGTGATCGTTGCCATTAACCGCTTTCCGCATGATAGTGAAGAAGAACTCGCGTTCTTACAACAATATGCAGTTAAACATGGTGCCTTTGCTTGTGAAGTGAGCGAAGTTTTCACACAAGGCGGTAAAGGCGCTGAAAAACTGGCTGAGCATGTGATCAAAGCGTGTGACATGCCAAGCGAAATCACACTACCTTACTCAGACAACATGCCGCTCGCTGATAAAATTCAAACTATGGTAAAAAAATATGGCGCTAACGAAGCCTTTTTATCAGCCACCGCACTGGAAAACATCAAAGAGATCGAAG
Source organism: Gilliamella sp. App4-10 (assembly GCF_001690495.1). GTDB lineage: Bacteria > Pseudomonadota > Gammaproteobacteria > Enterobacterales > Orbaceae > Gilliamella > Gilliamella apicola_G. Next base: position 147,032 of record NZ_LZGS01000004.1, read on the forward strand.
CATTAAAACTTGATCATTTGCCACTTTGTATTGCTAAAACACCGATGTCAATTAGTGCTGATGCAAACTTAAAAAATGTACCCACTAATTTTGATGTTGACATCAGTCATTTAGCAATATCTGCAGGTGCTGGTTTTATTCGTGTTTATGCTGGTAATGTAATGACCATGCCGGGGTTAGGCACCAACCCAGCTTATAGACAAATCGATATTGACAAAGATGGTAATATTGTAGGTTTAAGTTAATGCAAGAAGTGATTATGCAAACTAAACAAGAATACAAAGCATTTATTGATGAAGAAAGCTGTATTGGCTGTGGCAAATGCATCCGTGTTTGCCCAACCGATGCTATTGTCGGCAGCAAGCAAGTGTTGCACACAATACTGCCACAGTTATGTACCTCGTGTAGTAATTGTATCAGTACCTGTCCAACAGACTGTATTACATTAAGCACATTAGGCAGTGTATTGAGTGAATCAGAAGAGTTAGCGCTAACTCAGAAAAAGCAACAGCGATTAGGTCATAATCTGTTAGTGCCACCAACAATCTTATTTCCACGCACCATGCCAACCACAAACAAGATCAGCACAATAACCGATCGTAAAAAGTCGATAGCCGATGCCATTGCTAGAGTAAAAGCCAAAAAAAACCTCGCTAAATAGCGAGGTTTTCGTATTACGATAGCACTAATACTAATTAGTCTTTATTACCACTTCTAAACGCACGTTTACGGTCATTTTCGGTTAAATGACGTTTACGTAAACGGATAGATAATGGCGTCACTTCCACTAATTCATCATCATCAATAAACTCTAATGCTTGTTCTAATGACATTTTGATTGGTGGTGAAAGTGTTGTTGCTTCATCGGTACCTGATGCTCGCATATTGGTTAATTTTTTACCGGTTAGACAGTTAACCGTTAAATCGTTTGAGCGAGTATGAATACCAATAATTTGACCTTCATAAACTTCGGCACCATGACCTAGGAATAATTTACCACGGTCTTGCAAGCCATATAGTGCATAAGCCAATGCTTTACCTGTACCGTTTGAAATCATTACGCCATTATTACGTTGACCAATTTCGCCTGGGCGAACATCATCATAATGACTAAAGGTAGAATAAAGCAAACCGGTACCTGAGGTCATGGTCATAAATTCAGTTCTAAAACCGATAAGGCCACGGCTTGGAATGACATAATCTAAACGTACGCGACCTTTACCATCTGGTAGCATGTTTGTTAGGTCACCTTTACGTAAACCAAGTGCTTCCATCACAGAACCTTGATGCTGTTCTTCAATATCAAGCGTAACTTGTTCGAATGGCTCTTGTTTTTTACCATCGATTTCTCTAAAGATAACTTTAGGACGAGAAACCCCTAGCTCATAACCTTCACGGCGCATATTTTCGATCAGTACTGACAAATGCAATTCACCACGACCAGAGACTCTAAAGGCATCGGGATCTGGCGTTTCCTCGACACGAAGCGCAACATTATGGACAAGCTCTTTATTTAAACGCTCAAGAATTTGGCGAGAAGTGACATATTTACCCTCTTTACCCGCAAATGGTGAGCTATTGACATTAAAGAACATAGTTACAGTTGGTTCATCAACAGTTAACGCAGGTAATGCTTCAACGCAGCTATTATCACAAATTGTATCGGAGATACCGAGTTCACCAAGACCCGTTAATGCAATAATATCGCCAGCTTCGGCAACTTCAGCTTCATAACGTTGTAGTCCTAAATGGCCAAGAACTTGCCCTACTTTGCCAGTTCGTTTATTACCTTCACTATCAACGATAGTTACTTGTTGATTTGGTTTAACGCGACCACGTTTAATACGGCCAATACCAATAACACCAACATAATTATTATAATCAAGTTGAGAAATTTGCATTTGGAATGGACCGTCTAAATCAACCTTTGGCGGCTCAACATATTTAACAATCGCTTCAAATAATGGCGTCATATCTTCAGCCATATTTTCATGATCTAAACCGGCGATCCCCATTAATGCTGAAGCATAAACGATAGGGAAATCTAACTGTTCATCAGTAGCCCCTAAATTAACAAATAGATCGAACACTTGATCGACAACCCAATCAGGGCGTGCGCCTGGACGATCGACTTTATTGATAACTACAATAGGTTTTAAACCATAAGCAAACGCTTTTTGCGTTACAAAACGTGTTTGTGGCATTGGTCCATCCATTGCATCAACAAGCAATAACACAGAATCAACCATCGACATAACACGTTCAACTTCACCACCAAAATCCGCATGTCCTGGTGTATCAACGATATTAATTCGGTAACCATTCCAATCAATAGCAGTATTTTTAGCTAAAATGGTAATACCACGCTCTTTTTCAAGCGCATTAGAGTCCATAATACGCTCGTTATCATCACCACGTAGATTATCTAGCGTACCTGACTGTTTTAATAACTTGTCAACCAAGGTCGTTTTACCATGGTCAACGTGGGCAATAATGGCAATATTTCTTAAATTTTCAATCACAATTAAAATTCCAATTAGGAGACAGATTCTATAAGCGCGATATTGTACACCTTTTTAGCCGAAATGTTGATCTATATCACAAAGTTTATTTAAAAGAACTTGAACACTTGATAACTTTAGGAAAATATTGGTTTATTTGTAAAGAAGTTTCAGAAAACTATGAATTTAAGTATAAAATTGATCGACAAACTCATCTACCTTTGTCCAATCTGTATATTCAATCATCGGCTTAGTTACATCAGTATCTCCCTTACCTAACCACATAATAAAGCGGATCATATTGCGATCAAACCAATTATATTGTGGATAATAAAGCGCACCGGCAAAAACCGCAGTAAGAGTTGGCTTCCATGCTATTTTGGCTAAGAATTTTTTGGTATATAAATTCGTTTCTGGTGTATTTTTATTGGGTTTTCTCGCCACCATATTTACCCCAAAAAATCCCGACTGCATATTATTTAATTGCTGATAATTGTTATCGATAAACGTCTTCATCACTTTGCTATAAAAACCGTAACGGATCGAACAACCCAATAAAACTGCTTGGTATTGTGTTAAATCGATTTTAGTATTGGGTAGCAGCTCAATGACATCGCAATCACATTTACCATTAAGTCGCTTTTTGATGTGTTGCATAATCTTAAGTGTTTGCTTTTCGTATGTAGTATAGAGTAATAAAACTTTCATCATGGAATTCATAACATCTCTTCCTTCTTTTGTTAAACCCTTTGGTAAATATCAATATTACTTTTTTTATGATAAAAATTAAAAGATTGGTGGTGATTTCATTAAAAACTTTGATTATAGTATTAGGCTAATTTAACCAGACTGGAACTGATTATGGTAATTTCACCTCCAAAACTGAGTGCTATTATTTTGGCGGCAGGAAAAGGCACACGGATGTACTCTAACCTACCTAAAGTTTTACATAAAATCGGCGAAAAACCGATGTTACAACATGTTATTGATACAGTTCAACAACTTAATACTAATCGCATCAATATTGTTTATGGTCATGGCAAAGCACAGCTTGAAGATGTACTTAAAAATCAACATGTGCAACTGGTTTATCAAGCTGAACAACTCGGCACGGGCCATGCTGTTCAACAAGCTATCCCTTATATTCAAGATGATGAAGATATCTTAATTTTATATGGCGACACGCCTCTTATATCGGTTCAAACGCTGCAAACTTTAATTGCTAGCAAACCAAAACAAGGCATCGCATTATTGACGGTAATACTTGATAACCCAACTGGATATGGACGCATTGAACGCCAAAATGGCAAAGTGATTGCCATTGTTGAACAAAAAGATGCCACCCTCGAGCAACAAAAAATCAATGAAGTTAATACGGGTATCATGCTCGTTACTGGTAAATTATTGAAAAATTGGTTATCTCGTTTAACCAACAATAATACGCAACAAGAGTTTTACTTAACCGACATTATTGCTTTTGCGCACCAAGATGGTTATGACATATTAACCTCGCACCCAGTACAACCATTTGAAGTTGAAGGCGTCAATAATCGCCAACAATTGGCAACATTAGAACGGCAGTATCAATATCAACAAGCTCAACACTTATTACTCGCTGGTGTGACACTGCTTGATCCAAATCGCTTTGACTTACGTGGCACACTCTCGCACGGTAAAGATGTCACTATTGATTGTAATGTCATTATTGAAGGCAATGTCACACTAGGTAATAACGTATTTATTGGTGCGGGCTGTATCTTAAAAAATTGCACGATTGATGATAACTCAAACATCAGCCCGTATAGCATTATTGAAGATTCAACTATCGCTAAACAGTGTACTATCGGACCTTTCGCCCGCCTACGACCTGGCTCACGACTTGACGAACAAGCCCATGTCGGCAATTTTGTTGAATTAAAAAAAGCGCATCTGGGCAAAGCCACCAAAGCTGGGCACTTAAGCTACCTTGGCGATAGCGAAATTGGTAGTAACGTCAACATTGGTGCAGGCACTATCACTTGTAATTATGATGGTGCCAATAAATTTAAAACGATTATTGAAGATGATGTGTTTGTCGGTTCTGACACACAATTGATTGCACCAGTAAAAGTCGGTAAAGGCGCAACCATTGCAGCAGGCACAACGGTTACCAATAATGTAAATGCTAACGAATTGGTGGTAAGTCGAGTTAAACAAAAACAACTTTCTGGTTGGAAACGACCAACAAAGTTAATTAACAAGGAATAAACTATGTGTGGAATCGTGGGGGCTATCGCTAAACGTGATGTTGCTGAAATATTATTAGAAGGCCTAAAACGATTAGAATATCGTGGTTATGACTCAGCAGGACTGGCAATTATTTCACCAGACGGCGAACTGCAACGCGTTCGCCGTGTTGGCAAAGTGCAAGCACTAAAAGATGCCATTGCAAAACATCCACTACAAGGAGCCACCGGCATCGCGCATACTCGATGGGCAACCCATGGTGAACCAGTTGAACATAATGCCCACCCACATGTATCTGGCTTTATTGCTGTCGTGCATAATGGAATTATTGAAAATTTTGAACCATTGCGTGAAAAGCTGATCGCCAAAGGCTACCCATTCCGTTCAGAAACCGATACCGAGGTTATTGCCCACTTAATTCATGACATTATATCAACCGAAGATTGCTCCTTATTTGACGCCGTGCAAAAAGCTATCCCGCAACTACGAGGCGCTTATGGCACAGTCATTATGGACACGCGCAACCCAGAGATATTAGTTGCAACGCGCTCCGGCAGTCCTTTAGTTATTGGTTGTGGCATAGGCGAGAACTTTATCGCATCCGATCAATTAGCGCTATTACCTGTCACCCGCCAATTTATCTATTTGGAAGAAGGTGATACCGCACTTATTACACACCGAAAAGTAACAATCTTAGACAAGAATCATCATGAAGTAACAAGGCCATGTATAGAATCTGATGCAAAATATGATGCGGGTAGCAAAGCAGGCTATAGCCACTATATGCAAAAAGAGATCTACGAACAGCCTAATGCGATTAAAAATACCCTTGAAGGTCGTATGGCGCATGGTAAAGTGGATTTATCGGAGCTAGACGAGCAAGCAGAAGCGATACTTAAACAAGTAGAGCATGTGCAAATTGTTGCCTGTGGCACCGCTTATAATGCCGGTATGGTGGCGCGCTACTGGTTTGAAGCCTTAGCGGGTATACCATGCGATGTCGAAATTGCCTCAGAATTTCGTTACCGCAACCCCGCTCGTCGCAAAAATAGTCTGTTTATTACCCTTTCCCAATCAGGCGAAACGGCTGACACACTCGCAGCCTTGCGATTAGCTAAACAAAACCACTACTTAAGCACTCTTGCTGTCTGTAATGTGCCTGCCTCAACACTCGTGCGTGAAGCTGATTTCGTTCTATTAACCAAAGCAGGAGTTGAAATTGGTGTTGCATCAACTAAAGCCTTTACCACACAATTAACGGTTTTATTGCTACTAGTTGCAAAATTAGGGCGTTTAAATAATATGGCACAAAGCACCGAGCAAGCAATTGTCCACGCCTTACAAACCTTGCCAAACCGCATTGAACAAGTGCTTATGTCTGAACCACAAATTAAAAAATTAGCAGAGCAATTTGTTAATAAACATCATGCGCTATTCTTAGGGAGGGGCGATGAATATCCAATTGCTATGGAAGCCTCGTTAAAACTCAAAGAAATCTCTTACATCCATGCCGAAGCTTATGCTGCAGGTGAACTCAAACATGGCCCTCTTGCATTAATTGATGCGGATATGCCAGTGATTGTGATGGCACCAACCAACGAAATGCTAGAAAAACTAAAATCCAATATCGAAGAAGTGCGAGCGCGTGGTGGTCAACTGTATGTGTTTGCCGAGCAAGATGCGGGTTTTGTCAGTGATGACACCATGCACATCATCAATCTACCCCATATTGAAGAACTTACCGCACCAATCTATTACACCGTGCCCACACAACTACTCGCTTATCATGTTGCTTTGCTCAAAGGCACTGATGTTGATCAGCCTCGTAATTTAGCAAAATCGGTTACCGTGGAGTAAATTCCGCTAGATTAAATGTGAGGACTGACGGTATGGTTTTGATATCATCATCAAAACTAAAGTTTTCACATAACATCAACGAACACTAAAATTTTTAATGTAATAAGTTTTTCAGTGATTTTTTATCATGGCGCAAGGCTTTGTTAACGCGTTTGGCAAAGATCACTTATTTTATAAAAAATTCTCAGGAAAACATGCGTTTTAGTCTATTGGACTTAAAACTGTGCTTTTTATACCTACAAATGTGATCTTAATCACAAAAATAAAAAATGGAATGGTTTTAGCAATGTGATATTCATCACACTTATCAATTTTTTTTGATGAATCGAATAACGAAATCCCTCTACAATAACTGCATAATGATTATACCAATCAATAAGGAAAGATGAATATTATGACAACCTCAAACATCAAATTGAAAGTCCAAAATTTTGGGCGATTCTTAAGTAATATGGTCATGCCAAATATCGGCGCATTTATTGCTTGGGGGTTTATTACTGCGATTTTTATTCCAACAGGCTGGTACCCCAATGAAACGATTGCCAAGCTAGTTGGACCGATGATTACCTACCTATTACCACTATTGATTGGCTATACAGGCGGTAAATTAGTTCACGGTGAACGAGGTGCAGTGGTTGGTGCAATCACAACTATGGGCGTCATTGTTGGTTCAGATATTCCCATGTTTTTAGGAGCCATGATCGTCGGCCCACTTGCTGGCTGGGTAATAAAGCAATTTGATAAAGCCGTAGACGGTAAAATCAAAAGCGGTTTTGAAATGTTAGTCAATAATTTCTCAGCGGGTATTATCGGTATGCTACTTGCGTTGCTTGCTTTTTTCGCAATTGGTCCTGCTGTCGTTATTGCATCCGGTAGATTAACTATAGCCGTTAATTTCTTAGTTGAGCATAATTTATTACCTTTAACGTCGATCATTATTGAACCCGCTAAGATCCTTTTCTTAAATAATGCCATTAACCACGGTATATTCTCACCATTAGGTATTCAACAAGCGGCTGAACATTCTCAATCTATTTTCTTTTTAATCGAAGCCAACCCTGGTCCTGGTTTAGGTTTATTACTCGCTTATATGTTCTTTGGTAAAGGATCGGCAAAAAGTTCAGCCAGTGGCGCCGCAATCATACACTTCTTTGGTGGAATCCATGAAATTTACTTCCCCTATGTATTAATGAATCCACGTCTTATTATTGCGGTGATTTTAGGTGGAATGACAGGCGTATTTACTTTAACATTATTTGGAGCAGGATTAAGTTCACCCGCATCACCCGGATCAATCATCGCCGTTCTTGCTGTCACACCAAAATCATCTATGCTTGGCGTAATTTTTTCTGTCATTGCTGCAACTACGGTTACTTTTATCGTTTCTGCGATTTTATTAAAAACAACCAAAGAGACAGACAAAAGCCTAGAAGAGGCAAAATCGAATGTTTCTGCAATGAAAAACGAAGCAAAAGGTATTACAAATGGAATACTTGATTTAGCTAAAGTGAAAAAAATCATAGTGGCTTGTGATGCAGGAATGGGATCTAGTGCTATGGGAGCAGGTGTGTTACGCAAAAAAGTACAAGATGCCGATCTCGATATTTTGGTCACTAATTTAGCAATTAATAATCTGCCCAATGATGTTGACATAGTTATCACGCATAAAGACTTAACCGATCGCGCCAAACAACATGCGCCAAACGCACATCATATTTCATTAACTAACTTTTTAGACAGTCAATTATATAGCCAACTGGTTGCGGATCTTTTAAGTTCTCAAGCGAGTAGTTTAGCAAGTGAAATAATAGCTAGCAGCAATCAATCCACTGATAATGCACCTCTATTTAAATTATCAGAACAAAATATTTTTTTAGGACTAACCGCTAAAAACAAAGAGGAAGCCATTCGTTTTGCCGGGCAAAAATTGGTCGATAATGGTTATGTTACCCCTGCCTACATTGAAGCAATGTTAGCGCGTGAAGAATTAACGTCGACTTATTTAGGAGAATCGATTGCCGTTCCACATGGTACTATTGAATCAAAAAACGACGTTATTAAAACTGGCATCGTATTTTGCCAATACCCAGCAGGTGTTCAATTTGGTGAAGGCGACGACGACCAAGCGAAAATTGTAATAGGTATTGCTGCACGTAATAATGAACACCTTGATGTCATTGCAAAACTCACTAATGCTCTTGATGATCAAGCCATTATTACCAAACTGGTTAACACAACAAGTATTGAAGAGGTACTTGCTATTTTAAGTTAATATCACAATTATCGTTCCCACTTAACAAGTGGGAAACCATTACCACTTTTAAAATTAAATTTAATTAAGGATTATTATAATGCAAGCATTACATTTTGGCGCAGGTAACATTGGGCGAGGTTTTATTGGAAAATTACTATCAGATGCCGGCATACAGGTCACATTTGCCGATGTCAATCAACAAATCATTGATGCAATGACCCAGCGTCATCAATACCCTGTCAATGTTGTTGGCGAACAATCTATCACCGAAATAGTCAAAAATGTCGATGGTATTAACAGTACCTCTAGTGAAGTGATCGATTATATTGCCAAAGTTGATTTAATCACTACCGCCGTGGGTCCGCAAATTTTAGCGCGCATTGCTTCAAGTGTTGCGCAAGGAATTATGGCAAGACATCAACAAGGCAACACCAAACCACTGAATATTATTGCTTGTGAAAATATGGTTCGTGGTACAAGCCAATTTAAACAAGAAATCTTCAAATCACTACCAGAAGAACTGCATCAATGGACAAACGCCCATGTCGGTTTTGTCGATTCAGCAGTGGATCGCATTGTACCGCCTGCAACATCAAAAACAGGTAATATTCTAGAAGTCACTGTCGAAACTTTTTCAGAATGGATTGTTGATGAAACGCAATTTGTGGGGCCGATTCCAACCATTGCAGGTATGCAGCCCGTTGACAATTTAATGGCTTTTGTTGAGCGAAAACTATTTACCTTAAATACAGGTCATGCAATTACGGCTTATTTAGGTTTCTATTATGGTTTTGGCACCATTCGCGATGCAATTTTAAACGAAAAAATTCGTTTAATTGTTCGTGGAGCCATGGAAGAAAGCGGCTTAGTCCTTATCAAACGTTACAATTTTGATGAACAAAAACACATGGCTTATATCGAAAAAATCTTAAACCGCTTTGAAAACCCGTATTTACATGATGATACTTCACGTGTTGGACGTCAGCCAATGCGTAAATTAGGCGCTGGCGATCGTTTAATTAAGCCATTACTCGGTACTTTTGAGTATCAAGTTAAAAATACTAACTTACTAATCGGTATCGCAGCCGCTCTCAACTATCGTAATAGTGATGATGAGCAAGCAGTTGAACTGGCAAAACTCATTACTGACAAAGGTGTTAAACACGCTTTTTGTCAAATCGCTGGGATTGATGTTAACAATTCTATTGTTAAGCAAATTGAAGAAATTTATACTACAATGCAAAATCGCCAATTTACATAACACCTAATGCCAGAATCGATATTACAAGAAGATACGATATTAGAAAAACTCAACCAGCAAGCTGATATTCACAGCTTGCTCACTGTTGCCATAAAATTAATCAATGATAATGTCAACAAATTAATTCTTAAAGTCTTTCGAAAAGAACCTCACGCCATTAAATTTGTCATTCCTTCATTAGTTGGTAAAAATGGACCACTCAATGATACTTCTGTTTGCTTAAAACTGCTTTATGTATTGGGGATTATTTCTCGTGAAGATTACGAAGATATAGAACTGCTGATCGCTATTTTGGACGAGCTAGAGCAAGATGACAGGCAATATACTTATTTAGATGATGAAATCTTAGGTCCTATTAGTTTATTACATGATATGGTATTACCACCAAGCTGGGAATCGCAACACGAAAAAGCCAAACAATCTGGCATTGTCGATACGTTAAAATCTTCCATGTACCAAAACCGCTATCAACAAATGATACGCTCAGCGTTAATTATTGCTATCACGGATCTAACGTTACGCATCATAAATAAAGAACATATCAACTACTTTCCATAATAACCAACTCCTTTACTAAATCTTTTGTTATTTCGGCTGAAAATAAATAAAGTAAACTAAAAATAGCTATCACAGCATGCGTTATATAAAAGAAATATAAATTTTTTGTTACTGATCTTTGGTTAAAATCTTTTATTGTTTTTACTTGCTTGTTTGTTAAGACCCGTTGGTATTGATGGCATACCACGGGTGTTGACGCCTGCACTGCTGCTACTTACCTTGTAGTCCGCTTGGTTTTTTATATCACTAAAGCTGATTGTGCCTGTGTCAAGTTTGTTTTTGCTCGTGTCTTTTGCTGCTGAGGCTATCACCGCCCCTTTTAAGTCGGTATGGTTGCCCACCGTGATGTCAAAGCCCTCTTTGCCGGCACAGGAAAACCAAAAAAACACCAATAAAAAATTAAATAAAATCAATACGTTTCCTGACCGGTTTTTTGTAAATAAATAGTGTGTTTTTTATGTTTTAAACAGAAGGAGATATGGCATAATAAGCAATACAACAGGTAGCCATTATTTAATACAATGGTACATAAAAATAATGATCACTAAAATGCATGCTAAGCAAAAATTAGCAATTAAAAAATTAATTATAGAATTTAGTGACAGAATTAACTGTCGCTTTTAACTGGTAAATACACAAAATTTTAGATAGGGTCAAAAAACTCAAATATTAAAATAAATCTTCGGTATTAATTTTTTTCAAATTTAGATAAGAAATTAATTTTTCATTAAATTTATTAGATGCAACGATCAAATCCGATTACTTGATATTTGAATAAATTTTATCCATCCTAACCCCACTAATTTGCCAATTATTTAAACTTATGTGTCTAAATAATAAAATAGGAGCTTTTTCGTAATCCATAGATTCATAATAAAAGCCATTATCAGAATTATTGATCCAATTTTTTAATTGTTTTGCTAATTCAAGTAGCAAAATTCCTTTTGCTGATAAAATAATTTTATTATTTATATAGATTACTAATTGACCTTCAACCACAGAAAAAAGCCGAGATCCGTGGGTTATATTACCAACATTCAAATTGGTATAATTGATCTCTAGTGAGAATTTACAGGGAATGCATTCCATATTTTTCCATCATTTCCAATAATAACTTTAATCTTTGTTTGCTCTTTTGTGTCAATTTGGCGCCCCATATCAACAACTACGCGGAAAGAACCTTCAATATTATTTGGAATAAAACTTGCTTTTGAAGAATCCAACGTTTCTTTAACAATCTTTCATATTTCTGAAACATTATTTGTATTGAATTGAGCTGATCTTGTAGCTGAAGTTCCAACCATATGTTTATCCTTTGGTACCCATGTGTTAAGATTATTTTTTGATGCATTGAAAGCTGTTTTAGAAGCGTCATCTAACACACCCCAGTTATTATTTTGAACAATAGTTTCTTGTTTAGCAAGATTACCACCCTCCCTTTTCCAGCTAGGATTGTCGGGTTAAATTTGAGCTACTACAGATGAAACTATAATCTCCGTTAAGAATAAGATCGGGAATTATAGTTTATGCTACTTCAAATCTTATAATAACCAAATTATTATAAGTATTTTTTAGGGATATTTAATAACTGTGCATCAACAGACCAATCAATAGGTTTACTTTTTTGGCAATTCCATTTTGCTCCTGATTGTATCCATTTATCTCGATATTTCTTAATACCCGTTAAAATGGCATCTTCGTATCCAAACTCAACTCCACAACACTCACAAATATTATATGTAGGAGATTGACCATCCTCTCCCCATTGAGGCTCTGATTGCTCGAGCCCACAAACACGACATATATATGCTTCATTATTTTTGTGCATTAAAATACTCCAAATTAGTCTTATATCCATGATCTGCTGGATTTGGTTTAAACATTGTTTTCGGTGTCCCATCGGCATTTTTCACAGCAAATATATTTGATTGAGGATTATAAAGAACTGTATCACCATTTTTCCTTATTATTTTTAATGTGCCTAAAGGAGGATTATTAACAAAATTATGTGTCGCATCAACGTATTGTTTTGAGTTTTGAAATTCTGGAAACTCGTGTTTATGTTTATCCCAATGATCGTAAGCATTTGTAACAGGCTGTTTTTTACTTGTTTCTGTCCAAATTTTATCTTCTGGGCGCTTACCTAAATTAGCATTAATTTCTTGTTCTTTTTTTACATGCTCGCCAAATTTGCTACTCTCATTTCCTTTTTGATTGGCTGCTTGGCTATTATGTATTTTATACTTAATCTCTTTATAATTTCCACCATCTTGTGCAACACTTCCTTTTCCATGTTGCGTTTCTAAGACTGTTTTATCTAATGGTTTGTTCGCACCTATTCCCTTTCCAGCTGCACTATTTTTTACAACTGTTGTTTCAATTTGTTTTGACTGGCTTGCCGCTTGATTCATCAAGCGGTTACCTTCAGCAACATTCCCCGCTTTATATGCTACTTCCGCTTCTTTTACCAAAACTTGTGCAGTTTTAGTTTCAACTTTAATTACTTTTCCCGCTACTTTGATAAATTTTGCAAAAGGTAATACTCCTGCTGCTGCTATTGCGTAGTCACCCCAACTATCTGCATCCCTAAAGGCGATATAATCACCATATGGCGTCACCAATATAGCTAGATCTTCTGGCAATCGCATCAAATCCTCTCTTAAAGGATCATACATAAATTTACCTGAATTCATATCATCTATGATTTGCGAAGCCTCTTCTGGGGTTAGATAACCATTAGCTGAAGCATGAAGTATGCTGTCATAATTTGCCCCTGTTTCAGGTGAAAGACCAATAAAATCGCCACCAAATCCACCATCAGCCCAACTTAATCCATTATTCTCAACCGCATTTTTCCCCGCCGCAACGCCAGTATTGATATCTTGAACATCACCACCCGCCGCGGCGGTAGCTAGGCCAGTCGCGAGTTGGGATAGGGCGCTGATTTGTTGTCTTTCTTCTTGGCTTAGGTCTTTGATGTCTTTATCGGGGTAAAGGATACCTGCAATAACTTCTGCACTGCGTTCACTTGCGGCAGCGCCTAAGCCACCCACTAGGGCGGAGTTGCCTTGTAGCTGCGCAACCACCCCACCCAAGATGGCATGACTGACCGTGTTGGCAATGTTGCTCGTCAGTTAAGAAGATACCTTTGTCTGTTGCTTTTAAGTCGGTATTGTTTTCGACCTTTATGTCAAAGCCACCTTTGCTGGCACAGAAAAATGCAAAAAAACACCAAGAAAAAAATCAAATAAAATAAACGCCTTACCTGACCGATTTTTTGTAAATAAATAGTGTGTTTTTATGTTTTAAATAGAAGGAGATATGACACAATGAGCAATATAGTTAAGTAGGCTTTAATTACTACAATGGTGCATAAAAATAATAATCACTAAAGTGATGCTAAATCAAAATTGCCACTTAAAAAGGATTTAGTGACAGAATTAACTGCCACTTTTTAATAATGAATATACTAATATAGGATAGTATTGTCGGATTATGTTTGAACTACTACAATTGAGTAGAACAAGCTGATTATTGAACTTGCGGGCAAGTTCTAAAAAGCAATAAAAGATCCTCCCCCGCTGATTAGATGGGGGATTTAACTTTCATTCAACTAGCTTTTTAATGAACTCTTCTAAAACACGCTTTACCGGTGAGCTAGCATTCTGCAATAAAATATCTATTTTTAATAATAGTAACTCTTTCTTAGAATTATCTAGATTAGATAAATCTAAAAGCCTTAATGAATCAATGCAAGAGATAAATAAGTTCTCATTACTTGTGTTAATAATTTTTAGGAGAACTTCTAATTCATGTGAGTTATGTAAATCACCCAAACATTCTACAAGCCTTTTTTGCCAAAAAATAGGCTTAAACTTTAGCTGAGCTAATAATAACTCCCAATCATTATTATTAAATTTATTAAGTATTTCAGTAGCCTCCAAAATGGCACAATCATACCAATAATCGCCAGGTTCACTTTCATGGCTAAAATCAGATATACAAACATCAAATTTATTATACATAATTTATCTCTTTAATTTTATAGGATCAAATCCTGGCGCAGGTTTACCCCCCAATTGGATAGGCTGCCGTGATATTATTACCTTTTTTAATAACATCGATTTCCACTCCATTAACAGTCCCTCGATGAAGAGTTTCACCAGTTGAAGGTCTTACTCCTATAGGCTTAGTATTTCCAATTTTATTAACAGAATCAATAATACTCTTATCTGACCAACTTTCAGGAAATAAGGTGCTTGTTTTTATTTTTGACAAATACCCATCCTCAAACTGAGTTATATATTTTAATGTCTCCCCCACACTTGAATTACTTATATAAAATTTGGTTAAATTATAATTTTTAATATGCACATACATAATCCATTATGAGTTTAAAACTCAGATTTGTTTTTTTTATTTTCATATTCTTGTATATATATATCTAAAGGGTATGCTGTTCCCAACTCATATATTTTCCCACTATCTTTATCAATTATGAATGGACAATTACCGATTAATTGTGTTGAAAAATCACCAGTTTCTAAAAATTCTCTGGATTGAAAACAAAAAAGCCATCCTTCAGAAAACCTGTCTATCACAGTAATTTCTACAGGAATATCGTATTCAGATAAATAACTTTTAGCTTTATTTATCGCTTCAATAAAAGTAATCATCAATTAGTCCTTAAAAATTTGAAAGATTTAAATTTGCTTATATCTGCAGCTTTACCTGTTTGACCATCTAAGAAACGTATTTTTCCATTTTGATTTACAACATTAAAAACATGCCCCGGTTGCCCCGGACCATAAGAACCAAATACAACACCTCTTGCGCCAGGTCCTGCATTTGACATTTGTTCAATAATATTATTATGCCCACTAACATTTTGAAATTTTGTTCCAAATTGTTTTTCTAATACGGATATTGGAACCCCATTTTTTGAATTAATAGGTAAAGCAGAGGCTGGGTTACCACCTAATGTTGCATCAGTAGCTATAGCACAATTGACACAGTTATGAGTTCGCCCCTCTATAGGATAGCCAGGATTTACACCACGTATAGTGCCAGCTACATCATTAACGGCAGTATTAGTCTCTCCCTTTCCAGCTTTAGCAATACCTTCAACTTTAACCCATTTACCACCAATCCATTGTATCGTTTTACCACCTAATGATGCTGTAGCAACTCCAGCCACATTATAGAAGGTCGCCTCTCCAACATCATGGCCTGTCATGCTACTTAATTCAGTTAATGCTGTTTCAAATGAATCCGCTGGTATTTCCTTATTAAACCATTCCATTGGAATTTGGGCTATTTTTTTACCAAATTCCCAAGCATCACTACCTATTTGATTTAACGTATTATCGTCAATATATCTTATTGCTTTACCTGCACTGTCAATTACGCCCTCACCCCATTTACCCGGTGCATCTTTAATTCCTTCCCAAAGCGCTTTTATCTTCGTGTTATCAGGATAGTATTGAGACTCTATTTTTTGCCAATCGGTTCCGTCTAAAACTAACTCTCTATATGAATTAAATTTATCATTAAATTCTTGCCTAATTCTATCATATTCTTCTTTCTGACATTGCTTATCTCCTGCACAATATTGAGCGGCTTCACGCAGTTCAACAGCCATTTCATTATTGAGCTGGTTAATGAGTTCTTGTAATTCAAGACCCTTTTTCTTGCTTAATTCATTTGTTTCTTTAACGACTTGCATTTGGCATTCTTTATCTCCCTTACAAGCCGCATATTTTTTATCTGCTTCTTCAATATCTTTCGTAGTTAAGAAGTTATTCTCAACCGCATTTTTCCCCGCAGCAACGCCAGTATTGATATCTTGGATATCACCACCGGCCGCGGTGGTAGCTAGGCCAGTCGCGAGTTGGGTTAGGGCGCTGATTTGTTGTCTTTCTTCTTGGCTTAGGTCTTTGATGTCTTTATCGGGGTAAAGGATACCCGCAATAACTTCTGCACTGCGTTCACTTACGGCAGCGCCTATGCCACACCCACTAGGGCTAAGTTGCCTTGCAGCTGCGCAACCACCCCGCCCAAGATGGCATGGCTGACCGTGTTGGCAATGTTGCTCGTCAGTTAAGAAGATACCTTTGTCTGTTGCTTTTAAGTCGGTATTGTTTTCGACCTTTATGTCAAAGCCATCTTTGCTGACACAGAAAAATGCAAAAAAACACCAAGAAAAAAATTAAATAAAATAAACACTTTACCTGACCGATTTTTTGTAAATAAATAGTGTGTTTTTTATGTTTTAAATAGAAGGAGATATGACACAATGAGCAGTATAGTTAAGTAGGCTTTAATTACTACAATGGTGCATAAAAATAATAATCACTAAAGTGATGCTAAATCAAAATTACTACTTAAAAAGGATTTAGTGACAGAATTAACTGTCACTTTTAAAATAGCAAAAACACAAAATATAGGATGGGATCATTAAATAACATGTAACTCAACAGAATTTGCTATATCTTCTATTTTTCTCTTTATAATAAACTCCTGTTCACATTTATGCTTTAATATAAAAAAAGAATGAGTCAAATCAAAACCTGTTAATGTAAATAACTCTAATGATGGAAAAACTATTGTGCATAAAGGTTTTTCTTTCATAGCATCAAGGATATAATGGTTAAACTTATTATATGTATCAATTGGAATAATCTTACCTTCATCATTGTATAAACTGACTTTTTTATTAGATAATTCGTATAATTTTTTATAGAAATTTACAAACTTTTGTTCAATGGAATTAAATAGATTTAATTTGTTAGGATCCTTAATCGCATCAACATATGCGATTAATTCAGTACTATAATATTCATCTTCATCCAAAAAATGATCAAAGTAAGAAACATGAATATTCAAATAATATTTTTTTAAAAGATCATTATCATCTAAATTTGTAGACAACAAAAAATCTATAAAGTTTTTTTCTATCATGGTCTTAAATATACTCCGTTTTCATTTAAAGTACCCATTCTATTCCCTGCTTTATCAAATAATTTCCACGCACTTCCTCCGTGAGGGCTACTTGATGATCTTTCAGGAGAAATTCTCCACCCAGTTTTAGGATCTACCCATTCACCTTTTTTATTTGAACCAGAAACTCTTTTATTAAATTGTTTAAGATCTATTTTATCACCTTTTTCTAGCTTACCTTTATAATTGGCATATTCATTTTTAGTTTCTGAATTATTTTTCTCATTAGAAGCTTTATTATTTTCATCGTCATCATCAGGTGGTAATCCAGAAGCCCCACCTGCTGAACTACTTCCAGTTCCTGTTAACGGATTATCATTATCTTTCTTACTACCTTTCTCTTTTAGGTAATCATTATAATAACGTTCATAAGTTTTTAGTACTGCATCTTCAAGGAATTGATCTCCCATTGGATCGACTAACGCAAGTTCAATTAGTCTTCGTTGTTCCAAATTTAAACTTTCTAAAAACGCTTTTGATTCCGCTGCGGTAAGACCTTCAGCCATTAAAACATCTACCACATTAATACTGACTGATGCACCAATTTCACTTGGGCGTACTAGATACCACGCAGCTCTAGCTAAATTATTATTCTCAACCGCATTCTTCCCTGCAGCAACGCCAGTATTGATATCTTGGATATCACCACCGGCCGCGGCGGTAGCTAGGCCAGTCGCGAGTTGGGTTAGGGCGCTGATTTGTTGTCTTTCTTCTTGGTTTAGGTCTTTGATGTCTTTATCGGGGTAAAGGATACCCGCAATAGCATCCGCACTGCGTTCACTTGCGGCAGCACCTAAGCCGCCCACTAGGGCAGAGTTGCCTTGTAGCTCGGCTACCACCGCGCCGAGTATGGCATGACTGACCGTGTTGGCGACTAAGTGGTGCTAAGCCAAAATTAGCAATTAAAAAATTAATTACAGGATTTAGTGACAGTATTAACTGCCACTTTTTAATAACGAATACTCTAACATAAGCTAGGATTATCGGGTTGGGGGTTTGGGTTTGGGTTGGGGTTTGAGCTACTATATTTCAGGATAGATACCTAATTCAATAACTTTAATTTCCCTACATACTACTCGAATATTATAATCTCCCC
>NZ_LZGS01000005.1 GCF_001690495.1 Gilliamella sp. App4-10
TAGGGCGCTGATTTGTTGTCTTTCTTCTTGGCTTAGGTCTTTGATGTCTTTATCGGGGTAAAGGATACCTGCAATAACTTCCGCACTGCGTTCACTTGCGGCAGCGCCTAAGCCACCCACTAGGGCAGAGTTGCCTTGCAGCTGCGCAACCACCCCACCCAAGATGGCATGACTGACCGTGTTGGCAATGTGGTCTGTTTCCCATTTGCCGGTTTCAGGGTTGTAATGCTCGGTTTGTTTTTTTATGGCACTGGCAATTTTTGGTGCCAGTGCCCCTGCAACCGCCCCTGTCATGTCGCCACTGATGATGCCGTTGATAAGATTGACCGCCATGTCAATGCCTTGACGGGTTTCACTGCCCATCGCCGACATGCCTTGATTCATCGCTTCTTTGTAGGCGTCTTCGTAGATTTTTTGTTGCTGTTCGTCAGTTAAGACCGTTTTATTGTTTTTGGCCTTTTCTTGCTCTTTGTTTAACGCCTCTTTCGCTTTTGAGGTGGCGCTGATTCGGTCAATGTGATTGAGCATGGTTAATGTTTCACCACCAATTTCACTCACGAGCCGTGTTTGGTCGATGATGCTTTGCTCTTTGTCTTTGTTAAAGATATGTTTGAGCGCATGACTCGCATGCTCGGTATCACGACTTAATTCGTTAATCGCTTGTTGTTGCTCGCTTTCATGGCGGATAACCATCGTCCCTGTCGATACCGCTGAGTGCGTGGTCGAGTTTTTGCTTGCTTGTTTGTTAAGACCCGTTGGTATCGATGGCATTCCACTGGTGTTAACGCCTGCACTGCTGCTACTTACCTTGTAGTCCGCTTGGTTTTTTATATCACTAAAGCTGATTGTGCCTGTGTCAAGTTTGTTTTTGCTCGTGTCTTTTGCTGCTGAGGCTATCACCGCCCCTTTTAAGTCGGTGTGGTTGCCGACCGTAATGTCAAAGCCCCCTTTGCCGGCAAAAATGCCCGACTGGTCCGTCACACTTTGCCAAGTGCTGTCCATTTTGGTTTGGCTTGCTGCAGCATTTGCGCCATTTGTACTCCCCCATGAAACA
Source organism: Gilliamella sp. App4-10 (assembly GCF_001690495.1). GTDB lineage: Bacteria > Pseudomonadota > Gammaproteobacteria > Enterobacterales > Orbaceae > Gilliamella > Gilliamella apicola_G. Next base: position 1,055 of record NZ_LZGS01000005.1, read on the forward strand.
CTGCCCCCCAAGGATGTTGAGCTGTTTTTGGAATGGTACTCATCGCGGTCTTGTTTCGATTCTATATTGAGGTTATGACCAATATCGGCTTCCACCCTATCCCCTTTGACTTGTCCCGCCACAATGTTGGCGTCATTACCGATGATAAGAGTAAGCTTATTGCCCGCTTCAACCACGCTTTCACGCCAGTCGGTGCCATTGCCTTTTTCGCGTGATTTGCTTTGGCTGGCATTGGCTGATAGGTTAAGACCATTTTTTTCTCCCCCAACTTGATAACCCACGCCCAACGAGCCACTGCTCATTTTTTGATAAGAAAAAAATGGATTGGTGTATTTTTATGTTTTGAATAGAGGGATATATGGCGCAATTGTAATTAAAATAGATAGACTTTATTTACAATTGTGTATAAAGATAATAATAACTAAGGCTTTACCTAATATCGCCCCCGAGGATTCAATAGCGTGCTCCGCTTGCACCTTGACACGGCTACCGGATAATAATGCCCCGTCCGTCATTAATTGCGGGCGGTTATTTTGTAAAAATAATTCAGGATTCTATACCGTTTCATTTTATTAAAATTCAATAACAGCTTATCACTTGACGAGTTGCATTAAGAGGGATACGGTAAATAAAGTACGGTATAGTCTTATAATCTTGTGAGATCCTAAATTGACTAACTAATCATTGAATGTCATCTGTATTATTTGATTATTTGCTGGAAAGTACGCAAGATGAATCGGTTAAAGTGAGATTTCAAGATAGGGCGTATTGAATATAGAATTTAGTGACAGAGTTAACTGTCACCTTTAACTGAAAATACACAAAATTTAGGATAGGGCCGCCAGCAAGTTAAGTCCATTCTAAAGAACCATCATCATTAACCCAAACAGCTTCTGCTGGACAAGAGTCATCAAAAAACCAATAATCATCCATCAATTTTTGTTTATCAAACATTTCATCTTCTGTTTTCGGAAAGGCTTCATAAAACAATTTTATTTGATCTTCTATTGAACCTTCTAAAAGCCAACCATTCTTTGCTAATTTAAGACGTCCTTCTTTTAGTAACCTCTTTACAAAATAAAAAAATAATTCTTTTCTTTCTGGAAAAGGAATTTTATTTCCCATAAATTTTAGAGAAGGAAGCATATCAGGTGCAATACAATTCCATAATCCACTAAAAGCTCTTAGTTCTGACCAATCAATAATATTTTTATAATCATTTTCGTTTATCATATTTTTTTCCTATCTAAATTTAATTTCTGCTCCAGTTCTCAACCCTCTGTATAAATTTGTTAAAGTTGGGTTATTTTTTATATCAACAGTCCAACGTGCCCCTGTATTAGAGTGAGATACATTTCTTAATGTAATATTAGTACCATCCGGCAATCGTGTTGTATAAACACCATCCTTAACTTTTGTTAATGGTTGTCCTGCTAGTTCCTCAACATAATTATATATCTGCTTATCTGTCAAATTTTGACTTTCATAAATGCGAGTAGAGTAACGATTTCCACCTGCACCCTGCCGAATAGTTTGTCCATCAATTTTTAAATCTGTGGTAGGGTTATTTTTATCATAGATATCCCTTAATTCATCAAATCTTTCTTGCTGTTTCTTATTTTGGTACTTTTGGTTATCTTGATTGTGTCTATTATCATCGTCGTCATCAGGCGGTAATCCCGGAGCACCACCAGCGGCAACACTTCCTGAACCCGATACTGCATTATTGTTATTATCGTTATTACCGGATGATTCATTATAAATTCTATCACCAAAAGTTTGGTTACCAAACATGATTGAGGCTAGTCCTTTTTTAGCCAGTATTTGCGCATCTAACCAAGCTATCTGTTCTGGAGTTAATTCTTTAATTTGATTGATATCTCGTGTTCGCCCAACTTCCATCGCTTCTAGTATTTGCTCATTAGTTAAACCAAAATTTACACCTAATTGCATTAACCCACTTCGACACGCAGGAATTTTCATGCATGATTCATAGCCTTTTTCTAGTCCTTTTATTACCCCTCTAGCCAAACCATTATTCTCAACCGCATTTTTCCCCGCCGCAACGCCTGTATTGATATCTTGGATATCACCACCGGCCGCCGCGGTAGCTAGGCCAGTCGCGAGTTGGGATAGGGCGCTGATTTGTTGTCTTTCTTCTTGGCTTAGGTCTTTGATGTCTTTATCGGGGTAAAGGATACCTGCAATAACTTCTGCACTGCGTTCACTTGCGGCAGCGCCTAAGCCACCCACTAGGGCAGAGTTGCCTTGCAGCTGCGCAACCACCCCGCCCAAGATGGCATGGCTGACCGTGTTGGCAATGTGGTCTGTTTCCCATTTGCCGGTTTCAGGGTTGTAATGCTCGGTTTGTTTTTTTATGGCACTGGCAATTTTTGGTGCCAGTGCCCCTGCAACCGCCCCTGTCATGTCGCCACTGATGATGCCGTTGATAAGATTGACCGCCATGTCAATGCCTTGACGGGTTTCACTGCCCATCGCCGACATGCCTTGATTCATCGCTTCTTTGTAGGCGTCTTCGTAGATTTTTTGTTGCTGTTCGTCAGTTAAGACCGTTTTATTGTTTTTGGCCTTTTCTTGCTCTTTGTTTAACGCCTCTTTCGCTTTTGAGGTGGCGCTGATTCGGTCAATGTGATTGAGCATGGTTAATGTTTCACCACCAATTTCACTCACGAGCCGTGTTTGGTCGATGATGCTTTGCTCTTTGTCTTTGTTAAAGATATGTTTGAGCGCATGACTCGCATGCTCGGTATCACGACTTAATTCGTTAATCGCTTGTTGTTGCTCGCTTTCATGGCGGATAACCATCGTCCCTGTCGATACCGCTGAGTGCGTGGTCGAGTTTTTGCTTGCTTGTTTGTTAAGACCCGTTGGTATCGATGGCATTCCACTGGTGTTAACGCCTGCACTGCTGCTACTTACCTTGTAGTCCGCTTGGTTTTTTATATCACTAAAGCTGATTGTGCCTGTGTCAAGTTTGTTTTTGCTCGTGTCTTTTGCTGCTGAGGCTATCACCGCCCCTTTTAAGTCGGTGTGGTTGCCGACCGTAATGTCAAAGCCCCCTTTGCCGGCAAAAATGCCCGACTGGTCCGTCACACTTTGCCAAGTGCTGTCCATTTTGGTTTGGCTTGCTGCAGCATTTGCGCCATTTGTACTCCCCCATGAAACACTGCCCCCCAAGGATGTTGAGCTGTTTTTGGAATGGTACTCATCGCGGTCTTGTTTCGATTCTATATTGAGGTTATGACCAATATCGGCTTCCACCCTATCCCCTTTGACTTGTCCCGCCACAATGTTGGCGTCATTACCGATGATAAGAGTAAGCTTATTGCCCGCTTCAACCACGCTTTCACGCCAGTCGGTGCCATTGCCTTTTTCGCGTGATTTGCTTTGGCTGGCATTGG
>NZ_LZGS01000006.1 GCF_001690495.1 Gilliamella sp. App4-10
ATCATACTCCTTTATACGGCGTTTTTTCGGTTGTAAAAATACCGCAGGACGGCGTAATACTTTAAAGTTAAAAAAATAACTTTCGTTAACATAGACTTTACCTGTTTTACGGTTAAATATAATAGGGCTACCACGACGGGAGAATAGATTATGATACAGTTGAGGAACAGCATAATACATACCGATACAACAGATAATAAAACCCAAAATTACTACTATATCAATAAATTCTATTTTAGAGCTATCATGGTGTACCAACAACCAAAGACATCCAATGATAGCTCCACTCCCACAAATAATAGCAACAAAATAAAGGCAAGCATAAAAAATCTGATCATTGTGATCCTGACGAATAAAGGCACAATAGTTATTATTGGCATAGCTTAAACGATCGTCATGCAGGGGCACTAAACGTGGACCTTTATCCAGATCGCCAAACCAACCAAAAATTTGTGGACGGTATTTTGATGGCATGATGACTCTCCTTTTTATTTATTCATCGTGAAATGGGTTGCTGCTGCGATTTATGATAAGTGGGATTTCGTCATCATCTTAGCTATTCCGTTATATTGTGCCGTTGTTTAATTTCAGCTAACTCTTCTAATGATGTGGCATTAAACGCTTCAACCATCCATTCGGGCCAGCCTTGACCGTCAATCCTATGGGCTTTAAATTCCGCTTCTTGATCTGATCGGTATTCACCGTCATCGATATTGGCAGATTTATAATGCACCATAAAACTATTGATCCAACCCCAAACAAATGTACTACCAGCGCCCGCTCGGGCAGGATCTAGCATGATATGATCAATCACTTGATGCGTGCCCGGTTGGCACACCATTAACACGGTTGAAGTTAAGGCATTACGTGACATATTATGAATAATAACACCGTGCAAATCATCCCAATCATATTCTTTGATACGGCGTTTTTTCGGTTGTAAAAATACTGCGGGATGGCGTAAAAACTTAAAGTTAAAAAAGTCACTTTCGTTAACATAGACTTTACTCGTTTTACGGTTAAATATAATAGGGCTACCACGACGGGAAAATAGATTATGATAGATTTCTGGAATAACAAAATACATAGCAATAAAGCATAAAATAACACCACTTAACGCTGCTAAAAACATGTTAGTTTCTAAAATTGGATTACATAAATAAGTCAATATAGATAATATAACCACTGCAGAGCATAAAAGAATAACAGCAATGATGTAAATACATAAATAAAAAACTTGATCAGAAGGAATCTTACGAATAAAGGCACAATAGTTATTATTAGCATAACTTAAGCGACGATCATGCAGGGGCACACTATAAGGACCTTTATCTAGATCCCCAAACCAACCAAAAATTTGTGGACGGTATTTTGATGGCATTTTATTCTCCTTTTATTTATTCTTCATGAAATTGGTTACTGCTTCGGTTAATGATAAGTGGAATTTCGCCATCATCTTGTGCATT
>NZ_LZGS01000007.1 GCF_001690495.1 Gilliamella sp. App4-10
AGACTTTACCCGTTTTACGGTTAAATATAATGGGGCTACCACGACGGGAAAATAGATTATGATAGATTTCTGGAATAACAAAATACATAGCAATAAAGCATAAAATAACACCACTTAACGCCGCTAAAAACATGTTAGTTTCTAAAATTGGATTACATAAATAAGTCAATATAGATAATATAACCACTGCAGAGCATAAAAGAATAACAGCAATGATGTAAATACATAAATAAAAAACTTGATCAGAAGGAATCTTACGAATAAAGGCACAATAGTTATTATTAGCATAACTTAAGCGACGATCATGCAGGGGCACACTATAAGGACCTTTATCTAGATCCCCAAACCAACCAAAAATTTGTGGACGGTATTTTGATGGCATTTTATTCTCCTTTTATTTATTCTTCATGAAATTGGTTACTGCTTCGGTTAATGATAAGTGGAATTTCGCCATCATCTTGTGCATTAGGGCTGATATTGATTTGATAGTTATTTATTAGATCATAAGCAAAGGTGCCCGCTATCCAAGTTATCACCGTTAGGTGGCTATCTGACTGATGAGGATCGGTTTTTTTCACTTCGATTTTTTCAATATCGTTAAAATTAGATTGCCATACCGCTTTGCCCATTCTTGCCAAACTGTAACGGCTTTTGGGCTATTCCGTTATATGGTGCCGTTGTTTAATTTCAGCTAACTCTGCTAATGATGTGGCATTAAACGCTTCAACCATCCATTCGGGCCAGTCTTGACCGGCAATCCTATGGGCTTTAAATTCCGCTTCTTGATCTGATTTATATTCGCCATCATCGATATTGGCAGATTTATAATACACCATAAAACTATTGATCCAACCCCAAACAAATGTACTCCCTGCGCCTGCTCGGGCAGGATCTAGCATGATATGATCAATCACTTGATGCGTACCGGATTGGCACACCATTAACACGGTCGAGGTTAGAGCATTACGCGACATATTATGGATAATAACACCATGCAAATCATCCCAATCATACTCCTTTATACGGCGTTTTTTCGGTTGTAAAAATACCGCAGGACGGCGTAATACTTTAAAGTTAAAAAAATAACTTTCGTTAACATAGACTTTACCTGTTTTACGGTTAAATATAATAGGGCTACCACGACGGGAGAATAGATTATGATACAGTTGAGGAACAGCATAATACATACCGATACAACAGATAATAAAACCCAAAATTACTACTATATCAATAAATTCTATTTTAGAGCTATCATGGTGTACCAACAACCAAAGACATCCAATGATAGCTCCACTCCCACAAATAATAGCAACAAAATAAAGGCAAGCATAAAAAATCTGATCATTGTGATCCTGACGAATAAAGGCACAATAGTTATTATTGGCATAGCTTAAACGATCGTCATGCAGGGGCACTAAACGTGGACCTTTATCCAGATCGCCAAACCAACCAAAAATTTGTGGACGGTATTTTGATGGCATGATGACTCTCCTTTTTATTTATTCATCGTGAAATGGGTTACTGCTGCGATTTATGATGAGTGGGATTTCGTCATCATCTTAGCTATTCCGTTATATGATGCCGTTGTTTAATTTCCGCGAGCGCTTCTAATGATGTGGCATTAAACGCTTCAACCATCCATTCGAGCCAGTCTTGACCGGCAATCCTATGGGCTTTAAATTCCGCTTCTTGATCTGATTTATATTCACCATCATCGATATTGGCCACATCACAAAAAAACATAAAACTATTGATCCAACCCCAAACAAATGTACTCCCTGCGCCAGCTCGAATAGGATCTAACATAATATGATCAATCACTTGATGCGTTCCCGGTTGGCACACCATTAATACGGTTGAAGTTAGGGCATTACGTGACATATTATGAATAACAACACCATGCAAATCATCCCAATCATACTCTTTTATACGGCGTTTTTTCGGTTGTAAAAATACCGCCGGATGCCGTAATACTTTAAAGTTAAAAAAATAACTTTCGTTAACATAGACTTTA
>NZ_LZGS01000008.1 GCF_001690495.1 Gilliamella sp. App4-10
CTTTATTTATATAGAATTGCTGCTATAAAGCTTTATTGTTGATATTTATATAATGACAATGAATATAGAAAACAATATATAGTAAAGTTTGTTTCTAAATAATCAATTAATGACTAGCATAATGTAAATCATTTATATGGTATTGTAAAATCAGTAATACTATTTTGACTAGTTTTAGGTTGAAAATGTCTTACTTTTCCATTATTTTTTTAGCCAACTTAAAACTCCCCTCTATTTATTTAATCGTCCATTTCATTGGCGACATCAAAATTCATCGTATTTTTTGTTCAATTTCTATTTTTTACATGTAACTTATTTTGAATAAATAGCCCTATGCTGTTTATTTATACATTAAGTATGTTTTTGACTACATTCCTATAATAATATGGTAAGGATTTCAAAGTTAATTTTAGAGTGAATTTGTTGAATGAAGTTCGTTTTATATTTGGTTGAGTTGTGCTAAAGTTGTTGATATTGTATTGATAATATGCTAGAAAAATTCTAGTTGTGTTTGCAGTAGTAAATAAAATTGCAATTACTCCATCGTTAGCGCTAGTACAAAATTGACGCGGAAAATTACGCCTCGCATTATAAATTATAACTAAAAATAATTAAGGAAATGAAAATGAAAAAAACATTAATCGCACTAACAACTTTTGCGTGTTTCTCAAGTTTTGCTTATGCTGAAACAAGTGGATTTTATCTAGGTGGACAATTAGGTGCTGCGATGCTGAAGGCAAGCAGTCTTAAGGACAATATGTATCATAAACGGGGTATTGTCTTGAACGATGATATCTTTGATTCGATGCATAAAACTAAATTAGCAAGTGCTTTAAATTTAGGTTATAGCTTCCATGACGATGATATTCCAGTAAGAGTGGAGCTATCTTTTACACTACGAGGTAATACAGAGAAAAAAGAAAATAGATACAGTACATATGAGGATTATCATCTTCGTACTACTCAAAAAGTTAAATCACGTATGAATACACTCATGTTAAATGGTTATTCAGATATTGATATAGACTCATCAATTACTCCATTTGTTGGTGTTGGAATAGGTATGGCATTCACTAAATTAGAAAATAGTTATAGAGAGCAATATAATGTTTCTGTTGATGGTGTTGACTACGAACGTTCTTTATCAAAAACTAAAACTAAATTTGCATGGAATGTTGCAGCCGGTGTAGCTTATAAAGTCAATAATAATCTAGATTTTGATTTTATGGCTCGCTATGTAGATGCAGGTAAAATAACTATTAAAAAACATAATGAATATTACCGAACTAATACCAGTGCCAAGTTAAGCTCAATTGATTTATTAGCTGGTATTCGTTATAACTTCTAATCAATTGATTAAATTAAAAAGGGCTATACTATAAAAGTACTCTAGTCCTTTTTAATTGATTTATTAATACTACAACAATACAGATCTCGTTTTGATATACATTTTTATGACTATTTAAAAATACTGTACGTACAGATCAGAATATTTTCTTGTTTAGTTTGTTACTATTAGATTTTTAATTAATCATGAATTTTTTGGAAAAAATTAACTAATTCGTGCTTTTTTATCTATAAAAATGAAAAGTCGAGGTGTATAATCTACCTCCCCATAACCAACATTGTAGTGTAAAATTAATATGAAATTTAATATGAAACTTAATGTAATAATTGCGGTACTAATGGTAACTAGCTTATCTTGCGTTGCAGCAGAGCCTGTTCCGCATTGGGATTATGAAGGCGAAGCTAAACCCGAAAATTGGGGAAAGCTTTCACCAGAATTTTCAACATGTGAAAATGGAAAAAATCAATCACCTATCAATATTGAACATGCATTAAAAACACATCATGATAAACTTAAACTGGTTTTCAAACCAGGTAAACAAGAAATCATTAATAATGGTCATACAGTCCAAGTGAATGTTGATGAAGGTAATACGCTAGAAATTGATAACGAAGTTTTTACCCTACAACAATTCCATTTTCACACCCCAAGTGAGAATGAAATCAATGGCAAACACTTTCCTATGGCAGCTCATTTTGTTTATAAAAGCAAAAATGGTGATTTAGCGGTTGTTGGGCTTATGTTTAAAAAAGGGAAACCTAACCTCGAACTAGCTAAAGCTTGGCAGCAAATTCCGACAGAAGCAGGAAGCACAGCAGTATTAAACCAGTCAGTTGATATTAAGGCATTATTGCCAAACAGGTTAAATTTTTATCGCTTTAGCGGCTCACTGACTACTCCGCCTTGTACTGAAGGTGTTATATGGATTGTACTAGAGCAAGAAAGTAATGTGTCTACTGAACAAATCGAAAAATTCCACTCAATCATGCATCACAATAACAATCGTCCAATTCAACCATTGCATGGTCGTGTAATTATTGATTAATGCTGCTTGTCTGGCTCAGTTAAATGATTTTTAAATGAGTCAGTTTTTTCATTTTAGGAGAAGTTTATTGCAGTGTAATCAACCCCAAAATGGTACAGTGGAAATTTGCGAATGCTAAGTATTGCTTTACAATATAGTTAAGGCTAGCTATTAATAAAAATTGTCGCAATGAACAGGTTATTGAAACTTCTAAAGTTAAATCGCATAAACTAATCCAAAAACGATTTATTAGGTAGATAAAAAATACGAGTGCAATCATAAATAATAATAAATATTATTTTTTCAGCTGTATACTTTTAATATAATTCCTCATATTTTAAGAAAAAATCATTTTTAGAAAAATAAAAATATCACTGATTTATTCATACAAACTTATAAAAGTTTATAAAAATACATGTATATAATATCCAATAAAGACGTGTTGAGGAAAATGAGTTGTTAAATAATCAGACAAATATTACTGAATTGCTTTATAATGCGTTTGGATAATTTATTTTTCGTTTATTTAGGAAACATTTCATGTCATTTGACTCTCTTGGTTTAGATACCGAGATTTTAAAAGCAATTCAAGAACAAAACTATACCGAACCAACTCCCATTCAGCAAAAAGCTATTCCCGTAATTTTATCTGGCAAAGATCTAATGGCGAGTGCGCAGACAGGAACAGGTAAAACCGCTGGCTTTAGCTTGCCAATTTTACAAAAGTTAATTGAGCAGAAAACCAAAGAATCTGATAATTCAAATAGTAAAAAAGGTAAACGCCCACTATACGCCTTGATTTTAGCGCCAACACGTGAACTTGCTGCACAAATTGGCCAAAATATTTGTGACTATAGCTGCTATTTGCCCATTCGATCATTAGTAGTATTTGGTGGAGTAAGTATTAATCCGCAGATGATGAAACTACGTGGCGGTGTGGATATCTTAATTGCAACTCCTGGGCGATTACTGGATTTAGTGCAACAAAATGCTGTGGATCTTTCAACGGTTAAAATATTAGTGTTGGATGAAGCGGATCGTATGTTAGATATGGGCTTTATTCACGATATTCGTCGTGTGATTGCTAAATTACCGAAAAAACGTCAAAATTTGATGTTTTCGGCGACTTTTTCGGATGAAATAAAAGTTTTGGCTCAATCTATTTTGAGTTCACCTGAATCTGTTTCGATCGCAAAAAATAATAGTGCTTCAGAACAAATTACTCAATATGTCCATCGAGTTGATAAACGGCGTAAGCGTGAATTACTTTCTTATTTAATTGGTAAAAATCAGTGGCGACAGGTGTTGATCTTTACTCGTACTAAATATGGTGCTAACCACTTGGCCGAGCAGTTGACTAAAGATGGCATAAAGGCAGCAGCTATTCATGGCAATAAAAGCCAAGGCGCACGCACTAAAGCCTTGGCAGATTTTAAAATTGGACAAATACGTGCTTTAGTTGCAACTGACATTGCAGCAAGAGGCATTGATATTGAGTTACTTCCTTATGTTGTTAATTATGAGCTACCGCAAGTGGCAGAAGATTATGTACACCGCATTGGGCGAACAGGACGGGCACAAAATGAAGGGCAGGCTATTTCGTTGGTGTGCATTGATGAGCTTCCTCAATTAAGATCGATTGAAAAGTTAATTAAACAACCGATCCCAGAAATAACAACTAAAGGTTTTGAAGTTGATCCTAAGATTAAAGCCGAACCGGTAAAAAAATTATCACAAAGGCGAGCACCACCAAAAAGAGGAAGTTCAAGCTCGAACCAATCGTCGCCATCCAATCAAAATGGCGGGAAATCATCAAGCCGGCATAATCACACTAAAAATAAACACTAATATTTAATAATGTAGAAGGAAACGATTATGGTAAATCGCAGCAGACGTTTACGAAAAAAATTACACATTGAAGAGTTTAAAGAATTAGGCTTTACTGTTAGTTGGTCTTTTGACGAAGGCACAAGCGAAGAGGCTTTAGACAGTATCGTTGATCAGTTTATTATTGAAGCTATTCAACCCAATGGTTTAGCTTATGAGGGAAGCGGTTATTTAAATTGGAAAGGGATCATTTGCACCCAAAAATTAGGGAACTGTACTGAAGAACATCGTGGCACTGTCACAAAATGGCTAGAAACTCATGGCCTGAAAAATGTAAAAACCAGCCAACTTATTGATATTTGGTGGGATGAGTTAGAATTTTAATTTAATTATTTGAATTTTTTATAAAAAAGCCACATTAGTCAGTGGCTTTTTGGCTATTTATATCATGCAATTCCTTGGCTACACAAGTAATCTTCATAATTACCCGTATAATCAATTACTTTTTCTGGAGTGATTTCAACAATTCGTGTTGCTAATGAGCTAACAAATTCACGGTCGTGCGAAACAAAGAATAGCGTACCTTGATAAAGCTCTAATGCCATATTGAGTGATTCGATAGATTCCATATCTAAATGGTTAGTTGGCTCGTCCATAACAATAATGTTAGGGCGTTGCATCATCAATTTACCAAATAACATACGTCCTTTTTCACCACCAGATAAGACTTTAACTTGCTTTTTAATATCGTCTTGTGAAAATAATAATCGACCTAGAATACTACGCACGGCTTGTTCATCGTCGTTTGGTTGTTTCCATTGGCTCATCCAGTCAAATACCGTTAAATCGCCTTCAAATTCGTATTCATGATCTTGCGCATAATAACCAATATTTGCGTTTTCAGACCATTTTATATCGCCTTGTTCAGGAGCCAGTTCGCCCATTAGCGTTTTTAATAATGTGGTTTTACCAATACCGTTGGTTCCTAAAATAGCAACTTTTTCGCCTACTTCAACCATGAGCTTAAGATTTTTAAAAAGAGGGCCATTGTCAAATCCTTTGGTAAGATCTTCAACAACAAGCGCATTACGGAATAGTTTTTTATCTTGTTCAAAACGAATAAATGGATTTTGCCGACTAGAAGCTTTGATTTCTTCAAGTTTGATTTTTTCAATTTGCCTTGCACGTGAAGTTGCTTGTTTTGATTTTGATGCATTGGCACTAAAGCGACTAACAAACGATTGCAGTTCACTGATTTGTGCTTTCTTTTTGGCATTGTCTGCTAACAAACGCTCTCTCGCTTGCGTTGATGCGGTCATGTAATCGTCGTAGTTACCCGGATAGATGCGCAATTCACCATAATCTAAATCTGCCATATGAGTACAGACCATATTCAAAAAATGGCGGTCATGCGAAATAATGATCATAGTGCTTTCGCGTTGATTTAAGGTATCTTCAAGCCAGCGAATCGTATCAATATCTAAGTTATTGGTTGGCTCATCGAGTAATAAGATATCTGGATTTGAAAATAAGGCTTGGGCTAATAATACCCGCAACTTCCAACCTGGTGCGATTTCGCTCATTAATCCGTAATGTTGCTCAATTGGAATACCAACACCTAATAATAATTCGCCAGCCCGAGATTCGGCACTGTAACCATCCATTTCAGCATATTGAGTTTCTAAATCAGCAACTTTAAAGCCATTTTCTTCACTCATTTCAGGAAGTGAATAAATGCGATCGCGTTCTTGTTTGATTTGCCATAATTCGGTATGTCCCATAATGACGGTATCAAGGACGGTAAATTCTTCAAAAGCAAACTGATCTTGGCGTAATTTACCGAGTCTTTCATGTGGATCTAAAGCCACATTACCTGAGGTCGGCACTAGATCGCCACCAATAATTTTCATAAAGGTGGATTTACCACTGCCATTAGCACCGATTAGACCATAACGATTACCGTTGCCAAATTTAACCGAGATGTTTTCAAATAATGGCTTACTGCCAAATTGCATTGTGATGTTATTTGTACTTAACACGAAAATTGACTCTCTTTAAAATGCGTTTTACTTAAAAATAGTCATTAGTTTTTGAGTAAATTCGCTAAAATGTGATTTGGCGCACATTATGCCATAATTAATCATTTTTGAGGAACTCCTTTATATACTGATGTCTATAATGAGTTGTTTAATTTTTTGTTAAGCAATTAAAGTTGCTTTTACAAAACATTAAAAAAGATAAATTATGGATAAAACTCGAAGCAACTCGAATAATCTATAATGATCAGATAAATGTAGAAAAATTATTTAAAATGGGCATTGATTATATTCGTAAAAAAGATATCTATACAGTGCCTTTTCAAAGTCTCTGCGCCGTTATAAGCTAAATTGATATTTGAGGATCTAAAAATAACAGGGTATTACAATTTACATCATTTTTAAAGCCGTAAAAAATCTGATTTGGGCTGTTATGAGTATATATGTGAATTGGAATCTAAGTTGCGTTGTCTAATACCAGTGGTAGTGATTGAAGATAATTTTTGGGATTGTTGAAGAATTTAATTATCAACTTGAAGTCAACAATAATTTTATGGGAGGACGAATTTTAATTCATAAAAAGACGAAATATAGTAATTCTCCATGTATATAGCATAATTCATAGCAATGAGTTTACATTATTTGACGCTCAATTGTAGCCGACCAGTCATGAGTTAGGTGAATATATTTATTTTGGTAAAACCAACCGTTTATTTACTTATGCTTGGGATTGGATCAGCTACTTTATGGAGTATGGAACGGACAAACCACTAAATAAAGTAGGCTTAAAGTATATTGATTACAGCCTAGATGATGCAAAAAGCTTTGTTTATATTGAACCGAGCTTTAAGATCACATCTAGACAAATTGAGGAGTTAGACAAAGCTTCAAAAGCTGGTTCAAAAGAAGAGCTAGCCCAAATTGAACAAGAATACCAACTTAACGAGATTGTCTATCCTGTTTATTAAAATGAAGTTGGCAATTAATAATAAGATATATTCGCTTCCTCGCATCAAACGACAAAAAGATTAGACTATCAATTATTTTAATATAGTAATCAATTTTTATGATATAAAGTTTACAAGTATTAAACCAATTGATACGATGCGAGTCTAGTTATTTTTTATATGTATCAATTATGTTTTATCTTATTTTTGTAACGATTATTTGGTCATTCTCATTTAGTTTTATTGCGGTTTATTTAAGTGGGCAGGTAGATTCTTGGTTTGCTGTTGTGATGCGAGTGCTATTTGCCTTTATTACTTTTATTCCATTTCTACGCTTTAAAAATATTCGTTTTAAGCAGATGTTGCTTTTAATGGGAGTTGGGGCATGTCAATTAGGGATTATGTACTTTTTTTATTATAATTCCTTTCAATATATTTCGGTACCTGAGGTGCTGTTGTTTACTATCTTTACACCGATTTATGTCACAGTGATTTATGATTTATTGCAACACCATCCATTAAGACTTAGCTATCTTTTAATGGCAATTATAGCGGTAGTCGGTGCGGCCATTATTCGTTATGATCGTATTAGTGCTAATTTTATTATTGGTTTTTTATTAATTCAGGGCGCTAATATCGTTTTTGCGTTAGGGCAAGTAGGGTATAAAAGGATTATGGAAGTTTATCCAATGTCTCAACATCAAGCTTTTGCTTGGGTTTATTTGGGGGCGCTTATTGTTGCAACGCTAGGTTGGTTACTTTTTGGTAATGCATCAAAATTACCGACAACCAGCTTGCAATGGGGAATTATTATTTGGCTTGGCGTAGTTGCTTCTGGTGTGTGTTATTTTTTATGGAATTATGGTGCAACCAAAGTGGATTCGGGCACTTTAGCGATTATGAATAATATGGTTATCCCAACAGGGATTTTGGTGAATGTAGTGGTTTGGCATCAATCTATTGATTGGGGACGCTTTTTATTAGGCAGTGCCGTTATTGTTTTGGCATTAGTGCTACATTACAAAGTTAAAAACGTGCAACACATTAATTAACATTTAAGGTAGATGTGTCATAATCGATAAAATCAACGGCGTTGTGACAGAAGACAGTGTCGTTGATATTAGCAAGCTAGAAGCAATAGGACCTTGTAACACTTCAAACTGCCTTGCCATCATATAACAGTTTATCGCAATTGAAACCGAACTGAGTAATACTACCACTTGTAATTCTAAAGTAGGTAGTCCTAAGAGCTTACCCACAATATAGGTAACAATCGGTAACATGGTCAATTTTAAAATACAGATAGAGGTAGTAATAAGTAATTTGTCGCGAATTTTATATTCAGCTAATCCCATACCTAGCACAATCAGTGAAAGTGGTGCCGTCATATCGCTGACCATTTTTGTTGATTGATTGATAAATTTAGGCAAAGGTAAACTAATATAGTTCACCACAACTCCAGTAAAAATACCAATAATAATAGGATTTTTTGATACGTTTTTTAAAACTTTGAAAAAGCTTCGACCTGAAAGCTTGCCCATTTGAACAAATTCAATTGATACGGTGGCAAGCGTCCATAAAATCAGTGCGTTAAATATAACAATAATGGCGACAATGGGGATCGCTTTATCGCCAAGTAACATTTTGATGATGGGAATACCAACAAACACGGTATTTGTATAGATACCTCCCATGGCAAAAAGCGTACTTTCTGAACCAGTTAATTTAAATATTTTAGATGCAATTAAGCAGCCAAATGCAAAAACGATAAATGATCCACCAAAAAAGACAAATAATAATTTTATATTGATTTGTGAATGTTCAGAAAAATGGCTCATGATCTGAAACAACATAATTGGAAATGCAATATAAAAAGTAAATTTGGTTAAGCTATCGGTTATCGTTTTTTGCCAGCGTCCTAGTTTAACCGCTAAATATCCTAATAAAATTAAGATAAATAAAGGCAAGGTAGATAAAAACTGTGCCCATAATGTAGTAAGAAATTCCATCGTTATTATTTTATTGATGATTACGTATAAAGTACCATTCTAAGTCAGTTGATCGTTTTGAATCAAATTGATAACCCTCTAGATTAAAACTTTTAATATCTTCATCCTTTTCAATGCTATTTTTTATAATATATCGGGTCATAAGTCCGCGTGCTTTTTTTGCATAAAAACTAATAACTTTATAGGTATCTTTGCTTTGATCTAAAAAGATGGGCTGAATGATAGTTGCATTTAATTGTTTTGGTTTAATGGCTTTAAAATATTCGTTTGAGGCTAAATTGATTAATGTGCGATGTGATGATTTGGTTAGTTCGCTATTAAGGTGTTCAGTTAACTTGTCGCCCCAATATTGATAAAGATTTGTATTATTACCATTTTTTAAACGGATCCCCATCTCTAACCGATAAGGTTGAATTAGGTCAAGTGGTTTTAAAATGCCATAAAGACCGGATAATATTCTTAAATGGGATTGCGCGAACTTTAGATCTTTATCAGTAAAATCTTCCACATGTAATCCTTCGTACACATCACCTTTAAATGCGAGTATCGCTTGCCTTGCATTTTCAAGGTTGAAGTCACTATGCCAATTTTGAAAGCGATCATAATTGAGCTCTGCTAATTTTGTGCTAATAGACATTAGTTTCGTTAAATTTTCAACACTTAATTTTTGACAATTTTGAATAAGTACTTTAGTCGAATCAATAAATTGAGGAAGTGTATAATTTAGGGTTAATAATGGTGATTGATAATCTAAGGTTTTAGCCGGAGAAATAATTATTATCATAACGAATATAGCCTATTGTATTTTTCAATAAATAGGGTTATTTTACATTTAATTCAACTCAAAGGAGTAGCAAAATGAACATTTCTAAAAAAGAAATACATGATATTAAATCTTGGGCTACTGTTCGTGAAACCTCGATTGAAATCGCAGAGGCGATTTTTGAGTTAGCTAACCACGATGAAAAGCTTGCCGAACAAATTTGGTCGGAAGGTAATGATGAAGTGTTGAAACTTGCTTTTTCTAAAACCAAAGCCGATAAGTTGTTTTGGGGTGAACAAACGATTGAACGTAAAAATGTTTAAATATTTATGGAATTAACTTTTTTAGGGACAAGTGGGGGTTCCCCAACATTACAACGTAATGTGAGCAGTATTTTACTGGATCTTAGACAAGAACGGGGACGGTTATGGCTTTTTGATTGTGGAGAGGCAACTCAAATGCAAATGCAAAAAGCCAAATTTAGTCTAGCTAAACTTGAGGTGATTTTTTTAACGCACTTACATGGCGATCATTTGTTTGGATTACCGGGTGTTTTAGCATCTAGGTCTTCAATGCAAAATCAATCCCCTTTGACGTTGATTGCGCCAAAAGGAATTAAGCAGTTTATCGAGACTGTGATTGAAATTAGCTATTCTTGGTTAACCTTTCCTCTTAATATTATTGAGCTTGAAGGAGACGGTATTGTTTTTGATGATAATCTGTTTCAGGTTGAAGCAAAATTATTACAGCATCGTGTGCCATGTTTTGGTTATCGTGTTATCGAAAAAGATTTGCCAGTTCAACTCGATATCAATAAGTTAAAGCAAGATAATATTCAAATTGGTTCTTTTTATAATGATCTAAAAAATGGCAAAACAGTGTCTTTAACCGATGGTCGGATTATTCACGGCATTGACTATCAAACTAAAATAAAAAAAGGCAAAAAGCTGGCTATTTTAGGTGATACCATACCTTGCCAAGCTTCGATTGAGCTTGCTAATGATGTGGATTTGCTTGTTCATGAAGCAACACAAAAACATGCGTTAGTTGATAAAGCTATTGAACGTGGTCATTCCACCACTGTACATGCTGCAACCATTGCCAAACAAGCTAGTGCAAAAAGGCTTATTATGACTCATATAAGCCCTAGATACAGTTTGAATGATAATAAAAAGTTAGTTAATGAAGCAAAAAATATCTTTGTTAACACTGAAATTGCTACCGATTTTGCAACTTTTCACATTTAATTAAATTTCTTTTATTAAACCTCGCCGAGGTTATTGTTATTGGCGTATTGAAGGAATTAAAGACAAAAATCCTTAATTAGTCTTTTTATCGTTAATTTTGTCGGTTTTAAAAAGTCCATTGAAATAAATTCATCGGGTTGATGTGCTTGTTCGATCGATCCCGGTCCTAATACAATCGTTGGCGAGATTTGATTTAAGTATGGTGCTTCGGTGCTATAGTTAACCGTTTCGGCATTATGACCGACTAATTTTTCGATATGCTGTAATGCCGGATGATCTTTTTTACATTCATATCCCGGAATTGGAGTAACTTCGTACTGTATCTCGATTCGATTTGGATATTTGTCCATAACAGGTTGGAGTATATCACAAAGTGAGTTATATAACGAATCAATGTCATTGTCTGGCAATACACGGATATCAATGACCAGTTCACAACAGCCACAAATACGGTTGGCTGCATCACCACCGTGAATAACGCCTAAATTTAGAGTAGGGTAAGGTACACTAAAACCATTATTATGATATTGTTCTTTAAATTTTTGTTTTAGGATTAATAAGCGTTCTACCACTAAATGCATGACTTCAATAGCGTTTATGCCTTTATCAGGATCGCTCGAATGTCCCGATTTACCAATTACTTTAATAGAGTTAGCTATAAATCCTTTATGCGCGCGAATTGGTATTAACGATGTTGGCTCACCAATAATAGTACAGTCAGGCTGTAATATGGCGTTTTTAGCAAAAAATGCCGCACCAGCCATTGATGTTTCTTCATCGGCGGTAGCAAGAACATAAATGGGTTTGGTTAGTTTTTTAAGATCGATATCACGCAGTGCATCTAAAATAAAGGCAAAAAAGCCCTTCATATCGGCGGTACCAAGTCCATATAGTTTGTTATTTTCTTCAGTTAATTTAAAGGGATCTTTAGTCCATTGCCCATCGTCAAATGGAACGGTATCACTGTGCCCGCTTAACAATAAACCACCTTGTGTTTTATTTTTGCTATTTGAATAGGTAGCAAGCATATTAAATTTATGACGTGTATTAGGAACGGGCTGGATATCAATAACAAAACCTAATTCTTCAAACCAAGTAGCTAACTTGTCGATAAGTGGTTTGTTAGAATAATCTAATTCCTGGTTAGTGACGTTACTAATTGTAGGTGTTGAAATTAGTTCGTTATACAATGTTAAAAAAGATGGAAGCGTCATAAAATCACCTTTAAATGATAAATTGTAGGTTGACCTCTTTATAAGTCTATAAGCATAGCATTTACATTATAATTTGCATATAAATAACGATGTCGTTTCAATTAGCTATTTTATATTTTTAATATATGTGGCTATAAATTACTAGCAAGGTTTTTGAGATGAAGTAGTAGTGCAAAATTGTTAAAATTGGACCAAATAGCATAAGGAGCCTTTTTACTAAAATTAATAAAAAGACAAAGAAATAACTTATTATTATTCATTCCTACTATCTCAATTATTAAAATAAATTGTTTATAGTTATATTTAAACAGATACTTTTTACAAGCGCTTAACAAGTTTTTTACTATCATATTGTTTATAACACGGTTTAATTTTCAGAAAAATATTTAAAGAATATCAATTAGTTTGCTATTCTTTTTAAGTTAATTTTGTAACCACTTGTCCATGATATTATTGCTTTCAATAAAGGGTATTTTATAGATTGCTTTATTTCATTTTTTAGCAATAAAAACAGCCCGCATTGGAGCAGGGTAGCCTTCAATTGTTTTAGTTGAGTCAGCGGGATCTAAAAAATCTGCTAGTGAATCCGATGTCATCCACTCTGTTTTACGCTGTTCATCTAAACTGGTTAGTGATATATCAACCAATTTTATATCCGAAAAACCACATTTATTTAGCCAGTTAATCATGGTTGGAACAGATGGAATAAAGTAGACATTACGCATTTGTGCATAACGCTCACCTGGCATTAAGGCATGATGTAATTCTCCATCAATAACCAGTGTTTCGAGTACTAATTGCCCCCCTTCAACTAATTGATCTTTTAATTGGCATAAATGATCAAGTGGTGACCTACGATGATATAAAACCCCCATTGAAAAGACGGTATCAAAAGCACTAAGTTTGGGTAGCTGCTCAATGCCAAGTGGTAATAAATGCGCTCTTTGATCGTTACCAAGTAGTTTGCGAATAGCCTCAAATTGGCATAGATAAAGTGCCATAGGATCAATTCCAACAGCGAGTTTTGCTCCAGCGCCAATCATACGCCATAAATGGTAACCACTATTACAACCCACATCTAAAACAGTTTTACCTTCTAAATTGTCAATATGATCAATTAAGCGCCTCCACTTCCAATCTGAACGCCATTCTGTATCAACATCAATACCATATAAGTGAAAAGGGCCTTTTCGCCATGGCATCATGTTTTTTAGTAATTGAGTAATTCGTTGTTGTTCACCTGTCGAAATAGGATGTTCACTATTGACGGTTACACTGTGAAGTAAATCAATTTGATAAGGAGTGATTGACGGTAAATGTTTAATACTGTTGAGCCATTGATTAAAACGGTTATCAATATTTTGTTTTTGCCAATTTGCGAGCTGCGCTGGTAACACTTCTAGCCAGCGACTTAGTTTATTTTTTGCGATAATCTGGTAAAAATCACCAAAGTCAATCATTCTATTATCCTTATCAATTACGCTTGAATTAATTTGTTATTTTATGGCAATAATAGAGCCAAAATTAAAGCATTGGAACCATGTATCAATATGTTTAAAACCCGCTTCAGATAGTCTCTGTTTATGTGTTTCGATAGTATCGGTTAGCATGACATTTTCTAACATGTTACGCTTTTGGCTAATTTCAAGTTCACTATAGCCGTTAGCACGTTTAAAGTCATGATGCATATTAAATAATAATTCATCAATAGTTGAATCACTAAAGCTAAATTTTTCAGACATTACCAAGATACCATTCGGTTTTAATGCAGTATAAATATTATTTAAAACACGTTGGCGATTTTCAGGCGTTAAAAACTGTAAGGTAAAATTTAGTACTACCATTGACGCATTTTGCATATTAAGGTTACAGATATCATCACAAATGACATCTACAGGCGTTTTTGCTTTATAAGATTCAATATGCCTTTTACAACGGTCAACCATGGGTTGGGAATTATCAACCGCAATAATATGGCAGTTTTCTTTATTAACATGGCGGCGAATAGATAATGTGGCAGCACCTAAAGAACAGCCTAAATCATAAATCATTGAATGAGGTTGTACAAATCTTTCAGCTAGCATGCCGATCATTGAGATGATATTAGAATAGCCGGGAACCGAACGTTGCACCATATCAGGAAAAACTTCGGCAACTTTTTCATCAAAAGTCCAATCGCCTAGTTTATCAATTGGTGTTGAAAATAGCTGGTCTTTTTTGATATCCATAAAACTAATTGGTAATATAAAAAATAATTCTGCTATCATATCATTTTTGGGTATTCAATTGCTCGGATAATTATGGGATTTGTCGATTTTATTATTATTTTTATCGCGATTATCGTTAATATATTAATAACCATTTATTTAGGAAAACAATGGCAGTTTTGGTTTCAATTTCATATAACTGGTTGTTATCAATTTGTTTATTGGCTAGTTGTTGTTATAGCCGGATTATCGCTCATCTTTTCTATATTATTACATAATATTTCAAGTTATTGGTTACCGTTATTTTGTAATAGCATTACTGGTTTAATGATTTGCTGTTTTTTCACATTGTTTATTTTTGACACTGTACGTTGGCTTAGTCAAAAAAAGGTTAAACCCAATTTATGGCTTAAAATTGTTTATATTGTTGCCGTTGTATCACTGTTTTGTTTTGGTCATGACATGGCAATTAATGCCAAGATTGTTCATTACCAAGTCAAAATTCATAAATCTGCTAATGTTGATCATTTACGTATTGTTCAACTTTCCGATATTCATCTTAATGAATTAACCACACATCGATTTATTCAACAAATGGTTGATGAAGTGAATAAGCTTAATGCTGATTTTGTTGTGATTACGGGTGATACATTAGATAAACATTTAAAACCTTTTACACAAAAAGGCTTTGATAAGCAATTTCAGCAATTAAGATCAAAATATGGTGCTTATATTATTTTCGGTAATCATGAATACTTAGCCACTAACCTAGAAAATAATCGAGAAGAAGATATCACTAACGCCTTTATGCAAATAGGTTTAAAGGTATTAAAAGATGATATCATTTATTTCGATGAGGTAGGCATTACCTTAGTAGGTCGAGATGATTTTTCTTCATGTTATTATAATGTAAAACGAGCATCACTGTCTGATTTGATGATATTCACTGATACTAATACACCGATTATTTTATTAGATCATCAACCAAAAGACCTTGATGAACCAGAAAAGTTAGGTGTCGATTTGATGATTTCCGGGCATACACTCGCTGGGCAAATATTCCCTATCAATCTTATTGAGAAATTAATGTATAAAAATAGTTATGGTTTGTATCAAAATAAAGATCATCATTTTACCAGCATTGTAAGTAGTGGATATGGATTTTGGGGATCACCAATTCGCTTAATGACTCGTTCCGAAATCGTGGTGATTGATATCGTTTTTGACAAAAATACGCACAATGAATAAATATATTTGAACAGGAATTTGATTTTGTCTTATCAATTTATTATTAGTAATGATCAGTTAGCTGATTATTGTTCAAAAATCGAAAATAGCTCGGCTTTGGCTTTAGATACTGAATTTGTTCGAACGCGAACTTTTTACCCTCATTTGGGTTTATTGCAGGTATTTAA
The DNA here is from genome assembly GCF_001690495.1 of Gilliamella sp. App4-10. Taxonomy (GTDB): domain Bacteria; phylum Pseudomonadota; class Gammaproteobacteria; order Enterobacterales; family Orbaceae; genus Gilliamella; species Gilliamella apicola_G. The sequence goes on from NZ_LZGS01000008.1 coordinate 16,038, forward strand.
TGGTGAACATGCAGCGTTAATTGATCCAATTAATATTACTGATTGGCAGGCTTTTTTGGCGATATTAAATAATCCAACTATTGAAAAATATTTTCATTCATGTAGTGAAGATATTGAAGTCTTTTCTTATCATTTTGGCTGTGTTCCAACCCAGATTGTTGATAGCCAAATATTGGCTTCTTTTTTAGATAATCCATTGAGTAGCGGTTATGCTAGTTTGGTAAAAAAATATTTAGAGGTAGAGCTTGATAAAAGCGAAACCCGAACAGATTGGTTAAAACGTCCATTAACTGAAAAACAGTGTGAATATGCCATTAATGATGTGTTATATCTTTTTCCATTAACTAATATTTTAAAGTTACAGTTAAGTACTAATCATTATTTACAAGCTGCTTATCAAGAGTGCCGAATGGCGGTTACCCGTAAATCGGAATTAATGGATCCAAATGATGCTTATCTAAATATTAAAAATAGTTGGCAATTGAAAGGGAAAAGTTTAGGACAATTGTATAAATTAGCGAGCTGGCGATATAGATTAGCGAAAGAACAAGATATTGCTATAAATTTTGTAGTACATGAAGAAGTATTATTGAAAATTGCACGCTATTCACCGACATCATTGGGTGAACTTGATAAGTTAGGTATGAAAGGAAAGGAAATTCGCTTGTATGGTCAAATAATTTTGGATCTATTATCTAATCCTATTCCTGAAATCCCACCAATTCGTCGAATTAATAGCTATCCAGATTATAAAAAAATTACTGGTGAGTTAAAACAAGCAGCACTAACGATTTCTTCACAAACAGGGCTTAGTGAGGATTTATTGCTTTCACGTCGATTAATTAATCAATATGTAAAATGGAAAGTTGATAAAAAGGGTAACGAACCCGAAATATTAACAGGTTGGCGTAAACCCTTATTTGAAAAGTATTGTTTGGACTTTCGTTATTGATGAAAACTATTTGATGCAATCTTGCTCAACATTGACTCTACAATGAGTGATGATTGAGCTGCAGCAAGTTTCAAAAATGATTGGAAATCCATCGTTGATTCGTTATCGCCATTATCTGAAATTGCTCTTACAACCACAAATGGGACTTTAAATAACCAGCAAACATGACCAATAGCAGCGGCTTCCATTTCTACAGCAATAGCATTAGGAAAAGTTTGTTTTATTCTTGCTAAATTACTTTTACCATTGATGAAAGCATCTCCACTAGCAATTGAACCTTCAATCGCATTAACCTCGTGCTTTTTGATACAAATTTTAGCTAATGATTGGTATTTTTGATCAGCATCAAATGCTACAGGACAACCTGACATTTGACCTGGTTTGTAACCAAAAGCAGTTAAATCAACATCATGGTAAAAAACATTCTTTGAAACAACAATATCACCAATATTAAGGTCGGAAGATAACCCACCAGCCGAACCAGTATTGATCACCGCATCGACTTTATAATTATTCAATAATAATGTTGTTCCCGATGCCGCAGCAACTTTTCCTATACCCGATTGGAGTAAGACAATCTCGCATCCTGAAATTTGACCAAGATGAAAATCACAATCTAAATGGCGCTCAACGTGATAATGGGTGATTTTACTTTTTAATATAGCTACTTCTTCTTCCATTGCGGCAATAATAGCAATTCTCATACGATCCTCTTGGTTTAGTTTGAGTAACTTCAATTTAGATGTGTTATCATAGTTTGTGAAGATAAATTTGACAATATATGAATAAGTCGGAGCTAAAATTGCGAACAATTTTTATTACAGGCTGTTCAAGTGGAATAGGGCATATTTCGGCCATTGCATTAAAAAAGCGAGGTTATCGTGTTATTGCTTCGTGTCGAAAATTATCAGATCAACAAAAGCTCATTGAACAAGGATTCGAAACAGTGCTTCTTGATCTTGATAATCCAAAATCTGTCAAGCGGGTTGCTCAAGAAGTATTGGATTTAGCAGAAGGTAAATTATATGCGTTATTTAACAATGCTGGCTTTGGGGTATATGGGCATTTATCAACCGTCAGCCGTGAACAGTTAGAATCTCAATTTTCCACCAATTTTTTTGGAGTGCATCAGTTGACGCAATTATTGCTTCCTGCCATGTTTGAACAAAATGAAGGACGTATTATTCAAACAAGCTCAATTGTTGGTATTGTTGCAACGCCGGGACGAGGTGCTTACTCAGCCAGTAAATATGCTTTAGAAGCCTGGTCTGATGTGCTGAGATTAGAATTAGCAAAAACCAATATAAAAGTGTGTTTAATTGAGCCTGGACCGTTAAAAACATCTTTTTCAAATAATGTTAATCAAACGGTGCAAAAGGATATTGTAAAAAATCCACCTATTGCAAAACGATTTACTTTACCAGCAGAGGCAGTTTTGCCATATTTATATCATGCACTTGAACACCCAACACCCAAAATACGTTACAGGGTCACAAATATTACCAAGATAGCAGCAATTGCCAAACGTTTGCTTCCTGATAGATTAATGGATAAAATTCTACGAAATAAATAAACCAATATTGTTAGGACACTATATGCAAAACCAATTTATTTTTGATGTTAATGAACAAAATATTCAAAAGATCATTGAAGAATCATCTAAATATTCCGTATTGTTTTATTTTTGGTCTGCTAGAAGTCCAAATTATGAAGCGATGACTCAAACATTAACTAAATTAGCTAATGAACATCATGGGCAATTTATTTTAGCCAGTATTAATTGCGATGAACAACAAATGTTAGCAGCTCAATTTGGTTTACGGGCGCTCCCGACAGTTTATTTATTTCAAAATGGCCAACCAGTTGATGGTTTTCAAGGCCCACAACCAGAAGAAACAATTAAAGAGTTTTTAGTCAAGTTTTTACCCAATGAAGAAGAATTAAAACTTATTGAAGCGCAAAACCTGTTTAATGAAGCAAAATATGAACAAGCTTTACCTTTATTAAAACAAACTTGGAAAGCACTCAACGATCACCTTGGAAAACCAAGAACTGATATTGCATTAATGCTCATAAAATCTTACATAGAATTAAAACAACTGAGCGAAGCAAAAGAAGTACTTGCAACTATCCCTTTACAAGATCATGATTCTGTTTATCATGGCCTGCAAGCTGAGATAGAATTACTTGAGCAAGCAGCTAATTCGCCAGAAATTCAACAATTGCAAGATCAATTAACTAAGCAACCAGATAATACTGCTCTCATGATTCAACTAGCCTCGCAATTAATGTCTGTCGGACGTCATGAGGAAGCGCTTGAATTACTTTTTAACCCATTAACGAAAGATCTCAACGCTGGAAAAGGTCAATTGAAACAAGCATTACTTGATTTACTTGCTGCGTTGGGAACCAATAATCCATTAGCTAGTGCATATCGTCGTAAGCTTTATACATTATTGTATTAAGATTTATAAAGATAAAAGATTCAGCAATATTTTATTGTTGAATCTTTATCATTCTAGTGTTCAATAATACGAGGAAAGTCTTCGTTACTACGCAATGTTAAGATTTCAACACCATTATCAGTTACTAAAATAGTATGTTCATACTGTGCAGAAAGACCATGATCTTTGGTTTTGACTGTCCAGCCATCTTTCATGGTACGGGTACGCCAATCGCCTGTATTTATCATAGGTTCAATAGTAAAAGTCATTCCAGGTTTTAAAATTACACCACCATCATCAGCGTCATAATGTAAAACTTGAGGTTCATCATGATAGACTTCACCAATACCATGACCACAATATTCTCGAACTGAAGAAAAACCAAATTTATCGACATATTTTTGAATCGTTTTACCAATTTCTTTTAAACGAATGCCGGGTTTTATAATTTTAATCGCCTCATAAAGGCTTTCTTGTGTGACTTGGCATAATTTTTCACCTGCGATAGTTGGCTTACCAGCAATGTACATTCTAGAAGTATCACCATGATAACCATCTTTGATAACCGTTACATCAATATTTAAAATATCACCTTCTTTTAACTTTTTGTCAAAATTTGGAATACCATGGCAAACCACATCATTGATTGAAATACAAGTGGTGTGTTGATAGCCACTATAGCCAATATTAGCTGGAATAGCTTTTTGGACATTAACAATATATTCATAACAAATTTTGTCTAGTTCACCAGTACTAATGCCCGGTTTAACATAAGGTTCAATCATTTCTAATACTTCAGCTGCAAGTTTTCCAGCTATTCGCATTTTTTCAATTTCGACGGGGGTTTTTAACTTTATAGACATTAAATTTTTCCTGTAATATTAATAACAATATCCTATCATACCCCGCTATTTCGTCAAATCATACCAGATGATTAATTATGCATTTTACTTATATTCTTATAAAATTTTGTAAAAAATTTTCAGGAAAGTATGTGTTTTAGTATAAAATAAAATCTTATACTTATTTTAATACCGTTTTATATATAACCGTTTTATATATATAATTGCTCATTATAAAAAAGGGTTTTATCGCAATGCAATGTCGTTTTTATCAGCAGAAAAAATGTTTATCTTGTCAGTGGATGGATAAACCCTATCATACACAACTAGCAGAAAAACAAAATAATCTGTTACAACAATTAACCCAATTTAAACCTAATGATGTTGCAGCTCCGTTTGCTAGTAATGAATTTGCTTTCCGTAATAAAGCAAAAATGGCGGTGTTAGGCACCGTTGAAAGACCTATTTTAGGGATACAAACAGATAAGCAGATAGTCGATTTATGTGATTGCCCTCTTTACTCAAATAGTATGCAAAATATCCTAAAACTTGTTCGAACTTTCATCCGTAAACAGGAGCTTGTGCCTTATAATATTAATAAGCGGAAGGGAGAGTTGAAATTTGTTATAGTTACTGAAAGTAAAGAGAATAATACAAGCTGTTTTATGTTGCGATTTGTTTTAAAATCGCACAAATTTGTCGAGAAAATAAATAATTCTTTTAAACAATTACAAGATAAAATACAAAACTTAAAGGTCATTTCAATAAATATCCAACCTAATCATGCAGCTATTTTAGAAGGGGAAAAAGAGTTAGTTTTAACCGATACCTCATTTTTACCTATGACATTAAATGGCGTTCCGCTTTTCATTAAGCCTAAAAGTTTTTTTCAAACAAACAGTTATGTTGCCAGCAATCTTTATAAAACTGCAAGTGACTGGGTCACAAATTTATCTATTCACTCAATTTGGGATTTGTTTTGTGGTGTAGGTGGTTTTGGCTTAAGTTGTGTTAGTCTTAATACTAAAAGTGTTATCCAACTGACAGGTATTGAAATTAGTTCAGACGCAATTGAGTGCGCAACTCAATCAGCAGAACAGTTAGGCTTTAACCAATTATTTTTTAAATCCTTTGATGCCACACAATATGCGACAGCTCAACAAAATGTACCTGATTTAGTGCTACTTAATCCTCCAAGACGAGGAGCTGGCAAAACACTTATGCAGTATTTGGAGCAAATAGCACCTAATTATATTATGTATTCAAGTTGCAACTTATTTTCATTAATTGATGATTTAACATTATTATCAAATTATCAAATCCAAAAAGTGCAGTTATTTGACATGTTTCCACATACCTCGCATATGGAAGTGTTAGTTTTACTACAAAGGAAAGATAAATAATCCAATAATAAACACTATAACGTAATATTCTATGCAATGGTTGGTCTTTTAAAACGAAGTCAAACATTTAAGTTTAATTTAACTGTAATAAAAATAGGAGATTACGGTTTTATTAATGTCTTTTCTCCAAGATAAATTTGTTTTTTATTTTAAGGGTTGTCATAAATTCACCCACCGTTAATATTAAATTATGTTAATATAAAAGTATTAAATAATTTCATTTTAAGGAAGCGAAAAATATGATTCCTGACGTCTCAAAAGCACTTAATTGGTTAGAAAAACACTATACCATTTTACAAGGTATTCAACGTGGTATTGAACGTGAAACTTTACGCATTTTGCCTGATGGATCATTGTCGAAAACGCCATTTCCTTCGAAAATTGGTGCAGCATTAACGCATCCTTGGATAACAACTGATTTTGCTGAATCGATGTTAGAATTTATCACACCAGTTAATACCAATCTTGATTATATGTTAACGTTTTTACGGGATTTGCATCGTTATGCTAGCGTAAATATTGGTGATGAAATGATGTGGCCTTTAAGTATGCCTTGTTTTGTTGCAAACGAGGAAGATATTATCCTTGCACAATATGGTACTTCTAATGAAGGGCTCTTTAAGACGATTTATCGTCAAGGGTTAAAAAATCGTTATGGTGCAATGATGCAGACCATTTCGGGTGTTCATTATAATTTTTCGTTACCAACCGCATTTTGGCAGGCAAAAGAAGGTATAAAAAACACCGAAGAAGGTAAAGCAGTTATTTCTGAAGGTTATTTTACCTTAATACGTAATTATTATCGTTTTGGTTGGGTTATTCCTTATTTATTTGGTGCATCACCATCGATGTGTTCTTCATTTATCCAAGATCCACAAAAAGCCCAAGCCTTTATTAAACAAACAAATGGTAATTGTTATTTACCTTATGCAACCTCTTTAAGATTAAGTGATATTGGATATACCAATAATGCCCAAAAACAGCTTGGTATTACTTTTAACCATTTAGATACATATGTTGCAGGACTAAAACGTGCAACGCAAACAAAATCAATAGAATTTGCCAAATTGGGCATTAAAATTGATGATCACTATCGTCAATTAAATGATAATGTATTGCAAATTGAAAATGAATTTTACGGGCCAATTAGACCTAAAAGAGTCGCAATGATAGGGGAGTCGCCGTCGGATGCACTTTTACGTGGTGGTATTGAATATATTGAAGTACGCGCATTAGATGTTAATCCATTTTCACCGGTGGGGATTACTGAAGAACAGATACGATTTATCGATCTGTTTTTAATTTGGTGTGCACTAGCACCAGCGCCTGAAATGAGCAGTCAAGAACTTGAGTGTGCCAAATTAAATTGGAATAGGGTCATAATGGAAGGACGAAAACCAGGGCTTGAAATTGGTATTGGTTGCAATAGCTATCGCGAACCTTTGGCCAAAGTTGGACACCAATTATTCAAAGATTTATTACGTGTTGCTAATGTTTTAGATCATCAAGATGATAAGCAGAGTTACCGTAATGTTTGTGAGCGTTTAGATTTAATGTTTGAGCAACCTGAATTAACTTTATCAGCTAGAACACTACAAGCAATAAGTGACTTAGGGACAGCAAAATTTGGTTTAGCTTTAGCAAGTCAATATAAAAAACAACTTATGGCTGAACCTTTAGCATTATTAACTGAAAGTGATTTTGTACAACAACGCAATTTATCTATTGAAAAACAGGTAAAGAAAGAAAAGGGTGATACTTTATCTTTTGATGAATACTTGAAGAAAAAATTGAATCAAAAAAATGTTTAAAAACCGATATTATACTTTACGATATCAGGCAAGCAATGAAGTGGACTTGATCTTGCCTAATCAACAAATAATAGTTAATAAACCGTTAATCGATCACACACCATTTTCGATTTTAGTTTGGAATATTTTTAAACAAAAAAGAGCTAATTGTATTAATATACTCAAACAATATGCTGATAAAACTAAACTAATTTTATTACAAGAAGCCCAAGCAACATCACCGTTGCTTAATTTTATTTCACAACATAATAAAATTGCAGATCATGTCCCAGCATATTGTTTTAACGATATTTATGTTGGAGTAATGACAATTTCTAATTCATTACCAACCTCACTTTTTTCTTTTAGAGAAAGGGAGCCATTAATCCGTGTATCTAAATCTGCTTTGATTACTATTTATCCTATTAGTAATTCCAAACAGCAATTATTAGTTGCTAATATGCATGCTGTTAATTTCAGTATTGGAGTAAAAGCCTACCGACAGCAAATGCATATGCTATTAAATCGAATAAAAGAGCATAATGGCCCTATTATTTTGGCGGGTGATTTTAATGCTTGGAGCAAGCAGCGATTGCATTTGTTGTATCAATTTGTACGTTCATTTGAACTTAAGTCAGTTAATTTTTCAGTTGATATGCGAAAGACATTTATGGGTAGACCGCTTGATTTTGTTTTTTATCGCGGATTACAACTTAACACAGCTGAAATTATTAGCACAACCGCATCAGATCATAATCCATTATTAGCAAATTTTAGATTGGATTCGCATTGGCAAGATTAATTGTTAAGACATCACCTTCTTGGACTCTAGAATTTTTTAAATTATTCCATTCCAATATATCGGTAATTTTCACGCGGTAATTTTTAGCTATCGAATAAAGGCTATCTCCAGCTTTGACAAGATAAGCAATTTTTCTTACATTTCTTGCGCGATCATCTTTATTAGTAATTCTGTTGTATTGAATTGAATCTGAGCTATTAAATTCAAATGGCATATTACCATGTGGAATATCTTGTAAAAGTTCGGTAATTTCATTTGCAACAAGATTTTCTGCTTGTAACTTTTTAAATAAAGTTTCAGCATGAGCATAAGGAATAAGTAAATGGAAAGGCCCACTTACAGTTTGTTTCACATATCCTGCATTATATGACGTTAGCTCATTGAGTGATATTCCTGTGTAATTTGCAATTTTAGCTAATGAAATATTTTTTGACATATCAATTCTAACAAGTGAATTTTCATAATTACAATCAGGTAACTTTATACCATAGCGTTTATTATTTTTAACAATATCAATTATTGCTAAAATCTTAGGGACATAATGCATGGTTTCCGTTGGTAAATCTAGCGACCAATAATTAACAGGTAACCCTTTTGCTTGATTTTTTTCAATAGCTCTTCTTATACGACCTTCCCCCGCATTATAAGCGGCAAGTGTTAATAGCCAATCGCCATTAAAACGATTATTTAAATTCTGTAACAATGAAATTGCAGAGTTAGTGGAAGCTATTAGATCGCGACGTGCATCAAATGAACTATTGTGTAGTAATCCATACTCTCTCGCTGTAACTGGCACAAATTGCCATAATCCTGCAGCTTGTGCTGGTGATGTTGCAAGTGGATCATAAGCACTTTCGATAAGAGGGATTAAGGCCAGTTCAACTGGTAAATTGTTTTTATAAAGTTGATTGATAATGTAATAAACGTAAGGCTCAGAACGTAAGGCAGTCGCTTCGAATCCTTGAGGATTACGTAATAAACGCTCCCTTTCAGCTATAACTCGGCTATTTTCAGGCACATTAACGTCAATTTGATTAAGCATAAACTGCCAAGGGTTTTGAGTTATAGATACATAATTACTGGAACTATTTCTATTATTTTTCGCTGTATTTTTTGAATACTTTATTCTAACAACAGCATTATGTCGTGGTCCATGATTTTGACATGCGACTAAAAATGAACATAATATTGTAAATATTAATAATTTCTTCATTATATTGTTAATTTATTCGTTGTTTTAAGCTGCCTATTATAACTAAAAAATATCCTTTTGGCTTCTAAAAAAAGCAAACAACTCTAACTCACTGTTAAAATTAAATTTATTTTGCAATTTTTTTTCGTCACATCTTAAAAAGATATTGATTTGTTTTTCATTTAATAAAGTAGATGGTAAGGACATCGATTTTTTAGCAATAAATTTTAAATATTTATTAATATATTCATCTTCTGGAATCATATTTTGCGCAAACTCTAAATTGGATAAAGTGTATTCGTGCCCAGCACAAATAAGTGTTTCATTGGGTAAATTTTTTAATTTATTTAATGAATCTAGCATTTGTTGATAAGTACCTTCAAAAACTCTTCCACAACCAGCTGAAAATAAAGTATCACCAGAAAACAAATAAGGGCAACAATAATAAGCTAAATGCCCAAGAGTATGTCCTGGTACTGTTATAACATCAAAGTTAAAATTACCAACACATATATTAGTTTGATTAATAAGATGATTGATTGGTAAATCGATTTCACGAGAACCATAAACCTCTATATCCGGATATCGAGTTTTTAATTCTTTCACACCGCCAGTGTGATCAATATGGTGATGGGTTAGTAAAATTCCAATAGGTGATAATTTATGTTTGTTAAGATAATTAATCACAGGCTCGGTTTCACCAGGATCAATAATCACGGCTTGATTATCTGTATTAGTTATAATCCAAATATAGTTATCTTTTAAAGATGCAATGCTATTAATTTGATACATATTAGTTTTTTACCATCAGTTATGAGTTAATTCTTTAAATTAAAAGCAATTAACCTTATTTAGGTTGAATAAAAAATGTTTTATTTCATAAATTAATTATGTATAGATATTTTCAAATATTGTGTCTTGCAAAGTAGGGGATTGAGCTTGGGTTTTAGCTATAATATCACAACGTTCGTTTTCAATATGTCCAGCATGACCTTTGACCCAAATCCACTCAATTTGATGTTTTTTAACAGCATCGTCAAGCCTTATCCATAAATCAATATTTTTTACTGGTTGTTTATTAGCTGTTTTCCAACCATTTTTTTTCCAACCGTGTATCCAATTGATAATTCCATTTCGTAAATACTGACTATCGGAATATAACTCAATTTGACAAGGCAGCTTTAATTGTTCTAAAGCAACAATTGCAGCTAATAATTCCATTCTATTATTCGTTGTTTTAAAAAAGCCTTCCGATAATATTTTTTCAGTTTGTTTATATTTTAAAATAGCGGCATAACCACCAGGACCGGGGTTACCAAGGCAAGAACCATCTGTATAGATTTCGATTTTTTTTAACATTTTCTGATTTCTTTTATAACTATTGGGGACCTATTTAAATTTGTTGTTTATTTCAATTCAAAATATAATTTAGCAGATCTTTAATTTATTTCCGTTGTTCTATAATTTGAGCAAATTATCAGTTATCTTCATTTATGAAGGTATCAACATTAAAGGGTTTAGATGCTAAACTATACCACTAAAAATGTGTTTCCCCAAAAATTGATATAAAAGAGAAGAAAGTGATACATAATTCCACTCGACAAATCGTATTAGATACAGAAACAACTGGTATGAACCAAGAAGGTAATAATCACTATGAAGGACATAAGATTATTGAAATTGGTGCCGTTGAAATTATTAACCGTCGCTTAACAGGTAATCATTTTCATGTTTACATTAACCCAGAACGTTTAATTGATGAAGATGCATTTAAAGTACATGGAATAAGTGACGAGTTTGTTAAAGATAAACCAAGTTTCAAAAATATAGCACATGATTTTATTAAGTTTATTGATGGCGCTGAATTAATTATCCACAATGCTTCGTTTGATGTGGGCTTTATGGACTATGAATTTCGTCTTTGCGGACTGGATTTTAAAACCGCAGAGCATTGTATTGTGACTGATACCTTGGCTATGGCAAGACGCCTATATCCAGGGAAACGTAATAATCTAGATGTATTATGTGAACGCTATCAGATCGATAATTCTCACCGAACGCTGCATGGTGCATTATTAGATGCCGAGATTTTAGCTGAAGTTTATTTAGCAATGACAGGGGGACAAACGACTTTATCTTTCAGTTCAGAGGATGATAATGCATTTTCATCTGAATTTAATGCAATAAAAAGAGTAAAACGTAACGGTTTGCCTTTAAAGGTAATCAAAGCAACAAAAGATGAGCTTTTTGAACATGAAACTGTTTTAAAAAAAATTGATAAAAAAAGTGGTGGGGCATTATGGAATTTGAACAGGTGATTGCTTTGTAGTCAATTAAACGTTAATTTTAAAAATTTTATTGACGATAATAAAAATAATCTTTAATATCACGCCTACTTTAATGTTCTACATTAAAACTATCAAATAAAGCGGAGCGGTAGTTCAGTTGGTTAGAATACCTGCCTGTCACGCAGGGGGTCGCGGGTTCGAGCCCCGTCCGTTCCGCCAATTCTTTATGAGTATCAATTGATTAAAGAAATCGGTAAAAGTACTTCTCATTGCGGTACTCTTTGTGTCAAATTTGCGACGCTTTTCGATAAAGCATTGTCCGAAACTCCTAACAAATGCCTTGAAGACAAATGAGCATATCTTCTAACAGGTATCAGCTTTATTCCACTCTTCTAAAACCTGTAGTGCGTGTGGATGAATGCCATTCATTGAATGTCTATTTGCCCAAGCATGCAATCTAAGATGGAGTAGATAGTAATAATAATGTGATTGAATTGTCGGATAATCATTGGTTTTTTACATCTGAAATGCTGACAGGGAAACGATTACCAATTCATGATAATGATGAATTCATTTTAGTTGATAACGAATTAATAAATACTAAAACTAGACTAATCTAAAACGCTATCAATTTTCTATATTCTACAGTAGAGTATAGCATCACAAAATCGGCAATGTCATCGTTGTTGACGTTGTGGTATATTTGTGTCAATTCCACGCTTTATATAAATTTAATTTACTTTATATTGTGTCACAATCAAATATTGCAATAGATGCAAATCTTTGTTTTTAATTTTTTTTAATTAAATTACCTTTTAGCGTTCTGCCTGTTACGCTGGGGGGCGGGTTCAAGCCCCCATCCGTTTAATCAATTCTTCTTCAATTTTATTGTTAGTAAAAGTAAATAAAGCAATATCATATAACTTTATTACTGGAAATGGGATTATAGGATAAGTTACCCCGTAACGTTTTATGTTTTTTCAACTAACCATTTCCATTCAAAAGGTCTTTCTTGATTTCTATCGCAAGGAGTGGATTCCACATTGCACCGGTTGCACTCATGACGGCATCAGCGCCACTGTTAATAAACTGCTGGTAATGTTCATTCGAGCTGACACCACCCACACCAACAATAGCAAATTTTAGCTCCATTTGTTTACGATATTTAGCAAGTCGACTTACCATATCTAAGCCAGCCCAACGAATTGCATCACCACAAATTCCACCTTCTTTTCTATTTTCACCTAAGGCCGGATTGCCTTTAGCATCAACGGGTTTAGCCGATAATGTATTGATTGCGCTTAAACCATCAATAATCGATCCAACACGGGTTAGTAAAGAAATAATTTTTTCATCATCAGGGAAATAAGCCAGTTTTAAAATAAGAGGACGATCCGGTACAGCAGTTTTAATGGCATTGACAATTCGCTCAACTTTATCTATATCAAAGCAAAGTAGTTTGCTTGCCCCTTCGTTTGGGCAACTTAAATTTGCCTCAAGAATAGGTGCATTGGTTTCTCGAACTAATTTTGCAGCTAAAGCGTAATCTTTTTCTATATCGCCATTACCTTGTGTACCTTGAAAACTACCAATTACACATTGTCCATGACTTGCTGTTTTTACAGCGTCTGCCATATCGGGTTGCCAAATATCGGGTGAAAAAGAAGGCACACCAAATGAGTTGGTTATAGATAGTGGCTGTTCATAATTAGTATCAGCTAATACCGTATCTAAATTGCAAGATAATTCACCTTTAGGATGGACTGCTAAAACATTAGGTAAAGGATGGCATTTATGAAGTTTAGTTCGTACTGTTTTATATACACATAAATCAAATCCATAAGCAAATGCTGCTTTGATGTAATTTGCATTTAATAAAGGCCCCGCTGGCATACCGAATGGTAAATTGACATCAACATTTAAAAATTTTGAGGATTTTGTTGAGATTTGTTGCACTTTATCTAATTGTGTAAAACTTCCAAATGGTCCTTGAGCATAATTATCTTCATAGCTTATACTAGGATTATAAAAAGGTGTCAAAGATTTCATAATATCTCCTGATTATATGTGTTCTTAAAGTAAAATCGATTATTAATTTGCTATAAAAGTAAAAGGTTTTTAAAACAAAAAATCCTCCATAAAGGAGGATTGAAAAGTAGGATGAATAGAGAAGAGAAAGTTGGTTTTGAATCTAATCTGTCAATTGGTATTAAAAACATTACGTTATTCTCTATAGTATTAATTTCTAGTCATTTTATCCTAACAAAATTAAAGTTCAATATGAAAATATGAAAAATATGTAACTAAATGAAAAGGTTACAGTGTTTTTTTTGAGATTTTTAATTATAACTTCTTCACCTTAAGATTTATAGAGTATAAAAAATAGGCAAAATATTATTTTATTTATATCAATAATTTTATAATTAATTAATAAATCTAAAAAAAATTCGTCGAAAAAATGATACACATTACGATTAATGTAGCTAATGAAACTAGAGAACGATTATTTGTAATGTCATCATTACTGATAACTATGAAAGTTAAATATTAATGATTAGGTATATAAAAATGAAAAATGAACATATTTTTAGGCCGATCACCCTACCTAATGGAGTCGAACTAAAAAATTGCATAGTGATGGCGCCAATGACAACTTGCTCTGGTTTTCACGATGGTTCCGTTACACATGATCTGATTGAGTATTATCGCGTAAGAGCTGGCGAAATTGGAACAGTTATTGTCGAATGTGGATTTGTTGATAATAAAGGATTAGCTTTTCCTGGCGCTATTGGTTTAGATTGTGATGATAAGATTGAAGGATTAGCAAAAATTGCTAAAGCTATCAAAGAACAAGGTTCTAAAGCAATTATTCAAGTTTACCATGGTGGTCGAATGGTTGAACCAAAGTTAATTGGTGGTCAATCTCCTGTCGGACCTAGTGCTATTGCAGCTCCACGCCCTAATGCAGCTACTCCAATTGAATTGACTGCTGATGAAGTGGACGAACTGATTGACAAATTTGGTCAGGCAGTGCGTCGAGCTATTCAGGCTGGTTTTGATGGCGTAGAGATTCATGGTGCTAATACTTATTTAATTCAACAATTCTATTCACCTAATTCAAATCAACGAGATGATAAATGGGGGGGTAATCGTGATAATCGCGCTCAATTCCCTCTTGCTGTATTAGATATTACCCATAATATGGTTAAGCAATATGCAACCCCTAGATTTATTGTTGGATATCGTTTTTCACCAGAAGAGATAGAAGTCCCAGGAATTCGTTTTGATGACACAATGTATTTACTTGAAAAATTGGCTAAAAAAGGGCTAGATTATGTTCATTTCTCAATGGGAACAACGCTTAGATCGTCGATTGTTGATACTCAGGATCCAACTCCTTTAATCAAAAAATATGTTGCAATGCGTTCAGCAACATTAGCTAAAATTCCTGTTGTGGGTGTTGGGAATGTTATTAATCTAAGTGATGTTGATGATGCAATCAACAATGGTTATGACTTAGTTGCGGTTGGTCGAGCCTGCATTGCTTATCCTGACTGGGTAAATCGCATAAAGAAAGGTGAAAAACTAGAACTCTTCATCGATAGTGATAAGCGTGAGGCTCTTAATATTCCTGTACCTCTATGGCATTTTTCTCTTGTTGAAAGCTTGATTCGTGATGTTAATCTTAATGTGAAAAAATTCAAACCCGGTAATTACCAAGAGAAAGTTAATGACGAATCTTATGAATTCCTTATTAATGTTGAATTAGGTAAAGACTTTATTAAAAATATAAAATTAGTGAATGAGAAAGAGTTTGATAATGACGTTTTAGGTAATTTTTCGGTTATTAAAAATAGAATTATTGGTTCAAATAGTCCGCATGTTGATACGATTTCGGGAGCAACTACTCAGTGCGAGGCTTTTAAAAAAGCAGTCACTAAAGCAATGGCAAAATCTAACAAAGCAGCAATTATTGCTGAAGGTGGCAATCCTGATGACCAGTCTTTCGATGTTGTGATTGTTGGTAGTGGGGGGGCAGGTCTTGTTGCTGCTATTCAAGCTCGTGATCTTGGTGCAAGTGTAGTTATAGTTGAGCAAATGTCTGTCATTGGTGGTAATACCAATAAAGCCTCGGCTGGAATGAATGCCGCAGAAACCAAGTTCCAAAAACTCAAAGGTATTGTAGATACTAAAGAACTCTTTTATAAAGAAACCATGACAGGTGGAAAAAATAAAAATAATCCAGCATTATTACGTTATTTTGTTGAAAACGCACCTGATGCCATTAATTGGTTAGATGAAAATGGTATTGAATTAAGCAATATTACAACAACGGGTGGGATGAGCATCGATCGCACTCACCGTCCAGAAAGTGGTGCCGCGGTAGGGGGATTTTTAATTAGTGGCCTAGTAAAAAATATTAACAAGCGCGCAATTGAAGTGATGCTTGATACTAAGGTTACTGAAATTGCAACCGAAAACCATAAAGTTGTTGGCGTTAAAGTTTTAGAAGAAGATGGTTCAACTCATGTTATAAAAACTAAAGCAGTTGTTATTGCAACGGGAGGATTCAGTGCCAATACTGCCATGGTTGAAAAATATCGTCCAGATCTCAAAGGCTTTGTCACTACCAATCACAAAGGCGCGACTGGTTCAGGTATTATGATATTAGAAAAACTTGGTGCAGGAACTGTTGATATGGGGGAAATTCAAATTCATCCAACGGTTGAACAAACAAGTTCATATTTAATTTCTGAGTCTATTCGAGGTGGTGGCGCAATACTTATATCACAAAAAGGTCAACGATTTGTTAATGAACTTGATACAAGGGATAAAGTATCAGCTGAAATTATCAAATTACCGGAACATTATGCTTATATCTTGTTTGATCAACAAGTTCGTGATGAAAACAAAGCTGTTGAAGAATATATTTCAAATAAACTTGTAACCCAAGCAAGCACCATTAAAGAATTAGCACAACAATTATCGATTGACGGTAACACATTAGCTAAAACTGTAGAACGTTACAATCAGTTTGTCATCACTAAACACGATGAAGATTTTGGTCGAACAACAGGAATACGTTACCCAATTGAAAAAGGTCCTTTTTATGCAATAAAAATTGCGCCTGGAGTTCACCACACCATGGGCGGTGTAACTATCAATACGCAAACACAAGTCTTAGATGCAAATAAAAATATCATTCAAGGTGTTTTCGCAGCAGGCGAAGTTGTGGGGGGCGTACATGGCGCTAACCGTATTGGTGGTAATGCGGTTGCAGATATCATTATTTTTGGTATTCAAGCGGGTACCAAAGCTGCTGATTATATTAAAAGTTAATTTTTCTATGATTATTTGTGCTTGTTTAACATGGTAAGTTCGAGCTACGA
This sequence comes from Gilliamella sp. App4-10, assembly GCF_001690495.1. Lineage (GTDB taxonomy): Bacteria > Pseudomonadota > Gammaproteobacteria > Enterobacterales > Orbaceae > Gilliamella > Gilliamella apicola_G. Next base: position 33,141 of record NZ_LZGS01000008.1, read on the forward strand.
ATATACTCAAACTTTAATGGGAACAACGGTTTCATTAACGCTCTTAGAGCCTAATGAAACCGCTGCACATACGGTTTTTCAAACCATAAAAATGCTTGAGGATAAATTGACCGTTAATAGGTCTTTATCTGAAGTTATGTCAATTAATTTAGCTGCAGGAAAACACGCCGTTACTGTGAGCCAACCAGTTTTTTCTTTAATTGAACAAGCTCAAAAAGTCAGCCTACATTTTAATAGTTGCTTTAATCTTGCCATTGGTCCTTTAGTTAAGATTTGGAAAATTGGCTTTAAAGGTTATAAAGTTCCTTCTGCCAAGTTAATTAAACAACAACTATTATTAATTGATCCTAAAAATATCGAACTTAATGCAAATAAACATTCCGTTTTTTTAAAAAAGCAAGGAATGGAAATTGATTTAGGTGCAATTGCGAAGGGGTATATTGCCGATGTCATCAAATTGGTTTTACATGAACAGCAAGTGTACCAAGGTATCATTAACTTAGGTGGAAATGTATTAACATTAGGGGGCTCCTTAACGGATAAAAACGGCTATTGGCATGTAGGACTCCGAAAACCGTTTTCAACTAATGATAAGCTGTCTGGAATTATCAAAGTTAAAAATAAATCGATTGTGACATCGGGAATTTATGAACGTTTTTTTATGCAAAACGATCATCTTTATCATCACATATTTAATCCCCAAACAGGCTATCCACTAGACAATGAATTAGAAAGCGTGACAATAATTTCAGATTCCTCATTGGAAGGCGATATTTATTCAACTGTTTTTTATGGATGGGGGCTTGATAAAAGCAGTAAATATTTACAAAAACATCAAAACTTATCAGCGATATTTTTGTTAAAGAATAAAACAATAGCATTAATAAATCCTGATAACTTTATTTTTCAAAAGATTGATACTCAATACAAAATAAAAGCAGATTGATTATTTGATTTGCTATCAAAAAGGGTTTTAAAAAAATACTGATTTTATTAGTCTTTTTAAAAATTCAGTTTTGTAAGGTTAGTTAATATATAAACTTCCCCACAAAAGTTGTCAGGAAAGTAATTGATTTTATTGAAATTTTTAGAGTTGTTTAAAATAGAAATCATTTTAAATAAAAATAACAACAAAGCAAAGGGTGGCATAATTGTTACTGAATCAACTCTTATAAATTAAATAATATTTAAATTTAAAAAGGAAAACACTATGAACGTAGTCAAGAAACCGCCGGTGAAATGGCTGCCACTTATAATTATTGTGGCATTTTCAGCGATACTCTGGTTGTTTGTATCACCACCTGAAGGTATTAGCCAAGAAGGTTGGCAAACCAGCATTATTTTTGTGGCAACAATTGCCAGTATTGTAGCTGAAATAATGCCTATTGGCGCAATCGGCCTATTAGCGATTACAATTTTTGCTGTATTGAGACCTTCTGGTGCAATAACCGCTGCTGAATCGATAAAAGTATCGCTAAGTGAACTAAATAGCAGCCTTATTTGGCTAATTGTTATTGCTTTTATGATTGCCCGTGGCTTTATCAAGACTGGTTTAAGTAAACGCATTGCCTATTATCTTGTTAAGATTTTAGGTAAAAGTACATTGGGGCTTGCTTATGGTTTATCTGTCACTGATATTGCTTTGGCGCCAGCTATTCCAAGTACAACAGCACGTGCTGGTGGGGTTATTTACCCAATAGCAGAAGCTTTAGCAATCAATTTTAATTCTAACCCCAAAGATGAGTCAAGAAACCGCATTGGTACATTTTTAATGTTAACGATTAGCCATGTTAATGATATTACCTCGGCAATGTTTTTAACAGCGTTTACTGGCAACTTATTAGCCGCTAAATTAGTTACAACATCGTTGGGTATTACATTAGGCTGGGGACAATGGTTTGTTGCAGCAATTGTGCCATGCTTAGTTTCATTTATTGTGATTCCTTTGGTTATTTACTTTTTAACTAATCCAGAATTAAAAAGAACACCAGAAGCCCCAAAATTAGCCACTGAAGAATTAAAAAAAATGGGGGCAATTAAAGCTAAAGAGATCATTATGGGTGTTACGGTTGTACTATTGTTAGCACTTTGGATTTTTGGCAAAAACTTTGGTATTGATTCAACAACCACTGCGTTTATTGGTTTAACGATTTTGATCTTAACTGGTGTATTAAACTGGGATGATATAAAAAGTGAAAAAGCCGCTTGGGATACATTAATTTGGTTTGCTGCATTACTCATGATGGCAGGTCAAGTTAATAAACTTGGGGTAACAAAATGGTTAGGTGACACAATAGGTAGTGCAGTGCAAGGTCATTTAGGAGAAAGTAGTTGGGTATTTATATTAGTTATTTTATGTGTTGCTTATGTTTATTTACATTATTTCTTTGCAAGTGGAAATGCTCATATAGCTGCATTATTCCCTGTTTTCTTATCGATTGCTATTACGCTTGGCGTACCAACATTAATTGCAATTTTTGCTTTGGTTATTTGTACTAACTATTTTGGTTCAATTACACAGTTTGCCAATGCTCGTAATCCATTGTTATTTGCTGAAGGGTTTGTGCCAGTAAAAACCTGGTGGAAAGTAGGATTTATTTGTAGTGTTGTAAATTTGATTATCGTATTTACTGTCGGTATTTTATGGTGGAAAATTATTGGCCTCGGTTAATAATTAGCTGATAGTTCTTTTACTAATTAATGTATATACCGCCATATTGATTGGCGGTATTTCTATGTATAAATATAATTTTTATAGCCTAGCAAATTGCAATTGATAATTCCCAATCCTCAATCATTTTCCAATATTTTTGCTCTTGTTCTAAATCAAGTAATATCAATTTATTATTTTCAACAAATTCTTGGTTAACTTCTAAGGTCACTTTGGTTAGTTTACTTTTTGATAATTCCAATTGAAACGCCTGTAAATCGAGTTCAGCATTTCGTTGATTGTTTATCAAGATAGATAATCTAAGGATTTGCATTAACGATATTATATATTTATATTCAAACAAGCTAAAATAAGGTAATTCATCAATGTTGATCGACTTTCTATGATAACGAACAAGAGTAGATAAAAGTAATTGTTGTTCTTCATTAAATCCTGGTAGGTTACTATTTTGTAAAATATAACTTGAATGTTTATGAATTGAAGAAAAGTTAATTTTTAAACCTACTTCATGTAACTGAGCGGCCCAATATAATATAGATTCAAGGCTGGATGGAATCGTGATTGTTGCTTGTTGTTGCCATTGTGCAAATAAATATTTTGCAGTTTTAACAACTTGTTTTGCATGGCGTTGATCTATGTTGTAATGTTCTAAAAGCGATTGTGCGGTGTTTTGTCTAATATCGCGATAATTAGGTCCATCAATCAACTCGTAAAGCACGCCTTCTCGTAAAGCACATGAACTAAACTGTAAGGCCTCTATCCCCAGCGCATTAAAAACACCGCTAAATATAGCTAGCCCACTAACAAATACGTTTTTCCTTTCATTGGAAAGCGAAGGGTAATTAATATCGTGAAAAGATTTAAATTCCAAAACATAACTAATTAAATCATCAAGCCTTTTAGGTGTGATAATACCATCACTGACACCAAGATCTAATAAGATATGATAAATAGATTTAATGGTTCCAGACGTTCCAAACGCTGCTGTGATATTCAATTTTTTTATTCTATTGATCATGCTTTCTATTTGCTGTTCAGCAGCAAGTTTTGCTCGTTGAAATAACACCGCATCAATTTTTTGTTCATAAAAAAATTGTTTTGTATAAGTTACACATCCCATGGGACGACTAGCAACAATTAAAGGGGTTAAATCATTCCCTTTGCCTATCGCAATTTCAGTAGAACCGCCGCCGATATCTATCACAAGTTTTGTATCGGTTGGCGATGTTGATTCTGCTGTCATGGTGCCTAAATAAATAAGACGAGCTTCTTCTTGGCCTGAAATAATTTCAACAGGAAAAGGGAATACTTTAGCCGCTGCCATTAAAAATTTATGTCTATTTTTTGCCACCCTTAAAGTATGCGTTGCGACAACACGAACATGTTCGGAAGGAAATCCATTTAATCGTTCGGCAAATAGCGCAAGGCATTCTACGCCTTGCATAATGCTTGATTCACTAAGTTCTTTATTGGCATTAAGCCCAGTGGCAAGATGAATATTTTTTTTATTTTTATAAATAATTTGTATGGCACCATTAATGACACGGGCAATAACCATATGAAAACTATTTGAACCAAGATCCACTACCGCATATTCATTGAATTTATTCACTTAAAAATCCTTATTCAATTAATTCTAACTGCCTCAAATAATCATAAATAGCATATTGGGCTCTGATTTTTTTCTTATTACCTCTTTGCACATAATTGTTAACCGCATCTTTATCAATAATACGAGCTTTTACATTATCATTGCACTGTATGTCAAAGATACTATGGATAGTTGATTTTATTATTGGATCAAAAATTTTTACACCCACTTCAATACGGTTATCTATATTACGGGGCATCCAATCAGCAGAAGAGATATAAGTATCTTTTTTTCCATCATTTTCAAAAATATAAACTCGTGCATGCTCTAAAAACTGATCAACAATACTTGTGACAGTAATATTTTCACTTAAATTAGGAATTTGCGGTACTAATACGCAGGTTCCTCTTACTACCATCCTAATTTTTACGCCAGCACAAGACGCTCGATATAATTGATCTATCATATCTTTATCGGTTATTGCATTGAGTTTTAAATAGATACCTGCTTTTTTACCAGCTTTGGCATTATTTATTTCTTGTTCGATAAATTCATAGAATCGTAAACGTGTATTTTGTGGGGAAACAAGTAAATAATTGAATGACACAGGTTTAAATGGATTTTCGATAAAATTAAATACTTTTTTAACTTCATCTGTAATTGCGGGATCTGCCGTTAATAATGAAAAATCAGTATAAACTCTTGCGGTTCTTTCATTGAAATTACCTGAACCAATATGAGCATAACGAACAATTTCACCATGTTCTTTACGATCAATTAAAAACAATTTGGCGTGGATCTTTAGTTTTGGTTGTGAATAGATGACTTTAATTCCACTACTAATTAAGCGTTTAGCCCATTTTATATTGGCTTTTTCATCAAATCGGGCTTGTAATTCAACCACTACGGTAACTTTTTTACCATTATTGGCAGCATTAATGGCTGTGTGAATAAAACGTGAATCTTTCGCAACACGATAGATATTCATTCTAATATGTGTAACAGAAGGATCAAACGAGGCTTGTCGCATGATTTCTAGTACATGACCAAAAGAATAGTAGGGATAATAAAGCAACACATCTCGCTCTTTAATCGTATCAAATGCATTACGAAATTGTTTAAAACGATTATAACTTAAGCTTGGAATTTTTTTATTTAATAGGTTCTTTTGCCCAAAATCAGGAAATTTAACAAGATCTTTAAAATTAGGATAGCGTCCACTAGGCATTGCGTCTTGTTCGGTTAATCGTAATTTATTAATCAATAATTCAAATAATGCTTTTGGCATATCTTTTTGATAAGTAAAACGCACAGGCTGTGCAGTCAAACGTTGTTTTAAACCTTGAGACATAAGCTCAAGTAAACTGTCTAACTCAGTGTTTAACTCGTATTCTGCATCTCTGTTAATATTAATTGAGTAAGCATTTAATTCTTTCGCATCAAAAAACACTTTAAAAATATCGGGTAAACAGTAACGTAATATGTTGTCTAAAAAGATGATTGATTTATTTTTAGTTGAAACTTCTGAAGGTAATAATACAAAGCGTGGAATATTATCTGTCGGTAGCTCAAGTAGAGCATAACTAATGTTATCTTCACAACTAATTTCTACAGCCAAATAGGCATGATCATCTTTTAAAAATTGTATAAGTTCAGTATGACTATCAAGTAAAATAGGTGTGATGTATTGTCTAAGATTTTCTTTATAATAATTTTTTATCCAATTTTCTTGATAAGATGAAAGTTGCCTTTCGTTAATCAAAAAAATTTGGTTTCTGGCCATTTCTAATAGTAGTTCATTATAGAGTTGATCAAACTGTAATTCTAATTGAATAACTTTTTGATTTACTTGGCGCAATAAGTTTTTAGAGTTAGATGAAGTATGCGTTTGTTCTTGTTCAATAAGTACATATTTTTTTAAGTTAGCAAACTGTACTTTATAAAATTCATCAAGATTACTGGAGTATATACCTAAAAAACGTACTCGCTCAATGAGCGGATTGCTTTTATCTGCAGCTTCTTGTAAAACTCTCTGATTAAAAGATAACCAACTAAGTTCTTTAGGTAAATATACTTTTTCTTTAATCATTTTAGTCTTTTAAACTCTATGGATAATAATTTTATACAGAATAGCTTATGTAAATAAAAAAGCTAGCAGATCACTAGCTTTTTTATTTTATTATAGATTAAAAAATATATTTTTAAATACGGTGAACAGATGTTGTGTTAGTCGTTCCGCTTGGTACTAAAGCACCTGATACCATCACAATAATATCACCTTGTTGTAAACCGCATACTTTAACTGCCATCTCTTTACCTAAACGATAAAAATCATCAGTTGAGTTGATTGAATCAATTAAAATAGGTTCTACACCTTTTGTTACTGCTAATTGATTAACTGTTTTTTGGCTTGATGAAAGCGCTAAAATACGTGCTTTAGGAAAATAATGACGAACTTCACGAGCAGATTTACCACTACGAGTTGCAACAACAATTAATGGTGCATTCAGACGTTCAGCAATTTCTACCGCACCACAACAAACAGCTGCAGTTATGCGTAATTTTTCTTCTTTTGATGTTAATTCTAATGATGCAGGAATTGTACCATCAGTACGTTTACAGATAGTCGCCATGACACTCACTGTCTCAAGTGGATATTTGCCTTTAGCACTTTCACCTGACAGCATAACAGCATCGGTACCATCAATAATTGCATTTGCCACATCTCCAGCTTCAGCTCGAGTAGGGCGTGGGTTTTTTATCATTGAATCAAGCATTTGTGTTGCTGTAATAACGGGCTTAGAAGCTTTATTACATTTTTTTATCATCATTTTTTGAGCAAAAATAACTTCTTCAACGGCAATTTCAACACCTAAGTCACCACGTGCAACCATAATACCATCAGAAGCTTCAAGAATTTCATCGAAATTATCTAAACCTTCTTGGTTTTCGATTTTAGAGATGATTTTAATGTCTTCACCGCCATGAGTTTTTAAATGTGCACGGATATCTTCAACATCAGAACGTTTACGTATAAATGATGCGGCAATAAAGTCAACACCTTGTTCACAACCAAAGATAAGATCGTTTTTGTCTTTTTCTGCAAGTGCTGGCAGCTTAATTGAAACACCTGGTAAATTGATACCTTTATTTTCACCAAGATCACCATTATTTAAAACGGTACAGATAACTTCGTTACCTTTGATTTCTTTAACATCCATGGCAATTAAACCATCATCAACAAGTACTCTGTTACCTGGTTTAAGATCATGTGCAAAGCCATCATAAGTAACCGCTACTCGTTCAGTATTTCCGATAACATTTTTATCTGTTGTAAAAGTAAACGTTTGACCAGCAACAAGCGATACATCATTACCACCTTCTAATTTAATAGTACGAATTTCTGGTCCTTTGGTATCTAGCATGATAGCTGCTTTTAAACCAGTTTCTTGCATGACTTCACGTAAGTTTTTAATACGATTGCCATGCTCTTCATAATCACCATGAGAAAAGTTTAAACGCATAACGTTCATTCCTGCGTTTAATAGTTTTGCTAACATTTCTTTTGATTCAGATTTTGGTCCGATAGTACAAACAATTTTTGTCTTTTTCATAATAATATCTACTTAGTAATTTATTTAAAGTTAAAGTTAAAGTTTTAATTCAATTTAAAAATTCGATAAACCAACGTTATGCAAAAAAAAACCAATGACAAAGCATTGGCAATATTGATTAAAAGGATTTTTATAGCTTTAATTAAATAGCTACAAAATTCGTATAAAACTCTTGAAAAATATGATAATTTCATCAATAAGTTAGATCCTTTAAAAATTATCCTTATTATATTCTTAACAGTATTTTAAATAAAGTTTTTTATCTCAAATTAATAGATATATTTATATCAAAAAGTCTTAAAAAATAACATGTATGTGCTACATTAAATCTTTAAGTTGATAAATTAATTCATTTTCGTGGTCTTTTAAGGTTAATTGATCATTGGTTAAATTGATCTTAGCGCCTTCAGTAATTAATTGATCAATAATATAATCTAATTGATTTAATTGATCATCATTACAAAGCATTTTGGTCATCGCAAGGCTTGCACCTTTAATGTTATCATTATTTAAGGTAACTTGACCAGAAAACTGATTACACATTTTTCCTGTGATAATCATGTTTTCTCCAAATATAAGCTCAGCTTGTTCATATAAAGGAATATCTTGACCATTTACTTTAATTAGTGCAAAACGGTGATGCATAAGGTCGGTATCTTGTATTTTATTTGATTTATCACATCCTGACATACATAAAGAAGCCATAAATAGTGAAATTAGCAATAACGTTTTTTTCATTTGAACTCCTAATAATAGGTTAAATTTGCTATAATTGAGTCTAATTATGACTTTAATTAAAATATCTGACGAGCCATGTTATCTCAACAACAATTAAAAAATCTTGATTCAATGACTTTCGTAAATAAACATAAAATAATAAAATTAGTCCAGAAAAGTCAAACTATAGCTGATATAGATTCCGCCATACATGAGGCTCATTTAGCTTTCCAAGCCAGAGTAGCATCGTTACCAAAGAAAATTGATTTTCCCGATAATTTACCTGTCGCTGAAAAAAAACAAGAAATTTATGACACAATTAAGCATCATCAAGTAGTCATAATTGCTGGTGAAACGGGTTCAGGAAAAACGACACAAATTCCAAAAATCTGTTTAGAATTAGGCTTAGGCGTCAAAGGCTATATTGGTCACACCCAACCAAGGAGATTAGCTGCACGTTCAGTGGCTAATCGTATTGCAGATGAGTTGAAAACAGAAATAGGGCAATTAGTTGGTTTCAAAGTCAGATTCTCTGATCATGTTAGTGAAACAACACTGATTAAATTAATGACTGACGGTATATTGCTTGCTGAAATTCAAAAAGATAAACTTTTATTACAATACGATACCATTATTATTGACGAAGCTCATGAACGTAGCTTAAACATTGATTTTATTTTAGGCTACCTTAAGCAATTATTACCTAAACGTCCAGACTTGAAAGTCATAATAACATCGGCAACGATTGATGTGGAACGTTTTTCTAAACATTTTAACCAAGCACCGATTATTGAAGTGTCGGGTCGTACCTATCCAGTTGAAGTTAGATATCGTCCCACAATATTAAATGAAGATGATAATTACAATGATAAAAATAGTGATTTTCAACCGATCATAGAAGCAATTGATGAACTGTCTGCTGAAAGCCATGGTGATATACTTATTTTTCTAACTGGTGAAAGAGAAATTCGAGATCTTGCAGATACACTTAATAAATTGGAACTTCGTCATACTGATATCTTACCATTATATGCAAGGTTATCAGTATCAGAACAAAATCGGATTTTTCAGTCACACACTAAAAGGCGAATAGTTCTAGCAACAAATGTGGCAGAAACATCGTTAACGGTGCCTGGAATTAAATATGTTATCGACACGGGTTTAGCTAGGATTAGTCGCTATAGTTATCGCACTAAAGTTCAACGTTTACCGATTGAACCGATATCTCAAGCTTCAGCCAACCAACGAAAAGGGCGCTGTGGGCGAACCTCAGATGGTATCTGCATCCGGTTATATGATGAACAAGATTTTTTATCTCGCCCCGAATTTACCGATCCTGAAATTTTACGTACCAATTTAGCATCGGTGATATTACAGATGACCTCGTTAGGTTTAGGTGACATTGCAGCATTTCCTTTTGTTGAAGCGCCTGATGCAAAATATATTCGTGATGGCATTCGATTGTTAGAAGAACTCGGTGCAATATTTACTAAACATCATCGATATCATTTAACTGAAATAGGACGGATTTTAGCACAATTACCCATCGACCCAAGGTTGGCCAGAATGCTGGTCGAAGCAAGGCGATTAGGTTGTACTAAAGAAATAATGATAATTACTGCAGCTTTGTCGATACAAGATCCTAGAGAAAGACCTTTTGATAAACAGCAAATTTCTGATGAAAAACATCGGCGTTTTGTAGATAAGGAGTCCGATTTTATTTCTCTGATTAATTTATGGAATTATATTAAAGAACAACAAAATATGCTATCCGGCAATCAATTTAGACGATTGTGTCAGAAGGAGTTCTTAAACTACCTTCGGATTCGAGAATGGCAAGATGTTTATACACAAATTAGACAAACAATTAAACAATTAGCATTCCCTATAAATAGTAAAGCGGCAGATTATAATTCATTACATATTTCATTACTAAGTGGTTTATTATCCCATATCGGAATGAAGGAACTTGAAAAGCATGAGTATATTGGGGCGCGAAATATTAAATTTGCAATTTTTCCTAATTCGGCACTTTTCAAAAATCAACCTAAATGGTGTATCGTTAGTGAACTGATTGAAACTAGCCGGCTATGGGGAAGAACAGCGGCTAAAATTGAAGCTGAATGGATTGAGCCCATAGCAAAACATTTGGTGAAATATAGTTATAACGAACCGAGGTGGTCAAAAAAACAAGGTACAACAATTGCAAATGAAAAAGTGACATTATTTGGTTTACCTATTGTTGCTAGCCGAATAGTGAATTATAGTAAAATCGATCCTGGATTAAGTCGTTCCCTATTTATTCGTCATGCCTTGGTTGAAGGGGATTGGTTTACCAACCATCAGTTTTATAAAAAAAATAAAAAATTGATTAATGAAGTTGAAGATCTTGAACATAAATCTCGTCGGCAAGATATTTTAATTGATGATGATGAACTTTTTGAATTTTATGATAAACGAATTGATAAATCTGTCGTGTCATCTAAACACTTTGATGCTTGGTGGAAACAAAAGCAGAAATCAGCCCCTGACTTTCTTAATGTTGAGAAAGCGATGTTGATCAAACAATCAGCACAACTGATTAATTTAAATGACTTTCCTGATTTTTGGAATCAAGATAATTTGAAATTAGCACTGAGTTATCAATTTGATATAAGAGATAAACGTGACGGCGTCACAATAAGGATACCTCTTAATCTATTAAACCAAATCAAAAATAGGGGATTTGATTGGCAGGTACCAGGTTTTAGAAAAAATTTAATTATTGCACTAATCAAATCATTACCTAAATCACTGCGCCGAAATTTTGTTCCAGCACCAAACTATGCTGATGCATTTTTGAGTAGAGGTATTTCAACGGATCAACCTTTACTCGAAAGTTTAGAAACCGAATTTCACAAAATGACAGGTGTAAAAATTACCCCTGAAGATTGGCAATTGGATCAAATTCCTGATTATTTGAAAATGACTTTTAGCATTGTTGATAATAACAATAAAGAAATTGCTACAAGTAAAGACCTCGTTTTACTAAAAGAACAACTCAAAAACGAACTTCAACAAGCATTATCATCTTTAACAATTAAGAAAACGGTTCAAATTGAGCAAAGTAATTTAACTGGGTGGAGTTTCGGCTCTCTACCTAGTATCTATGAAGAAAAGCATAAAAATTATACGATTAAAGCTTATCCGGCAATCATTGATAATCAACAATCTGTAAGCATTAAGCTAGTAGATAATCCAGATGAGCAACAAAGACTGACAAAATTAGGGTTAAGACGTTTACTTATACTCAATATACCATCGCCAATCAAGTATTTACATGAAAAGTTACCAAATAAATCTAAATTAAGTTTATATTTCAATGCTTTTGGTACAGTACTGAGTTTAATTGATGACTGCATTGCTTGTGGTGTTGATTATTTAATTGAACAAAATGGTCAAGTCATTCAAAGCCAAAATAACTACGAGAAATTATTGGATTATACCAAAGCGAATATCAATGAAATTGTGGTTGATATTGCAAAACAAGTTGAGTCCATTTTGACTTTATATTACAACATCAGTAAAAAATTAAAAGGTCGTATTGACTTAGCATTAGCTTTTGCTTTATCTGATATAAAAAAACAACTTGATCACCTTGTTTATAAAGGTTTTGTTACGCAATCAGGTTATAAGCGGCTGCCAGATATCAACCGTTATTTAACTGCAATTGAAAAAAGAATTGAAAAACTCATGTTAAATTACACTAAAGATAGGCTGTCGATGAATATAGTTGAAGAGATTGAAAATGAATATGAAAAATGGCTTAATAGCTTACCAGAAAACTCAAAATTACAAGAAAAAGTAATAAATATACGTTGGATGATTGAAGAATTAAGAGTAAATCTATTTGCGCAACAGCTAGGCACATCATATCCCATTTCAGCAAAACGCATTAAGCAACAAATTGATACAGTTAAATCTGAATTATAATGATGGAATGAATAAAGAATTCGTTTGAATAAAATAATAGGGCGCTTATGCGCCCAATTATCTATATACGTTTCATCGATAAAGGTCAACAAAAACAGTTATATTTGGACCATTTGAATCATGAGCCACTCGGGCTATGTGATAATACTTAGCTCCAGCATCAATGGCTCGTTTACCAGCTTGATAAGAAATTTCCTGATCAGTCACATAGTAGCCTCTAAATTTAATTGTATCAAATGCGACCATTTTGGCTGCAGTTGCATCATTTAATTCTTGAATTTTTCTTCCATCGGGCAGAGTGACAGTGTAACGAGTTATGCGCTGCAGCTCATTTGCAACCGCAGTAACGCCCAATTTAGGTGTACTTGTTGCTGTAGGCGTTGTTGCATTATTGGTAGATTGATCAATGACTTTTACTTTATTATTAAATTTGTTAGCATAAAATTTTTCATTAAAAGCTGAAGAAGAATAATAACCAGGTTTTTCAACTTGCATTGCCACATCACCACCTTGCGCAAGGGCTTGTTGCCCAGCTTCAGAATCATAAGGTATTGCATCTTCTGGTTGCAGATTACGTACTGGCGCATCTTTTTTAAACAAATAGGCTGTAACTTGTATATTACTACCTAATTGAGAATGTGAATCGATATAATAAGCATAAGCACCTTTTGCCGAAGCTTCTTTAGCAATTGCTTGGTTTATATCATATTCACTAGAAAAATACCCTCGAATACGAATAATATTGAATGGTTCTAAACGTATAGCTTTAGATTTGGAATATTCATACACACCTTCAAATTTGCGCAATTTTTCAGTTTGTTCTTCTGCTTTAGGCGCATCAGCTTTATATAATTTAGCGTAAACAATCCGTAAAGTATCATTAGATGGGCTGATATTGGTTGTGGTTATATAAAAAGAAGCTGCACCTTCTTTATCTGCAGCTCTTGACATGGCCATAACATAATCATTATCAGTGTAAAATGCTCCACGGATGGTTATGTTTTTAAATGGCTGCAAATCTTTAGCTTGTTGCTCTGTTAGTTGTTGGGCTGCAAACGTAGAAAGAGAGACAAAGGTCATAGTTGTCACAATGAATATTTTCTTTAAACTTGCCATATATTAAGACCTTAAATAAATTATTTTGATTATTTTAACATAGATATATCTAGTTACCTAAATCTATCAAAGCATTTAAATTTTTAATAAATATATATTTTCCTTTAGCTGATATAATATTCTGTTCTTGCAATTTTGATAAATTTCTACTAACTGTCTCAATTGTTAAGCCTAAATAATTAGCGATATCAGCCCGACTCATCATAAGTTTAATATTTAATGAAGAATGACCTCTTTTTTCATAACGTTGATAAAGCGAATATATGAAGGTTGCTAATCGTTCATCTGCTTTTTTTTGCGAGTAGCATAATACTAATTTTTGATAATTATAAATATCAGAACTTAGCAAATTAAAAACCATGTCTCTGATATTTTTTTGAGTATCGACTAAAGACATTAATTCATCATAATAAAGTTCACAAACAAGAGTATTACAAAGAGATTGAATATTATTGTTATATACTTTGGTTGAAAGTGAATCTAAACCAACAATATCGCCAGGTAAATAAAAACCATTAATTTGTTGTTGATTATCCGGTGTAGTAACAAAAGTTTTTAATGCCCCCGAATGAATAATATATAATTTGGTAAATGGTGTATTTGCTTTAACTAGAATTTCATCTTTGGTATAAGACATTTTTTGCTCTAATATGCTATCTAACTTATTGTTAAGTAACATTGGAATGCAAAGAGATCCCATACTACACAATTCACATGGAACAGAATAACTGTTGGAACGTAATCTCTTAAATATATTTTGCATATTGACGAAAAGTAATGATCATAGTTTATTATGATCATTAGGGTATCATATTTTATAATAAAACCACAATTGCTCGCTAATTATTATTTTTATTCTATTGTGTAAAGAGGGGTAAAATAAAAAAACCTATTTTAAAAATGCCAGTTCCTGGTAGTGAAGTTATTTTTATGACAAAAAATTAAAGTATCGAATGAAATTATAGCTATAAATGGAAGTAGTGAGGAATTCGCAATAATCAACTTAATTTAACATAATATACATTATGCGCACTAAAATAAATGTACATGAATTATTGAGATATAACTAATAAAATCAGCATGTAAATTCAAGTATAAACTGGCTGGAATATATTGAAATCTATTATAATCTCCAACACAGCCATACAATATGACCAAAATGACAAAATGATATAGGTGTGTATTGTCTAATATTTTGGCTAGGATCGAGATATTCGTAAAGCGATTTATACCATTAATGCAATGCGATAGAGTCTTTAAATACGGTATTCCATAGGTTTTGCCGACCAAAAGTCATTTATCTGTCAATACAACAAGTTTCTGAAAAATGGATATAAAATTTGCTGACAGAATCAACCTAAAAAATTCCAAGTTGAGCCTATATCCCACAGTTGTTGTTTTAGATAAATCAAGTATAAATTCAATGATGTTTATTGTTAATCATTAAGTTACAATTCACAAAACTAACCACTGGGAAAATTTTCACCCTCTTTTTTTTAATTATAAAAAACTATAAATATCAAAATGTTAAAGTCGGAATAATGTATATTATGTTAAATTAAGTTGATTATTGCGAATTCCTCACTACTTCCATTTATAGCTATAATTTCATTC
>NZ_LZGS01000009.1 GCF_001690495.1 Gilliamella sp. App4-10
CAACCCAAAGACCTGACCACCTATGGCAGCGACTATCGTTATGCTGAGCACTATCAAGGCTTAGCGAGCAACGGACAGGGAAATCCACACACTCATGGTGAGGATAATAGTGATAATGACCATAACACTTACGATAATCAGATTGAAAGTGGTCAGTGGTATGCCCGTATTCGTCATGAACAGGCGATTAGCCAGCAAATTATTCTCAAAGGCAAGAGTAATCACTATCACCTTGCCCCCGGTCAATGGATTAACCTCAACGGCAGTCCGCTAGCAGATATTAATGACGGTATCATTATTTTAAATGTACAGGGGCAAGGTAATCGCACTGATGCTTATGAGCTCACCTTTACCGCCATTCCTTATCAAGCCTTAAAACCCTATCGCCCCGCGCCCATACGCTGGCCACAAGTCAGTGGTACGTTACCGGCAAGGGTCACCAGCCCCGACAATGACACCTATGGCTATATTGATACCCAAGGACGCTATCGAGTTAAATTTAATGTTGACCTGAAACAATGGAAAAGTGGCACCGAAAGCTTATGGGTACGCTTAGCCAAACCGTATGCGGGTAACACCTATGGCTTTCACTTCCCGTTAATTGATGGCACCGAAGTGGCCATTGCCTTTATGCAGGGCAATCCTGACCGGCCGTATATTGCCCATGCGATGCATGACAGTGCTCACCCCGACCTTGTCACCACCATTAACAAACACCGCAATGTGATTCGCACCCCGGCTAATAACAAACTGCGCATGGATGATAAACGTGGGCAAGAGCATATTAAACTGGCTACCGAATACGGCAAAACTCAACTTAATATTGGTCACTTAGTTAACGAAAAAAAACAACCCCGCGGTGAAGGCTTTGAACTGCGCACTGATGAATGGGGCGCCATTGCCGCCAATAGAGGCTTATACTTAACCACGCAAACCCAGCCCAAAGCGCAAGGTAAACAGCTGGATATGCAAGCGGCAATAAGCCAACTTGAAAATGCCCTCTCCATTGCCAAAGCCCTACAAAATGCCACCACCCAGTCCGAGGCGCACAGCGCCGATACCGACAGCCAAGCGCAACTTAAAGCCAACTTAACTCAGCTAACCCAAAGTGGCCTACTGGCCTATGCGCAAGAAGGCATGGCCCTAACCAGCCCTGAAAACATCCAACTGACAACAGCTAACAGTCTCACCTTAACCAGTGAAAATCAAACTGATATCAACGCTTTAAACAACGTCACCCTCTCATCGGCTGAAGCGATTGGCTTATTTGCGCAAAAAGCGGGCATGAAACTGTTTGCCAACCAAGGCGATATTGAAGTGCAAGCCCAAAACGCCAACCTCAATATGGCGGCCAAGCAAGATATTAAAGTGGATAGCGTGGATGGCAAGGTAACCATTACCGCCAAAGATAACATTACCCTCATTTGTGGTGGCTCTTATATCAAAATTAGCAGTGAAGGCATTGAACTGGGTACACAGGATAATATCTATCTTAAATGCAATGTCTTCCAGAAGATGGGGGTATCGTCGTTAGATTATAAATCGACACTTTTATCAGGTGCTATTCCTCAAACTTTCACCACACAAGATAAACAAGAAGGAATAACGCTGTATCTTGAAACCGATGATGGTTACCCAATTCCAACGACTAAATATCAAGTTTGTTTTGATAATGGTGAATTTAGACAAGGTCGTTTAGATCGCGAAGGAAAAGTGGTATTAAAACTGTTCCTCCTAATATGGACTATTATTATCAGTTTCCAGATGATGATGACATTTTAGCGAAAGCCAATGCTCAACGATTGCATAAAGCCATTGAAACGATAAATTCAGAACAAATGATTGGGTATTTAACTTATTCCAAAAATACCATTGAAATGACAATTGATGCCTATAAGGAAATTTATGGAAAAGACATGGTAAAAGATATTTACCAAGCATTAGGGCCTTACCACAAAGATAAATTAGCTATCGATTATTTATTTGCAAAAGCAGATATCAAAACGACTAAATATAAAGTATCTATAAATAAGGAATAACCATGCAAAATTATCGAATTGTGGCTAAACCCAATTTAACTAATGTGATACGTGGAAAGATCATGTCTTTTTCTTTACAAAGAATCAATCCCGACGCACCTGCGCTTGAACAAATTAGGGCTTCATGGAGGTGTTATCACCATATTTCGTTCAGAACTGATGATAAATACCTAGGAAAAGTCATTAATGGACCTCAAAATTCAACTCAATGGAACGAAGTAAAATGGGCTATTGAAGGGCGTCACAAAATTGTTTGCGAAATAATATATGGTAACCGAAAGGAATATATTGAATATATCCAAAATGTGATTAATGCAAAACAAAGTGTTGCGTATTCCACAAATACTGCCGAAGAGTCAGAAAATCCATTTATTTTTTATAAAAATTTAACTCAGCAAATTGACTGGATCTTAGTGCAAGAAAAGCAACAGCAGCTATCATCCGAGGATGAACAGGCCTATCAAAATCGAATGGAATCGTTAAAGCTCTTCAAGGATAAACTCAAATTTTTGCTTGATAAAGTGCCAGCTGATTGCCGCGAAAACTTTGGACAAGTTCACGTTAAACATATTTCAAGCATTTATGGTGAACGTGAAGATATGTCATTAAGAGTGGGCTATTTTTATAATGATAACGAAGTTCATTTAATTGACTGGACTAACCCCGTCGACAGATCATTTTGTGGTGTCTATGTTGGCAAAGGCGAAACAAAAGAAGACGCCATTAAGCAAGCACTTGAATGTTGGGATAAAGATAACCGTTATCCAGAAGGCATTATTAAAGGCTATGCCGCAGTAGATAAACAAGTTGGCGTCGCAAAAGAAGTCACTTTTGATGATGATAATCGGATTATCTTAGGGAAAGAGATTATTTATGGTGGTATCGAAATTAATTTTGATACAGATGGTAAAAGTGATTCAGATACCTTATCTGATGCCTTAGCATCATTAGGATTTGCGGCAATAGTGGTTGCTGGTGTCATTACATTAGTTGCTCCAGTGCCAGGTTCAAGAGTGGTATCAGGGTTAATATGGTCATCGATTGCGGCGTCAACTACCTCGGCTGTTATCAATATTGCCGATCGGCATAGCGAAGGGTTTAGTAATTGGAAAGATGATTCATTTGACATCTTAACGATAGTTTCTAATGTGTTTGCTGGTGGTACAATTATCGCATCGGCAAAATGGAGTAGTAAAACACTATTATTAACCAATATTAGTCAAAAACAAGCCGTTAAAATCACGTTAATAGGTCAAATAAGTGCAGATTCATTACAAGGCATTTTGATAACTGAAGAACTAGCCGAAGCCATTTATTCAGTGATGCACAATAAAACGCTACCAGCCGATATCAAATTAGCTAAAATTTCTGCACTAATCAAAAGAGGCATCATGGATGGGATACTTATCACAATAAGTATTCACGGAAGCAAAAAAAACCTTACTGCATTAAAGAATGATCCGTCTCCCTCTAAAACCACGATGAGCCTGGAAAAGATAGATCGATATATTTCAGGTGAAGAACATTTCCCAAAACCGGGTATTGAAAATTCGCTCTCTGAGATACCAAGCAACATACCGAGCCAAAAAACAGAGTCATCCCCAGTACCCAATAGAGTGGAAAACTCAAATCAGGTATTACCTGCTTCGCCTAATACGGTATCAAATATTGCCGATGAGATACCCAGTTTAATGCCATACACAAAAGATACGCAATATAACAAAACACTTTCAGTTCAAATAACTTATGAAAACGGTGTAGAAAAAACGTTATCTGCTATATACCCACAAAAGTGGGAACTATTAAGTATGGAAAACAAAGCAAAAGCGGTACCGGGTGAATATTTTCATAGAATATTGGATGAAAACTTAATTAAAGGTAAAGAGCGCTCATTATTAACTGAGAACACAGGACACGTTTCCGATGCAATTAATTTAGAAACAGGCATAAGGAAAGATAATACGGTTAATAAAGAAAGTCGAACGACAGTTAATACTAATTTTAAAACAGAAAAAAAGAAAGAAAGCAAGTATGGCGGTAAGAAGAATACTTTTGAAAAATTTAGACCAACCACCGCAAGTTCTAATGAGTTCAGTTTAATTATTGATGGAAAAAATGGTATTTTGTCAACACTTTCAAAGTGATGGCATTATTGATTTTAAAATCAATGCTGTAAACTCTCCAATCCGCGGTTCCGATATGTTTTCACAAATGATGAATCATTATGGTGAGAATGTTAAAAGTATTAGAGGTAATTGGATGAATCTTGAAAAATCTGCTACAAATAAAAACCTTGGTATCATTAATAAATTAACCTCTCAAGGAGTTTCTTTAGAAGAAGCGGTAACTCATACTTGGACAGCTAACCAAGCAGCTAAATATGGATTTTCTCAATTGGAAATTTTGTTAGCACGAGTAAAAGGAACCCCAGGTAATTATACAAAGGTTGAAGTATTATTTTCTAAATCAAAAAATGAGATTATAAAATGAATTTAAATGAAGAATTATTAGAACTATTAAGAGAAAATGCTAAAAAAGGTAAAGAGATTAATTTTTTAATAAAGTTAATCAAGGATAGAGTTGATTCTAGTGACTTTAATTCTTTTCTTGTAATAAATTACTTTATGCAAGCGTATCATTTATCTTTTTGTCAAATAAAAGAGTTACCAGGTGCTTTTTGTATGGGAGGAGGCGTATACTCTGATGAGGAAATCAATGCACTTATTTATCCACATATAAAGAAAAGTTTATAACAATCATATTGCCTCTTTGTAATTGGATACAGCAAAAATATAACCTATACTAAATCTTGAACACTAGGTGTTGATAATATAAAAAGATTAAGGTTCCCTTATTATGATAGTCAGAATAGAACTGAATCAACTAGAAAAGCGCAGTAATGACTACTTTTATAACGATACGCCATTTAATGGCGAAGCTTACGATCATCGTGACAATCAGCTTTATCAAGTATATGAAATTACCGACGGTATTATTACTGGTAGTCGAGATTATGGTGTATTTGAAGCCAATGGTATGATAAAGGTCGATTATGATTTGTTAACCAGTGCAGAATATTTTGATTATGAAATGAATCAGATACGTTGTTATTATCAAGGAAAGCCTTTTACAGGAATATGTTATGAATATCGTTTTGGATTTGTTCTTGGAGAATCATTAAATATTGATGGCTGGGAGGTTAAATCTATTGGTTTTATACCGGATGGGACTGGCAGAATGGGCAGTTATGAAGAAAATGACATTGATATT
Organism: Gilliamella sp. App4-10; assembly: GCF_001690495.1. Classification (GTDB taxonomy): domain Bacteria; phylum Pseudomonadota; class Gammaproteobacteria; order Enterobacterales; family Orbaceae; genus Gilliamella; species Gilliamella apicola_G. The sequence continues at coordinate 5,310 of NZ_LZGS01000009.1, forward strand.
ACCGAAACAACTGGCGATAGAGAGTGGTTATTGGAGTGGGAAAATAATGTCTGTAAAAGGATTGAATCACGCTATTTAGATTATGCAGAAACAGATCATTCAGGTAATATAAAATTATATTTCAACGATCAAAAACAAATCAGCCGAGCAATTATTGAGGATGATTATGTTTATGTTTCCTTATTAGTACCTAGAGATGATTTAGGTCTTGATTTTAAAACCTTTGATGATTTATTGGCAAAACAGGATATTTTTGCCGATAACCTCTCT
>NZ_LZGS01000010.1 GCF_001690495.1 Gilliamella sp. App4-10
CCTATTATATTTAACCGTAAAACAGGTAAAGTCTATGTTAACGAAAGTTATTTTTTTAACTTTAAAGTATTACGCCGTCCTGCGGTATTTTTACAACCGAAAAAACGCCGTATAAAGGAGTATGATTGGGATGATTTGCATGGTGTTATTATCCATAATATGTCGCGTAATGCTCTAACCTCGACCGTGTTAATGGTGTGCCAATCCGGTACGCATCAAGTGATTGATCATATCATGCTAGATCCTGCCCGAGCAGGCGCAGGGAGTACATTTGTTTGGGGTTGGATCAATAGTTTTATGGTGTATTATAAATCTGCCAATATCGATGATGGCGAATATAAATCAGATCAAGAAGCGGAATTTAAAGCCCATAGGATTGCCGGTCAAGACTGGCCCGAATGGATGGTTGAAGCGTTTAATGCCACATCATTAGCAGAGTTAGCTGAAATTAAACAACGGCACCATATAACGGAATAGCCCAAAAGCCGTTACAGTTTGGCAAGAATGGGCAAAGCGGTATGGCAATCTAATTTTAACGATATTGAAAAAATCGAAGTGAAAAAAACCGATCCTCATCAGTCAGATAGCCACCTAACGGTGATAACTTGGATAGCGGGCACCTTTGCTTATGATCTAATAAATAACTATCAAATCAATATCAGCCCTAATGCACAAGATGATGGCGAAATTCCACTTATCATTAACCGAAGCAGTAACCAATTTCATGAAGAATAAATAAAAGGAGAATAAAATGCCATCAAAATACCGTCCACAAATTTTTGGTTGGTTTGGTGATCTAGATAAAGGTCCACGTTTAGTGCCCCTGCATGACGATCGCTTAAGCTATACTAATAATACCTATTGTGCCTTTATTCGTCAGGATCACAATGATCAGATTTTTTATGCCTGTCTCTATTTTGTTGTCGTTATTGTTTTATTAATACTTCTTATTGGTTTTCCTACATTTATTATGGATTATGATCATCCTGATAGTGGTAGAATGCTTTGTTTTATTGGAATTATTGGATTTATTACCTGTTGTATCGGTATGTATTATGCTGTTCCTCAACTGTATCATAATCTATTCTCCCGTCGTGGTAGTCCTATTATATTTAACCGTAAAACAGGTAAAGTCTATGTTAACGAAAGTTATTTTTTTAACTTTAAAGTATTACGCCGTCCTGCGGTATTTTTACAACCGAAAAAACGCCGTATAAAGGAGTATGATTGGGATGATTTGCATGGTGTTATTATCCATAATATGTCGCGTAATGCTCTAACCTCGACCGTGTTAATGGTGTGCCAATCCGGTACGCATCAAGTGATTGATCATATCATGCTAGATCCTGCCCGAGCAGGCGCAGGGAGTACATTTGTTTGGGGTTGGATCAATAGTTTTATGGTGTATTATAAATCTGCCAATATCGATGATGGCGAATATAAATCAGATCAAGAAGCGGAATTTAAAGCCCATAGGATTGACGGTCAAGACTGGCCCGAATGGATGGTAGAAGCATTTAATGCCACATCATTAGAAGCGCTCGCCGAAATTAAACAACGGCACAATATAACGGAATAGATCAAAAGCCGTTACAGTTTGGCAAGAATGGGCAAAGCCATGGATTTACTGTAAACAAAGTGAGTAAATCCCATAGTTGATTAATTCAAATTAGACAAATTATGGTTTCAAAATTATTTAATAATATACGACATAGCATTCGTTGGAACCTTTTCTTTATTTTAGGCTTTATTATGCTGTTTTGTCAGATTATTACTGTTCTTTAGTTATGGCATGAAAGTAAAGAACAAATTGATACTTTGATTAGCTTAACTATAAGCCAAAATAAAATTGATGAAGTTGTTTAAGAAGAGCTAGAAGCCATTTTTGTTTTATTTTGTTCTGCGCTTTCAATGATGTTAGTCACACTATTTTTAGCATACCAACTCATCAAACGAATCATAAAACCAATTGAAATTTTAGAAAAAAATCTTAATCAGCGTACCGAAGAAAATCCAAAACTCATTGAACCAATCAGTAATATAGGGGAGATTAAATCGATTACATCCGTATTAAATAACCTTTTTTGTTAGGTTGAATAATACATTATCTCAAGAACGTCTTTTTACTGCTGATGTGTCTCACGAAATGCGAACACCTTTAGCAGGTATCCGTTTGCATTTAGAATTGTTAGGAAATAAACATAAGATTGATTGTTGTGAATTAATTAGTCGTATAGATCGATTAGTTAATACCGTCTAAAAGTTATTTTATTAATGCTTGCACGACCAGTCAAAATTTCACAAAAGGTCAATATCAACATATTAATTTTTATAACGATATTATGATTCATTTGTTCGATGAGCTAACACAATTAACCTTAAAAAAACAGCAAAAACTTGAGTAGTATATCATTAATAAAGATCTTGTTTTTAATGGTAATGTGACCTTCATAAGACAGTTAGTGCGTAATTTGATCGAAGATAGTTATCACTACAGTCCAGATAACACCAAAATTATGGTAAGTTGCTATCAATATAAAAAGGGCATCGTTATTACGGTCGAAGATGAAGACAAGGGGATTGATGAATCTAAAAGCGAAAAACTGCCCCAAGCCTTTTTTCGCATGGATCTCAAGCATAACGGTATTAGGCTTGGGTTAAGTATTGTCAACCGTATAGTTAAGTTACATCATGGTCTATTTAACTTAAAAATAGACCCGATAATATGAAAGGTGTTATTGCACAATTTTGTATCATTGATTCACATCTTCAACTAAACGAGTGATTAATATATTGTGGCTATTTTCTTTAATCATTGATGTTAAAAAACGTTGCCACGTTCGTTCAATTTTAGCTTTAGCAAAAAAAGGAATGTAAGTGGCAATAGGAATTAAGGTTGAGTTACCAATATTATCAATAATCACTAAACGACTTTTTTCAGTACTTAAGTGTTGAAATAATATATTTTTGCTTTTTATTGTCATTGTAATAATGCGGTCTTTTAATATGGCTGATTTTAAATTTTTTAATGATATAACTAAATCATCATAATATTGCTGAGTTAATTTTTTATTAGCAAGGTATTTTTCAAGCGGTATAGCTATTTCACCATTATAATCTCGAATAAGTTCGAAAACATGACCTTCACCATAACTTGTTGAAACAGGGCCATAATATTGGGCTAATGCACCCCATGAAACATTACGTTTAATAAGGTGTTTATAATAGCTGATTTCACGTTTTGTTTCTTCTTCTGCACCATCATTATAATTGACTTTAATGCATTTATTGGGATTTTCTGGATGATGATAGCATTTGCGGTGTAAGCCTCTGCCTATATAATCTTCTTTAGAAAGACGAATTGTATTGTTCATTTATATCAATATGTCGTTATTTAATGTTAAGTGAAAGTTTAACAGTAAGCTCTTCTTATCGCCATGATTTTTTCTTTTTTGCTCTAGCGCTTTTATATTATTTCTGTATAATGTTGCCACCCACGTTACGACAATGTTTTTCCCAACGTTGTTTGCGGTTATCAATATTAATATAACTACTCGAAGGGGTAAATTAATTAATAGAGGTAATCAAAAAGTGTAAATAAATCAAATGATTTATTAACGTGAGATTAATTTAAAAATTGGATAATTACGAATGAGTACTTTTTCAGCTAAACCAGAAACAGTTAAACGCGACTGGTATGTTGTTGATGCAGCAGGTAAAACGTTAGGTCGTTTAGCTACTGAAATCGCAAGCCGTTTGCGTGGTAAACACAAAGCAGAATATACGCCACATGTTGATACAGGTGATTATATTATCGTTATCAATGCAGAAAAAGTTGCTGTAACAGGCAAAAAACGCACTGATAAGATTTATTATCGTCATACTGGCTATATCGGTGGACTTAAAGAAGCGACTTTTAAAGAAATGATTGAACGTCATCCTGAACAAGTCATCGAAATTGCTGTAAAAGGCATGTTACCGAAAGGTCCTCTTGGTCGTGCAATGTACCGTAAACTAAAAGTTTATGCTGGTAATGAGCACAATCATGCGGCACAACAACCGCAAGTATTAGATATTTAAGGGGATAAAAGATGGCTGATAATCAATATTACGGTACAGGTCGCCGCAAAAGTTCTGCTGCTCGTGTATTTATCAAACCAGGTAGTGGTAACATCGTTATTAACAAACGTTCATTAGAACAATACTTTGGTCGTGATACTGCTCGTATGGTTGTTATGCAACCGTTAGAGTTAGTTGAAATGACTGACAAACTTGATCTTTACATCACGGTTAAAGGTGGTGGTATTTCAGGTCAAGCTGGTGCGATTCGTCACGGTATTACTCGTGCATTAATGGAATATGACGAGACTTTGCGTTCTGCGTTACGTCAAGCAGGCTTCGTAACTCGTGATGCACGTCAAGTTGAACGTAAAAAAGTGGGTCTACGCAAAGCGCGTCGTCGTCCACAATTCAGCAAACGTTAATTTCAACATTACAAACACATTACAAGTTTGTTTCAAAAACCCAGTATTATCTGGGTTTTTTTATGCTGATTTTATTTATTTAAAAACAACGTTCAGTAGGTTAAAAGTTTTAATAATGGAAGGTTACCTACACAATAAATATTCTTTGACTAGATAAATCTAAATAATTTGTTTTTCCGTTATACTAAAACGTATGATTTCCTGAAACTTCTTGCTAAAAATGTATTCTTCATGAAAAGAATTTAAGAAAATTTATTTTTTTTAACAATTTTGTTATCCAATTTGTTAGAATAACTACCAACAAGAATTATTTTAATTTTACATATTTGGAGTGAATATGGTTGTTGCTGTTAATAAACGTTCTGTAATGACATTATTTTGTGATACAACAGATATTTACGGGCATCAGATTCGTTTTGTTCTGGCAGAAAAAGGGGTAACTGCCGAAATAGAGTTTGTAACGGCAGATAATCTACCACAGGAATTATTGGATCTTAATCCCTACAGTTCAATTCCAACTTTAATTGATCGCGATCTTACGTTATATGAACCACATATTGCATTAGAATATCTTGATGAACGCTTTCCGCATCCACCATTAATGCCAGTTTATCCAATTGTTCGTGCAAATTCTCGTTTAACAATGTATCGCATTAAAAAAGAGTGGTATAGCGCTTACGAAATGATTATTGCCGATCCTAATAGCAATGTAGCCAAAACGGCTCGGAAAAATCTTCTTGATGATCTTATTTCAATTTCGGTTATGTTTAAAGAAAAAGATTATTTTATGAGTGATGATTTTACTTTATGTGATTGTTATTTTGCTCCATTACTTTGGCGTTTACCGTTACTTGATATTGAATTACCCAAAGTGGCTGAAAAGAATTATTTAGCTTATATGGCGCGAATTTTTGAGCGTCCTGCTTTTGTTAATTCATTAACCGAAGAAGAAAAAAAGATAAGATCATAATCAATTAAATTTATCTTTATTTACGATAATTTTAGACTAGGTGGTTTTAATGGAACTTGAGCAAATGACTCCACGTCGCCCTTATATATTTAGAGCTTTTTATGATTGGATTTTAGAAAACGACTTCACGCCTTATATTGTGGTGAATACTTCGGTATATGGAGTATTAGTGCCGCAGGAGTTTATCCAAAATAATCAAATCGTATTAAATATTGCTCCACAATCAGTCGGTCAATATTTAGCTACTAATGAACAAATTGAATTCAATGCTCGCTTTTCTGGTGTGCCTCAACACATTGTTGTGCCAATGGCGGCAATCGAGGCCATTTACGCCCGAGAAAACGGTGTTGGTATGGGATTTGAGGATGAACCACAATATCATGCAAAACGAGAAACTTCATCTCAACAACCGGTGCAATCTAAACCCAAACCTAATCCATTTCGTGTTGTAAAATAACTATTTTTGTTATCTAAAGATTTATTAAACTAACCAAATTATAAATTTGCTGTTGCTCACACTCATAAGTGAGCAGCTTCATATTACTTAACTAATGAATAAAACTATAGCTACCTTTAAAACATTTATCTGGTTCAATTTTTGTTAATTCATGATTGAGTATATTTCTTAGATTATTCAATATATGATATAGCAAAATAACCAATATAAAACTGAATAATGAGTAACGAAATTGAATTAAAGTTTGAAATCAATACCAGCGATATTGCTAGTTTAAAAAATTTTTTAGAACAATGGGCGGATTGTGACGAAGCTGAATTGTCGGCTATTTTATCAGCTAAACGAAGCTCTGCAAAACTGAATCTGATCAATACTTATTATGATACAAGAGGTTATTATTTGCGCAACAACCATTGTGGATTGCGAGTAAGGGAGTGCGAAGATAATAATAAAAAACAGTTTGAAATCACCTTAAAGTGTGATAGTAAATCTGTGGCTGGGTTACACGAACGTACAGAATTTAATGCCGAATTACCTAATTCAGAACCTGATTTAACTGTATTACCATATTCGGCATTGCCTGATAATTGTAATATTGGTTGGTTACAAAAAGATTTATTGCCTTTGTTTAGTACGAATTTTTTAAGACAAGCTTGGTTGATTTCGTTTGCGACTAGCGAAATTGAAGTGGTATTAGATCAAGGGGAAATTAAGTCAAATGGAAAAGTTAAAATCATTCAAGAAGTCGAGCTAGAGCTCAAACAAGGTAGTAAACAAGATTTACTTAATTTTGCTATTGAGCTAAGCCGATTTCATTTACATCTATTTTCACAAAGTAAAGCATCCAGAGGTTATCGATTATTGAATAATCAGTCGATAAGAAAATATCCTTATGACACCTCAATTCAATATGACATATCTAACTTACTCGAATTTTGGCAACAAAACGAAGAGTATGCATTAGAAGTGAATGATTTAGAAGGTTATCAACAAACGTTAAATCAGGTAGATCATCTATTGAAAGATAAATTGATATCTCACGAACCAGAATTTACCCAATGGCAAATGGCAAAATTATCTGTTCATTCAGTAAAAGATTTTGCTTATAGTGAGATAAACACTAAATTAAAGTTAATGTTAATTGCACTAATAAATCACTAATGGAATAAATTGAATAGAGATATAAAGAAAGTCCAATGAAACTATCGTTTTTCAAATTATCGAGTTTTACATCTTGTTTTGTTGGTTACTTGGGTCTTTTTAAGAATGCTATTCAATAGATAGATATTTATAATTAAGACTAACATATTTATCTACTTTATTTGTTGAGAGTTATCTACTTACACAGTACCGAAAATAAGTGTTAAGCTATTTTTAAAAAGATCGGGTACTATTAGTTAATCAACTTTGTAGGTGGGAAAGTAATATGCAACAAACAAATATTATTGGTGCTCAAAAGGTCAAAGTCATCGCTAAACTAGCACAATGCAATCCAACTCAAATACAAGCTAATCTGGATATTTTAGTTTACAGTGATTTTTTGGTGGATGCCTTTTATCGATTTCCACAGTGGTTTTCTGACATTGTAAAAAATTCACCACAAGCAGACGAAAGGCAGTATTACCAAACTTGGTTAAATGAAAAATTACTAACAGTTTCAGATGAAACTGAATTTATGAAGATATTAAGACAATTTCGTCGTTATATTTTAGTCCGGTTAGCGTGGTCTCAATTAGCACATATCAGCAATGATGAGCAGATTTTATTACAATTAAGTGAACTGGCTGAGGTGATCATTGTTACTGCTCGTGATTGGCTATATGAGCTAAGTTGTAAAGAATGGGGAATACCTTGTAATGCTCAAGGTGAACCACAGCCACTACTGGTTTTAGGTATGGGAAAACTAGGCGGTGGTGAGCTTAATTTTTCGTCCGATATTGATTTGATTTTTACTTATCCAGAGCATGGGCAAACACAAGGAGGGCGGCGAGAGCTAGATAATGCTGTATTCTTTACTCGATTAGGTCAACGTTTAATTAAAGCACTAGATCAAATAACTGAAGACGGTTTTGTCTACCGTGTTGATATGCGCTTGCGACCGCTTGGTGATGGTGGACCTTTGGTACTAAGTTTCTCTGCTATGGAGGATTACTACCAAGAACAAGGACGTGATTGGGAACGTTATGCAATGGTCAAAGCGAAGATACTTGGTTGCCAACAAGCACATTATACCATCGAACTTTACCAATTATTAAAACCGTTTATTTATCGCCGTTATATCGACTTTAGTGTATTACAATCATTACGTAATATGAAAAGTATGATTGAACGTGAAGTGCGCCGTCGCGAGTTAAAGAATAATATCAAACTTGGAGCTGGGGGTATTCGTGAGATAGAGTTTATTGTACAAGTCTTTCAACTCATTCGTGGTGGTCGAGTGGTTGGTTTGCAAACACGTTCACTGCTGGCGGCTTTACTGGTTATTGAACAAGAGTCATTACTTAACACTGACGAAGTAACCGTACTACGAGAAAATTATTTATTTTTACGTCGTTGTGAAAATATACTACAAGCTATTTGCGATGAACAAACTCAAACACTACCTGATGATGAGCTCGATCAATTACGTTTAGCCACAAGCATGGGATTTACTAATTGGGGGGAATTTGAACATAGCTTATCCAAACGAATGCAAATTAATCGACAAATCTTTAATGAACTTATTGGCGAAAATGAATCAGAATCAACCTTAACAACCAAACAATATAACGATCAATTTGACGATCTTTGGGTACCTGATCTTCAAATAAGCGATGTCAGCCAAATATTACCGGCTTTTTCAGATACAGAAGTTAAGCAACTTCATCAATTGCTGGTACAGTTTCGTGATGATATTGGTAAACGCACCATTGGTGTACGAGGGCGCGAAATACTCGATCAATTAATGCCACGTTTATTAGAGTCAATTTGTAGCGAAAAGACAGCAATAGTGGTTTTATCAAGAATTTTGCCTTTGCTGGTTAATATTGTCAGTCGCACTACTTATTTAGAGTTATTACTAGAATATTCGACTGCCTTAAAACAATTAATTCGCTTATGTAGTGCATCGCCAATGATTAGTGATCAACTTGCTCATTATCCTATATTGTTAGATGAACTTATTGATATTAATTCATTGTATCAAACCGTTGCGCCTGATGAGTATAAAAGTCAGCTCTATCAATATTTATTACGTATTCAAGTTGATGATGAAGAACAACAACTCGAAGCTTTACGACAATTTAAACAGATGCAATTACTGCATATAGCGGCTGCCGATGTTGAGAATGTATTAACCACCATGAAAGTAAGCGATCACCTAACTTATGTGGCTGAATCATTATTAGATTTTGTGGTGCAAATGGCATGGAATCAGATGGTTACCCGTTATGGAAGTCCAGAACATTTAGCCGATAATGATAAAGGATTAGTTGTGGTTGCATATGGCAAACTAGGTGGTTGGGAGCTAGGTTATGGATCAGATTTAGATTTAGTATTTTTGCATGATTGCCCTATCAACAGTATGACTAATGGTAGTAATAAACAGATCGATAGCCGTCAATTTTATTTGCGTTTAGTTCAGCGAATTATTCATTTATTTAATGTGCGCACTAGCTTTGGTATTTTATATGAAGTCGATGTAAGGCTTCGCCCTCAGGGCGATGCTGGGCTACTTGCATGTAGTTTAGATTCGTTCGCAGATTACCAAATGAATGAAGCGTGGACATGGGAACATCAAGCATTAGTGCGAGCCAGAGCAGTTTATGGTGAAGATGAATTAATTAAACGCTTTAACCAAATTCGTCGTAATGTACTTTGTAAAAAGCGTGATGAAAAAAAACTAAAAACAGAAGTTTGGCAAATGCGTAAAAAAATGAGAAGTCATCTTGGCACGACACAAGCTAATTTATTTAATTTAAAGATTGATGAGGGGGGAATTGGGGATATTGAGTTTTTATCGCAATATCTTGTGCTTAATTATGCTCATCAATATCCTAAAATGACAACGTGGAGCGATAATGTTCGAATTTTAGAACTTGCAACAAATTATCAAATCATGGACTGTCATGAAGCACAGCAGCTAACACAAGCTTATATCGACATGCGCAATAAAATTCATCAACTTGCCTTGCAATTACAACCTAGTACGGTTGATAACTCGCTATTTATACAAGAGAAAAAAATAGTCAACCAATGCTGGCAAAAATGGTTAACGTAGCAATTAATATTATTAATTTGCTCAAATGTATGGTTGATATCAATTTTTTTCAAAATCCAGCTTGTTAAGTTTGTTGTGTAATATAAATAAACATTAATGCCACTTTCGTGTCTAGTGGCATTAATTGAGAAAATAATTATCACAGGCAGGATATTAACGAACTATTTAGCTTCTTGCCATAAAATCATATCTTGACCTTTAAGCTCTGAAGCATCAAAACCTGCGATAGGTGCGATATCTTCGCGGTCAAAAGCGATATCGCCACCATTAACAGCAAGATCACCTTTTTTAATTCCTTTAAAATCAAATAAATTGGTATCACACAGATGGGATAGAGTGATATTTTGTGTTGCACGGAACATAGTTTCGATACGTCCAGGAAACTTTTTATCCCAATCATTGAGCATTTCTTTAATTACTTGTCTTTGTAAGTTTGGTTGTGAACCACAAAGATTACAAGGAATAATAGGGAATTGCTTGATTTCAGCATATCTAGCAATGTCTTTTTCTTTGCAATAAGCTAGTGGTCGAATAATGATATGTTCGCCTGAATCATTCATTAGTTTCGGTGGCATCGCTTTGAGTTTTCCACCATAGAACATATTTAAAAATAGTGTTTCTAAAATATCATCACGATGATGTCCAAGGGCTATTTTAGTTGCACCAAGCTCTGTGGCTGTACGGTATAAAATTCCTCGGCGTAGTCGTGAACAAAGCGAACAAGTTGTTTTACCTTCAGGTATCTTCTCTTTGACAATACCATAGGTGTTTTCTTGCACGATTTTGTATTCAATGCCTAGGGATTGCAAATACTGAGGTAAAACATCTTCAGGAAACCCCGGTTGCTTTTGATCTAAATTAACGGCAATTAGTTCAAAGTTTATGGGCGCACTGATTTTCAAGTTAATCAGAATATCAAGCAGAGTATAACTATCTTTACCACCTGATAAGCAAACCATAATACGATCACCTTTTTCGATCATATTAAAGTCAGCGATTGCCTCGCCAGTCAAACGACGCAATCGTTTGTGTAGTTTATTTTGATTATATATATTCATTACAATTCTATTGGTTATTCGACACGGCTCATATAACGGCGTTCAGCAATATGAATTTTGACTTTTTCGTGGTTATCAATATATTCAGGAACCTGAATAACAAGCCCTGTTGATAACGTAGCTGGTTTAGTTCGCGCACTGGCTGACGCCCCTTTAATACTTGGCGAAGTTTCAACAATTTCGAGATCAACCGTTTGCGGTAATTCTAAAGCAAGGACTTCGCCATCCGCCATTAGCACTTGAATACCATTCATGCCGCCTTCAGGAATAAACAGTAGCTCATCTTCTATTTGCTCTTTTTTGAAGATATAAGGGGTAAAATCTTCGTTATCCATAAACACATATTCATCGCCATCAATATACGAAAAACTAACAGGACGGCGCGATAGTTCAATTGTTTTGAGAATATCATCACCTTTAAAGCGTTCTTCAACTTTACCCCCATTTTTGACATCGGTAAAACGCATTTTATAAAGTGTACTTGCACCACGTGCGCTTGGACTTTGAACATCAATATCTTTAACAAGTAATAATTTACCATTATAGGCGACAGCATCGCCACGTTTTATTTCATTTGCTTTAGCCATAATATTTATTCTTCACTATTAATAAAAAGGATTAAAAATTAGCTCGCTATTTTACCGCTAACTTGCTATTGTCACCAACAAAATTTAACAAAGTTCCTCAAATTAAAGAAAAGCTATGACAGATTTATTTAAATGCAGGAAAAATTGTGGTGCTTGCTGTATTGCTCCATCCATTTCATCAACTATTCCTGGTATGCCTAAGGGGAAACCTGCCGGCGTTGCTTGCATTCATTTAGATAATAATTATCGATGTAAGCTGTTTTTGCATCCATCAAGACCAATAGTTTGTGGACGATTAAAACCATGCATCGAAATGTGTGGTAATAATAGAACGCAAGCATTGAATTATTTAACTCAATTAGAACAATTCACTAAAGGTTAGGTATTGCTTAAATTTAATAAAACAGCTTTATTATTAGAATTATTTATCTCGCACAGTATTTTTTTTGATAAACTTCCCGCACTTCATTATTTGATGATAAATATCAACAATTTTAAGATATATTTTAGCCACATATAGCTTTGTACATCAAATAAGTGACTAATTTTACGATTAAATTTAATCTTTTTAGATAGAAGAAAATGATTATGAAAAATAAATTAAAACGAGATTTAAAAGCCCGCCATTTAGCCATGATAGCTATTGGCGGCTCGATCGGAACTGGGCTATTTGTCGCATCAGGGGCAACTGTTGCTCAGGCTGGTCCTGGTGGTGCATTGCTTTCGTATGCCATTATAGGTGTGATGGTGTATTTTTTAATGACCAGCCTTGGTGAGTTAGCAGCTTATTTACCTGTTTCAGGTACTTTTGCAACTTATGGCTCACGTTATGTCGATGAAGCGTTTGGTTTTGCCATTGGCTGGAACTATTGGTACAACTGGGCAATTACGGTTGCTGTAGATCTAGTAGCAGCTCAATTAGTTATCTCTTATTGGTTTGATGCAGGACCTTATAGCTGGTTATGGAGCTTATTGTTTTTAAGTATCATCTTTTGCTTAAACTATATTTCAGTTAAAGGTTTTGGCGAAGCAGAATTTTGGTTTTCATTAATTAAAGTTGTCACTGTGATTATTTTTATTGTTGTTGGCTTATTAATGATTATTGGCATCTTTCGAGGTGTCGAAGTGGCTGGCTGGAAAAATTGGTCCATCAAAGAAGCACCTTTTGCAGGTGGATTTTCATCAATGATTGGTGTAGCAATGGTGGTTGGTTTTTCATTCCAAGGTACCGAATTAATTGGTATTGCAGCTGGTGAGTCAAAAGATCCAGAAAAAAATATACCTAAAGCTATGCGGCAGGTATTTTGGCGAATCCTGTTATTTTATATCTTTGCGATTTTAGTTATCAGTTTGATCATTCCTTATACTGATTCTAACTTACTACGTAACGACGAATCTGATATCAGTGTTAGTCCATTTACCCTTGTATTTGAGCATGCAGGATTATTATCTGCTGCGGCATTAATGAATGCAGTTATTTTAACTTCCGTATTATCTGCGGGTAATTCAGGGCTGTATGCTTCAACCCGCATGCTATATGCACTTGCTAAAGAAGGTAAAGCACCTAAAATCTTTGCAAATTTATCATCGTCAGGTGTGCCTCGTGCTGCGTTATTAGCAACAACGTTTGTGGCTATGCTTTGTTTTTTAACCTCGATGTACAAAGATCAAGCTGTTTATTTATGGTTGCTTAATATGTCAGGTATGACAGGCTTTATTGCTTGGCTGGGAATTGCAATTAGCCATTATCGTTTTAGAAAGGGTTACACTATTCAAGGTCATGATGTTAATCAATTACCGTATCAATCAAGCTGCTTCCCATTTGGTCCTATTTTTGCTTTTGTATTATGCTTAATTATAACACTGGGTCAAAATTACGAGGCCTTTTTACAAGATACCATTGATTGGAATAGTGTTATCGCGACCTATATTGGTATACCATTATTTTTAGTAGTTTACTTTAGCTACAAAATAGTGAAGAAGACAAAATGGGTTAAATACGAACAGATGGACTTTTCGAAAGAAGATTAATTCAATCGTTTAGTTTAAACTCCTCTCTTTTCCGTCGACAAGGGTCGACGGATTTTTTTATTAAAAAAGAGAGAAATAAACAGTTTATAGCCTTGTAGCTTTAAATAGTTTATTTTTGATAACGATATTAGCGACTACGGAAAATGATACGTGCTTTAGATAGATCGTAAGGTGTCATTTCAACGGTAACTTTATCGCCAGTTAAAATACGAATGTAATTTTTTCGCATCTTACCAGAAATATGTGCAGTAACGACATGACCATTTTCAAGTTCAACACGAAACATCGTGTTTGGAAGTGTATCAAGTATAGTACCTTGCATTTCAATGTTATCTTCTTTTGCCATTGGGGCCTCTTAATAATAAATACAAATTAAATATACTCAACTGACTATCTGTTTTGCCTCTATATTAGAGCTTTATTAGATGACTTAGCGAAGTTAAGTATAAACACAAAAAAACTGAATTTAAAATATATAAACACAGCGGCGAAATAATGCCGAAAAAACTGTCAGATGTAAAGTCCTTTCTGTTATTTCTTTACGCGATAAAGTCCTTGCTGATAAATATAATGCCATACTTTGGGTGGCAACAAATTTTCACAACTGGCTTGATGGTTAATATTTTGTCTGATTTCAGTCGCTGAAATATCTTCAAGTGGTGTATGTGCAAAAAAGATATAACCATTCGGTGAATCATGCAAATCTTGTGCGTTTTTGGTGTTATGCGTTTCAACCCATCGTTGTAGCTCAACATTGTTGGTATTTTGTGCATAACCCGGTCTGCGACAAATGAGTAAATGACAATAATTAAGTAACGTTTGCCATTTGTTCCAAGTTGGCAAACTCAATAAAGAATCTTGTCCCATAATAAATGCCAGCCCTTCACTATTTCCATTTTCTTGTCGCCAAGCTTGAAGCGTTTCAATGGTATAAGAAGGACGAGTTGAAGCTTCAGGTAAGATTTCTCTTACATCCAATTTAAATAATGGCAAATCTTCAATAGCCAATTTTAACATTGCCAAACGTTGCTCAGTGCTTGCTTCGGGTTGTGGCTTATGGGGTGGAATATGATTAGGCAATAAACTAATCTGTTTTAGCCCAACTTCGTTAGCTAACGAAATAGCAGGGCGAAGGTGCCCATAATGGATCGGGTCAAAAGTTCCCCCTAATAACGCAGTTAGCATTTATCGAATCCCATAAACTGCATTGATAAACTAGATATCGCATCCCACATTTGCGCTTGATTATCATGTTTTAAACTGATTTCGATTTCAGTCAGCTTGGCTAACAAATTAAATAGGCTTTTAAGATCGCAACGGTTTAGATAATTGGTATAAATCATTCTTTTATTTTGCCAAACCTTATATTCATCAAAAGTTTGTTTTAATGATTTTGTTTGCAATCCCTTTTTTAAATTAATCATCAATATCAACTCACGTTGAATAATCCGCAACAAAATTAACGGTTCAAATTCATTTATTTTTAGCTGCTGTAAAATATGAATAGCTCGCTTTGTTTTATTGGCAATCATCGCATCAGTCCAATGATAGGGCGTAAATATAGCCGAATCATTAATGTTATTTTCGACTTCATCATAAGAAATGCGGTGATTGGGATATAACAATTTTAGCTGCGCAATAATTTGTGTTAACGCAAGTAAATTACCTTCATAATAATAGCAAAGCAGTTCAATTGCTTTTGGATCAATAGTTATTTGTTGTTGTTGCAAATAATTTCTAATCCATTGCGGTAATTGCAACGTATCTGGCGTGGTACAATTAACAACCACTAGATTATCTGATAATGCCTTATACCAAATAGTATTTTCTTGCGATTTAGTGATTTTATTAAGCGTGATTATTAGCGCAATATCGGGGGTTAAAACCTCACTTAATGTATTGAGTTTAGTTGTAATACCAGCATTTAACATATTCTCACCAAAATCTAGTAAAATCAAAGTATTGGTAGAAAATAGATTCATCGACTGACAGCCATCAAAAATTGCCGTCCAATCGGTTTGATTATCAATAACAAACGTAAGCTGTTCATTAAAACCTGCTTGGGTAAAGGCTTTTCGTAATTCAGTTTGCACATAATGCTGTAAATAAGGATCACTACCTAAAATTAAATAATAGGGTGATCCCAATTTATGACTAATCTGATCGGCACTAATTTTAATCATGACAACGTTAATTGACCGTATCAATCGATTTTAATTTACGGATAACTTGTCTGGCGGCTTGTTTAAACATCTCGTTTTCAATTAAGTCTTGTTCAACAGTTTTGGCCAATGCTTCAGATGGATTATCAAAAAACGTTCTAAATACACGTACACTGATTGGATACGTGTGTTGATCAGCAATAACAACTTGCGCTTCAACGGTTAAGACTAATTGATATTCGGCTGCTTTACCATCTTGATAAATTGAGATGGTATTGTGGCTTAGATTTTCGCTTAGCATCCTTAATGTAGGTACCGGACCTGCAGTATTATTATCGGTTAAAGTCACTTTGTTATCGTGTAATAACTCTTTAATATTGCGGGATAATCGACCATATGGGTCGTAACTTATATAAGACATTGTCTTAAACCGCTCAGGTACTTCAGTATCATGTTGTAAGTGAAAGCCACATCCTGTTAAGGATGATATTGTTAATAACATGATTAACGCTAAATATTTTTTCATATCTATAACCGCCTAAATTTAGTTATTAAACAATATTAACCAATAACAAGATTTAACAATTTACCTGGAACGTAAATGACTTTACGGATAGCACCATCGCTTAAATATTTTTGGATGTTAGGCTCTTGTTTCGCTTGTGATACAACAAAATCTTGCTCGGCATCAGCTGGTACCGTAAATTTACCACGGACTTTACCGTTAATTTGCACAACAATGAGTTTTTCGTCTTCAATCATTGCTAATTGGTCAGCAACAGGCCAGGTTGTGTTATCAATGGATTCACTATGACCTAAGGCTTGCCACATAACAAAACATGCGTGTGGCATCATAGGGTAAAGCAAACGAACAATCGCATTTAATGCTTCACTCATGAGTGCACAATCTTGCTCGGTTTCTTGTGGCGCTTTTTGCAAGCGATTCATAAATTCCATCACAGCGGCAATAGCGGTATTAAACGTTTGTCGACGTCCAATATCATCACTCACTTTCGCAATAGTTTTATGTAGTTCACGGCGTAATGATTTTTGTTCATTATCTAAGGCTGTAATATCTAATTTAACGGTTTGACCTTTTTGAGCATGTTCATAAACTAACCGCCACACACGTTTAATAAATCGGTTGGCACCTTCAACGCCAGACTCTTGCCATTCCAAAGTCATATCCGCTGGTGAAGCAAACATCATAAACAATCGAACTGTATCGGCACCATATTTTTCAACCATTTCTTGTGGGTCGATACCATTGTTTTTGGATTTTGACATCTTCGTCATACCCGCATGGACTAGCTCATTGCCATGACTGTCAACCGCTTTAGCAATTCGGCCTTTTTCGTCACGTTCAATGGTAACTTCAGTTGGTGACACCCAAATGCGTTCATTCGTTGGGCTGGTATAATAAAATGCGTCGGCTAATACCATACCTTGGCATAGTAAGCGTTTTGCAGGTTCATCTGATGATACTAAACCAAAATCACGCATTAATTTATGGAAAAATCTAAAATAAAGTAAGTGCATTATGGCATGTTCAATACCACCTACATACTGATCGACAGGCAACCAATAATTAGCTGCTTTTTCATCTAACATGCCTTTGTCGTAGTGTGGGCAAGTGTAACGGGCATAATACCAAGATGATTCCATAAAGGTATCAAAGGTGTCCGTTTCACGTAGTGCTGGTTGACCGTTAACGGTTATTTTAGCCCAATTAGGATCAGCCTTAATCGGGCTAGTTATGCCATTCATTTCGACATCTTCAGGCAAAATAACTGGTAATTGATCTTCTGGTGATGGCATAGTTGTACCATCTTCAAGCGTCACCATTGGGATCGGAGCACCCCAGTAACGCTGGCGTGAAACACCCCAATCACGTAAACGATAATTAACTTTACGTTGACCAATCCCTAATGCAATTAGTTTATCGGCAACAGCATTAAATGCTTGAGCAAAATCCAGACCATCAAACTCCCCAGAATTAAATAATTTGCCATGCTCGGTATACGCATTTTTTGAAAGGTCAGGAGCATTGCCGTCTTGAGTTAAAATAACAGGATTAATAGGTAAATTATATTTTGAAGCAAACTCATAGTCTCGTTCATCGTGACCGGGAACCGCCATTACTGCACCAGTGCCATATTCAATTAACACAAAGTTAGCAATCCAAACAGGGACTTTCTTACCTGTTAACGGGTGGATAGCATAAAAGCCAGTGGCAATCCCTTTCTTTTCCATAGTTGCCATATCAGCTTCGGCTGTTTTGGTATTTTTACATTCAGCAACAAACTCGGCAATTTTTACATCATTTTTTGCCGCTAATTGCGCAAGTGGATGTTCCGCTGCAACCGACACAAAGCTCACCCCCATTAAAGTATCGGGGCGTGTTGTATAAACGCGTAATTTGTCGGCATAATTTTCAACAGCAAAATCAAACTCAACGCCTTCAGAGCGACCAATCCAGTTACGTTGCATGGTTTTAACTTGTTCTGGCCAGCTCTCTAACGTATCTAAATCATTAAGTAGCTCTTCGGCATATGCGGTAATTTTAATAAACCACTGTGGGATCTCTTTGCGTTCAACGGGGGTACTACAACGCCAACAGCAACCTTCAACCACTTGCTCATTAGCAAGTACGGTTTGGTCATTTGGACACCAGTTAACTGCAGATGTTTTTTTATAAACTAGGCCTTTTTCATATAACTTAGTAAAAAACCATTGTTCCCATTTGTAATATTCTGGACGGCAAGTTGTCACTTCACGATCCCAATCATAACCGAAGCCTAAAAGCTGTAATTGCTTTTTCATATAGGCAATATTTTCGTAGGTCCATTTTGCAGGAGCAGTATTATTTTTAACAGCAGCGCCTTCAGCAGGTAAGCCAAATGCATCCCAACCAATTGGTTGTAGCACATTTTTACCGTTTAAGCGTTGGTAACGTGAAATGGTATCACCAATCGTATAGTTGCGAACATGACCAAGATGCAAACGCCCTGAAGGGTAAGGTAGCATCGACAAGCAGTAATATTTTTCTTTTGATGGATCTTCGGTGACGTGAAAGGTTTTATTTTCTTGCCAGTGTTTTTGTACGGCGGATTCTATTTCATCTGGGCGATATTGTTCTTGCATGACGAGTTAATGTCCTATCTATTATTGCTAATAAAAATATGTTGCTAATTGTATTGGTTATTGACACGTTTTACAAACGATATATGAATCAAGATATTGATTTCTTGCTGTGGTAAATTTAAAGAATGATAATCAATTTAAAGAATAATAAATTGTGAGTTATAAAGTATATTTGATTGCTGATATTAAAGAAATGACTAAACTATAATAGTTTAAGCAGAAAGGGCAACAATAAAAAAAATTAATCGCTATTTAAATTTAATAGCGATTAACGTCATACACAATTATCCAAAGCCGGGCTCTTAAATTTAGAACGATTTAACCACCATTAAACACACTAGTAAAGCGTGATAATAACGAACGTTGCTCTTCTTTAGGCATGTTTTCAAGATTTGCTTGAATCAGCTGATCGACTTTTTGAGTTTCATCGGCTAAGCCCAATTCATTATAAGCATTACGCATTAGAAGCAATGCTTCTTTAGTCGAATCGGTATCAGGGAACATAACTAGCATATTCGTTACACGATTAATTACTGCTACATAAGCTCCACGTTTAGTATAAAACTGTGCAACTTTTAACTGATAGCGAGCCAACCTATTTTTCAAAAAAACAAGGCGTTTTTGTGCATCAGCTACATAGTGACTGGTTGGAAAGCTTGACACTAAATAAGTAAAATCTTTAAATGCTGCTGAGGCATAATCAGGATCACGGTCTGAGCGATCAACATTAAACCAACCTTGGATCATATTATCATCTTGCGCCATATTTGAAATACCACGCATATAAATAACCCAATCAATATTTTGGTGAGTTGGGTTCAATTTTAAAAACCGATCAATTGACGCAATTGCTAATGGTAAATCGGCGGATTTATAGTAAGCATAAATCAAATCAAGTTGCACTTGCTGAGAATAAGGACCAAATGGATAATTCTTGTCCATAGCCTCTAATACAGCAATACTAGATTTAATATTACCTTTTTCAAGCTCTGTTTTTGCTTTGTTATAAAGTTCAATTTCAGGTACATTTTCAACATTGGGCTTGGAAGAAGTACAGCCAATTAGTAAGCCACTTAAAGCAATAGCTAACAAAGAGTGTAAAGGTAATTTCATTCAGTTTTCAATCCAAATTTAATTAAACATTAAAGGCCATGATTGGTATATAATACTCTAAAACAAAACAGCTTAAAATAGATAAATTACACATGCACAAGTTAAAATTATCAACCGAAATAGCACAAACTCAACTAGGCATGCGCTTAGATCAAGCATTATCAGCGCTTTTTCCTGATTACTCACGATCAAGAATAAAAGATTGGATAGTGAATAATAAAGTCACTGTCAACAACGCCATCATCAACAAGCCCAAAGAAAGAGTGCTTGGTGGCGAAAAAATAACTATCAATGCTGAAATTGAAGAAGAAACTTATCACCAACCCGAAGACATAAAACTTGATATTGTTTATGAAGATGACGATATTTTAGTGATCAACAAACCTCGTGATTTAGTTGTGCACCCAGGCGCAGGTAATCCAGATGGTACGGTATTAAATGCCTTATTACATTATTATCCTGATATAGCGCGCGTACCGCGTGCCGGTATAGTGCATCGGCTAGATAAAGACACCACAGGCTTGATGGTGGTAGCTAAAACCGTTAATGCACAAACGCACTTAGTTGAATCGCTTCAACAACGTGAAATCACGCGCGAATATGAAGCTGTTGTTATGGGCATTATTACTGCAGGGGGGATGGTTGATCAGCCTATCACGCGCCATCCAACCAAACGAACTCATATGGCAGTATTTCCAACTGGCAAACCAGCGGTCACGCATTATCGAGTAATGGAAAAGTACCGCCTGCATACCCGCTTGCGTTTACGCTTAGAAACAGGGCGAACTCATCAAATTCGCGTACATATGGCACATATTGCCCACCCATTAGTTGGCGATCCACTCTATGGTGGAAGGCCAAGGCCGCCTAAAGGGGCTAGCGAATCATTTATTCAAACCTTGCGCAACTTTGACCGCCAAGCATTACATGCAACAATGCTACGTTTATTCCATCCTATTACTGGAGATCAAATGGAATGGTATGCACCAATACCACAAGACATGCAAAAGTTAATTCAAGCTTTACAAGAAGATACTGAACAGTACAAAGATGAACTAGATTGGTGATAATTATGATTAAATCGATTTACCCATATTGGACAGCACCGAAAAACATCCACGCTTTTACCACAACACGAACAGGAGGCGTTAGTCTAGCGCCATTTGCAAGTTTAAATATGGGAAATCGAACCGGTGATAATTTAGAACATATTGTTGAAAACCGCCGACGAATTATTCAAACAGAACAAATACCAAGCGAACCCTATTGGTTAACTCAGATCCATAGCACCATAGCACTTGATATATCACAAATTGCCTTACAACCACCAATGGGCAATATCAATTCTCATCAATCGTTTGAAGCCGATGCTTCATATACAAATCAACCAAAACAAGTCAGCGTGGTACTAACCGCAGACTGCATGCCTGTATTATTTTGTACAACAAAAGGTGATGAAGTTGCCGCCGCCCATGCGGGTTGGCGAGGATTATGTAATGGTATATTAGAAGAGACAGTTAAAAAATTTTCAAGCCCGCCATCAAAAATTATTGCTTGGATGGGACCTGCTATCAGTGCCAAAAAATTCGAAGTGGGTATTGAAGTCAAACAACAATTTGAAGAAGTCGATCCAAAAGCACAAATCGCATTCCGATTAATCGATTCAACTGAACAAAAATATCTAGCCAACCTCTATTTAATTGCTAAACAACGTTTACAAGCGCTGGGAATAACACAGATTTTTGGTGGTGATTATTGTACTTATACTGAACAAGATAAGTTTTTTTCTTATCGGCGCGAAAACAATACTGGCAGAATGGCAACGATGATTTGGTTTGATTGATTTTATTATAAATCAATATGATACCTGATTCTGATAAAAATACACACTAATTTTTTATAATCGTCAAAAGTTAATATTGCCATTAATTCGACTTTGAAAATTGAGCAAGATTGGCACGCCAAACAAGGATGTTTAACGGGGCTATGCTTTGTCAGGAGAATTCATAGATAATACGTCAAAGCTGAGTGAAAATTTTTCTGGAAAAATTTGAACATCTGAGCAAAACGAAGACGGTCTCGCAAAAGGGATTTGCTAACCTCTTTGCTCGGATGTTGATGTCGAAGTTATTTTTTATCCAAAAGATAAAAGGTCCGAAACCTAAAGCACCCTAAAACAAAAAATTTACTCAATGTCCGCAAATTTATGGCTTTGTACACTCAATAACCATTTATTATTGATTCGGTTTTCATTGATTTGTCCTAATAGTTTAATGGTATCAAACATATTAAACACCCCATCTTTTTCGCATGGTGAAAGGTAATAGTGTTTTGCTTGAATATGGGTTTCGATGTATTGGCAAAAAGGAATAAAATCAATGTGATTTTCGGCAACAATTCGCACCTCATTGGCGGTAGGTTGTGCTATTTTTCGGTAGTGTGACCGATAACAAAACTTAGGGCTTAGAGCAATATAATCAATAAGCGGATCAATGTTGCCAAGCCCATTACTTTCAATGGCAATAAAATAACCTGCATTTTTTAATGGTACAAGCAATTCAGGTAATGCTTTAACCATAGTAGGTTCGCCACCGGTAATAATGATATTTTTGCTTTTATATTCTCTAACTTTAGTCATTAAAGCATCTACCGTAAATCGGGTAAATTGGCGGAAATTAGTATCACACCAAGCACAATTTAAATTGCATCCAGCAAAACGGATAAAAACAGCAGGCATGCCAGTATTATAACCCTCGCCCTGTAAAGATTCGAAGATTTCAACGATACGAAATTCGATCATTTTTGGCTCCGGTGATATTCACAATATGAAGTTGGCGTTTCCCATAATTTGATCATCGAAACAGGCAAATATTGAGACAGACAATCAAATATAAATTTGCTCATTCCTTCGGCGGTTGTTCGGCATGGAAATGCGAAGATTTTTCGCTCCATTTCTTGCAGTAAAGTGGCAATACGGCACTCATTGGGGTTATTTTGGTTATAAAGGTAAGCATGATCCAGCGGATCGATAATATGCTGTTTGACAATTGTTTTTAGATCAGCATAATCCATGACCATATCTTGACTCGAACCATTATCGATAAGATCACCGCTAATTTCGACTAATAAGCGATAAGTATGACCGTGCAGATTATGGCACTTTTTATTGTGCCCATCTAACATATGACAAGCATCAAATTGAAACTCTTTGGCTATTTTGAACATTTTATATTCCTAGTTTTTTTACGTGGGATGGATTACGAACCACGGTTAGCAAACCTAACAAAATAAAGACGCTAATATAATAGATCAAAGCTGATTTGTCATCTTGCAAGTTTTATTTAAAACAACATTAAGTGGTAATTGCTTGAATTGTGGTAACCTTTATTTTTGACGCTAATTAAGCTTTAAACACTTGCTGATCTTGCTGTACAAATTTTATAAAAAATATTCTGAATTTGCTCTTGAAATTTAGCTTGCAACACACATTTAGATCACATGCAAATGGGTTGAATGTGTTTAGCATTGAATCCAAATCTATTACTCAGGAGATAAATACTATGAGGTTAGATAAATTAACAAACAAGTTTCAACAAGCTTTAGCTAGTGCGCAGTCTATTGCATTGGGTAAAGACAATCAATATATAGAGCCTGTGCATGTCCTATCAGCCATGCTTAATCAAGAAGGTAGCAGTATAACACCATTATTGACTACTGCTGGTGCAAATGTTGCTATTTTGCAACAAGAATTAACACAAGCCATTGATCGATTACCCCAAGTTCAAGGTGTTGGTGGGGATGTTATGCCATCCCAAGAGTTTATTCGCGTATTAAATCTATGCGACAAATTATCCCAAAAAAATGGCGATAGCTATATATCATCAGAACTTTTTATATTAGCCGCTTTAGAAGACAAAGGTAGCTTAAGTGATATTCTTAAAAGGTCAGGCGTCAATAAAGACAAATTTAGCCAAGCAGTCAATCAAATAAGAGGTAGTGATAACGTGAACGACCCTAATGCAGAAGATCAACGTGGTGCTCTTAAAAAATATACTATTGATTTAACTCAACGAGCAGAACAAGGTAAGCTTGATCCTGTTATTGGTCGTGATGAAGAAATTCGCCGAACAATTCAGGTATTACAGCGTCGTACTAAAAATAATCCGGTATTAATTGGTGAACCAGGTGTCGGTAAAACCGCCATTGTGGAAGGTTTAGCTCAACGTATTGTTAACCGAGAAGTGCCTGAAGGATTGCGAAATAAACGCGTTTTATCATTAGACATGGGTGCATTAATTGCAGGTGCTAAATATCGTGGTGAATTTGAAGAACGGTTAAAAGCCGTGCTTAAAGACTTAGCAAAAGAAGAAGGTCGCATTATATTGTTTATCGACGAAATCCATACCATGGTTGGTGCAGGTAAAAGCGATGGTGCAATGGATGCTGGTAATATGCTAAAACCTGCATTAGCGCGTGGAGAATTGCACTGCGTGGGCGCAACAACACTTGATGAATATCGTCAATATATCGAAAAAGATCCAGCGTTAGAACGTCGTTTCCAAAAAGTCTATGTTGCCGAGCCAACAGTTGAAGATACCATTGCCATTTTGCGTGGATTAAAAGAACGTTATGAACTGCATCACCATGTGCAAATTACCGATCCAGCAATTGTGGCGGCGGCCACGTTATCGCATCGTTATATTTCTGATCGCATGTTACCTGATAAAGCAATTGACTTAATTGACGAAGCTGCATCTAGTATTCGTATGCAAATGGATTCAAAACCGGAATCTTTAGATCGACTTGAAAGGCGTATAATTCAACTTAAACTTGAGCAACAAGCGCTTAAAAAAGAGTCTGACGATGCTAGTAAAAAACGTCTTGAGATGTTAAACGATGAACTTTCTGAAAAAGAAAAGGAATATGCATCACTTGAAGAAGAATGGAAAGCAGAAAAGGCAGCCGTTTCGGGCACGCAAAGCATCAAAGCTGAACTGGAAAAAGCGCGAACAGAAATAGAGCAAGCACGTCGAGCCGGCGACTTGAGCAAAATGTCTGAATTACAATACGGCAAAATACCAGAGCTCGAAAAGAAACTTGCTTCAGCAACCCAGTTAGAAGGCAAGACAATGAAGTTATTGCGTAACAAAGTGACCGATAACGAAATTGCCGAAGTGTTATCTAAAGCGACAGGTATTCCTGTTTCTAGAATGCTTGAGAGCGAAAAAGATAAATTATTACATATGGAAGATGCTTTACATAAACGCGTCATTGGTCAAAATGAAGCGGTATTAGCGGTTGCCAATGCGATTCGTCGTAGTCGGGCTGGACTTTCTGATCCAAACAAACCAATTGGGTCGTTCCTATTCTTAGGACCAACAGGGGTCGGTAAAACCGAGCTTTGCAAATCACTGGCTAACTTTATGTTTGATAGCGAGGATGCCATGGTGCGTATTGATATGTCAGAGTTTATGGAAAAACACTCCGTCGCTCGCTTAATTGGTGCACCTCCCGGTTATGTTGGTTATGAAGAAGGTGGGTACTTAACTGAAGCCGTTAGACGTCGACCTTATTCAGTCATTTTACTTGATGAGGTCGAAAAAGCCCATCCAGATGTCTTTAATATCTTACTGCAAGTTCTGGATGATGGACGCTTAACCGATGGCCAAGGTCGCACGGTTGATTTTCGTAATACCGTCATAATTATGACATCAAACTTAGGATCTGATCTAATTCAAGGTCAAGTTGAGCTAAGTTATGACGAAATGAAAGCGCTAGTGATGACAGTTGTGACTAAACACTTTAGACCAGAATTTATCAATCGTATTGACGAAACAGTGGTATTCCATCCACTTGGTCAAGAAAATATCAAAGCGATTGCAAAAATTCAATTAGCACACGTTGAAAAACGTTTAGATGAACGTGGTTACCAATTGGATATCTCGGATGCAGCGTTGGAACAACTTGCTAAAGTCGGCTTCGACCCAATTTATGGAGCAAGACCGCTGAAACGCGCGATCCAACAAGAGATCGAAAACCCATTGGCACAGCAAATACTGTCTGGCAAATTAGTCCCGGGTAAAACTATCCATCTTGATTTAGTTGGTGACAACATAGAAGCTAAACAGTAATTAACCATCAAATGACAAACCGACCTTTTAGGGTCGGTTTTTATAAAAATATAAATAATTAACTTGAAAGCTTTTTGTAAAAGCCCAATTAAGCTAGTTTTTGTTATTTATAAAAAATAACAACCCCTAACTATTTTGTCGCACGTGTTTATCATTAAGTAAATTTAATTTTTTGCCCAACGATAATAACTTTTTTTTATTATAAATTTATGTCAGAACACGTTATATTATGATCTTAGATAAAAACTGGGAAAAATGAATCATGAAGCAGTTATTAAAAACGTTTGCCATTTTGAGTTGTTTAGGTTTACCAGTATTAAGTTATGCAACATTGCCAGAATCGATTAAAGTTGGGACGGATACGTCTTATGCACCTTTTGATTTTATTGATGCTAATGGTGATATCACCGGTTTTAATATCGAAATCACTAAAGCCCTGTGTGAAAAAGTCAACATTAAATGCACTTTTCAATCGACTGATTTCGATGCGCTGATCCCTTCATTATTATCAAGAAAGATCGATATGATTTCGTCATCGCTTATGATGACTGAAAAGCGTAAAAAGCAGATTGCTTTTTCTGATGAGATTTTTATAACTTATTCGCGTTTGATTGTTAAAGAAGGTTCTCATTTAATGCCTAATGCCGAATCGTTAAAAGGTAAGCGCGTTGGGGTTGAACAAGGTACTTCGCAAGAACATTTTGCCAACGAAATGTGGCGACCTAATGGGGTGGTGATTGTGCCTTACCAAAATCAGTTGCAAGTATTTTCGGATTTAGTAGCAGGTCGTTTAGATGCGGCATTACAAGACGAAGTTACTGGCAGTCATGCCTTTTTAAAACAGCCACAAGGTAAAGGTTTTGTTTTTGCTGGCGATGGATTGAAAGATGCTGACTATTTTGATGTCGGCGCAGGACTTGGTTTTCGTAACAATGATAACGAATTGCGCGAAGCCTTTAATCAGGCTTTAAAAGACATTTTAGCAGATGGTACTTACCAAAAAATTAATAATAAGTACTTTGATTTTAATGTGTATAGTAATAAAAAATAAACCATGCAGGGTTATATTGCGTTAATTTGCCAAGGCGCATGGCTAACCATTATTTTAGCGCTAGCATCGCTGCTGTTAGCTATGCTACTTGGCATTGTTTGTGCACTGGGCAAGCTGACCGATTCTAAAGTGTGTAATGTGATTTGTCAGGCTTATACATCGTTAATTCGAGGCGTGCCTGATTTAGTCCTAATGATGTTGATATTTTTTGGTTTACAATTTTTGGTTAATAATATTACCGATTATCTTAACGCCCCTTTTATTGAAGTTGATCCGTTAATGGCTGGTATTTTTACATTAGGCTTTATTTATGGCGCATATTTTACCGAAACCTTCCGAGGTGCTTATCTTGCGGTGCCTAAAAATACGTTAGCGGCAGCAAAAGCACTTGGGTTGAGTAAAGTACAAGTTTTTCGATATGTGATGTTTCCTTTGATGATGCGCTTTGCCTTGCCGGGGATTGCGAATAATTGGTTAGTAGTGTTAAAGGCTACAGCATTGGTGTCGCTACTGGGATTATCGGATTTAGTCAAAGCTACTAAAAACGCAGGTGAAGCGTTGTATCAGCCTTTGTTATTTGCTTTGATTGCTGGGGCATTTTATCTATTTTTTACGTCAATATCGAATATCATTTTATGGTGGCTGGAACGGCGTTATTCCATTGGCACAATCAAAACTAAGTTATAAGAATTCATGCTAGAAATTATTCAACAATATTGGCAGGCACTATTATGGACTGATGGTTATAATCTTACCGGTCTTGCGATGACGCTGTGGATTTTGATTTTATCGGTTTTAATGGGGGGAATTTTGTCACTAGGGTTAGCGGTAGGGCGAAATTCGCAAAATAAACTGATTAAATTGCCTATTTGGCTGTTTACTTATGTTTTCCGTGGCACACCTTTATATGTGCAGTTACTAATTATTTATACTGGCATTTATACTTTGAGTATGGTTAAAAATCATGCTTGGCTAAATGATTTTTTTCAAAGTGGAATAAATTGTACGGTGTTAGCCTTTACCCTAAATACCTGCGCCTATACCACCGAAGTTTTTGCAGGCGCTATTCGCAATGTGCCTAGTGGTGAAGTGCAAGCCGCAACCGCGCTTGGGTTTAACCGCATTCAGCAATATCGTTATATTATTTTGCCAAGAGCGTTTCGTATTGCTCTACCGGCTTATAGTAATGAGGTGATTTTTATGTTGCATTCAACGGCGCTGGCCTTTACGGTCACCGTGCCGGATGTGATGAAAATTGCGCGCGATATTTATGCCGAAACATATCAACCCTTTCAAGCTTTTGGCATTGCAGCGGTAATTTATCTTTGTGTGAGTTTTACGTTAATTTTTGGTTTTAAAAGGTTAGAAAAGCGTTGTTTGGCTTTTCAGCAGGTTAACGGGCAAAGCAACTTATAATGTTATTTAAATTATAGATTCATTCATCCATGCATTTATATTTTATCAATCAATTGATTGATTGAAATAAAAAACCGGCAATGATAACACTACCGATTTTTTGTTATTCTATTGATTTGTTATTAAGTTAATTAATAGGATAAAAATCGTTTGTAGTTTCAGAGGCGCTATCATGATCATGACTACTTGAGTCTGGTAAAGCTCTAGAACGTTCGATAGGAACATAACTACCATTCGGCGTTTCAACTTGACACTCGCCTAAAAAGATAGAGTATTTGGTATTTGCATGCATGCTTTGACCTCTAAAATAGCAGTGAGTAGCATTGTATAAATCAACTCGGCAAAGCAATGCAATGGCTAAGCAAACAATGAGTACAGCTAAAGCTACCCATTTTAATTGTTTCCAAATTAAGGACCAAAATCCGATCCCTCTGAAACGGCAATATCCAAAGACGAGCAATATAACCGCAATAAACCCTAAAAATTCGTATAACCAAAATAGCCACATAATAATCTCCTACGCTTTAGTTAGTTGCTATTTTATACTAACTGTTATTTTATACTAACTGTGCCTGTACATCTATATGCTTGTAACTATGTATATGGTATATGCTTACATCCAAGAACCGTTACGGATAATACCAACAGCTAGCCCTTCAATAGCAAAATTTTGTTGTTCTAAGTCAATTTCGATCGGCGAAAAGTCTTCATTTTCGGCAAGTAGATGAACATTCTTGCCTTTGCGTGATAGGCGTTTAACAGTAACTTCGTCGTCAATGCGGGCAACGACAACTTGACCATTTTTAACATCTTGGGTTTTATGTACGGCTAATAAATCGCCGTCTAATATGCCAACGTTTTTCATTGACATACCATGTACTCGTAATAAAAAGTCGGCGTGGGGTTTAAACAGTGAAGGATCAACTTGGTAATGACTTTCGATATGTTCTTGCGCTAATATTGGCGATCCAGCTGCAACTTGACCAATAAGGGGTAAGCCTTCAAGCTCGCTCTGCTCAACAGAGCTTTCAAGCAAAAGACGAATCCCGCGCGATGAGCCGGCAATCATTTCTATTGCCCCTTTTTTAGCAAGCGCTTTAAGATGCTCTTCGGCCGCGTTGGCGGATCGAAACCCTAATTTTTGAGCTATTTCAGCACGTGTGGGGGGCATGCCGGTAGTTTGTATGTTGTCTTTGATCAAATTATAAATCTGTTGTTGGCGTTCAGTTAACGGTTTCATTTCTATTTCCTGTTTTTATATACAGATACATGTAATTATATACAGCCAATGATATAAAACAACTGTTTTATTTAATTTATTTTAGATTAGGAGATGAATTTTTTGAATTGTAAGTAGTATAAGCTAAATTTAGAGAATGATTTCGTCAATTTTATTAGCTATTTAAAGTGATATTAATGATTTAGGTGATGCCTTTATTTTGCATTATTTAATCCCCCTACTTGTATGCTATAATGTCTTAACTTTTTGCTGGATTGGAATTTGCCTTATGTCTTATGTTGTTGCACTTAGTGGTGGGGTTGCCAGTGGTAAAAGCACCATCGCAGATTTGTTCTCCAAATTAGGAGTGCCCATTATTGATGCAGACATGATTGCAAGGCAAGTTGTGCAAGTTGGTACTGAAGCCTTTAACCAAATTGTTATGCACTTTAGCCAAGAAATATTGCTTGCTAATGGCGAACTTGATCGCAGTCAGTTGCGAGAGATCATTTTTAATAATGATCATGAACGGCTTTGGCTTAATCACTTGTTACACCCCCTTATTCAACAAGAAACCCAAAAACAAATTGCTATGCAAAGCACAACCTATGTGATCTGGGTTGTTCCATTATTGGTTGAAAATAATTTGCATACTTTGGCTGATCGTGTGCTGATAATCGATGCGCCTGTGCCGTTACAAGTGGCGCGGTTAGTAAAAAGAGATAACATTAGTGAAACATTAGCAAAAAAAATGATTATGTCGCAAGTGTCTTTAAAAAAACGCTTATCTTATGCTGATGATATTATTGTTAATGATGGTAATTTGGCTTTACTCACTGCACAAGTTAATCTACTGCATCGAAAATATTTAGATAACTTTAATAGTAAGATTTAGATAGATGAATAACATTATTTTTGAACATCCATTGAATGAAAAAATGCGCACTTGGCTTCGTGTTGAATTTTTATTAAATCAATTAAATACGTATTGTCACTTTGATCAAAATAATGCGTTGGTTTTTTTTCACGCACTGTCCGAGCTGTTAGAAATTATTGAACGTAACGATGTTAAAGGTGATTTGATTAAAGAGTTTGAATTGCAAAAACAAAAGTTAATCTTGTGGCTAAATTTTGATGGTGTGGATCATGATTTACTTAATGATTTGATACGCCAATTTGATAATTTTGTGGCTCAATTTAATGCAATTGCGCGCATAGGGCAACCATTAAAAGATGATCGTTTTATTTCTACTATTCGTCAACGTTTAATGATCCCTGGTGGGTGTTGCAGCTTTGATTTACCTTCGTTCCATTTATGGCTAAAAATTTCGCAAGAAAGGCGTGATACTCAAGTCAAATCTTGGTTACAACACTTGTCAATTCTTGATAAATCCCTAACATGTTATATGCAATTAATTAGACAAATGGGCGAATTTAAGCCTTTTATTTGTACTAATAACTTTTTTCAAGAAACCAATGGCGAAGTTAATTTGATTCGTATTCGGGTTTCGTTAGATAAAAATGTCTATCCTCAAGTATCAGGTTATATGTCACGCTATAGCATTCGATTTTTACCACTTGATGCTTGCGATAACGTTAATATTGATGACATTGAATTTGAATTAGCTTGCTGTTAATGCCGTTAAATACCAATTATTGAAAAAGAAAGAGTTGAAATGAATAAAAACACAGCCACCTTTGTCAATTGCCCAACTTGTCAAAAAAAAGTTGAATGGAGTAAAGAGAGCCCTTATCGTCCATTTTGTAGCAAACGTTGCCAACTTATTGATTTAGGCGATTGGGCAACCGAAGAACATCGCATTGCCGATACAGACATCACCGAACAAGATCTTTGGAGCGAAGAAGATCTTACCGATTTCGCAGGTAAACATTAATGAAGATTCTAGGTATTGAAACCTCGTGCGACGAAACAGGTATTGCCATTTATGATGATATCAATGGTTTGCTGGCAAACCAGCTTTATTCGCAAATTAAGTTACATGCTGATTATGGTGGTGTAGTGCCTGAGCTCGCATCTCGTGATCATATTCGTAAAACTGTACCCTTAATTCAAGCAGCATTAAAAGAAGCAAATTTGCTGCCAGCGGATATTGATGGTGTGGCTTATACAGCAGGTCCAGGCTTAATTGGTGCTTTAATGGTTGGTGCATCGATTGGGCGTTCGCTGGCTTATGCTTGGGACGTACCCGCAGTTGCAGTTCATCATATGGAAGGGCATTTGCTAGCCCCTATGCTTGAAGATAATCCGCCCGAATTTCCCTTTGTGGCATTATTAGTTTCGGGTGGACATACACAGCTTATTAGCGTAACGGGTATTGGTCAATATCAACTTATTGGTGAATCCATTGATGATGCCGCTGGTGAGGCATTTGATAAAACCGCTAAATTACTTGGTTTGGATTATCCTGGTGGTGCAAAATTGTCAAAATTAGCTGAGCAGGGTAATGGGAATCGGTTCCATTTTCCAAGGCCAATGACCGATCGCCCTGGGCTGGATTTTAGTTTTTCAGGTCTTAAAACAGCGGCTGCCAATATAATCCACCAATATAGTGACAATCATATTATTGATGCGCAAACTCAAGCTGATATTGCTAGAGCCTTTGAAGATGCTTTGGTTGATACGTTAGTGATTAAATCGAGGAGAGCTCTTGATCAAACTGGATTTAAAAATTTAGTGATAGCAGGTGGGGTAAGTGCTAACCGAACTCTGCGTAATAGATTAACTGAACTGATGCATCAGCGAAAAGGACAGGCTTATTATCCAAGACTTGAATTTTGTACCGATAATGGCGCTATGATAGCTTATGCTGGTATGATTCATCTAAAAGCGGGAAAACACTCAGATTTGGCGATTAATGTTAGACCAAGATGGCCACTCAGCGAGCTTAATGTCGGTTAACCGATTATTTTGATTTAAATAAATAATAATCAAAACACAAACAAAAATAAAAAATAAAAAAGCGAGAATTAGTTCCCCCTTTTTTATTTTTTAGACTAACGATCAAATCAAAGCTAATAATTAATAGTCTTGCTCTAGAAAGTGATACTTGATTTTCGGAATTTGATTTTTCGTTAGCTTATTTTTGGATATTGTGATTAATATTAAATAACAAACAAATCAATATAAAACCAATATGAGTCAAAATAAAACCTACAACAACAGTAATAGGCAGCTAAGCCGGAGTGAAAATATAAGTAAATTAAGTAAATTAAGTAAATTAAGTAAATGTAGCAAAACTACCTAGAATAATGGTGAATGAGCTAATTCCAATAAAAACCAATGCACTCTAATAGACGATAGTGACAATAGTGATAAATGCAAGTGTTATCCTTTTACTAAGGAAGAAAAAGTCTTTGAATGCAAGATCATTAAAATTAATTTTTGTTCATTTTATTCCTTATGTAAAGAGGGATAATTTTATTACTTCTATTTTCTTATATTTGCGTATAAAGTGATAAATTCTTGAAAGCGGTAAAGCGCGATGTTCTAACATAAAATTATTTTGAGATTATTTTAACTATGAAAACTTATATTCCAGGCAAAGATGCTGCTCTTGAAGATTCAATCAATTATTTTCAGCAACAATTAGCAAAATATGATTTAGAAGTGAAAGAAGCTTCTTGGCTCAACCCTGTGCCCAATGTGTGGTCAGTACATATTCAAAACACACAGTGCCCACTCTGTTTTGCGAATGGTAAGGGCGCAAGCAAAAAAGCGGCGTTGGCATCGGCCTTGGGAGAATATTTTGAACGATTATCAACCAATTACTTTTTTTCAGATTTTTATTTAGGTAAAAAGGCTGCAAATGCTGATTTTGTCCATTATCCGACCGAAAAATGGTTTTCTATTCCTGAAGATAATTCCCTCCCTAAAGGGTTATTATCTGAAAAACTACTTAAGTTTTACGATCCCAATCGTGAGTTATGCGCAACGGATTTAATTGATTTACAATCAAGTAATGGTGAGCGGGGTATCTGTGCGTTACCATTTGAGCAACAGTCTGACAAACAAACGGTTTATGTGCCGGTTAATTTAATCGCTAATTTATATGCATCTAATGGTATGTCAGCCGGTAATACACGTAATGAAGCGCGAGTACAAGGGTTATCTGAAATTTTTGAACGTTACACTAAAAATAAAATTATAGCTGAGGCCATTAGCTTACCGAGTATTCCTACCGAGGTTATTCATCGATATCCAGCTATTTTAGCGGCTATTGATGCGCTTGAAAGCGAAGGCTTTCCACTTTACTGTTTTGATGCCTCATTAGGTGGTGAGTTTCCGGTTATTTGTGTGGTGTTGTTTAATCCGCAAAATGGAACATGTTATGCCTCGTTTGGTGCACATCCAAATTTTGGTGTTGCGCTAGAACGAACCGTGACCGAACTATTGCAAGGTCGCAGTTTAAAAGATCTTGATGTGTTTTCACCACCAAGTTTTGATAATGATGATATTGCTGATCTTAGCAATTTAGAAACGCACTTTATTGATTCAAGCGGTTTGATTTCATGGGATCTATTTAATGAGCAAGCCGATTATGAATTTGTCGATTGGGACTTTTCAGGTACAACCGAGCAAGAATTTGCTAATTTAATGGCTATTTTTACCCGTCACAAAACAGAAGTGTTAATTATGGACTATGAACATCTTGGTGTTTATGCATGCCGAATTTTGGCTGTTGGCATGTCTGAAATTTATCCCCCTGAAGATCTTTTAATTGCCAATAGCAATATGGCGATTGGCCTGCGTGATCTTATTTTGTCGTTACCTTATCAAAAACATTCTGCCAAACAGTACTTAGCCATTATTGAACAGCTTGATGATGAAGGCCTTGATGATTATGCACGCGTTCGTGAACTACTTGGTATTGCAACTGGTAACGATAATGCTTGGTTAACACTGCGCGTTGGTGAATTAAAAGCGATGTTGGCATTGGCAGGTAAAGATTTAGTGCAAGCACAACAATGGATTGATTGGACGGTTGAAATGAATGAGTCTATATTTACCCCAGCACGTAATCACGCTTATCGTTGCTTGCAAACGTTGGTTAATTTTATTTTGCAACGTGACAAAAAACAGTTTAACAACTATCAAACAGCATTTAATAAAATGTACGGTCAAGCTTGTGTTGACGATATGTGGCAATATGCTAATGGCGAAAAAACATTTTTTGGCTTGGCAGATTTTACTTCAGCCGATAAAACGACTAATGATAATTTAGAGCAATTTGCTATGCATCAAAAATTATTAGCTGTGTATAACAAATTACATCAGGTGATGTGATAATCTATTTGTTTAAATTCCACCGATATACTTGGTGGAATGAATAACACTATTTAGCCTTGCCTTGCAAATTCACCGGCTTGTTTCACCAATTCTGTGCTGGGTGTTACGCCAGTATATAACACAAATTGTTCAAGCGCTTGAATCACCGCAACATCGGCTCCTGAAATAATCTTTTTGTTTAGCTTTTGGGCATATTTTATCATTGGTGTTTCAACAGGCAATGCAACCACATCAAACACAATATCGGCATTTTCTATCATGGCTGAGGGAAATGCGAGATTTTCTGCTTCAATGCCTCCATGCATACCAATTGGGGTCACATTAATAATTAGTTTGGCTTGTTGTGGCAATATGTCTTGTTCATCTTTAACCCATTTATAACCGTAGCGTTTAGCTAACGCTTCGCCTTTTGCTTGATTACGCGCGGCAATCATGCCATTTTTAAATCCTGCATCATAAAAAGCACCAATCACCGCATTAGCCATACCTCCGCTGCCTTTTAACACAAATGGCACTGTATTATCGATTTTATTTTCTGTAATGAGTTTGGCAACAGCAATATAATCAGTGTTATAGGCTTTTAAATGATGGTTGGTGTTAACAATGGTATTGACTGATTGAATAGATTTTACCGAATCATCCAATTCATCAATAAACTCAATGCAAGCTTCTTTATAAGGCATTGAAATGGCGCAACCTCGAATCGCTAAGGCTTTAATGCCATAAATTGCATCTTTCAAATTATTAGTAGTAAAAGCTTTATATAAGTAATTAAGATCGAGTTTTTCATACAAATAATTATGAAATCGAGTACCGAAATTGCTTGGTCTGGCCGAAAGGGACATGCAAACAGTCGTATCTTTATTGATAATTCTTGCCATTACAATAAATCCTTGTAATCATAGTTTGGTGATTTTATTTTACCACTTTCTTCATTAATGTGTATGTCATTATGGTTGCAAACAATACCGGTCCTAAAATTCAGCAAGAAAAATCGACAGTGAGCACAATGATTTTTTTATATTGTCATCAAAAGCATCATACTTCACGCCATCAGTTATGTAATGAATGCAATGATCTATTGCAATATGCTATGCAACGTTTAACAATATGTCGTTTTGGTGAAGCCAAAACAACGTGTGAGCGTTGTCCAAAACATTGTTATCGCAAAGATTATAAACAAAAAATCAAACAAGTTATGCGCTATGCTGGTCCTAGAATGATGATTTACCACCCCATTATGGCCTTTAGGCATCTTTATAAGAATTTGGTGAACAAATAACTTATTGTTAGCGATTTTATGTGGCAAAACACAAAATGTATGGTCAATTATCATAAAGTTGATATTACAATTTATTTAATTAACAATACTCATGCTTAAAATTGCATTAAATTTCAACCGATTTGTGTACTAAGAAAAATTTGTTATTATTGAAAACAAACTTTACAATAATCATTTGATAAGAGTTTGGATCCAAGACATGTCTATCGCAGTTGTTGAAGTCAATCGTCAAGCAGTTATTCATAATTTTGAATACCTCAAAAAAATAGCCCCTGATAGTCAGCTAGTTGCAATTATTAAAGCCAACGCTTATTCACATGGTATCGAGGGCATAGCGCAGTTGTTAAGCGATAAAGTAGATTATTTTGGTGTATCGCGACTATCTGAGGCAATACAAGTACGGAATAAAGGTATTAATACCCCTATTATGGCTTTGGAAGGATTTTTTCCGCATGAAGATATAGCTGATTTGATTGATTTTAATATTCAGCCCGTTATTCATAGCAAATGGCAAATTGATGTATTGCAATCATCTCCCCTTGAAAATCAAATTACTACATGGTTTAAGCTTGATACCGGTATGCATCGGTTAGGCTTTTGTCTTGATGAGGCCAAAGATGAATTT
This sequence comes from Gilliamella sp. App4-10, assembly GCF_001690495.1. Taxonomy (GTDB): domain Bacteria; phylum Pseudomonadota; class Gammaproteobacteria; order Enterobacterales; family Orbaceae; genus Gilliamella; species Gilliamella apicola_G. The sequence goes on from NZ_LZGS01000010.1 coordinate 37,297, forward strand.
TATCGCTTAGCTAGTTGCTTTGTGGTTCGAAAGCCAATTAATATTATGAGTCATTTTAGTTCGGCTGATGATCTCACTTCTGATCAAACATTAAAGCAACTTAAACTGTTTGATCAGTTTATTGCGTCAATTGATGACAAATCACTTATTGGCAAATGTTCGATTGCCGCATCGGGTGGCACATTGGCGTGGTCCAATACTCAGCGCGATGTTGTGCGTCAGGGGATTGCTTTATATGGCATTTCGCCTTTTGATTCACCAATTGCTGAGCTACAGCCAGCCATGACATTTAAATCCGAATTAATCGCAGTGCGAAAGCATAAACAAGGCGAATCGGTGGGTTATGGTCAGACTTGGTGTAGTTTGCAAGAGACTAAACTAGGTGTCGTTGCGATGGGCTATGGTGACGGCTATCCACGCAACATCCCGCAAAATACCCCCGTTTTGATTAATGGCCGTAAAGTACCGATTGTTGGTCGAGTTTCAATGGATATGATTGTGGTTGATTTGGGCATCAACAGCCTTGATAAACCTGGTGACGAAGTCATATTTTGGGGACCAGGACTTCCCGTTGAAGAAATCGCTAAGCACTCTGGTATTAGTGCTTACGAATTAATCACGCGCTTAACTTCACGCGCAAAAATCCACTATAGCAGATAATAAGTTATGATTAAAAAAATTTTTTTATATACTTTACTTACCCTGATATTCATTGTGGGTGGTTCGATCAGTATTGGTTATTATTTTTTACAACAGTTTTCTAAACAGCCAATGCAAGTCACTTCCGAAAACCAGATGTTTGTTTTGAAAAAAGGGACATCCATGCATCAGCTAGTTGCGCAAATTAAAGAAAGTCAATTAATGCAAAGTGCTTATTTACTGCCTTATTTGTGTAAACTAAATCCATCTTTAAGTTCAATTAAAGCAGGAACTTATCAGTTACATCCGCATATGACAGTTGAAGAGTTTTTGCAATTGTTGGTGTCAGGTAAAGAGAGTAATTTTTCGATCCAATTTGTTGAAGGTAAACGCGCTAAAGATTGGTTGAAAATTATTCAAAACACACCTTATATTCAGCAAACTTTAGTTGGTCAAACAGACGAAGAAATTGCTAAGTTATTAGGCATTGAAGGTTCGCTTGAAGGTTGGTTGTCGCCTAATACCTACCTTTATACTGCGGACACGTTAGATATTAGTATTTTAAAACGTGCGCATATGACAATGAAAAGTAACCTGCAAAAAATTTGGGATAATCGCGATAGTAATCTTCCCTACCAATCACCTTATGAATTATTGATTATTGCATCAATCATTGAAAAAGAAACTGGTGTCAGTTCTGAGCGAGCGAATGTCGCTTCAGTATTTGTTAATCGTTTAAAAGCCAAAATGAAGTTACAAACAGATCCAACAATTATTTATGGTTTAGGTGATAACTATAAAGGTATGATTAGGCGTGTTGATTTAACCGACACTCAAAATCCTTATAATACCTATGTTATTGAAGGATTACCACCAACACCAATTGCAATGCCAAGCCTTGCTTCATTAGAGGCAGCTGCACATCCGGCTAAAACTAATTATCTGTTTTTTGTTGCGAATGGAACAGGTGGACATACCTTTTCAACCACTTATAGCAACCATCAACAAGCGGTGAATGAGTATCGACAGTTATCGAACGGTGGAAATTAGTTTTAAAAAAATTAAATAAAATCAATAGCTTTCCTGATTGATTTTTATTCTTTTTTTTGACTTTAACCATTGTTACACATTAATGTAGCGTATATTAATACGGTACATTTTATCTTGTTAACTTACGATAATTCATCAAGTTGCTTAATAAGATATAGCAGATGATTAACATCTTGTTCTTGCTCTTTTAACGCTTCTTCAAAATAAGGGTGCAGAGCAAATTTGGGGAGATTACCTTTGGCATCAATGAGTGCTTGCATCCGCGGAATAAAAATCCATTGCAACCATTCGTGTGCTTGCATGGTGTCAAGTGCGAAGGGTTGTTCACTTAAAAAGGCATCAGGTTTTGGCGGTGTGATTTGCCATAAATTGATTTTTTGTAACTCTGCAATAATTTGCTCAATTTGATTGAGCAACTTTTGTTCTTGTGATTTTTGCGCTAACAAATTTCGGTAATATTGCCAATCAAAACAAGGACCTGGATCGGTTTTTCGATCTGGGGCAATATCACTATGTCCAGTGATGTTTTTGAACGCATAATGTTGTTGTAATAATAAAGTTATGTTAGCTAATTGCTGATATTGTTGTTCGGTAAAGCTGTCGCTATCGCATCCTTCCATTTCAATACCAATTGAAAAATCGTTACAATTTTCTTGTCCTGCAAATACGGATTTCCCCGCATGCCAAGCACGTTTATCAAATGGCACAAATTGAATCATTTCGCCATCACGTCGAATAAACAGATGACTTGACACTTCAAGTTGATAAATTGAAGCAAAGTACGGATGCTTGTTAGGATTGAGTTGACCTGTAAATAATTGTTCAACATAAGGCCCTCCATATTGATTGGGCGGTAAGCTTATATTATGGATAACAAGTAACGAAATCGGTTTATTGGCTGGCCGTTCATTATAAAACGGTGAAACGACTTGTTTTATACCTTGTAACCAACCGTTAACAATTTTTAGGGACATATTGACTCCAACTTATCTAATAAACCGATGTATGGATTTGTTTGTTTTGCGATCTGCTTCGCGAAAATTGAGCATACAACGTAATAATGAATTGCGTAATGGATTTTTATTTCCAAATTTACTATTTCGCTATTATTCCATTTTTTTGTTTTGCTATAAAGCTCTTGTGTTAAATCATTGACAGAAACTATCGAGGTATTTATGTCTAATCAATCGGGCTTTACGTTATTTGAACTTATGATTGCCATTATTGTGATTGCTATCTTAACGGCTATTGGTGTGCCTGCATATCAAGGATATGTTAAAAAAGCCGCACTGACTGATATGCTGCAAACCATGACAACGTATAAAACGGCTGTCGAAATTTGTGCTGTTGAGCAAGGTAGTTTAGCCAATTGTAGCAATGGTAATAATGGGGTACCAGCAAGCCGAACGTCTAACTATGTAACATCAATTACGGTCAATAACGGCGTGATTACCTTAGTTGGAACTAGTGCTTTAGCGGGGTTAACCACCACATTGACACCAACAATTAATGCCACGCATGGTAATTTAGATTGGAATCGCGTTTGCACCACATCGCCAGTCGATGCCAGTTTAACCAGTGCTTGTGAAGATGTTTTTAAATTTTGAACTTCATCATTTAATCGTTAATGGATAAGGAAGCGTTATTATGCAAGAAGAACAGTTAATTGAAAGTATTGATAAATTGTTGCTTGAGGCATTAGATAAGCGTGCTTCAGATATTCATTTTGAACCTTATCAACACAGTTATCGTATTCGCATGCGCATTGATGGAGTTTTGCATGATATGTTAACACCATCGCCACCTCTTGCATTAGCCAAACAGATAACAGCACGATTAAAAATCATGTCTAAGTTAAATATTGCAGAGCATCGATTGCCACAAGATGGGCAATTGGTTATTGATCGTTATGCTATGCGTATAGCAACTTTACCCGTAATGAATGGTGAAAAAATTGTCTTAAGAGTAATGGATAATCATGAATCTGAACTAACAATAAATGATTTGGGATTAACTGACGCTGACCTTTTAACATTTAGGCAAATTTTGGACTATCCACAAGGATTAATTTTAGTTACCGGACCCACTGGGAGTGGTAAGACAGTCACATTATATAGCGGATTAAAACGGTTAAATAAAACCGAACGTAATATTTGTAGTGTTGAAGACCCTATTGAAATTCCCCTTGAGGGCATTAATCAAACTGCTATCAACCTTAAAGCTGGTTTGACTTTTGCGATTGTATTACGAGCCTTATTACGACAAGATCCCGATGTGATGATGATAGGTGAAATTCGCGATCGTGAAACTGCCGAAATTGCCATTCAAGCTGCGCAGACAGGACATTTAGTTCTATCAACTTTGCATACTAATTCAAGTGTCGAGGCAATAACTCGCTTAAATCAAATGGGTATTGAAAATTATCTACTTTCATCAAGTTTAAAATTAGTCATTGCCCAGCGGCTAGTACGGAAATTGTGTCCTCACTGCAAGGTGGTGGCAAGAGAACAGATTAAGTTAGACAACGAACAAGTGCCACATTATGTGGCGTCGGGCTGTCTAAGGTGTATTGGTGGATATAAAGGACGGGTTGGATTATACGAACTTTTAGTCATTACGCCTGACATGCAAAAGCAAATATTAGCTAATCAAGTTGTTTTGCCGGCGAATATGACTTCGTTAAAAATGGCTGGGCAAAAATTAGTTAAACAGGGCATGACAACACTAGCTGAATTAAACCGTGTATTAGGTGATACGTAATGAAAAGGCTTTATTATTGGTATGATTTAGATTTTAACCAGCACAAAATCATCGCTAAATCGTCACAAGCTGTTAAACGGCAGTTATTGTTGCAAGGTAAAATCGCCATTAAAATTAAAGCAGGCAATATTATTACCGCACACAGTTTTAATCGTGCCGATCTGCTGATTATTACTAAACAATTAGCGACCATGTTAAAGGCGGGGTTATCCATCATTGATACATTACAGTTGCTTGCCCAAGAACAAACTAAACCGCACTGGCAATATCTGCTACTTGATATTAAACAGCAAATTGCTAAAGGTGAGTTTTTATCTCAAGTATTACAGCAACATCACTCGGTGTTTTCTGCGCTATATTGCGAAATTATTGCAACCGGAGAGCTAACAGGGCAACTTGATGAAAGTTTTGCGCAGTTAGGGTTATTACTTGAAAAATCAATTAATTTACAAAAAAATCTAAGAAAAGCGATGCGTTATCCGCTGTTTTTATTATCTGTAGCGATGCTTGTTAGTTTAGTGATGTTGTTATTTGTTTTGCCAAAATTTTCGGATATTTATCAGGATTTCGATGCCGAGTTGCCGGCTTTCACAAAATCGGTTATCGAATTTTCTAACTATTTACAACAAAGTTGGTTAATTTGGTGCACGGTATTTTTTATCAGCTATTTTGGTTATCAACGCTATTTTAAAGTGCGCTACCGTCGTGAGATTGAAGTGATAGTAATTAAAATTCCCTTTATGGGTAAAGTGATTCAAACCAGTTGCCTAACCCAAATTTTTCAAACCATTGCAATTACCCAAAAAGCAGGCATACCGTTATTAACAGGTTTAGTCGCAGCCGGTAATACTACTTATTACAGTCTTTATCGTGATAGTATTTCACAAATTATTGCTGGTATTGAGCAAGGCCATTCATTTAGTCATGTACTGCATCAACAATTACACTTTCCTAATTTATGTTCGCAATTAATTCATGTGGGTGAACAGTCGGGCACGTTAGATTTAATGCTTGATAAACTAGCCATCTATTATCAAGAACAAAATCAGACCTTAACTGATAATTTATCGCAAGCTTTTGAACCATTATTAATGCTAGTGTTAGCCTTGATTATTGGCAGTTTAATTGTGGCGATGTATTTACCTATTTTTCAAATGGGCGAGGTGATTCACTAATGCTAATGTTTATAATCATCTGTTTGGGGCTTTGCATGGGTAGTTTTGTTTATGTTGCTTATTGTCGGTATTTGCCATCAATGTCCACATTTCAGTACTTATGTTGTATTAGCATTCAGCGATCCGCTTGTCCACATTGTCATAATAAACTCAAATTTTGGCAATTGTTGCCAGTTGTTTCTTGGTTTATCTTAAAAAGTCGTTGTTATAACTGCAATGCCAAGATTTCGTTACACTATGTTAGTGTTGAATTATTCGTCGCTGGTTTATTTGCTATTATCTATTTTGATAAAGGCATGCATATTCAAAGTTACATCTTAATGCTTCTTGGCTGCTATTTTTTGCTTTTGGCTTTTATTGATTTTAAATACTATTTATTACCTGATATGTTTACGCAACCATTGATGTGGGTAGGTATTATGCTCGCCTATTTTAAGATAACAAACATTGAATTAACCGATGTTTTGCTAGGTATTTTCTGGGGGTATTTATTATTAAAACTACCTGCCACTTTATTTTATTTAATATTTAAAAAAGAGGGATTAGGTGGCGGGGATATTAAATTACTGGCCGCATTAGGAGCTTGGCTACCTTATACATTATTACCCCTGTTATTGCTTTTTGCTTCATTACTCGGGATTATATATTATCTTTTTTTGCGATATGCACTTAATCAAAACATTACAAAAATTATTCCTTTTGGTCCTTTTTTATTAATATCGGGTTATACGATCTATTATTGTACTAACAATTGTTGTTAAAAAACTACAGGAAATCTTGCGTTTCAGTCAATGTTTATTAATCAATAATGTGTTAAAAGTGCATAAAGTAATTATTCTGTTCAATCTATGTAACATATAACCAAAATTGATATCCATAGTAAAAATAGTTATTTTTATTAAAGTGAAAATCGCGTTATAGTGCTAGCTAAATCAGCGTGTTATGCTGTAAATCAGTCACTAATTAAGGAATCATTTATGATATCAAGTAGTATTAATCAACTAAAAAGTGAAATGATCGCGTGGCGCCATCATATTCATGCTCATCCCGAAACCGCTTTCGAAGAAGTTAACACCACCAAATTTATCATCGAAAAACTGCAATCATTTGGTATTACCGAGTTATATACTGATTTTGCACCAACGGGCGTTGTTGGCATTATTAAAGGTAATCAAGAAGGGCGATGGATTGCGCTTAGGGCTGATATTGATGCATTAGATATTATCGAAGAAAATAATATCGATTATTGCTCAACCATGCATGGTAAAATGCATGCATGTGGGCATGATGGACATACTGCTATGTTGCTCGGCACGGCTAAGTATTTGAGCGAAAACCGTGATTTTGCGGGCACTGTTGTGGTTATTTTTCAACCGGCTGAAGAAAATGAGGGTGGGGCACGCGTTATGGTTGAAAATGGTTTATTTGAGCGATTTCCAATTGAAGCGGTGTATGGCATTCATAATCAGCCGAATATGGAATTAAATCATTTTTATATTAACCATGGCCCCATGATGGCTTCGTATGATGTTTTTGAAATCAAAATAACGGGTGTTGGTGCTCATGCAGCTGCTCCTCATTTGGGCAAAGATACGATACTAACTGCCACACAAATCGTTAATGGTTTACAAAGCATTGTCAGCCGTAATGCCGATCCTTTAAGTTCGTTGGTCGTTAGCGTAACGCAAATTCACAGCGGTGATACTTGGAATGTATTACCGCAAGAAGCAGTGATTCGAGGCACGGTTAGAACATTTAGCGCCCAAGTGCAAGATATGGCTGAAAGTCGCATTAAACAAATATCAACAGGTATTGCTACAACATTTGAAGCCAAGGCTGAAGTGGATTATCAACGCCGTTACCCTGCGACGATTAATTACGCTAAACAAGCCGATATTGCTATCACTGCGGCTAAAAAAATCGTCGGGCAAGATAACGTAATTATTGATCCTCTTCCTTCAATGGGATCAGAAGATTTTGCTTTTATGCTGCAAAAAATACCGGGTGTGTACGTTTGGCTAGGCGCAGGTAAAGGTGCCAACTTACATCATCCAGCCTTTAACTTCAATGATGAAGTGTTAACAACTGGCGTAAGCTATTTTATTGAAATTGTTAACCAAGAACTTGCGAACTAAGCTAAAACGATAGGCACAAAGACGGCTGGAATAAACGTGATGCTATTCCAGCCTGTTGGTCAAAAAATAATTAAAACGTCATTCGGCTGTTATCGTTTCCAAAAACTCTAAATGGGGTATTTAAATCAATTCCATTATTAAGTACGACTTGGACACAAACACCATCTTTTTCATCCAGTTTTGCTGCAGCTAATACAAGTCCACCTTCTCGCCAACCACCGGCAAGTTTGTATTCAAGCGTACTACCAATTTTAGGAAGGACGTCACTGGTACCTTTTATTACATACATTCCGCGAGTGTTAGCACCACGAAATTGTGCTCTAGCGACCATTTCTTGACCACAGTAACAGCCTTTTTCAAAGCTGATTGCATCATAAGATTGTAAATTGCAGGCTTGTGGTAATAAAATGGCCATGTTGTTATCATCAATAATGGGATAACCTGCTTGCAAATCAAGTTTTAACCACTCACTGCATGGATTTAAATCCTCCGAAATAGGTTCTGGTGTGACCATAATAACGCGCATTTCCGGTAAAGGTACTTTGATATAGGTGATATTATTTTCAGTAAAACAGCTTGTATCACTTAATTTTGCAGTAACTGCCGCAGGAATTGCATCACCGACCAAACCGATAATATTTAAATCTTGGACTGGTTCGATAGTCACTTTAGAAAAAACAGCGTATTTTTCGAGTTCGGCAATCTGTTTTTTTACAACACTTTTACGCTCGATATAGTAAATATCGTTACCGCGTTGAAATAATAATAAAGTGCTCCACATTCTGCCTTTATTGTCACAATGAGCGGCATAGAGCGTGGATTGTTCTGAAAGTCGGTTAATGTCGTTGGTTATTTGACCTTGCAGAAAAACACGGTTATCGTCGCCAGAGACTTTAACTAATTGCCAGTCAGCAAGAGAGGTTGGTTTAGAAGAAATATTGCTCATATTTGTACCTTTGGGTAATGAAGAATCCTAGCACCATTATGGCTAGAAATACTTAACTTCTGAGTTTATATAAAAAATAAAAAAATAACAATAAAATCAATTAGCAATATTTAAATAAAATTGATAGATTACAGATATTATTCATAATATTCTAAAAATTATTTTTGTTGATGAACAATTTTTTAAGTAATGCGCTTAGCTAATTGACTTTAATTGATTTTATTTATCAGTTGATGCAAAATGAATCACTAAATGACTAATTAGTTACATTGGAGGCAACAACCATGGCAAAACTGTCAGGCGCAGAAATGGTGATTCAATCTTTGATTGACCAAGGAGTAAAACAGATATTTGGTTATCCAGGTGGTAGTGTTCTTGATATTTATGATGCCATTCACACATTAGGCGGCATTGAGCATATTTTAGTTCGTCATGAACAGGCTGCCGTACATATGGCTGATGGTTACGCCAGAGCAACAGGCGATGTTGGTGTAGTTTTAGTAACTTCAGGCCCTGGAGCGACCAACACGATTACCGGCATTGCAACAGCTTATATGGACTCGGTACCACTGGTTATATTGTCTGGACAAGTTGCCAGTAATCTCATTGGTAACGATGCATTCCAAGAATGTGATATGATCGGAATTTCTCGTCCAATTGTTAAACACAGTTTTTTAGTTAAAAACAGTAAAGATATTCCAGATACCATCAAAAAAGCGTTTTATATCGCCTCGACCGGTAGGCCGGGACCAGTGGTGATTGATTTGCCAAAAGATATTGTCAATCCTGCGAACAAATATAATTATCACTACCCAAATTCTGTTTTCATGCGTTCTTATAATCCAACTATTCAAGGTCATAAAAAACAGATCAAAAAAGCCTTAACCACGCTACTATCCGCTAAAAAACCGGTGCTGTTTATAGGTGGTGGAGCTATTGCAGCTGATGCTAGTAGCGAAATTAAAACACTTGCAGAAAAACTCAATATACCAGTTGCTTCAACGTTAATGGGCATTAGCGCCTTTCCGGGGACCGATAAACATTACCTTGGCATGATTGGTATGCATGGGGTTTATGAAGCCAATATGGCTATGCATAATGCTGATGTGATTTTTGCAATCGGTGTCCGATTTGATGATCGAACCACCAACAATGTTGAAAAATATTGCCCAAAAGCCAAAATCATTCATGTGGATATCGATCCAACTTCGATTTCTAAAACTGTTGTGGCTTCAATTCCAGTGGTGGGCGATGCCAAAGTTGTTCTTGAAACCCTGTTGTCAATGTTAGATGAATCCACTGCCGAACGTGATCTCGATGCGCAGATCGATTGGTGGAAACAGATCGAACACTGGCGAGCACGTCATTGCTTAGCTTATAACCATGAAGGGCAAAGCATCAAACCACAAGAAGCAATCGAAGTATTATACAAATTGACCAAAGGGGATGCCTTTGTGGCAACCGATGTGGGGCAACATCAAATGTTCACGGCACTTTATTACCCATTTGACAAACCGCGCCACTTTATTACCTCGGGTGGACTTGGCACCATGGGGTTTGGCTTACCAGCAGCGCTTGGGGTTAAATTGGCATTTCCTAAAAAAACCGTTGTGTGCATAACTGGCGATGGCAGTATTCAAATGAATATTCAAGAGTTATCAACCGCATTGCAATATGGTTTACCTGTACTAGTGCTAAATTTAAATAACCGTTTTTTAGGCATGGTTAAGCAGTGGCAAGATATGATTTATGCTGGTCGGCATTCTAGCTCTTATATGGAATCTTTACCTGATTTTGCCAAAATTGCAGAAGCTTATGGCCATGTTGGAATAGTTATAACCAAGCGTGAAGAACTTGAATCAAAACTGAAACAAGCATTAGCCATTAAAAATCGTTTGGTTTTTGTTGATGTCATGACCGATGCAACTGAACATGTGTACCCAATGCAAGTGCGAGGAGGCGCAATGAACGAAATGTGGCTTAGTAAAACGGAGAGAACCTAATGCGTTATATATTATCAATTTTAACCGAAAACGAACCCGGCGCATTATCACGAATTATTGGTTTGTTTTCACAGCGCGGCTTTAATATCGAAACGATAACTACTGCACAAACCGAAGATCCGACTATGCACCGCATGACAATTCAAACTACCGGCGATGAACATGTGCTTGAACAGATCCAAAAACAGTTGCATAAATTGGTTAATGTTTATCGCGTGCACGATTTAACCGAAGGACCGCATGTGGAGCGTGAAATCATGTTGGTAAAAGTTGCCGCAAAAGGTTCGGATGCGCGTGACGAAGTAAAACGTTGTGCCGATATATTTAGGGGATCGATTGTTGATGTGACTGCGACACATTACATCGTACAATTATCAGGTACGAGTGAAAAACTAGACTCATTTTTAGCTTCAATTCGCGAAACTTGTAATATTGTCGAAACTGTACGCTCAGGGATTATTGGTTTATCACGTAGTGAAAAAACAGTCAAATAACAATATTTATTGTTAACATTTTTAATTAAGGCGCATTGTGCGTCTTAATGTTGTTATAAATATTAAAATAAAAAGGCATAAAGATTATAGTTATAATATAATTCCGCTAAAAATAAAAAATAACAACGCTTTATTCCTAGAGCAATGTTAACCGTTAACTATGGGAAAAAGCGATAAAAATTGATGCTAAATTTCAGCTCCGATCATCTAGCATATGAACTTAAATAAATTGTAAGGGAAAGCCGGATTGTTTATATGTCTAGATTAAAATAACCCACTAAAAACGCATATGGGAGTTTACCTGAAATCGCTTTATGTGGTTTGCCATATTATATTAATCAATTAGTTAATCTTTATTTTTCTATCTTTTGAACCGCTAAATATTTTTGAATGAAGCCATATCAACATTAAGGGTCGTATTACTCTTCCTGCTTTTTCTTTTGTTTCTGGGCTGGCAGGTTGAGTGAATTTTTCATTTATATGAGGGTTATCCCCCTATTTTATTGGTTCAAAAATAGATTAATTTCTAGTTAACATATCCAGAAATCTATACCGCTTCAGCATAAATTTATTTTTCATTTAACAGGTTAAAAAACATACTTAATAAAGTATGGCGTTGCCTAAACCGCTTTTTAAATAAAGGCGTTAAGCAGCTACCAGATACTCGTTTAGTTAACAGATATTATTGATATTAAGCAAAAGTATTGATTAAAAAGGTTAACGTTGCGTTAAAATGGTTTATACTCTGTTCCCATTATCGTTTATGCTTAAAACAATACTATAAATAACGATAAGCCAATCACCTCATTAACAATAAAATATAGAGATTTTAGGGAAAATAGGAAAACAATATGGACAACACGCTTAATCACTTAATCGGTGAATTTGGGGACGGATTAGTGACGGGTTTAGGGGGCGTTAGCCATAATCGCTATAGCTTAACTGTTGAGGGGCTGCGCTCGCCGATTTCGGTTTGGCATGTTGACGGTAATGAGTCGTTAAACCAGCCTTGGCGTTATGTGATTACTTTTACCAGCTCTGACAAAGCGTTATCCATTGATTCCGTGCTTAATCAAAAAGCCACATTCTCTTTTAATCCTGTTATCCATCAACCGTATCAAAGCGTAATGTCAACAATCTCATCATTAAGTGACTTACCGTCGGTGAATGATAAACGCACCTTGTATGGGGTGATTACTGAGTTTAGTCTGTTATCGGTCAATAAAGAGGAAGCCCACTATCAGGTGGTATTATCTTCGTGCTTAGCACGGCTGGCTATTGGGCAACATAATGCCATATTTCAACAGCAAAGCGTGGTGAGTGTAGTTGAAGACGTGCTGCGCAGTCATGGTTTAACGGGCATTGATTACCGTTTAGAGTTAAAAGAGAGCTATCCTGAGCGGGAGTTTATCACGCAGTGGCAAGAGAGTGACCTTGAATTTATTCAACGCTTATTGGCTGATGTGGGTATCTGGTTTCGCTTTGAAACCCACGCCGAGCACCACTGTGATGTAATGGTGTTAAGTGATTATGAGCAAGGCTATGCGCAGGTGGCTAATATTGACGATAAACCACCCAGTGGCACGCTCGATAGGGGCGTTGAAAGTGTGTGGGATATCAGCCTGCATAGTGAAGTGGTGGTCTCCTCAGTCAAGGTACAAGACTATAACTACCGTGATGCCCTCGCTGATTTACAGGGGGAAGTTAACACCCAACCCAAAGACCTGACCACCTATGGCAGCGACTATCGTTATGCTGAGCACTATCAAGGCTTAGCGAGCAACGGACAGGGAAATCCACACACTCATGGTGAGGATAATAGTGATAATGACCATAACACTTACGATAATCAGATTGAAAGCGGTCAGTGGTATGCCCGTATTCGCCATGAACAGGCGATTAGCCAGAAAATTATCCTCAAAGGCAAGAGTAACCGCTATAATCTTGCTCCCGGTCAATGGATTAACCTCAACGGCAGCCCGCTGGCAGATATCAATGACGGTATCATCATATTAAGTGTACAAGGGCAGGGTAACCGCAGTGATGCTTATGCACTTACCTTTACCGCCATGCCCTATCAAGCCTTAAAACCCTATCGCCCTACGCCCATACGCTGGCCACAAGTCAGTGGTACTTTACCGGCAAGGGTCACCAGTCCCGACAATGACATTTATGGCTATATTGATACCCAAGGACGCTATCGGGTTAAATTTAACTTTGATTTAAAAGAGTGGAAAAGTGGCATGGAAAGCTTGTGGGTCCGTTTAGCCAAACCGTATGCGGGTAACACCTATGGCTTTCACTTTCCCTTAATTGACGGCACTGAAGTGGCCATCGCCTTTATGCAGGGCAATCCCGATAGGCCGTATATCGCCCATGCGATGCATGACAGTGCTCACCCCGACCTTGTTACCACCATTAACAAACACCGCAATGTGATTCGCACGCCGGCTAATAACAAACTGCGCATGGATGATAAACGCGGGCAAGAGCATATTAAACTGGCCACCAAATACGGCAAAACTCAACTTAACATTGGTCACTTAGTTAACGAAAAAAAACAACCCCGCGGTGAAGGCTTTGAACTGCGCACTGATGAATGGGGAGCGATTGCTGCCAACAAAGGCTTATACCTAACCACGCAAACCCAGCCGAAAGCGCAAGGCAAACAGCTCGATATGCAAGCGGCAATAAGCCAACTTGAAAATGCCCTCTCCATTGCCAAAGCCCTACAAAATGCCACCACCCAGTCCGAGGCGCACAGCGCCGATACCGACAGCCAAGCGCAACTTAAAGCCAACTTAACTCAGCTAACCCAAAGTGGCCTACTGGCCTATGCGCAAGAAGGCATGGCCCTAACTAGTCCTGAAAACATCCAACTGACAACAGCTAGCAGCCTCACCTTAACCAGCGAACATCAAACTGATATCAACGCTTTAAACAACGTCACCCTCTCATCGGCTGAAGCGATTGGCTTATTTGCGCAAAAATCGGGCATGAAACTGTTTGCTAACCAAGGCGATATTGAAGTGCAAGCCCAAAATGCTAACCTCAATATGGCCGCCAAGCAAGATATTAAAGTGAATAGTGTGGATGGTGAGGTAACTATCACAGCGAGCGATGAACTAACACTTATTTGTGGTGGCTCTTATATCAAAATCAGCAGTGAAGGCATCGAACTGGGCACGCCAGATAATATCTATCTTAAATGTAATGTACAACAAAAGATGGGGCCGGCGAATATGGATATAGATGTTTTATTACCTGCTGGTTGTGAATCGGCAATACAAGAAGCGGATAAGCTACAAAAAGCAAATGTAAAACTTGGATAAGTTATGGATAAAATAAATAAATCAATGCAAATGCAAGATATTGAGACTGTTTTTCAACAGATTATTGCGCTGTCATTAAAAAATGATGCAAATTTTTACCTTATCTATCAATCACATGACCAAAAGACCCGTTTAACTGATTTGATTGCAGAAAAAAAATTAACGTTATTTCGATATATCAGCTATCAAATCAAACACACACCGGGACTGATTGAACTTGATTTAAAAAATGAAGAAGATCAAATCATTTTAAAACAAAGTATTCAAGAATTTTATTTAGCTCTCGATCCTAAAACAGTGTTACTTGCAAAACCACGTTCTGTATATGGCTGGATTTATTCCTCATTTAATGCGGATGTATTAGCACAAGAGTTAGGAATAGTTGCCATTCAACCCTCAAGTGACGGTAAACAATTATTGCGTTATTTTGACCCATCGGTGTTACCACCACTGTTAAATATTTTCATTTTGGCGCAAAAAAAAATATTACTTAATCCTGTCCATTCATGGTTATATCTTAACAGTGATGGCCATTTAATTATTGAAAAAAATCCTCGAAATGAGCGTAACAATCTTATTGGTAATTTGGGGATCATCAAGCAACAATGGCAACAAATAAACTGGATCGAAAGCCGTAATCAAACGCTTGCTCGTTATCATTTTTTTCACCCAGAATATAGCTTAACTGAAAGTGAAGCTGATTGCATTATTATGCAATCTTTTCAAAATGCCACCCTCAAAGGATACCATGATAAACGAGATCTAGCCGAATATGCTTATCGCAGTTTAGTTATACATCCCGAATTTATTGAACATCCGATTGTTATTGGAGCAATAAATCAACATCGGCACCAATCACTAATAAAACAATTACAAACTATAACCCCAGCACAATGGGATATGGTAGCGGATGAATGTATCATTAATACAAAGGAAATAAATAATGGGTTTATGTGAAAAATGCCAATCTAAAGGTCTACCAATTTATCCCGTTCGTTATGCTGTTGCACCTAAATATATCAAGGCAGATTTACCCTCATGGGCAAAAAACGATATGCTGCCTATTTTAAAAGGAGATAGCAAATATGTGCTAAGAACCATGCGAGCAGGCTATCTTTATGTGTTATGTCAGTATGAAGACAACATGACAGATTTAGATATCTCCATTTATAGGGTCGATGAACAAGGTGGATTTTGGCAACAAGATATTAGCAAAGAGCAAGATATATTAAGATTTGACGATACCCTAATTGAAGAAAACCTTTCTATACCTTTCAATGATATACAAACAACTTGCGGCAATAGTGCCCATTTATCAAGCAATATCGCCTTTATTACACTGTCAAACCCCGAAAAATGTGAAAAAACTTGGCTTGCCTTTAGTGAACATAAATGGAGTGCTAAGACTTTAAAAAAATACCGGATTGATGAAGATAAACGTAACTTGCGAATGCAACTTATCAAACCAAAGCAATGGTTAAATTCGCAAACCAACGGCATTGGTATAACTACCGCTAATCAGGAAGCTATCGCCTCAACCTTGGATATCCAAAACCTTGATGATTTTAAAGAAAGAATCACAACATCCTTACCAAAATTTAAAAGCATTAACTACTCATTTTGCTTTCCGTATTTGTATGATAATAAACCATTAGACAAAAGTACGCTTTCGCAAAGTGCTATACTTAGCCAACCATTTACATATGATAAACAGCTATTCAAAAAACGAAGTACATTAGCACCTTGGCAATCACTAACCAAGCCAGTTTATGACCCAATCACCCCAAAAGAGCTGTATTCAGTCTATCTACATAAAAAAATGATGTCAGCCGAACGTAACAGCACAGATTGTTCACCGATGATGGTAGTATTAAACGACAGTATTGGTATTGCTGCCGAATTAAGCCATTGGGGTAACAGTGCATTAAATTCGTTTAGAAAAATAATGACAGAAAGACAGCGTGAAAATGCCACTTGTAGTGGTATTGCAATGCTTGAAGCAGCAATCAAAAACAGAGATCTTGCGGACAGTGAAGAAGATTTTAAAAAACAGATAAAAAACACCAATAGAAAATACCTTTCTGATGCAAAATATTTTAATAAAAAAGTAAAACCTCATGATATTGGTGTTTTAGGAACCGATACAACCCGAATCATCCCATGGAGCGAAGAACAAAAAGCCCAAGGCCAACGTGTTATTAATATGGTGAGTGAATCTAAAAACTATAATTTTGTTTCCCAATATCCTAATCCCTATTTAACCGATATAGAACAAGCGGTAAAAAGTACAAAATATAGTGCCGCAATATTAGTCCAATTTGTACAAGAAAACTACCTGCTTGAAGAAATGGGTGAAGAAAGACACGCACAAGTTTTTGAACAGGTATTTAAATTAAATAAACAAGCAGAGATGGTAAACATTAAACGCTTAGATATTAAATTAGCAGCAATAAGAATCGAATTTGAAGCTAAAGCTCAGGCGTATAAAGCAGCATGGCATGAAAAAAATAAAACCGAACAATCGGCCGAAAAGCGTTGGCGCAAATATGAATATCATTTAAACAAAGATTATAAACTCTATAAAGAAAAATATGCCGCTTTTTTGCAAGAGGCTGAAAACTATATTGCAGGATTATTAAATGATTTAATTTTATGGGTAGATTGCAGTAAGCAAAAAGAAAGGCATCCAATTTCATTATCGGCCGATGATTTTGCACAAGATGATGATAATTATTTGGCGTTTGCCAACGATATTTTAATGACCTTAGGCATGCAAGCCCAAAGTAGTAAAGTTACCCAGTTATTCACCCAGTTAATTGAGGACAAAAACTTAGAGGGTCATAATATTGTGTGGTCAGCGGCGTTTGCTCATCGCAAATTAGATAAAGAAAAACAAAAAAAATGTGTCAACTTCTTATTATCATTAAATAAAACAACCCAATTAAAACCGCAATCTTATGGCGAATTCTTAAATAAATTAGAAACAGTATTAGAATTTTATCAAGCCGAATCAGCAGAAAGCAATGCCATGATAGGTATCGCTAATAGCATTGCCAATATCAGGAACTCACTTTTTGACCCAAAAAATGAACATAAAGAATTAGATTTAACTAAAGAGTTCTTTTCGTTATTTGAAAGCGAACGAAACTCGTTAGTTGATGGTGATTCGATAGATAACCAAGTCACAGCCGCCTATTTGCGCCCAATTAAAGAGGGAAGCTGTGCTGTACTTATTTCTTTATTAAACTATATACAAAAAATGGGCGGTGATTTATCGTCAGAATTTGCCGAAGCTTTTTTAGTAGCCATATCGCCAACAAGACTATCTAAAACTGCGCTAAAAATGAGAATGGTGTCATACCATAAATGGGCCAACAATTTAACAAGTGCCTTATATTCTGATATCAAAAATGTCGGCGAAAAGCTGGCAAACGCCTCACAAAAAGCCACCAACCTGATTAAACAACATATCACCAATGAAAAGGTTGGCGCAAGCTTTACCGCGGCAATATTGGGGGTACATATCATGAAGATCTATTATATAGTGACCGATAACTCATTAAAAACCCAAGCCCAACAAAACCAAGCCGATTACCAATTAACTATGGCGGTATCGGCATCCATGGCAGCAAGCTTTCGACTAGTTACCGTATATGCCAACAAAGGACAAATTAATGCCAAATTACTGTCCAATATGAACTTTTTAGGCAATTTTTTTGGAGTGATAGCGGGGTTAATTGATATTGGTTTAAATTGGAACGAGGACACTTCAGAGAAAGATCAGACTCAAAAAACATTATATTATGCATCTCTATTTACCTTGATTGTATCCACCACCGATTTATTTTTACAAATGGGTAAAACCAGTTTAATTAAAATCATGGAGCGCGGGATTCAATCATTGGCTACTCTATCTGTAAAATTTGTTTTAACTCGAAGTGTTACTTTTCTTACAGGAAGAGCACTTTTGTTAATCACTGCATTGGCGTTAAATCCATGGGTTAGTCTGGGTATCTTTTTACTTCAACTATACTTTGAATTAACTAAAGATGATGATATCGAAGAGTGGTTAAAACGTTGCCGTTTTGGTAGCGCGCAAAATTGGGGTAATAGTAAATACTCTTCTCGCTATAAATCGTCTAAGGAAGAAATTGCAGCACTGCAAGCGATCTTTAAAAAATATGAAGATGAGCTAGCCGAATATTACGCCGAACAAGAACAAAAACGTATCAAAGAAAATATGCCAGTATTCTCATCGAGCGATTGGCAAATTATTGATAATTGGCCTATCCCTCAATAATTATATAAGGAATTCGATTATGCCTTACGCAAAATATGATGGTAACGACCCTATCTATAAAGATAAAGAGCAGCTATTAAAAAAAACCGGTATTAGTATTACCGATCCAATCCTACCGCCCAAAAATTTGGTTAAACTAACCGGCACCCTATCCGAATTTAAAGGTCTATTTTGCTATGCACCACTTGGTGATGGCGCTTATTTAAGTGACGAGCAAAAACAAAAACACAACAATCAACTTAGAAAGGGCGCACTACTTGCTACTTTAAATGGTAATAGCATTGCTGCGCTGGCTGGCTTGGGGCATGCTAATGGTAATGACCGTAGTAATGATTTAGATGCTCAGTATATCACTGCCAAATTAAACGGCACCATCACGTTAAAAGGTTGGCTCGGTTTTTATAAATTTAATGATGGTGATCAGGTCGAGGTGGTCGCCGAAAAGCATGCTGACCATTACGAAGTGTACGCCATGCTTAAACCTAGTGAACAAATTATCTCACTTGTCCCTTTATGTTTTGCGGGGCGTAACCAAGCATTAAAACGCTATCATTTACCTTTTTTTATTATTTATGTTGTTTGCACCTTGCTCATGAACTATTTTTTTCTCGATTTTAGTTTAGAAAATCTGACCATTGGTTTTAGTACATTAGGGGTAATATTAGGGACAGCTTTTTTTATGGTTTATAGAAACTTTATAGCAACGAATGTTACCCTCGCCGAGCGAATTTTTACCGTGTTGGGTTGGCAAGATGTCACCAATATCAATTTAGTAAAAATAAGTAAACAATATATAGTTAGATTAATTGAACAAGGTAAATATTCAACTAAATATGATATTACCGATCAATATATTAGACCCCCAAAACCTGGCGAAGGGTGGGGTTTTTTTTACTACGATCCAGAGGTATTATGCAAAAAAGGCAGGCCTCCTTTACGCGTTAAAAATAAAAACAGAAAAAAAAGAAAATAATACGTTAGAGAATATTATTATGCCTTACGCAAAATATGATGGTAACGACCCTATCTATAAAGACAAAGAGCAGCTATTAAAAAAAACCGGTATTAGTATTACCGAGCCAATCCTACCGCCCAAAAATTTGGTGAAATTAACCGGCACCCTATCCGAGTTTAAAGGTCTGTTTTGCTATGCACCACTTGCTGATGGCGCTTATTTAAGTGACGAGCAAAAACAAAAACACAACAACCAGCTTAGAAAGGGCGCACTACTTGCTACTTTAAATGGTAATAGCATTGCTGCGCTGGCTGGCTTAGGGCATGCCAATGGTAATGACCGTAGTAATTATGTGCAAGCACAATATATTAGCGCCAAATTAAATGACACCATCACGTTAAAAGGTTGGATCGGTTTTTATAAATTTAATGATGGCGATCAAGTCGAGGTGGTCGCCGAAAAGCACGCTGACCATTACGAAGTGTACGCCATGCTCAAACCCAGTGAACAAATTATCTCGCTCATTCCGCCATGTCTAGGGGGAAGAAAACAAGCCTTTAAGCACTTTTATATACCTTTTTTTATATTTTATATTGTTTGCACTCTACTTATGAACTACTTTTTTCTCGATTTTTCGTTGGAAAATCTGACCATTGGTTTTAGTACATTAGGGGTAATATTAGGGGCAGCTTTTTTTATGGTTTATAAAAATTCAATCGTGACATACATTACCCTTGCCGAGCGCATTTTTACAGTATTGGATTGGCAAAATGTCACCAATATCAATTTAGTAAAAATAAGTAAACAATATATAGTTAGATTAATTGAACAAGGTAAATATTCAACTAAATATGATATTACCGATCAATATATTAGACCCCCAAAACCTGGCGAAGGGTGGGGTTTTTTTTACTACGATCCAGAGGTATTATGCAAAAAAGGCAGGCCTCCTTTACGCGTTAAAAATAAAAACAGAAAAAAAAGAAAATAATACGTTAGAGAATATTATTATGCCTTACGCAAAATATGATGGTAACGACCCTATCTATAACGACAAAGAGCAGCTATTAAAAAAAACCGGTATTAGTATTACCGAGCCAATCCTACCGCCCAAAAATTTGGTGAAATTAACCGGCACCCTATCCGAGTTTAAAGGTCTGTTTTGCTATGCACCACTTGCTGATGGCGCTTATTTAAGTGACGAGCAAAAACAAAAACACAACAACCAGCTTAGAAAGGGCGCACTACTTGCTACTTTAAATGGTAATAGCATTGCTGCGCTGGCTGGCTTAGGGCATGCCAATGGTAATGACCGTAGTAATTATGTGCAAGCACAATATATTAGCGCCAAATTAAATGACACCATCACGTTAAAAGGTTGGATCGGTTTTTATAAATTTAATGATGGCGATCAAGTCGAGGTGGTCGCCGAAAAACACGCTGACCATTACGAAGTGTACGCCATGCTCAAACCCAGTGAACAGATTATCTCACTTGTCCCTTTATGTTTTGCCGGCCGTAATCAGGCATTAAAATACAATCATTTCCCCATGTTTATTTTTTATGTTATTTGTGTGCTATTAATGAACTACTTTTTTCTTGATTTTTCATTGGAAAATCTGACCATTGGTTTTGGCTCATTAGGGGTAATCTTCGGGCTAGCTATTTTCAATGTATATAAAAATTCAATTGCGACTCATATCACGCTGGCTGAGCGCATTTTTACTGTGTTGGGCTGGCAAGATGTCACCAATATTAATTTAGTTAAAATAAGTAGACAATATGTTGCTAAATTAATTGCCCAAGGGAAATATGCAACAAAATATAATAATAAAACAGATCCACATATTAGACCGCCTAAATCAGGTGGTGGCTGGTATTTTTTTTACTACGACCCTGAGGTATTATGCAAAAAAGGCAAGCCTCCCTTACGGGGTAAAAATAAAAAAAGAAAATAAGTTCATAAGGAATTCAATGATGCCTTACGCAAAATATGATGGTAACGACCCTATCTATAACGACAAAGAGCAGCTATTAAAAAAAACCGGTATTAGTATTACCGATCCAATCCTACCGCCCAAATATTTGGTTAAATTAACCGGTACCCTATCCGAATTTAAAGGTCTATTTTGTTATGCGCCACTTGCTGATGGCGCTTATTTAAGTGATGAACAAAAACAAAAACAGCAAAATCAGCTTAGAAAGGGCGCACTACTTGCCACTTTAAATGGTAATAGCATTGCTGCGCTGGCTGGCTTAGGCCATGCCAATGGTAATGACCGTAGTAATCTATTTGCGGCACAATATATCACTGCCAAGTTGAATGACACCATCACGTTAAAAGGTTGGATCGGTTTTTATAAATTTAATGATGGCGATCAAGTCGAGGTGGTCGCCGAAAAACACGCTGACCATTACGAAGTGTACGCCATGCTCAAACCCAGTGAACAAATTATATCACTTGTCCCTTTGTGTTTTGCCGGGCGTAATCAAGCATTCAAAATTTATCGTTTGCCTATGTTTCTCTTTTATGTTACTTGCGTGCTATTAATGAACTACTTTTTTCTCGATTTTAGTTTAGAAAATTTGGTCATTGGTTTTGGTTCATTAGGGGTAATATTTGGTGCAGCTAATTTCATGGTTTATAAAAATTCGCTTGCCTCGCATGTCACGCTTGCCGAGCGCATTTTTACTGTGTTAGGCTGGAAAGATGTTACTAACATTAATTTAGCCAAAATAAGTAAGCAATATGTTGCTAAATTAATTATCCAAGAAAAATATGTAG
>NZ_LZGS01000011.1 GCF_001690495.1 Gilliamella sp. App4-10
AGGATTATCATATTCCGTTATTAACCAAAGAAAACTAAAAGTAGAGCCAGTTCCAAAGATAAAACCGATAATATACAAACAAGCATAAAAAATCTGATCATTATAATCCTGACGAATAAAGGCACAATAGTTATTATTGGCATAGCTTAAACGATCGTCATGCAGGGGCACTAAACGTGGACCTTTATCCAGATCGCCAAACCAACCAAAAATTTGTGGACGGTATTTTGATGGCATTTTATTCTCCTTTTATTTATTCTTCATGAAATTGGTTACTGCTGCGGTTAATGATAAGTGGGATTTCGCCATCATCTTGTGCATTAGGGCTGATATTGATTTGATAGCTCTTTACAAGATCATAAGCAAAGGTGCCCGCGACCCATGTTATCACCGTTAGGTGGCTATCTGACTAGTTAGGATCGCTTTCTTTTACTTCGATTTTTTCAATATCGTTAAAATGGGCTTGCCATAATGCTTTGCCCATTCTTGCCAAACTGTAACAGCTTTTGGTCTATTCCGTTATACTGTGCCGTTGTTTAATTTCAGCTAACTCTTCTAATGATGTGGCATTAAACGCTTCAACCATCCATTCGGGCCAGCCTTGCCCTTCAATCCTATGGGCTTTAAATTCCGCTTCTTGATCTGACTTATATTCGCCATCATCGATATTGGCCACATCACAAAAAAACATAAAACTATTGATCCAACCCCAAACAAATGTACTACCAGCGCCCGCTCGAATAGGATCTAGCATGATATGATCAATCACTTGATGCGTACCGGGTTGGCATACCATTAGCACGGTCGAGGTTAAAGCATTACGTGACATATTATGAATAATAACACCGTGCAAATCGTCCCAATCATATTCTTTTATTCGGCGTTTTTTCGGTTGTAAAAATACTGCAGGATGCCGTAAAAACTTAAAGTTAAAAAAGTCACTTTCGTTAACATAGACTTTACCTGTTTTACGGTTAAATATAATAGGACTACCACGACGGGAAAATAGATTCTGATAGAATTCAGGGATAGCATAATACATAGTGAGGCAACAGGTAATAAAACC
>NZ_LZGS01000012.1 GCF_001690495.1 Gilliamella sp. App4-10
GACGGGTTTAGGGGGCGTTAGCCATAATCGCTATAGCTTAACTGTTGAGGGGCTGCGCTCGCCGATTTCGGTTTGGCATGTTGACGGTAATGAGTCGTTAAACCAGCCTTGGCGTTATGTGATTACGTTTACCAGCTCTGACAAAGCGTTATCCATTGATTCAGTGCTTAATCAAAAAGCCACATTCTCTTTTAATCCTGTTATCCATCAACCGTATCAAAGCGTAATGTCAACAATCTCATCATTAAGTGACTTACCGTCGGTGAATGATAAACGCACCTTGCATGGGGTGATTACTGAGTTTAGTCAGTTATCGGTCAATAAAGAGGAAGCTCATTATCAGGTGGTATTATCTTCGTGTTTAGCACGGCTGGCTATTGGGCAACATAGTGCCATATTTTAACAGCAAAGCGTGGTGAGTGTAGTTGAAGAAGTGCTGCGCAGTCATGGTTTGACGGGCATTGATTACCGTCTAGAGTTAAAAGAGAGCTATCCTGAGCGGGAGTTTATCACGCAGTGGCAAGAAAGTGACCTTGAATTTATTCAACGCTTATTGGCCGATGTGGGTATCTGGTTTCGCTTTGAAACCCACGCCGAGCGCCACTGTGATGTAATGGTGTTAAGTGATTATGAGCAAGGCTATGCGCAGGTGGCTAATATTGACGATAAGCCCCCCAGTGGCATGGCAGATAGTGGCGTTGAAAGTGTGTGGGATATCAGCCTGCATAGCGAAGTGGTGGTCTCCTCAGTCAAGGTACAAGACTATAACTACCGTGATGCCCTCGCCGATTTACAGGGGGAAGTTAACACCCAACCCAAAGACCTGACCACCTATGGCTGCGACTACCGCTATGCCGAGCACTATCAAGGCTTAGATAGCAACGGACAGGAAAATCCACAAACTCGTGGTGATGATAATCGTGATAACGGCAATAATTCTAATGAGAATAATACGCATGACGACAATCAGATTGAAAGCGGTCAGTGGTATGCGCGTATTCGCCATGAACAGGCGATTAGCCAAAAAATTATCCTCAAAGGCAAGAGTAACCGCTATCACCTTGCCCCCGGTCAATGGATTAATATCAACGGCAGTCCGCTAGCAGATATTAATGACGGTATCATTATTTTAAGTGTACAGGGGCAAGGTAATCGCACTGATGCCTATGAACTCACCTTTACCGCCATTCCTTATCACCCCTTAAAACCTTATCGCCCTGCGCCCATACGCTGGCCACAAGTCAGTGGTACGTTACCGGCAAGGGTCACCAGCCCCGACAATGACACCTATGGCTATATTGATACCCAAGGACGCTATCGAGTTAAATTTAATGTTGACCTGAAACAATGGAAAAGTGGCACCGAAAGCTTATGGGTACGCTTAGCCAAACCGTATGCGGGTAACACCTATGGCTTTCACTTCCCGTTAATTGATGGCACCGAAGTGGCCATTGCCTTTATGCAGGGTAATCCCGATAGGCCTTATATCGCCCATGCGATGCATGACAGTGCTCACCCTGACCCTATCACCACCATTAACAAACACCGCAATGTGATTCGCACGCCGGCTAATAACAAACTGCGCATGGATGATAAACGCGGGCAAGAGCATATTAAACTGGCCACCGAATACGGCAAAACCCAACTTAATTTGGGGCATTTGGTCGATAATAAAAAACAACCCCGCGGTGAAGGCTTTGAGCTGCGCACCGACGAATGGGGGGCGATAAGAGCGGGAAAAGGGCTTTTTATTACCTCTGACGAACAATATAAAGCGCAAGATATTCAGCTAAATATGCAACAAGCAAATGAGCAACTCAATAATGCTCTTAATTTGGTATCTGCGCTACAAGATGCGGCAAAACAAGCCGAGGCTGAGTTGGCTGATTTAGAAACACAAAAGAAATTATTAACTCAGTCTCTTGAAGAATTAAAAGCAGCTTCAATTCTACTTTCATCCCCTAAAGGTATTGCTCAAGTGACGCCAAAAAGCATTCAACTTTCTTCCGGTGAAAATCTAATACTATCCAGTTATAAGCACACAGATATTAGCGTATTAAGGAAATTTATGGTAGCAGCTGGCGAGACCATTAGTTTATTTGCCCAAAAAATGGGAATTAAATTATTTGCATCCCATGGCAAAGTAGATATTCAAGCACAAAATGACGATATGTCATTAAGTGCACAAAAAGATATCTCAATTGTTAGTCAACAAGGGCGAACTGTTATTTCAGCTAAACAAGAGCTCATTTTTACTTGCGCAGGTGCCTATATTCGACTTGCTGATGGGTCAGTCGAGATTGGCGCGCCAGATAATATTATTAATAAATCAGCAACATGGCAAAAATTGGGTGCCGATAGTTTAAGTCAAATGATGAATAAACAAAAAAGTAGCCATTATTCAATTCATTCGCAATTACGTTGGCAACATGATAATTCTGTTATAAAAAACCGAAAGGTAAGAATTATTCGAGCTGATAATAGTGAAATAGAAGCAGTAACCGATGAAAATGGAATGCTACCTGCACAATACAGTCAATTTGTTGAGCCAATAACTATTGTGATTGAGCCAGAAACAAAAAATTAAACATCGTATTACTAATTTAAATCATGATCACAAATATATAAATAGCAGGAAACATATTAATGGGCTGGGAAACTTCTAAATTATTAAGCTATCAACCAATTAAAAAACCAAATTATCTATTATGGGGGATGAGTTTATTATTTTTAATTTTAGCTGGTTTTATAATAACTGTTTTTACCTATGATGGCTCAGACTACCTTTTATTTTGGTTTCTGGCTATTGGTGTTCCGTTTTTTTTATGGATAATGATACTTGCATCTTGTTTATTAATTAACATTTCTGAGCATGCTTATAATGAAAGAATCACAGAACTAAATCAAGAATCAACCCTATTTTGGCAAAATTGGAGTAAGCAACAAATACCTATATTTGGGAGTTATCTGATCTGTGCAGAACAAAATGGCATAAAAGCTTTAACAGGTGATCTTGAACAAATTCCTCTTTATCCTGAAAAAGCAAGACCCCTATTTAATTTGACTGCCTCGACTAAACCCTATTGGTTTCTTGATGAAGTAATGCAAAACTTAGAACAACAATGCCCTAATTATCGTCACTATTTAACGCATATCTACATACCTAAAGCACTCATTGATGACGATGATCTGCTAGAAGCCATATTTCAACGTTGGGATTTATATCCCGAACCAGTAATGGATTATTCGGTATGGATGTCAATACTTTATGAAGAGCCAGATAATATAGAATTATCGCTAATATTAGTATGCCAATATAGTGATAGAACCTACCATCATCACAGTAAATTTATCAGTGCTATGTTAATTGGTGCAGAATCATTAATGAATACTAAAAAGCTACAAGCAAAATCTTGGTTAGGTCGTTTGATGATCGCTCAGGACGATTTATCAGCTGATATCAATCAGTTTTTTACTTATACACAACTTTCTGCTCAAAATGTTAAAGATGTTTGGATTTCTGGATTAGACCCAAAAAATCGCACTCAATTTAACATTGAAAGGCATAAATTAGATATTGGTGAAAATAAAGAAAATCTAATTCATGATATAGATTTAACTTTTGCCAAACCCACAGAATTGACAAAGTATTTAGCGTTAACGATGGCAAGCGGTTGTGTTAGTGCTTCTTCTCAAGAGCAACTCGTTATTAGCCAATATGAAAATAAAGTCTATATACAGCTAATTACTTTTAAAAAATTGCTACAAGAATAGAATAGGTAGAAAACAACATGACTAACAATAATCAGCAAGCCACGTATTTATATAATACCGTTCCAACATCAGAAAATACCATACAAGGTTTATATCTTGAAAAAGAACGACTTATTGTACCGATTATCTTTATTCCTGGTGTGATGGGCAGTAATTTAAAAGAAAAAACAGATAAAAAGAAAGTAAAATCGATAGAGACTAATAACTCTAAACCGGTTTGGCGTTTAGATGATGAAACATCGGTTATTGGCTGGTCATTACCGTATTATGGTGATGCTAAAGCACGAAAATTAGAACTTGATCCTGAAAAAACAGAAGTTGATGATCGTGGCACTGTGGTTGATGCGGCAGCCGAAGAGGTCGCTCGAATTAAAAATGAATATAATTTAAAGATACAATTATTAGGTAATGATAAAAGTCAACGGAATGAAAAGCGTCGCCTTAACCGAGAACAAAAAAAAAAAATCCAAAAAGCAATAAATAGTAACCTTGAAAACAGACTTTTTGGTTCGCGACAAGCACGAGGTTGGGGGACAGTAGGTTATATTAGTTATGGTGAATTTTTAGAATTATTACAAAAAATCTTATTTGAACCAAATGGTCACTTATCAACTATTTTAAATGATTTAACAAAACCGCCTTCATTTTCATTAGATGAGGGTTCAAAATCGTCACTAGAGTTAGATGAAAAGCAAATTCAACATTGCGAAAAATTTTATTTTCCCATACATGCAATGGGGTATAACTGGTTACAATCTAATGAAGATAGCGCTATGGCGTTAAAAAAACTTGTTGAAGTGACCTTACCCAAATACTATAAAAAGCGTGGAAAAACCTGTGATAAAGTGATTTTGGTCACTCACTCTATGGGGGGATTAGTTGCCCGTTATTATACTGAAGCATTAAATGGTCGGAACAAAGTCTACGGAGTAATCAATGGTGTACAGCCAGCTACGGGCGCCGTTGCTGCCTACACACGAATGAAGCGGGGCACAGAAGTTAATGGAGATAATAGCATAAGTAATTTGATAACGGTCAATGTTTTAGGCAAGGATGCCGCAGAAATGACCGCAGTTTGTGCACAAGCGCCAGGACCACTCCAGTTATTACCCTCGCCAGAATATGGTATGGGTTGGCTCACGATCACAGATCCTAACGGTAAACCAGAATCCTATCCTAAAACTGATCCTTATGCAGAAATCTATTTAGCCAAAGATAAATGGTGGTGCGTCTGTGAGCCCCATTTGATTAATCCATTTAATACTGACCATAATTCGCAACAAATGCAAAAGGATTGGAAAAGCTATAAGAATATTATAAATAGAAAGGTAAATCCGTTTAATTCAGCTATTGCCAACAAATATCATCCTAACACTTATGCTTTTTTTGGCCTTGAAAAGGATGCTAATAATATTAAAACAGAGTCGTTGACTTATCAAATCGCCCACTGGCAAGGTTCTGTGATGGTAAGCAAAAAAAAGGCGTCAGCCAACCATATTGGTGATAAAAATCGGCTTAATTTAAAAGAGTTAGTGGAAATAAGAACCCTCCAAAATGGAGATATAAATGAAAAATACACGCTATTACCCGCAGATGGTAATGGTGATGGCACCGTATCGCAGCGATCTGGCGAAATATCAATTGATTATTTAAAAGCACGAATGCGTTTACCGGTTGGCCATGAACCCGCTTATAAAAGTGAAATCAGTCAAGAGTTCACCCTTCGAGCCATTGTTGACATTATGTATAAGGTAAAAATAAATGATTAATTTAACTAAATTTTATAAATATTATTTCGGTTTTATTGCAGGTCTATTCGCGCTAACCGTATTAACCAGTTGTCAGATATTTCATAAGGACATTCGTATGACTAAATTATCACCAACACAACAGCAACAAGTAAATGAGTTATTAAAAAAGAGCGCAACACGCTGTATTGGCACCTATTTAATCGACTTACCCATTGAATTTAAAGTCAATGAAGAGGGATATTTTGATTATCAAAGTAATTCTATTATAACCATTGCCACAAATCAACAATACTTACCCCCTTTTAAACAGATGATAGCTCGGCGTGAGCAAGAGTTGCGAAATACTAAACCGGTTGATCCTCTTGATGGCAATTATCTAAAACACGTGTATCTAGTGCACACCAATAACCCCGATAAAATGCAAGGCATTATTTTTGAACGTATGGAAAGTATTGGTACACCTGACGTAGCCAGAATATTGGAAGGATATCGCTGGCAGGATGAAGTCACCTTAAAAATTGTAATAAAAGCAGACGATGGGTCTGGCGAAAAATATGCCAAAGCTAGGCAAATTGATCCTGAATCCTATGGTAATAACGTGCCACAAAAATTAGCTGAGTTACATAAACTGTTTGACCGGATTAAGCCACGCGATGATTTAACTATCCCAACAACACCTGGGTTTTGTTTTTTGCACGGTTTTATGCAAGGAGAAGATCGTGAATGGAAAGATATGGGGTTTATCTATTTGCATAATACAATCAATAATTTTTATTTTAGTATCGATTATAACGATTTTAAAGAAGGTGATGCATTACTTGATAAGCCAGAAGGTTATGTTACGCAAGGCCGAGGACATACTATCTATAAAGGGACGCGTAAGAGTAATGGGTTACTGCTAGAAGACTGGATAGCAAAAGGGCAATTTCTCCTTAATGAAGAAGGCTTCTATTCCGATGATTGGGGATATGTATTTTCGCTGGGGATTCATATGACCGACCCAACCTATAAAACACCACAATTACGTTTAGAAATGTACTACAAAATCCCAGATGATGAAACACAAGCATATAGTGAAAAGCAACTTATGGTCATTTGGCGAGAAATCACTAATAGCATTAGAATAAGGGAAAGCTCTTTTGAAAATGAATAAATATTACTGTGGTTTTATTGTTGGTTTGTTGGTGCTGATCGTTTTAATCTGTTATCAGATCTTTAACCAAGATATTCGTATGATTAAATTATCATCAACACAACAGCAACAAGTAAATAAGTTATTAGAAAAGAGAGCAACACGCTGTATTGGCACCTATTTAATTGATTTGCCTGCTGAATTTAAAGTCAATGAAGAGGGATATTTTGATTACCAACGTAATTATGTTATAACCATTGCCACTAAGCAACAATACTTACCCCCTTTTAAACAGATGATAGCTCGGCGTGAGCAAGAGTTGAAAAATACTAAACCAGTTGATCCAAGGGATGGTGATTATTTAAAGGCCATTTATTCCGTAGATACAAATGACCCAGAAAAGATGCAAGGCATTGTTTTTGAACGTATGGAAAGTATTGGTACTGCTGATATTCTTAGAGTGTTAGAAGGTTATCGCTGGCAAGATGAAGTAACGTTAAAGATCGAAATGAAAGCACAAAATGGCTTAGGCGAACAATATACTAAAGATAGGCAAATTGATCCTGAATCCTATGGTAATAACGTGCCCCAAAAATTAACAGAGATGTATAAACTGTTTGACCGGATTAAGCTGCGCGATGATTTAACTATCCCAACAACACCTGGGTTTTGTTTTTTGCACGGTTTTATGCAAGGAGAAGATCGTGAATGGAAAGATATGGGGTTTATCTATTTGCATAATACAATCGATAATTTTTATTTTAGTATCGATTATAATGATTTTAAAGAAGGTTATGCATTACTTGATAAGCCAGAAGGTTATGTTACGCAAGGCCGAGGACATACTATCTATAAAGGGACGCGTAAGAGTAATGGGTTACTGCTAGAAGAATGGATAGCAAAAGGTCAGTTTTTTCTTGATAAAAAAGGTTTCTATTCCGATGATTGGGGATATGTATTTTCGCTGGGGATTCATATGACCGACCCAACCTATAAAACACCACAATTACGTTTAGAAATGTACTACAAACCTCCTTTAGATCCTAGACAGGCGTATAGCAAAGATCAACTAATGGTGTTTTGGCAAGAAATCACTAATAGCATTAGAATAAGGGAAAGCTCTTTTGAAAATGAATAAACTTTAGAAAGTACTTGCGTTATTTACGGTAATTTGAGACGCCATCAAAATAAATAAAAAATAAATGGTTATTATTTTTGAGAGTTGTTCTAGTAATAAAGCATCAATAACAAATTAATTTTTATATAGCTTTATTCTAAAGAGAAAATATTTACATTTATTTATGCAAACACGAAAAAATTTAAGGCCGCTGTTATTATTGAAAATAATTACGGCAAATATTTATTTATCAAAAAAATAATGATGATTACTTTATTTTACCTAGCAAAAAAAGAAAATACCAAAGATGAGTTGTATTTAAAAGTAATTATCCAATAAAATAATTAACCATGAAAAAACAACGAAAAGAGAATTTTATTGGATTAATATTAATCATCCAATAAAAAACTTATCGTTCAGGATAAACAATATTATTAATTTTCTATTACAAGAAAAAGTATGCTATCGAACGAGATAATCATTAGCTATCTTACCGTTCTCTTGTAGTTAATACCCGTTCAACTGTATCAACAATGGCTTGAGTTTGAGAATCAATTTCAATGTTGACTTTATCCCCTACTTTTTTTTCGTCTAAAGTAGTAATGGCTAACGTTTCGGGAATTAAGTGAATAGTAAAACTATCTATTTTTACCTGTCCAACCGTCAGGCTGGCGCCGTCAATTCCTATAAAGCCTTTATATAATACATATTTCATAAATTTTTTCGGCAATTGTAATGTCATTTCACAATTCGTGGCGGTTTTTTGTATATCAATAATGGTTGCAGTGCAAGAGATATGCCCTGACATCACATGCCCACCAATTTCATCACCATATTTGGCGCTACGCTCGATATTGACATAATCATTGATTTTTTTATCACCCAATGTAGTTAATGCAAGAGTTTCTTCCATAATATCAAACGACACAACATCTTTATCAAAGCCTGTTACAGTTAAGCAGCAACCATCATTGGCAATTGAAGCGCCAATTTCAATTTTATCGGTTAATTGATGCGGTAATTTGACTTTATATGTTCTTAATTTAGCTTTGTCTTTAATATCAATAATTTGACCTACACCCTGTACAATTCCCGTAAACACCATTTTCCCCTTTGCTATATCAATTTTTAATGGCTATTTTAGCCTAATCAAATCATAATTTCCTAATGATTAAATTAATTGTATAGACAAATAATATTAAGACCTGTCTTTATGTATTATTATTATTCAACTAAAACAAATATAAAATTTGGATCAAACGATATTCGTTTCTAGCTCCTATCGTTATGATCAGTCTAAATTTTTTGTTAATTAAAGTGAGGCTTACCTTAAAGAATTAATTATTGCATGTAAAAGGATATATTTTATCTTCATGCAGTTGGATTTCACTTTTGCTAATTAAGGATTATCTATGTTGAAACTTATTCTAGCCATTTCAGTCGGCTCTGTGGCGGGGGGGTTATTGCGTTGGTTTTTATCGCTTAAATTAAATATTATTGCTTTTGCGATTCCGCTAGGCACACTACTGTCTAATTTGGTCGCAGGCTATATTATTGGCTTTGCTATTGCCTTTTTTAATCATTCTACCCTTTCAGCCGAATGGCGTTTACTTGTAATAACGGGTTTTTGTGGTGGACTGTCGACCTTTTCGACTTTTTCAGCCGAAATCGTTAATTTTTTACAAGAAGGTCGAATATTGTGGGGATTAGCAACCATTTTTATACATGTTATTGGTTCCGTTTTAATGACTTTTTTAGGAATCATGTCATATCAATGGTTGCGTTCTTAAGTTTGTACTATTTATAGATAATATAAAAAATGATTACAAAGAAAGTTTACAACCGCAAAATACTGTATTAATATACACTGTATACAAACACAGTATTGAGATTATTATGCTTATTGAACATTCAACACCACAACTTATGGCTGTTAATTTTGAGTCACCTTTTCAACAGGTATTGCAACAACAACGCCCTTTATTAAAATCATTTAATAAAGCTAAAAAATGGCAATTATGGCTCTCCAACCGACCAATGTTAAAACGCTCATGGGTTAATAGCGCAGGTTTAGATAAACACAAAGTGATTCATCTGACAAATTTAAATAGCTCAAACCTAGTATCAACCATTGAAAAAGCCTTACAAAGCAAAACCTGCAGCTATGTGGTTGCCTGCATCAATGATCTTAATGAACAAGATAAGGCTCGCTTGCAACAAGCGGTATCATTAAGTGATACCTGTCTGCTTTTGGTTAACGATCAACAATGTGAACAGCTAATTCAATACCACTAACTGGGAGTGATAACCAATTTATTATCCTACCCTACAGTTTATCGCTGTTTTATTTTGTTCTCCTGTTGCTACTAGTTAGAAGCAAAAGGCTTTAAATAGTTTACCAATTGTGGGGAAAAACTAAATAATCGAGTATGGGAATCCAATAATATTCGCCAATGGTAATGATGTTTTTATACACTAAAGACCGTTTAAGCTTTAAAAAAGTAAACGCATATAGTAATTTGGTTGTACACGCTGCTTAATAAGTACCTATAAGAAACCCCATTATCATTAATGGAATAGAAACAAGCTTTTTCATTACAGTTTTCCCACTTAATATATTTTGATAAAGGTAAATCATTAATTTATATTGTCTGTTTTTCCATATGCCCCTTTATTTGTACAATAGACTTATGGCTAAGTAAAATTTAGGTGATTTTGATTATCATAGATCCAATCAAATACTCATTGCATCTTGTTTGGTTTGATTAATGACTGTTTTAGCTATCCATTGTGATTGTGATATTACATGCTGATCATCAAGTTTCCAGATATTTTTAAGTATCATAAATATTTCAGAGCCATCACTGATCGAAATAACATAATTTCGTTTTTTACACCTGCATATGTTGTGGAAGGTATTAAAATCTGTTGAATCACTAGGTATATATTTTTAATCGCGAATATCATACTGCATTTTAATAAATTAGTTAAAATCTATAATTCCCTAAAAAAATTTGAGAAATGAGAAATTGAGATTAACCTCGCCATACAGCAAAAAACGATTAAAGTTGATTGAATATTATTTGTAAATACCCCCTTACTTTTAGCATAGAAAATGTTCTAGTTTTGGGTTGTACTATTTTAGGAAATAGTATTACTTAAATTTTAATAAGATATTTTTCCAACTTGAATCCAATTGAGCATTTATTGTCATTTGCTTTTGCTCAATTGGATGCGTAAATTTTAATACACTGGCATGAAGCATTAATCTTTTAATACCGAAATAATCGGTAAATGCTCGATTTTGATGAAGATCACCGTGTTTACTGTCTCCTAAGATAGGATGAAAAATGTGCTTCATATGGCGACGTAATTGATGTTTACGACCCGTTTTTGGTTTTAATTCAATAAAACTATATCTTGCAGTATCAAATTTACCAACTTTAATCGGAACTTCAATTTTGCTAATCCCTCGATAAAAAGTCACTGCATCTTGTGCAGATTTATTTTTGTGAGAAAATTTATCAGCGATTTTGTCTAATTCTTCAACTAAAGGGTAATCAATCACTGCTTCACCCTCAACATAACCACGCACTATTGCATAATAGTTTTTTTCAATTTTTTTGGTCAAAAATTGTTCAGACATTAAACGTGCAACTTTGCTGGATAAGGCGAACAATAATACGCCTGAAGTTGGTCTATCGAGTCGATGTACAGGAAACACATGTTGACCAATCTGATCTCGCAAGGTTTGCATAACAACCACGGTTTCATTTTTATCTAACCAACTGCGATGCACAAGCCACCCTGATGGCTTGTTGATGGCAATTAAGACATCATCTTGATAAAGAATTTCAAACATGGATTAATTTACTAAAAAATCAATTATAAAAATAGTTTTTCAAGTTCTGTAGCTATACTTGGGCTATTATTATCACCAATGGCATAATTTGCTTTGGCTTTTACTTCGTCATCGGCATTACCCATCGCAATTCCTAACCCAGCACTAGATAACATACTTATATCATTATAACTATCACCAAAAGCGACTATTTCACTTAAATTAATATCTTCGTGCTCAGCCCAATGAGTTAAACCATTTCCTTTGGTATTTCCTTTAACTGCAACATCCGCTCGATTTGACCAAGACCATTCACACGAAAACACATCTAACGAATCCACTGTATCTGAAAATTGTTGTAGCGCAGGGATGTTATGGCTACTTGTTGCAAATTTAAAAATAGCACCTGCCTGATCAATAACCTTTTCAAAACTCTCTACTTTTTGAATTTCTGGTTGTAAAAAATCTGGTAATGATTTAACCCATTTAAAAAAACCTTCTAAATGATCATCTAATACTTCATAAGTCATCATTTGATCAGTATAAATTAAAGTATGAATACCATATTGATTGACCAGTTTTAATAGCATTCGTGCTTGATCTTTAGTCATTGGTTTAGCTGCAAAAGCCTCTTTTTTTTCAAAATTATAGACATAAGATCCATTACAGCAAATTGCTGGCGTTGATAATTTGAGTTGATAGTAATAAGGATAAATTACAGAATGATGACGCCCCGATACTAAAATGACTTTCACACCTTTAGCACTGATTTTTTTTATCATCTCAACTGTTTCTGGCAAAATTAAACGGTTACTGGCTAGTAACGTACCATCCATATCAAAGGCAACAGCTTTATACTTCATATGATCCCTCTTTTTATTTCTAACTTCTGCTCTAAAGTTTAGCTAAACATTTAAACCAAATAATTAGTTAAACATTGAGTTTACAAGCTGGTATTAAAACTTCACATTAAATTTAAAATTCAATTTTTTGGCGTCCAACAAACGAATGCGATAAGGTAGTACCATCGACCATTTCGAGCTCTCCTCCAACTGGAACACCATGAGCTATTCGTGTTGCTATTACATTAAACTCTGCACACATTTGAGCAATATAATTGGCGGTTGCATCACCTTCAACGGTCGGATTAGTGGCTAAAATAACTTCGCTGATCGATTCTAATGTTAATTTGTTTTTCAATAAATCAAGTCCAATATCATTTGGACCAATACCGTCTAATGGAGATAAATGGCCTAATAATACAAAATAACGTCCACTATACTGCCCTGTTTGTTCAATAGCAACTATATCTGCAGGCGTTTCGACTACACAAAGTTGCCTGCTGTTTTGACGACGATAATTTGCACAAATGGTGCAGACTTCTTGTTCAGTAAAGGTTCGACATTCTTTGCAATGACCTATATTTATCATTGCTTCATGTAACTCATGAGCTAATTTAATGCCACCTTGTCGATTCCGTTGTAATAAATGAAAGGCCATACGTTGCGCTGATTTGGGACCAACGCCAGGTAAACAGCGCAGTGCTTCCATAAGTGATTCTAATAATGGACTTATTTGCATGAATTTATTTGGCTCTCACAATTTGTTTTTTAGATTAATAATACCTTCTTTCCAAAATCTATCAAACAACAATTATTCTATTATTTTAATTTAATAATGATAAAAATTGAAAAAAACTTACAAAAATATTAGTAGATACAATCATGTTTAGTTTGCAATAGCTTTACAAAAGCAAATCGTTAGATTTATACTTATTGCGTATAGGTTTTAGACTATTTTTTGTTCTTGCTACGATCATAACTTTTCATTTCTTCACCCTTTAAAAGGCGTGTAATGTTACTATTGTGACGAATAATAATCAAACATGAAAGCATTGCAACCGGTAAGGTAAGCTCAGGTTTAAATAACCAAACATAAAATGATGCCATAAGAAAACCAACAATTGAGGCTACTGATGAATACCCAGTTATTAATAGGGTAAACAACCAAGTCAAAATAAAGCAAGCTGTAAAATCAAACCCGATAGGAGCCATCATACCTAATGCAGTTGCAACACCTTTACCACCATGAAAATGAAAAAAACAGGGAAAGATATGCCCTAAACAAGCAAAAATACCAATAATACCTAAAAAGAAAGGAGTAATACCAAGCCGATAAGATATATAAACCGGAATTGTACCTTTTAACATATCAAAGATTAAAACAAAAATGGCAGGTAATTTGCCATTAAGTCGTAAAATATTGGTTGCTCCGGGATTGTGCGAACCGTGTTCTGAAGGATTAGGCAGGCGCATGATACGGCTGATAATCATTGCACCAGAAAGTGATCCCAAAAAATAGGCAATTATGCTCATCAATACAATTTGTAATGTCAAAATACAACTCCTTTCATTTGCCACTTTCTGCTAATAATTAAACTTCAAGCAATAAAACAAACACATTATAAAGCTATATTTTGCCTATTTTCGCTATTTATTAAAAATATAAAAGATCTGGGTATTACACTTCGCCCATCCTATATATGCTAAGTGGTAATAATGTTATGCTACTTAGCTTTTTGTTTTTCCAACAAAGGTTTTAAATATTTTCCAGTGAAAGAATGTTTAGATTTAGCAACCTCTTCAGGCGTCCCTTCGGCGATAATTTCTCCCCCACCGTTACCACCTTCTGGTCCTAAATCAACAATCCAATCGGCCGTTTTGACCACATCCAAATTATGCTCAATGACAACAATGGTATTCCCCTTATCCCGCAATGAATGCAATTGTATGAGTAATTGTTTAACATCAGCAAAATGCAGACCTGTTGTTGGTTCATCTAATATATATAAAGTGCGACCAGTATCTCGCTTAGATAACTCTTTTGCAAGTTTTACTCGTTGCGCTTCACCTCCCGATAATGTTGTTGCTGACTGACCAATAGTAATATAGGATAACCCTACATCAATCAATGTTTGCAACTTACGTGATATCATCGGCACTGCATCAAAAAACTCTCGCCCTTCCTCAACGGTCATATTCAAAATCTCGTTAATAGACTTACCTTTATATTTGATTTCTAAGGTCTCACGATTATAACGAGCGCCATGACACTGATCACAAGGAACATAAATATCCGGCAAAAAGTGCATTTCAACTTTAATTAAACCATCACCTTGGCAAGCTTCACATCGCCCACCCTTAACATTAAAACTAAATCGCCCTGGATTATAGCCTCGTGCACGGGATTCTGGTACACCAGCATAAAGTTCACGGATAGAAGTAAAAAATCCCGTATAAGTAGCAGGATTAGAACGTGGTGTCCGCCCGATTGGACTTTGGTCAATCGCAATGACCTTATCAAAATGGTTAAGCCCTTTAATAGCTTGATATGGCGCTATTTCAGTTTTTTCGGCACCATTGAGTTCGTTTTGGGCTAGTGGATATAAGGTATCATTAATTAAGGTTGATTTCCCTGAGCCCGATACACCAGTAATACAAGTAAATAATCCAACTGGAATATTTAATGTCACATCTTTAAGATTATTGCCCGTTGCGCCAATAAGTGATAATATTTTTTGCTTATCAACTTTGGTGCGAATAGTTGGAACTTCTATTTTTTCTTTACCAGATAAATATCGGCCTGTTAAAGATTTTTTACATGCCATGATCTGTTTAGGTGTACCTTGTGCAACGACTTCACCACCATGTACACCTGCACCAGGGCCAATATCAATCACATAATCGGCAGACATGATAGCTTCTTCATCATGTTCAACCACAATAACCGTATTACCTAAATCACGTAAATGCGTTAAAGTGCCAATCAGTCGAGTGTTATCACGTTGATGCAATCCGATAGAAGGCTCATCAAGCACATACATCACTCCAACCAGTCCAGCGCCAATTTGGCTTGCTAATCGAATACGCTGTGCTTCGCCACCTGATAGGGTTTCAGCAGAACGAGACAGCGTTAAATAATTCAGTCCAACATTAATTAAAAATTGTAAACGATCGTTAATCTCTTTCAAGATTTTTTCGGCAATTTGAGCTCTTTGCCCACTCAATGTCAACTTATCAAAAAAATCCTTAGCCTGCTGAGTACTTAAATCACTAATTGTTGGTAGATTTGTATCATTAATAAATACATTTCTTGCTGCTGTACATAACCTTGAGCCACCGCAACAAGGGCACGGTCGATGGCTAATATATTTTGCTAGCTCTTCGCGGATAGTTTGTGATTCA
Source organism: Gilliamella sp. App4-10 (assembly GCF_001690495.1). Classification (GTDB taxonomy): domain Bacteria; phylum Pseudomonadota; class Gammaproteobacteria; order Enterobacterales; family Orbaceae; genus Gilliamella; species Gilliamella apicola_G. The sequence continues at coordinate 15,860 of NZ_LZGS01000012.1, forward strand.
GTTTCTTTATAGCGACGAGCTAAATTATTAATAATTCCTTCAAATGGGTGTTTACGTTTAACCACATCACCGCGATCGTTTGAATAAACAAACTGAATTTCGGTCTTACCTGATCCATTTAATAAAATATCTTTTATCTTTCCAGGTAATTTTTCATACGGTTTATCAATATCAAATTTATAATGCTCCGCTAATGATTTTAGCATCTGAAAATAGTAAAAGTTGCGACGATCCCAACCTTTAATCGCACCCGCAGCTAATGAAACTTCTGGCATTTGCACAATACGTTTTTGATCAAAATATTGCTGCACGCCCAAACCGTCACATTCAGGACATGCGCCAGCTGGATTATTAAATGAAAATAATCGCGGCTCTAACTCTGAAATACTGTAACCACAAATTGGGCAAGCAAAATTAGCCGAAAACAAATATTCTTCAGCTTGAGGATCATCCAAATTGGCTACTTTAACAATTCCATTAGTAATTGAAAGCACGGTTTCAATCGACTCGGCCAAACGAAGCTTTAAATCGTCACGAATACGAAAACGGTCAACAACAACCTCAATGGTATGCTTTTTTTGCAGTTCAAGAATAGGGGGATCAGAAAGATCATAAACATCACCATCTACTCTAACTCGTATATAACCACTAGCCGCTAGTTGCTCAAACAGTTTAACAAATTCACCTTTACGTTCAATAACCACAGGAGCAAGTAGCATATAACGATTTTCAGTAGGTAATCCCATAATACTATCGACCATTTGTGACACCGTTTGTGCTGCTAATGGTAAATGATGATTTGGGCAGCGCGGCTCACCAATTCGGGCAAAAAGCAACCGTAAGTAATCATAAATTTCAGTGATGGTTCCAACTGTCGAGCGAGGATTATGTGAAGTCGATTTTTGCTCGATCGAAATAGCTGGCGATAAACCTTCAATATGATCTACATCAGGTTTTTCCATCAATGATAAAAACTGGCGAGCATATGCCGACAACGATTCAACATAACGTCGTTGCCCTTCAGCATACAGAGTATCAAATGCTAACGAAGATTTACCCGATCCTGAAAGCCCAGTAATAACAACTAGTTTATCTCTTGGAATAGTTACATTTATGTTTTTAAGATTGTGTGTTCGTGCACCACGAATATCGATATCTTTGATTGACATAGATCTCTTCTTTTTTGTGTTTTTAAACAAACTGAATAGAAAATTAACTGTATATTATACCAGTGATATTTGATGAAATATACAACTATATAGATGAATCTACTGCTCGACTAATTTTATATTAAAACATAGTCTTTTCTGAAACTTTTTGACAAAAAATCAACTGAAAACATTGATTTTTACTAGAACCAAAAAACGGCTATCAATAGCCGTTTTTGCAGATTTAAATTAATCCATTAATTTAGGCGTGGCATCAACAGGAATAATTGCACCGCGATATTGTATAACCGCACTTGCAACTAAGTGACCTTGTAATGCTGATCGTACTGGATCCCTTCCAGTTAAACGCGCCGCTAAGTAACCCGCAGAAAATGAATCACCTGCAGCAGTGGTATCAATCACTTTATATTTTGCTACCCTATTTGCTGGCACCTCAAAACGCCCTTCACTGGATTCAATGATGCAACTATTACTGCTGCGTTTAATCACAATTTCCTTGACACCAAAGTTTTTAGTCCTCTCAATTACTTGCTCACAAGATAATTCACCCCATAACAGATCTTCATCATCTAGAGTTAAAAATGCAATATCCGTAAAACTAAGAATATCAGCATAAACACTACGTGCTAAATCAAGGCTATTCCATAAATGTGGGCGGAAATTATTATCAAAAATAACTTTACCACCATTAGCTTTAACGCGTTTTAAAAGTTCTAATAATTTAAGGATACTTTCAGCATCTAAAATAGCAATACTAATACCACTTAAATAAACATATTCATATTGTGCAATTGTTTGTGTGATACTATCTGTTTGGTTTGTCTTTAACCAATACTTAGCTGCAGCATCACTGCGCCAATAATAAAATGAACGTTCACCTAGTTCATCAGTGACAATAGAATAAATGCCAGGCATTTTATCTGGCATTTTCTGCACTAAATTTATTTTAATTTTCTCGTTTTGCCAGCGTTGTAACATCTCTTGACTAAAAGGGTCGATACCAAGCCCTGTCACATAATGAATAGAAAAATCGTTATTTTTTAGTAATCTAGATAAATAAACAGAAGTGTTAAGAGTATCCCCTCCAAAGTTAAGATTGGTTGAATTTTGTTTAATCGACAATTCAATCATACACTCGCCAATAATAGCAATTTTTACCGTCATAGTTTTACCTGCCCTTATTTTAAATATAAATAATCAAATGCAATTTTTACCACAACTTTCCGAACCGTTACAATTTTGCCATCAATTGTACAAAGCGGTTTATGTACTTCATGAGGTAAAAATACAATAAAATCGTTCGGTTGTAAAACTAATATGGTTTCTTCATTTGGCGTTTTAATAAAAGCAATATCATTTTCTGTTAATCTATCATCTAAAACTTTTGTATATGGCGGTAATGTGCATACAGCCATCCCCTCTTGTCCTTCTAAAACAATTTGAACGTCAATATATTTTTCATGATATTCTGGATTTGCTTCGTGGATATGACGCAATGTACTATCAGATAGCATAAAAAACATATTATTGCCGTCAATATCATAACGCCCGACGGGAGTATTACTGTTAACGTTATCTTTAATATATTCAATTGATTGTTTTATTTTTTCTGGCAGATAAGGAACTAATCCTAAATGATTAATATTACCTATAATCATACTAAATAATCCTTAATTTCTTGCTTAATCATAATTACTAATAATCAAATTATTGCTGTAGAAATTCCTTACAACACATTAATTATATTGGTAATGAGTATATACTGAAGTCAACAATTTTTGTAGATCACTTAAGTATAGAGACTCCTTGCGTTATTTACATTAATTTGAGAGACAACTGTAATGAATATACATAAAGAACAAAATTAATGTCTATCACCAACAAGAAATGTGATGATTACATCACAAAGAAAAAATAAGGAGTACGATTTGGTTAAATCGTTTTATAATGGATCGCTCAAATATTTATAACATACTAAAATAGCTAGATTACAGTTGTTTGTAACATTTACCAGTAACACGAACGTTATAACATGATTAGTTATAAATTAACCGTCTGGTTAACATTGAAAAATCTAATGCAAATAAATTAAAGCGACAATCAAAACGCTATAACAACCCCTATCTCAGGAAATGCTACAATTTCATAACCTATATAAGGTATTATAGATAAGTAACAATCTTTCAATTTTTTGTTGCAATTGAAAGTTTATTATAAAATTTACTTATTTAAATTTTAATGTCCAGACACTTTCGAAAATAGATTAATAATCACGACACCAAACATGATAAATCCCATGCCTATTAACGCAGCTAGATCCAAAGTTTGTTTTAAAAAGATCCATGCAATTAAACTAATTAATACAATGCCGATTCCAGACCAAATCGCATATGCAATACCAACAGGAATTGTTTTTAATACTAACGAAAGAAGATAAAATGACGCACTATAACCAATAATGGTGATGCTAGAGTAAATAAGATTGGTGAAACCACTCGATAGTTTTAACGAAGATGTTGCTATCACTTCACAAATAATTGCAAAAAATAGTAATAAATATGAGTTCATCTTAATGCCTATAGTCGTTAGCTTAAAAAAGCTAATTATCTAAAGTTAACGCTAAAAACTTAGATTAATCAACTTTAATTAACAGTATAAATGTTAATAGATATAACCAATATTTTCGTTGCCTTATTTTTACATCATTAATTATGACCGACAGGTAAAATAGATAGCTATTAACGCATGAAAAGGGAGATATTTATGGTGGGTTGTGAGGGGATCGAACCCGCGACCAATTGATTAAGAGTCAACTGCTCTACCGACTGAGCTAACAACCCACTGAAATATTTTAGTCTATTTTATATAAATTTAATTAATAATGCAAATAATCAATCTAATTTTATTTTTTAATAATTTTGATGTAAATCTCAGAAATATCAAATCTAATATTGTAATATTGATAAAATAAATCGATTATACAAACCAATTGTACTTACTCTAGCTTTAGTTAAAATTTTTTGTTAATAAATAAAACTATAAATCATAGTTAAATTTTGGAGATTAAAATGAAAATATTATCAATTACAATGCTTATCTCAATGGGATTAGCAAGTTCTGTAGCTTATGCACATACTGCAAATGACATTATTGTCCGTGGTGGACCTGTTTATGTTCACCCTCAAGATAAAAGTGATCATGTTAAAGTAGGCGGAGCCAAAAGTGATCTAAAAGCAAAAGCCGATAACGATACACAACTTGGATTAAATTTCCAATATATGGTGACCGATAATATTGGTGTCGAACTGTTAGCTGCAACACCTTTTAGCCATCAGGTTAAGTTAGGTGGGGGCAATTCAACGGGACTTTCTGGTGCTCATTTAGGTAAAATTAAACATCTACCACCAACATTAAGTGCTGTTTGGTATCCACTTGATTCACAATATGAGCTACAACCCTATGTTGGAATGGGTATTAACTATACCTTCTTTTTTGATGAAAAACTTAGTGGTGAAGCCAAAAAAGCGGGATTCCATGGCTTAGATCTGGATAGTTCTTGGGGCTGGGCAGCACAAGTCGGTGCTGATTATACTTTAAATGACAATTGGCTTTTGAATGCTCAAATCCGTTATATTGATATTGAGACTAAAGCAACAACCCATTTAGGCAATACTAAAGTTACCGCTAATTATAAGCTTGATCCATGGGTTGCCATGATTGGTGTGGGTTATAAATTTTAAATTAGCAAACAAAAAAACCTCTCAAACGAGAGGTTTTTATTACGAAGATTAAAGATTTTTTATGGCAACATACTGCTCTTGCAGTTTGGCTTTATCATCAATATAACCTTGTTGTTTTTCTTTTTCTTTAGCAACTACTGCTGCTGGTGCTTTATCGACAAAGCTGGCATTAGACAGTTTATTTTCAATACGAGAAATTTCACCATTGATGCGTTCAATTTCTTTTTCTAAACGCGCAAGTTCGTTTTCTTTATTGATTAATCCAGCCATTGGGATTAGCAACTCGGCGCCATCAACCAGTTTTGTGACCGATAATGGTCCAGTTTCACCATCATCAAGTAAAACAATTTCAGACAATCTTGCTAATGATTCAATAAAATTGATGTTATCAGCGATGATTCGATGTACCGTTGGAGAGCCTTTTCGAATCAATAATTGTAGTGGTTTACTTGGCGCAATATTCATTTCGGCACGTATGTTTCGTACGGCAATCACGACATCTTTTATCCAATTAATATCAGCTACTGCTTGATCATTTGAATGCTGTTCATCAAAAGCAGGCATTGGCTGTAACATGATGGTGTCAGCGGTTATATTCATTAAGCCTTTTACATTTTGCCAAATTGCTTCGGTTATAAATGGAATAATCGGGTGCGCAAGACGTAATAGAGCTTCTAATACCGTAATTAACGTATGGCGAGCTGCGCGTTGCTGTGACGGTTCGCCATTGGCTAAAATGGATTTGGTTAGTTCTAAATACCAGTCACAGAATTGATTCCATGTGAACTCATATAAAATATTAGCTGCTAAATCAAAACGATAAGTATCAAATGCGTCTCGATAAGCTTTAATGGTTTGATTAAATTCGGCTAAAATCCATTTATCTGCTAAAGAATAATCTAAATCCCCGCCTTTAAAGCCACAATCATGCCCTTCTGTATTCATCAGCACATAGCGGCTAGCATTCCAAAGTTTATTACAGAAATTACGATAACCTTCTAAGCGTTTTAAATCCCAATTAATATCACGTCCAGTTGAGGCTAACGCTGCTAAAGTAAAGCGTAGCGCATCAGTACCGTGCGCCTCAATACCATTAGGGAACTGTTTTTGAGTGCGTTTAGCAATTTTTTCAGCTAATTGAGGCTGCATCATATTGCCTGTTCGTTTTTCTAATAAAGCTGGCAGCGAAATACCGTCAATCATATCTAAAGGATCGATAACGTTTCCTTTAGATTTAGACATTTTCTGCCCTTCTTCATCACGAATTAAACCTGTGACATACACCGTTTTAAAAGGAACTTGCGGTTTACCATGTTCATCTTTAATAAAGTGCATGGTCATCATGATCATTCTAGCTACCCAGAAGAAAATGATATCAAAACCAGTTACGAGCACATTGGTTGGATGGAAGGTGGCTAAATCATCAGTATTATTCGGCCAACCTAACGTTGAAAATGTCCAAAGCGCAGACGAAAACCAAGTATCCAGCACATCTTCATCTTGCGATAATTCAATATCATTCGATAGATTATTCTCGCGTCGCACTTCTGCTTCGTCACGGCCAACATAAACATTACCTTGTTTATCATACCAAGCCGGAATACGATGTCCCCACCATAATTGACGTGAAATACACCAATCTTGAATATCATTCATCCAAGAAAAATACATATTTTCATACTGTTTTGGTACAAATTGGATATCACCATTTTTTACTGCATCAATAGCTGGCTCGGCAAGCACTTTTGCTCGCACATACCATTGATCGGTTAACATAGGTTCGATCACAACGCCACCACGATCACCATATGGAACGGTCAAATCATGCGGTTCGATTTTTTCTAAAATACCCAATGATTCGCATTCTGCAACGACTGCTTTACGCGCTGCAAAACGTTCTAGATTCTGGAATTGAGCCGGAATGGTTGATTCGTAAGCCCTGCTTGGTTCACCATTAGTATCAAATACTTCAGCTTGCTGACGAATATCCCCATCAAACGTTAAAATGTTGATCATTGGTAATTGATGACGTCGCCCAACTTCATAATCATTAAAATCATGCGCAGGGGTGATTTTTACGCATCCAGTACCTTTGGTCATGTCGGCATGTTCATCACCCACAATTGGAATACGGCGGTTAACAAATGGTAATATGACAAATTGACCAATCAGATCTTTATAGCGAGGATCTTCAGGATTCACCGCAACCCCTGTATCCCCAAATAAGGTTTCAGGACGAGTAGTTGCCACAACTAAATAATCTTTGCCGTCGGCTGTTTTAGCCCCATCAGCTAACGGATAACGTAAATGCCACATTGAACCTTTAACTTCGCGGTTTTCAACTTCAAGATCAGAAATAGCTGTACGTAGTTTTGGATCCCAATTGACTAAACGTTTACCACGATAGATGAGATTTTCTTGATATAATCTCACGAAAACTTCTTTTACTGCATTTGATAGACCTTCATCCATGGTGAAGCGTTCGCGATCCCAATCAACCGAATCCCCTAAGCGACGCATTTGCTTAGTAATGCTACCGCCTGATTCGGCTTTCCATTGCCAAATCTTGTCAATAAAAGCATCACGCCCATAATCATGGCGTGTTTTATTTTCTTCAGCCGCAATTTTGCGCTCTACCACCATTTGCGTTGCAATACCGGCATGATCGGTACCCGATTGCCACAAGGTATTATTACCTTGCATACGATGATAACGAATTAATGCATCCATAATGGTTTGCTGAAAAGCATGCCCCATATGTAAACTACCTGTCACATTCGGTGGTGGAATGGCAATACAATAACTTGGCTGTGATTTGTCACCATTGGGTTTGAAATAACCACTTTCTTCCCAATGCTTATAAATAGGTTGTTCGATTTCTTGTGGATTGTAAGTCGTATTTTTCATAATTAATGCATAAATCCTGATTTAAGGCATAAAATGATTATTATTCTACAGTAAAATAGTCAAACAATAAATTGCCATAATAATAAACTCATTGATTTAATCTACTTTTAAATAATTTTAATAATACGATGAATAATACAAAAAAATCACCTTGAATTAAGCGATCTTTTTGTCACTATTACTAAAAATAGTGTTTATAATTAGTGATGTTGATAAATAAAATTATCAATTAATCGTGTTTTACCAATATAAACCGCCAACGCACATAAACTATCTTTCTCAAGAATATCAACAGATGTTAATGATGCTAGATCGACAAATTCAATATAGTCAATCTTGGCTAAAGGTTGGTTGACAATAAGATCATGCATAGCTTTTGTTATAACAATTACCGACTTTTCCCCCTGCTTTATCATTGCATTGGCACATTCAATTGCTTGATAAAGGCACACGGCTGCGGATCTTTCAGGTTCAGACAAATAGCTATTACGAGAACTTTTAGCCAGTCCATCTGCTTCACGCACAATCGGGCAACCTATAATATCAATATCGAAATTCAGATCACTGACCATTCGTTTAATTACCGCTAGCTGCTGTGCATCTTTCTGTCCAAAATAAGCACGATCAGGTTGTGTAATGTTGAATAATTTTGTGACAACAGTGCAAACACCTTTGAAATGTCCTGGGCGCCTTTTTCCACATAAAGCATCTGTTAAACCATTAACATCAACATAGCTGTTAAAATTAGCATCATACATTTCACTGGCAGTTGGACAAAAAATCAAATCCACCCCTATCTTCTCACAAACAATTTTATCTCGCTCTAAATCACGAGGATAACTAGCAAGATCTTCTGAAGGTCCAAATTGTATAGGATTAACAAAAATCGTCACAATAACTTTTTGGTTATCCCTTTTAGCCGCGGCCATTAAGCTTTGATGGCCTTCATGTAAATAACCCATGGTGGGAACAAGCCCGATACTATAGCCAGCTTGACGCCAAGCTTTAACTTGTTCTCGTACTTGTCCAATTGTCGTTACAACATTCATTTCGTTATCCCTTATGATTGAAACTCAGATTTAAGTTTGTTCATTACCTCACCATCAATGGCAAATTCATGGGTTGAAGTAGGAAATTGTTGCTGTTTTACTTCTTGGCAATAGTCAGTAAACGCTTGTTTCATATGATTACCAATTGGGGCAAAAGATTTGACAAATTTTGAAGAAACACCGTTATACATAGACAGCATATCTTGATAAACAAGCACCTGCCCATCACAATTTACACCTGCACCAATACCAATAGTTGGAATACTCACTAATTGTGAGATCAATTTTGCCAAATCAGCAGGTACACATTCAAGTACAATCGCAATCGCACCCGCTTGTTCAACCGCTAATGCATCAAGAACAATATTTTTTGCATCTTGATAATCTTTACCTTGAACTTTATATCCCCCTAAAGCAAGAACAGATTGAGGCATGAGCCCAATATGTGCAACAACGGGAATGGAAGCTTGTGTAATCATTTTGATATGTTCAAAAAATGCTTGCCCGCCTTCAAGTTTAACCGCTTGAGCTTGACCTTCTTTGATTAGGCGACCAGCATTTAAAACTGCATCATATACAGATGTTTGATAAGACATAAAAGGTAAATCAGTGACAACAAATGCGGACTTAGCTGCTCTTGCAACCGCTTTGGAGTGATGGATCATATCTTCCATAGTAACCGATACCGTGCTATCGTAACCCAGCATCACCATACCTAAAGAATCGCCCACTAATAAACAATCTACACCACTTTCATCCATTAATTTAGCTGTAGTGTAATCATAAGCGGTTAGCATGGTAATTTTTTGTCGATTTTGTTTACGTTCTTTTAAAGTGGCAATCGTGTTTTTCAAGGTAACAGCTCCAATTTTAATTGTCGATAGTCCTTGCTTGGATGTTTTGTTCGACTGATATTAAGTAAAATAGCAGATAACTGCTGATAAATAGGTTTTAGTTCGACCGGCATAGCCATTATATGTTGTTTGATCGTTTCAATATCGCCTCGCTCGACAGGTCCAGTTAGGGCATCAATGACGCCTACTTCACATATATTTTTAGCATTTTCTAAGAATAATAGATGCCACGCTTGTTCACTAAACTCAGAATCTAACTCGCATTGGTCAAGTAAATCAATACCAAGTTGTACCAATGCAATAACTTGATTACTCAACATAACACAAGCCGCATGATAAAGTGGCTTTTTATTCGCAGGTAAAATGGCTAAAGGATTTTTTAGTGAAACAAAAAAGTTTTTTAATTGAGGAATAATGCTTTCATTTGCCTCAAGGGTAAAAGAAACACCTGACATAGCGGTATAGCATTCAAATCTATCATAAATGGCATATAAAGGATGCAATGAAAACGCAAATGGATGAACGATTTTTTGCTGGCTAAATATATGTGACGTCAACAGCCCACTGCAATGACCGATCCATTTATTAGTAATAGGTAATTGGCAAAGTTCTTGCCAAACAGTAGCTATTTGGCTATCTGATACAGTAACCAATAAACAATCACAATCATTAACTAAATCAGCTAAAGTTGCATATGCTTGACTTTGGGTAAAATCACTTGCTACCTTTGCGTGCTCATAAGTTCGGCTATAAAACCCAGCGATCTGCATTCCACATAAAGAAAAATATTTCGCTAAAGTACAACCCACTTTACCCGCACCAATAAAACCGATAATCATTATAATTGTAATTTATTTAATAATTATCGCATTATAGCTTAATCAGGTTGATATTCAATCAAATTAGAAAACGGTAATATATGAAATTGATCGAAAAAAATAATTTCTAATCCTTATGAAGCTACAATGAAGCTAGAAAATCAAATTATTAATTAAATATATAAATAAATCAAACATTACCGAAACTAATACCATAGTTAAAATTTTATTAAGATTAGTTTTGATTCAAATATGCCCAAGCATACTGAGCGTAAAATTCAGCCCCCAATGCCATACCATCTTCATCGACATTAAAACAACCATGATGATGTGGCCATTTGGTATCTTTTTCAGGATTACCTGAACCAACTAATGCAAATGCACCGGGAATACTTTCAGTGTAATAACTAAAATCTTCACCACCGGTTGTTGGCGGCTCAAAGAAAAGTGCCTCATCACCAAATGATTCAACAATGACTTTTTGAGCAAGTAAAGCACTTTCGTTATCATTGATTACAGGTAAAGTGCCGTAAATGTATTCTACTTCAGCCGTCGCACGGTACATTGCAGCCACTTGATTGGCATAACGACGGATAGCTGCCTCAATTTTGTCTCGTACCTCAATATTAAAACAGCGCACTGTACCTTCTAAAACTGCATTTTCAGCAATCACATTAAAGCGTGTTCCCACCTCCATTCGTCCGATGGTAACAACTGCTGGGTCAAGAGGTGATACTTCACGAGAGATTATCGATTGTACATTCATAACAAAAGCTGAGGCCACCATTACTGCATCAACGGTATCATGAGGCATAGAACCATGTCCTCCTTTACCTTTAAATCGAACCGTTAACAAATCAGCAGAAGCAAAACTCGAACCAACCACACAAGATACTTTACCTACAGGCATTTGCGACCAAATATGCATACCAAAAGCGCTATCAACCCCCTCTAACACACCTTGTTTAATCATGCCTTTAGCACCCTGAGCGATCTCTTCTGCTGGTTGAAAAACAAGCCTGACAGTACCGTGTAATTGATCTCGAATTGCCCAAAGTGCTTTAGCTGCAGTTAATAGCATCGAAGCATGAGTATCATGGCCACATGCATGCATTTTGCCATCGATAGTTGATTTATAATCGATATTTTGGTTTAGTTCTTGTACCGGTAAAGCATCAATATCCGCTCTAAGCAAGATTCTTTTACCTGGTTTTGTACCATCAATATCAGCAATGATCCCAGTTGGATCTGTACGACGATATGGAATACCAATTTTATCCAGCTCAGCAGCAATTTTATTGGTGGTTCTAAATTCTTCCCATGGTAATTCAGGGTGTCGGTGCAAATCACGGCGAAAAGCTATCATTTCATTTATATTTTGCTTAATTAATGTTTTTATACTCTGATTTATCATTTTACTACCCTTAAAATTTCAATTTATTCAGACATTTGTTTTGAATCAATATATATCGGATTAGTGGTCATTAAATCAACGAACTGAACAAACAGTCTATCTTTTGAAAATTAATCGCTACAACTAATTCAAACATAATACCTACATAACTATAAATTCCATCAACAATTAATGCGTTAATGGTCCAACAATCATATTAACCATTATTCCAGCCAGAACAACTGACACGATAGTTACTGAAATAAATCCACCAATTAACATTGAAGCTAACATATGACTTGTAAGCACCCTTCTTTCTTTTGGATCTTGGGTTAAACTATTAATCACTTCGTTAGTAATGATATAATCCGCAGGAAATCCATATAGCGCTGTGAGCGCAATCGAAAATGCCATTTCCTTACTCACTTTCAGTAACTTACCAACGATTATTGAAAAAATAAACATCCCGACAACAGCAGCTAAAATAAAAACAATCAAAGGTATGATAAGATGAATAAGCATTTCTGGTGTAGCTCGGCTAAGAGTATCAAATACGAATAACATCAGTCCCATTACAGCTAAACCAAACCCACCAGCTTTTTTTAATGGATGACGTTCTAAAAAACCAATCGAAGAAGCGATAACACCAAATAATAAGCAAAGTACAAATGAATTTATGGTTACAATAGGTTTTAAAACTTCAGATACGAAATAAGCTAACAAGCCAACTGTTGCAATACGTAGAAAGATAAAATAAGATGAATTGTATTGCGTAGGAATTTTTGCAAATAAACTTGGCATTGGGTTTCCATCTGATGACGTACTATTTTGTTCATCTAATTTAGATCGTTGATTAGTATTCGAATTCCAATTACCTTCATGATATATTTTAAGAATTCTTCGTCCTTCGCGCTTAAGCATAATTGAGGTAAGTGGGTAACCTACAAAGCCTTGCATTACATATATTATAATAGCAAAAACAGCAAGATCGGGTAATCCCGCTTCGGTTGCACCATTTGCCATAATAATAGCCGAAACAATACCACCAACTAAAGGCGGAATAGCAATAATAATAGTGTTATAATCAAAAAATAGATAACCGACAAAAACAGTAATAGTAATAATACCAACAATACCCGCAAGCGAAATTAAAATTGTTTTCCATTGACGTAATAACTCTTTTACCGATAATAACGTTCCCATATTAACAATTAATAAATACATAAACATAACAGCAACTACAGTAGGAATACCTGCTCTTGCAACAATATCAGGAGGGAAAAATGTCCAGTAACCAACTAAAAAAAGTACCGCACAAACAAAAACAGAAGGGATCCATGCTTTAGTACGTGTTGAAACAATATCGCCAAAGTAAAGAATTATCAATAACAATACTAACGCGAGCATTTGTGGCATATCGCTCATTGTTGACATATAAATCTCCATTTGCACTGATTGATTACAAATTAAAAAAGAATCAAACTGTTCTAAAATTAAGCATTATATGTAATTAATGTAAAATTGTTACAAATTTTTTACTATGAATTCATTAATTTCATCTAAGAACAAATTACCATATTTTTCCAACTTGATTTTACCTACACCAGTAATATTAATGAGCTGCTTTTTACTTTCAGGTTTAGTTTGAACCATTTCAAGCAAAGTCGCATCACTAAAAACAATATAGGGTGGAATATCTTCGGTATCGGCAATATCTTTACGCAATCGTTTAAGGTTATTAAATAAAATTCGCTCTTCGTAGGCTAAAATAGTTGTTAAATTGATTGCTCTAGCGTAACGATTTATACGGCTTTTCTTAACCATTTCTAAACGAGGTTTAGCCAATGAAAGTGATATTTCTCCCCGAAGAATTAAACGTGCTTTTTGTGTTAATTGCAGGGTTGTATAAGTTGATATATTTTGGTTTAAATATCCCAAATAAACCAGCTGTCTAATAACGCTGAGCCAATAGCCAGATGAATGCTGTTTACCAATGCCATAAACAGATAATTTATTATGACCATTATCTTTAATTTGAGAGCGCCCAGAGCCACGTAAAACATCGACAATATATTGCGCCCCATAACGTTGTTCAACGCGATAAACACAAGATAAAACTTTTTGTGCATCAATTAAGCCATCATAAAGTTCAGGTGGATACAAACAAACATCACAGTTATTACAAGGCTCTTCCCGTTGTTCACCAAAATAATTAAGCAACACAATGCGCCGACAAGTCAAACTTTGCCCAAAAGCCTCCATTGCATCAATTTTTTGCAATTCGACTAGTTTATGTTGGCCCTCTCTTTTCTCAATAACTTGTTGTTGATACCAATTAAGATCTTTACTATTAAATAGTAGCATCGCTTCAGCAGGTACGCCATCACGCCCCGCTCGCCCCGTTTCTTGATAATAAGCTTCAATCGTTCGCGGACAGTCTGCATGAATAACAAAACGCACATTGGGTTTATTAATTCCCATACCAAATGCAACCGTTGCTACAATAATTTGTACATTGTCTTTTAAAAAATCTTCCTGTGCTTGTTGGCGCTCATTATTAGACAGCCCTGCATGATAAGCTTTAACGGAAAATCCTCGCGCAGCAAGTCTAGTGGTCATATCTTCCACTCTTGAACGGCTAGAACAATAAATAATGCCACTATTGCCTTTTTGTGTCTCAATAAACGAAACAACCTGCTCAGTTTGATTAAATTTTTCGACCACCGTATAACGAATATTTGGCCGATCAAAACTTCGCACTATTACTAATGGATCAACCAAATTTAATTGATGAATAATATCAGTCTGCGTCATTTTGTCGGCAGTTGCGGTTAATGCAACAATGGGTACTTTAGGAAAACGAGTTGAAAGTTGTCCTAATTGACGATAATCAGGCCTAAAATCATGTCCCCATTGTGAAATACAATGCGCCTCATCAATAGCAATTAAAGAAGGTGGATATTCATCGATTAATGTAGAAAAAGCCTGTAATGCTAATCGTTCAGGAGAAACATATAACAGCTTTATGGAGTGATCCAAATATTTTTTGATAACTTCTTGTTGCTCGGCCGATGATAGTGAGGCATTAAGATAGGCGGCAGAAATACCATTAGCCAATAACTGATCAACCTGATCTTTCATCAAAGAGATTAAAGGGGATACAATAATTGCTGTCCCTGGTAATAAAACTGCGGGAATTTGATAACATAAAGATTTCCCGCCGCCTGTAGGAATAATTATTAAAGTATCACGTCCATCGATAATAGATTCAATTATTTCTCTTTGTTGATTTCTAAATGACTTGTAACCAAAAACATTTTGCAAAACATCTTCAATCTGATCTTTTATCGACATACAAACCTAAACATGTTACGCCTAACTTGAAGTAGCGAGTATAGCTAAATTAATTTAAACAAACCACCACGAAATCACATAAATTTACAATTCATCCCAATAATAAAAAATTTTTTAGAAAAGATTTTTTGATTCAAATATGATGATTTTATTTAAATCGCAAGCAAATAATGTTTATTTTACAACCCATTTAGTTCGAAAGATTAAAAAAACAGCTATTTTTTTATTTTTTTACTTGCTACAAATCAATTTGCCAGCTAATATTTGCGTGTTTCAAATATACGCCCGTAGCTCAGTTGGTTAGAGCATCACCTTGACATGGTGGGGGTCAGTGGTTCGAGTCCACCCGGGCGTACCATTCTAAAGCTTTATCTTACAAGGCTTTGCAATGATTACCTAAAACTCTAATTTTATCAACTGGGTAAAACAGGGATAAAACTCACACTTTGCTAATCATGATATCAATAAACTACACACTACCAATCTATATTAGATGACGCCCGACGATTACGAAAATGAATTATCGGGCGAATGCTATATTATCAACAGCGACGACGAACACAATTATGTATTCTATCAAACGCAGAAAACACTATACGATATCGCTGATTTTGTGATGCTACATGATGCTGTTGAGTATTGTAAGTTGGAGATTGATAATGTTATTTAATTTAAAACTAAATCATTCCTTTTTAAGCTTCTTTTTTTTGCCTTTAACCAACTTATTGTGAGTTTTCTCTAAAATATCTCTAGAGTCTTTATCTAAGATAAAAGGTCCATCTGCTTCATTCTCAGAAAGACTAACAAGATGTTCAGTATTACTTTCTTTACCTTTAATAATTTTATCTACTTTAAAAAAGAAAATATTATTTGAATTTTCTTCTTCTATTGTTAGGATAACATCCCCACAAGATAAATTTTTAATGTAAATACCCCAAACTTAGTACAAGATTCAAGTAGAAAATCATGCTGTTTGTTTTAGTGTTTTATATTCGAGCGGTGTCATGTTATTTAATGCCTCATGCGGTCTTTCGGTGTTATAAATCGTTAACCATTCTTCGGTTATTCTCCTTGCTTGCGCTAAGTTGTTAAAAAGATATAAATCGAGTACTTCAGTACGATAGGTGCGATTAAATCGTTCAATGTACCCGTTTTGATATGGGCTACCGGGCTCTATATAATCAATGGCTATATCATGTGATTTAGCCCAGTTTATAAAGGTTTTTCCTGTAAATTCTGGTCCATTATCGACGCGTATTTTTAAT
>NZ_LZGS01000013.1 GCF_001690495.1 Gilliamella sp. App4-10
GTCATGCAGGGGCACTAAACGTGGACCTTTATCCAGATCGCCAAACCAACCAAAAATTTGTGGACGGTATTTTGATGGCATGATGACTCTCCTTTTTATTTATTCATCGTGAAATGGGTTACTGCTGCGATTTATGATGAGTGGGATTTCGTCATCATCTTAGCTATTCCGTTATATGATGCCGTTGTTTAATTTCCGCGAGCGCTTCTAATGATGTGGCATTAAACGCTTCAACCATCCATTCGAGCCAGTCTTGACCGGCAATCCTATGGGCTTTAAATTCCGCTTCTTGATCTGATTTATATTCACCATCATCGATATTGGCCACATCACAAAAAAACATAAAACTATTGATCCAACCCCAAACAAATGTACTCCCTGCGCCAGCTCGAATAGGATCTAACATAATATGATCAATCACTTGATGCGTTCCCGGTTGGCACACCATTAATACGGTTGAAGTTAGGGCATTACGTGACATATTATGAATAACAACACCATGCAAATCATCCCAATCATACTCTTTTATACGGCGTTTTTTCGGTTGTAAAAATACCGCCGGATGCCGTAATACTTTAAAGTTAAAAAAATAACTTTCGTTAACATAGACTTTACCCGTTTTACGATTAAATATAATGGGACTACCACGACGGGAAAACAAGCTTTGATAAACTGCTGGAATAGTTATATACAAAGAAAAAATACTCACAATCAAAGCCAATATTGCTATAATTACTATTAAATTGCCCGCTTCAGGTTTATGAATAAGTAATAACCAAACCCATAAAATAACTGCAATGAATAAAAGTATGGTTGCAATAAGATATAAAGATGAATAAAAAACTTGATCAGAAAAATTCTGACGAATAAAGGCACAGTAGTTATTATTGGCATAGCTTAAGCGACGATCATGCAGGGGTACTAAACGTGGACCTTTATCCAGATCGCCGAACCAACCAAAGATTTGTGGACGGTATTTTGATGGCATGATGACTCTCCTTTTTATTTATTCATCGTGAAATGGGTGCTGCTGCGATTTATGATGAGTGGGATTTCGTCATCATCTTGTGCATTAGAGCTGATATTGATTTGATAGCTCTTTACAAGATCATAAGCAAAGGTGCCCGCGACCCATGTTATCACCGTTAGGTGGCTATCTGACTGGTTAGGATCGGTTTTTTTCACTTCGATTTTTTCAATATCGGTAAAATGGGCTTGCCATATCGCTTTACCCATTCTTGCCAAACTGTAACGGCTTTTGGGCTATTCCGTTATATGGTGCCGTTGTTTGATTTCAGTTAACTCTTCTAATGATGTGGCATTAAACGCTTCAACCATCCATTCGGGCCAGC
>NZ_LZGS01000014.1 GCF_001690495.1 Gilliamella sp. App4-10
AGAGCAAAAACACCGATTTGCCAGTCATGTTAACCGATTATACCAAGGTGACAGGGCTATTTCTTGCGCGGTCGTATTAGAAGACACCTTCGGTATCGCCGAAGAGCTCAACTCGCAACGGGTATCAGCGCTACATATTTTTTGCAGTGAGGCACCAAAACAAGCCAAACCATTATCACCTTTTGATGGTGACGAAGCCAAAGTCTATCAACAGCGTGGTGAACAGATGTATAACCGTATTAATCCTCGTTTAAAACGTCTGTTTAATTATTATCAACCTGATATGTTTAAAAAGCGCACGATTTTACAGTTTATAGAGAATTATCGAACTTCAATTGAAGAGGCTTACGACACCGAAATTGCCCGGTTACAAGAACACTATGACTACCTAAAAGATATTGATGCTGCCTATGACTCCGGTGATGAATTTTTACGAAAAGTCGAATATAAAATTAAAGACACCGAGTCAGAAAAGGCCAAAAAAATTGAAAAAATAAACCAGCAGATTAATCAGGGTGAAGTTAAGAAATTTAAAGAAGAATTAGAAACCGAATTTAAAGAAATAACTCGATATTATAAAGAGTGGTCACAAGACTATTTTACTTATGTTCGTTGGTTATTTGGCGAGGCAAAATTTATCTCGCAATACAGCAAAATAAAACCGAGTTCTTTTAATCAAACGCATTTTTGGCAGAAAGAGTTTGATTTTTCAAACGATACAAGCGCGCTCATTCATATAAAAGAAATTATCCAAATCCTGATTGATTCAACCCATGCAGAAGTGCACCTTGACGAAGATAACGCCCTATGGGATGAGTTATTAAGTAATCCTGCCAGTATTTTTTATGTGATAGAGCATAAAAATAACCCAGGGATTGATCTTGATGCACCAGCATTTATCGATTTAGACACCAATACACCCGTAAAATGGCGTGATATTATCGACAAATCAACGGGTTTTGCTTCTGCTTATAATACACATCAAGCGCAAAAGACTCAAAACACGCAAACCGATAAAGAAAAAGAACTGCAAAAGGCAAAAGCGCGTGTTGAGCTAGATATTGAAAAAAAACAGCAAGAGATTAATGCCAAACAAGAGGAGTTAAACAAAAATCGACAATATAACCCACAAGAGCATAGCAGGCTACAAAAAATAAGAGATCAAAAAATTAAAGAGCTCAAGCAATTAAAAGCGTTTTTGGCCTCGATTGACCGCAAACTTGCTGAAATGGCAAATTCCCCCAGTGCTGTGACCCATGTCGACAAAAATCGATACCTGCATCAACTTGCACTCAAAAAATACACTGTATTAAAAACCAATAAACAGCACCAACCGATTAAACCACGTTTAAAACTGCTTGATACGCTCGCTTATTTGGGGGATTTGGGTGGGTATCCCGTTGAGTTTGCTATGCAAGTGAGGCAAGATAAAATTCGACAGGTTTATGCACTATTAACCCAATTACAAGGGAGTTTTTTCCGTGAAAATAGTTTAACCAACCAAGAAGTGGCGTTTTTAGAAAAATTTGATGTCACCGATCCAAAATATGACGTTGGCTCAAAAAAACCAACAACTCAAAAGCTTAAATTTACGCTTTGCTTTCCCGACGAGGCAAGTAAAGCGCTGGTTGTTAATTTTTTAAAAAATAAAGAGATACTTAATCCCAATGATTTCAAAAACTTTTTAACCAGCAACATGGCAGATTATGTCACGTTAGTCAACCGTACTACCGTATTACAAGACAAAATTGACAAAGTCAATCAACAAAAATCTAGCAACGACGAAGCGATTAACGAATCGAACGAAAAGAAAAGAGAAGATAAAATCAAAGAGCGCGAGATAAACCGCGAAACCGAAGCGATGAATCAACGCGAAATGGAAAAAGCAAAAATTGAGGAAAAAATTAAAATTGGCGAACAAGCAAAAGATACCCGTCAAAGTGCTAAAGCTGCTAAGCTTAGCTATGGTGCCAATGCAATATCGGGCGTTATCAGCATGTTAAATATTTACGATAACCTAAAAGAGTGGGACACCGTTAAAGAAGGCGAAAGCCAAGATAAAAAAATGCGCCAACTGGCGATCGACTTAGGCTCGTTAGCATTATTAAGTGTTGATAGCGTGGCTTTATACCGTGACATCAAATTAAAAATGCAGTTAGTTAAAGCCATGCGATCGCATGTTGCAACGACATTAGTACCTGAAATCGAAGCCAGATTGAAATTAAATACCTTGATTTCTAAAACCGTAGCCAAAGCTTTTGCTACCATAACTATTTTTGAAGCCTTAGGTGAATTAAAAAGTGCCTTGGGGATGTGGAATATGGAGGATAAAGATTATATGATAGCTAGAGTTGGTGGCTCAATTTCATCAATTATCGGTGCTATTTTATTATTAACTCAAACGCCTCTTTTCATTGTAGCAGGAGTTTCTTTATTACTAATTAGTTTATATGCATTTGCTTATAGCAAAAAATACGATAATTTTACCCCTATCGATCACTGGTTAAACCGTTGTTATTTTGGGGTGCAAGAAGAGTTTGCCTATTTAGGGTATGGCGCTTATCACGAAGAGCAAGAGGCATTTGTGGGTTTTGGGCAGTCGGTAAATGACTATTTGGTTGCGGTGTCGGGCATTGACACCTTTATGGTCTTTAAAAAACCAAGTTCATTTAGTGGGATGAAGCTATATCACCGCCATCTCTATTTTTATTTAACATACCCAAACTGCGCTACTATTGCCCAAAAGCCGTTACAGGCTTCGGTTAAATTATTTGGCAAAAATGGGCAAAGTTATGAGGATATGATTGAATCTCGCTTTAATATCCGTTCAACAGGGGTAAATCACAGCTCAGGAGAGGCGCATTCCCCAATCCACCTAAACGAAGATAAAGCCAAAGAGATCCTAAAAATCACCGAATATGTCACCACCGATAAAAACTACTTTATCAACCGCTATGAAACGAAAACCTTTAAAACCCTCACTCAGGGCAAAGCGGTATGGCAATCTAATTTTACCGATATTGAAAAAATCGAAGTAAAAAAAACTGATCCTCATCAGTCAGATAGCCACCTAACGGTGATAACATGGGTCGCGGGCACCTTTGCTTATGATCTAATAAATAGCTATCGAATCAATATCAGCCCTAATGCACAAGATGATGGCGAAATTCCACTCATCATTAACCGCAGCAGTAACCAATTTCATGAAGAATAAATAAAAGGAGAATAAAATGCCATCAAAATACCGCCCACAAATTTTTGGTTGGTTTGGCGATCTAGATAAAGGCCCACGTTTAGTGCCCCTGCATGACGATCGCTTAAGCTATGCCAATAATAACTACTGTGCCTTTATTCGTCAGAATTTTTCTGATCTAGTTTTTTATTCATCTTTATATCTTATTGCAACCATACTTTTATTCATTGCAGTTATTTTATGGGTTTGGTTATTACTTATTCATAAACCTGAAGCAGGCAATTCAATAGTAATTATAGCAATATTGGCTTTGATTGTGAGTATTTTTTCTTTATATATAACTATTCCAGCAGTTTATCAAAACTTGTTTTCCCGTCGTGGCAGTCCCATTATATTTAATCGTAAAACGGGTAAAGTCTATGTTAACGAAAGTGACTTTTTTAACTTTAAGTTTTTACGCCATCCCGCAGTATTTTTACAACCGAAAAAACGCCGTATCAAAGAATATGATTGGGACGATTTGCACGGTGTTATTATTCATAATATGTCACGTAATGCCTTAACTTCAACCGTGTTAATGGTGTGCCAACCGGGCACGCATCAAGTGATTGATCATATCATGCTAGATCCTGCCCGAGCGGGCGCTGGTAGTACATTTGTTTGGGGTTGGATCAATAGTTTTATGTTTTTTTGTGATGTGGCCAATATCGATGATGGCGAATATAAGTCAGATCAAGAAGCGGAATTTAAAGCCCATAGGATTGCCGGTCAAGGCTGGCCCGAATGGATGGTTGAAGCGTTTAATGCCGCATCATTAGAAGAGTTAGCTGAAATTAAACAACGGCACAATATAAGCTAATAATATAAATATAATCAAAATAATGGACACCGTTAAAGAAGGCGAAAGTCAAGATAAAAAAATGCGCCAACTGGCGATTGACTTAGGCTCGTTAGCATTATTAAGTGTTGATAGCGTTGCCCTATACCGTGACATCAAATTAAAAATGCAGTTAGTCAAAGCCATGCGATCGCGGGTTGCAACGACATTAATACCCGAAATCGAAGCGAAACTGATATTAAATACCTTGATTTCTAAAACCGTAGCCAAAGCTTTTGCTGCCATAACTATTTTTGAAGCCTTAGGCGAGTTAAAAAGTGCCTTGGGGATGTGGAATATGGAGGATAAAAGTTATTTGTTTTATAGAGTTGCAGGATCATTTGCTTTAGGTTTTGGTGCTATATTTTTATTAGCTAGTTCAGGCATTGTGATAGGATTGGGTGTTGTATTATCATTAGTGGGATTATACCTAATTGCTTTGAGTAAAAAATACGATAATTTTGCCCCTATCGATCACTGGTTAAACCGTTGTTATTTTGGAGTGCAAAAAGAGTTTGCTTTTTTGGGGTACGGCGCTTATCACGAAGAGCAGCACTCATTTGTCGGTTTTGGGCATTCGGTGAATGATTATTTGGTTGCCTTGTCGGGCATTGAAACTTTTATCCTCTTTAAAAAACCAAGTTCATTTAGTGGGATGAAGCTATATCACCGCCACCTCTATTTTTATTTAACATACCCAAACTGCGCTGCTATTACCCAAAAGCCGTTACTGGCTTCAGTTAAATTAGTTGGTAAGAATGGGCAAAGCGATGAGGATTTGATTGAATCTCGTTTTAATATCCGTTTAACAGGGATAAATAAAGGCTCAGTAGAGGCGCATCCCCCAATCCACCTAAACGAAGATAAAGCCAAAGAAACCCTAAAAATCACAGAATATGTGACCCTCGACAAAGGTTATTTTATGGATCACTATGAAGCAAAAACCTTTAAAACCCTCACTCAGGGCAAAGCGGTATGGCAATCTAATTTTACCGATATTGAAAAAATCGAACTGAAAAAAACCGATCCTAACCAGTCAGAGAGTGATCTAACGGTGATAACTTGGATAGCGGGCACCTTTGCTTATGATCTAATAAATAACTATCAAATCAATATCAGCCCTAATGCACAAGATGATGGCGAAATTCCACTCATCATTAACCGAATCAGTAACCAATTTCATGAAGAATAAATAAAAGGAGAATAAAATGCCATCAAAATACCGCCCACAAATCTTTGGTTGGTTTGGCGATCTAGATAAAGGTCCACGTTTAGTGCCCCTGCATGACGATCGCTTAAGTTATGCCAATAATACCTATTGTGCCTTTATTCGTCAAATTCCCTCAGATCTGATTTTTTATACCTGTCTCTATTTTGTTATTATTATTTTGGGAAGCATATTAACTGTTGGTTTTTTTATAATGATTTTTTGGTTCAATGATTCTGAAATTGGTGACAAACTAACAATAATAGGTGCAATTGGTTTTATTACCTGTTGCCTCACTATGTATTATGCTATCCCTGAATTCTATCAGAATCTATTTTCCCGTCGTGGTAGTCCTATTATATTTAACCGTAAAACAGGTAAAGTCTATGTTAACGAAAGTGACTTTTTTAACTTTAAGTTTTTACGGCATCCTGCAGTATTTTTACAACCGAAAAAACGCCGAATAAAAGAATATGATTGGGACGATTTGCACGGTGTTATTATTCATAATATGTCACGTAATGCTTTAACCTCGACCGTGCTAATGGTATGCCAACCCGGTACGCATCAAGTGATTGATCATATCATGCTAGATCCTATTCGAGCGGGCGCTGGTAGTACATTTGTTTGGGGTTGGATCAATAGTTTTATGTTTTTTTGTGATGTGGCCAATATCGATGATGGCGAATATAAGTCAGATCAAGAAGCGGAATTTAAAGCCCATAGGATTGACGGTCAAGACTGGCCCGAATGGATGGTAGAAGCATTTAATGCCACATCATTAGAAGCGCTCGTGGAAATCAAACAACGGCACAATATAACGCAATAGCCCAAAAGTCATTGCAGTTTGGCAAAAATGGGCAAAGCGGTATGGCAAACCAATTTTAACGATATTGAAAAAGTCGAAGTGAAAAAATCCACATCTAATCAGCCAGATAGTGACCTAACGGTGATAACTTGGGTAGCGGGCACCTTTGCTTATGATCTAATAAATAGCTATCAAATCAATATCTGCCCTAATGCACAAGATGATGGCGAAATTCCACTCATCATTAACCGAAGCAGTAACCCATTTCACGATGAATAAATAAAAAGGAGAGTCATCATGCCATCAAAATACCGTCCACAAATTTTTGGTTGGTTTGGCGATCTGGATAAAGGTCCACGTTTAGTGCCCCTGCATGACGATCGTTTAAGCTATGCCAATAATAACTATTGTGCCTTTATTCGTCAGGATTATAATGATCAGATTTTTTATGCTTGTTTGTATATTATCGGTTTTATCTTTGGAACTGGCTCTACTTTTAGTTTTCTTTGGTTAATAACGGAATATGATAATCCTACAATTAAGCCGTTTACTTTAATGATAATTATAGTTGGATTTATTGCAAGTTGTTTAGGCATGTATGTTCTAATTCCTGAACTCTATCTAAATTTGTTCTCGCGCCGTGGCAGTCCCATTATATTTAACCGTAAAACGGGTAAAGT
>NZ_LZGS01000015.1 GCF_001690495.1 Gilliamella sp. App4-10
GGTATAGCTAAACAGGTCAAACTACTGGAAAAAGAAGCAGCATCGGATACGACAGTGGGTAAACCGTATGCAAAGAGCAAAATCAATATAATGAGTCAAGATGTGAAGGTGGCTTGGTTACAAATTGAAATACAGTCATCAGAAACTGAGATAAAGACATTATGGATAAAAAATGAAGCGGCTATTGCCAAAGTAGCCAAACCCAATGGGGAGTTGTCTTTAGCTGAAAACACGGCGGCTTGGACTAAGCATCCTTTACAAGCGAGTAATATACCCAGTAGCACACTGATTGTGGGCACGGCATTACGGGTTGAGATGAATGATGCAAAGTTATCACTAAGCGACAATCGAGCAATAGATGCCCAAGGTAACTTGTGGTTAAAAGTCGATGTACTTGATGATAAAAACCGAAAAAGAAGTGGTTGGGTGTTAGTGAATGGTGAAGGTGCTAAGCGGGTCAGTTGTTGGGATTGGTTTGATTTTATGCAGATAAAAGAAACGTCCACATTAAAAGAAATCTACCTTGACGCAGACAAATCGTTAAAACGTAATAAAGACAACCATGCATTATCGCAATATAAACCAACAATAAAAGAAACATTATCTATTCTTGATAAGCAATACCCTGTTGAAACAAAAATATATACCAGTATAAAAGAAGCAAGTTTTAAAGGTATTGCAGATAAACCGATGTTATTTACGGCATTAAGTCGCTTATTAGTCAATTACGAAAGCGAATGGTATAGTGAAATTGATGCTGAAGGCAAAATGCCGAAATGGGAAGCGTTAAACAGCGAAATGACGGAAAATGCTAAAAATATATTAGCGTATTTACAAACAGGTGACGAAGCAAAATTAGATGCATATTTAAGCCGTGTAGGTAAAGCAAAGGACTCCCCTGAAGCGAAAGGGTTTGAAACACTAAGACGAGAAATAAGCCGTTTTCCTGCTGATTATCAACAATCACCATCGGAAAAGTTGACTAAAGCGCAGTTTGAATCTTATGCCAAAATGGCAGCATTAGAAAAACAAGTAACAGCTTGGGAAAAGACCAAAGAGAAGATAAAAAAGATGTTATGGTGGGATGATGTTGCTAAAGGCTTAGCTAAGTTGAATCAACCCAAAGACACCCCCCCCCCAGAAAATGGCGAGACAACGGATACCACAACCACCCCAACAGACTCAGCCCCACCAGCCACGCTTAGTGCTGATGGTAGGGCGTGGTTTATTCATCCGGTAGCATTATTTAATTTCAAACCGAAATTTTGTATAACAGTTGATATGTTAAAGCAGATTTTCACTTCTGTATCAAATAATCGGCGAGATTTATTACAATTCATAGTAAATGATATTAACGTTCATATGAACAAATATATACTTGATACACCTCTTAGATTAAGTCATTTTTTTGCTCAAATTAGACAAGAAGTTGGTTTATCACCACAAACTGAAGAAAATTTTACTTATAGTGTTAGTGGATTAAAAACAACATATAAATATTTTAAAAATAATCCTGAAGAAGCAATAAAGCATGGTTATCCAGATGGATCTCCAAAAAATTTAAGAACTGTATCGGAGGAGAGCCAAAAATTTGTTGCAAATAAAGCCATGGGAGATAGATTAGGAAATCTTGGCTCAGATACTGATGATGGTTGGAATTTTAGAGGAAGAGGATTAAAACAGTTAACGGGTAGGGATAATTATGTAGATTTTGCAAATGGATATCAGGAAATTTGGGGTGGGGGAGTACATTAATTTTGTTGATAATCCAGATTTATTACATACAAATTATAAATATATAGTTCATTCTGGTGTCTATTTTTGGCTTAAATATAAATTATACAATATTGCAGATCAAGGTTCTGATGAGTCAACAGTAAATCTGATAACTGGAAAAATTAATCAGCATACTAAAAGTTATAAAGATAGGTATAATCATTTCAAGGAAATCTATGATGATAAAAAAATCTTTCAAAATATTTAAAACTTTTAATTTTATAATATTTATTGTGCTAAGCAGCTTTCCTCTTGTTTGCTATGCAAAAAAAGAACCGTTATCATTAAAAATATTACCAACTTTCTCTCCTTTTACCCAGCAATACGAAGAAGATGATGAAGATGATAACGGAGAATATTCTCATGCCTATTCGATTGATTTTTATAATGCAATTAGTACTGTCCATCCTCCAGTATTAGTAAATTACGATGGATTGAAATCAATATTGTTATTTGTTCCTGCAAATCCCAAAGATCCTAATAAGGAAAACCATCATCTTGTTTATAATTTTAATTTAGGTAATTTTAAACTAAATGAAGTTGGAACTATTTTCACCCACGAGATATTATCAATTTTTAGTTATAATCCTAATGAAGAAAATGCCATGATTTTTGTTCTTCAAAAAAATAAATCGGGGGAGGAAACTTTATATTCGAATGTTCGATTTTCAGTTTTAAAAGAAGACGGAGGATTGTATATCCAATCATTCAAGACAGATAGAATAAGTATTGCTGGTTTAGATAACTGTATTGATGGTGGTATTGATTATTTGGGTAACACACAAATATGTAAGTATAAAGATGCTTCATCGATAAGGGAGTTTTTTGATAATATCATAAAAAAATAAAAGATTTTTGTAAATACCCCATAGTTAGTACAAAACAGTCGTAGAAAATCATACTGCTTGTTTTAGTGTTTTATACTCAATCGGCGTCATGTTATTTAATGCCTCATGCGGTCTTTCGGTGTTATAAATCGTTAACCATTCTTCGGTTATTCTCCTTGCTTGTGCTAAGTTGTTAAAAAGATATAAATCGAGTACTTCAGTACGATAGGTGCGATTAAATCGTTCAATATAGCCATTTTGATAAGGGCTACCGGGCTGGATATAATCAATGGCTATATCATGTGATTTAGCCCAGTTTATAAAGGTTTTTCCTGTAAATTCTGGTCCATTATCGACGCGTATTTTTAAT
>NZ_LZGS01000016.1 GCF_001690495.1 Gilliamella sp. App4-10
TAATTTTATATTACCTGAATGATCTGTTTCTGCATAATCTAAATAGCGTGATTCAATCCTTTTACAGACATTATTTTCCCACTCCAATAACCACTCTCTATCGCCAGTTGTTTCGGTAATATCAATTTGTTTTTCTTCGTATCTTTTTATTCGACCTGTACCATCGGGATAATAACCGATAGTTTTAACAAACCAACCATCAATACACAAATGTTCGGCTTGTACAAAACCAAAACTATATTGATAACATAAACCTGTAAATGGTTTTCCTTGATAAGAATAACGGATGTCGTTCATTTCATAATCAAAGTCACCGCTATGTAACAATTCATAATCGACCTTTATCATACCATTGGCTTCAAAAACACCATAATCTCGACTACCTGTAATAATACCGTCGGTAATTTCGTATACCTGATAAAGTTGATTATCTCGATGATCGTAAGCTTCGCCATTAAACGGCGTATCGTTATAAAAGTAGTCATTACTGCGCTTTTCTAGTTGATTGAGTTCTATTCTGACTATCATGATTTTTTAATCTGTTAAGTAAGTTGATGTTTTAAATCATCGGGTAAGAATTCTTGAAAATAATCGATTCTGCCGTCATTAAAGGTTATTTTTATATTGCTATTTTGTTGTAGGGCAAATAATGCGAGTGCTTGCGCTCGATATTGCTGTTTTTGTTTTTCGGCAGCAACGAGGTCTATTTTATAGACGGAAGATTCTTTACATTTTAATGTCTGTAAAGAAGGTAATTGAGCTAATCTAGCAAAGGTAGAATATTCAATATTTGTATAGGATAACTCTAACTGCGTTATCTGATTTAAGAGCCCGCGATCTAACAGTTGGTTAAATAATGAATCATCAATTGACCAGATAGAGAGGTTATCGGCAAAAATATCCTGTTTTGCCAATAAATCATCAAAGGTTTTAAAATCAAGACCTAAATCATCTCTAGGTACTAATAAGGAAACATAAACATAATCATCCTCAATAATTGCTCGGCTGATTTGTTTTTGATCGTTGAAATATAATTTTATATTACCTGAATGATCTGTTTCTGCATAATCTAAATAGCGTGATTCAATCCTTTTACAGACATTATTTTCCCACTCCAATAACCACTCTCTATCGCCAGTTGTTTCGGTAATATCAAT
>NZ_LZGS01000017.1 GCF_001690495.1 Gilliamella sp. App4-10
ATGTAACTCAACAGAATTTGCTATATCTTCTATTTTTCTCTTTATAATAAACTCCTGTTCACATTTATGCTTTAATATAAAAAAAGAATGAGTCAAATCAAAACCTGTTAATGTAAATAACTCTAATGATGGAAAAACTATTGTGCATAAAGGTTTTTCTTTCATAGCATCAAGGATATAATGGTTAAACTTATTATATGTATCAATTGGAATAATCTTACCTTCATCATTGTATAAACTGACTTTTTTATTAGATAATTCGTATAATTTTTTATAGAAATTTACAAACTTTTGTTCAATGGAATTAAATAGATTTAATTTGTTAGGATCCTTAATCGCATCAACATATGCGATTAATTCAGTACTATAATATTCATCTTCATCCAAAAAATGATCAAAGTAAGAAACATGAATATTCAAATAATATTTTTTTAAAAGATCATTATCATCTAAATTTGTAGACAACAAAAAATCTATAAAGTTTTTTTCTATCATGGTCTTAAATATACTCCGTTTTCATTTAAAGTACCCATTCTATTCCCTGCTTTATCAAATAATTTCCACGCACTTCCTCCGTGAGGGCTACTTGATGATCTTTCAGGAGAAATTCTCCACCCAGTTTTAGGATCTACCCATTCACCTTTTTTATTTGAACCAGAAACTCTTTTATTAAATTGTTTAAGATCTATTTTATCACCTTTTTCTAGCTTACCTTTATAATTGGCATATTCATTTTTAGTTTCTGAATTATTTTTCTCATTAGAAGCTTTATTATTTTCATCGTCATCATCAGGTGGTAATCCAGAAGCCCCACCTGCTGAACTACTTCCAGTTCCTGTTAACGGATTATCATTATCTTTCTTACTACCTTTCTCTTTTAGGTAATCATTATAATAACGTTCATAAGTTTTTAGTACTGCATCTTCAAGGAATTGATCTCCCATTGGATCGACTAACGCAAGTTCAATTAGTCTTCGTGTAAATACCCCAAACTTAGTACAAGATTCAAGTAGAAAATCATGCTGTTTGTTTTAGTGTTTTATACTCAATCGGCGTCATGTTATTTAATGCCTCATGCGGTCTTTCGGTGTTATAAATCGTTAACCATTCTTCGGTTATTCTCCTTGCTTGTGCTAAGTTGTTAAAAAGATATAAATCGAGTACTTCAGTACGATAGGTGCGATTAAATCGTTCAATATAGCCATTTTGATAAGGGCTACCGGGCTGGATATAATCAATGGCTATATCATGTGATTTAGCCCAGTTTATAAAGGTTTTTCCTGTAAATTCTGGTCCATTATCGACGCGTATTTTTAATGGATAGCCATGATATTCAGCCAGTTTATCTAAGTAACGGGTAACTCTCCCTGCCGGTAAGCTTACTGCAATATCAATACCTAACGCCTCACGATTAAAGTCATCGATGACATTGAATGTCCTAAAGCGACGTTGATTACAGCTACTATCACTCATAAAATCCATTGACCAACATTCACCTTGTTTATTAGGAACCAATAGCTTTTCTGGGCTTCGTGGAGGAATACGTTTTTTACGCTTTACCCTGAGATTAAGCTTTAATTCACAATACACCCGATATACCCGTTTATGATTCCATTTATAGCCGAGCTTTCTGATACGATTAAAGCATTTAGGAAAGCCCCAGCGTAAATGCCGGTCTATGATAGCATTCAATACCGAAACAATCACCGAATCATCCTGTAACTTAGGTTGATAATAGTAAGCACAACGACTTAAGCCAACAATGGCACAACTCATAGCAATAGTAACCAAATGATTTTGTTGTAGTTGCTGTGCCCACGTTTTACGTGCCCCAGTTGGCACTAAAGCTTTTTTATGATTTCTTCCTGAAGCTGGGATTTTAAGCTCAGTTCGGCAAACATCTGCTTAAGCTTACGGTTTTCAGCCTCCAGCTCTTTTAAGCGTTTGATATCTGACGTTTCCATTCCGCCGTATTTTTCTCGCCATTTATAGAAAGTTGAATTCCCCATGCCATATTTACGGCAGAGTTCCTTGACAGGAATACCTGCTTCAGCTTCTTTTAAAATAGCGACGATTTGATGTTCAGTCATTTTTTTCATAATTAAATCCCCTTTACTTGTATCATAGAGAATTTTCTACTTTTTTGCTGTACTATTTTAGGGGATAGTTACATTCGTTGTTCCAAATTTAAACTTTCTAAAAACGCTTTTGATTCCGCTGCGGTAAGACCTTCAGCCATTAAAACATCTACCACATTAATACTGACTGATGCACCAATTTCACTTGGGCGTACTAGATACCACGCAGCTCTAGCTAAATTATTATTCTCAACCGCATTCTTCCCTGCAGCAACGCCAGTATTGATATCTTGGATATCACCACCGGCCGCGGCGGTAGCTAGGCCAGTCGCGAGTTGGGTTAGGGCGCTGATTTGTTGTCTTTCTTCTTGGTTTAGGTCTTTGATGTCTTTATCGGGGTAAAGGATACCCGCAATAGCATCCGCACTGCGTTCACTTGCGGCAGCACCTAAGCCGCCCACTAGGGCAGAGTTGCCTTGTAGCTCGGCTACCACCGCGCCGAGTATGGCATGACTGACCGTGTTGGCGACTAAGTGGTGCTAAGCCAAAATTAGCAATTAAAAAATTAATTACAGGATTTAGTGACAGTATTAACTGCCACTTTTTAATAACGAATACTCTAACATAAGCTAGGATTATCGGGTTGGGGGTTTGGGTTTGGGTTGGGGTTTGAGCTACTATATTTCAGGATAGATACCTAATTCAATAACTTTAATTTCCCTACATACTACTCGAATATTATAATCTCCCCAAACATTGATAACATTAAAAAAATCATTTTCTGAATAATTATCACATAACCCAAAATGATTCAATTCATTTGAATTGAGTGTGCGATAATTATGGTTAATTTCATATACATTTCCATTATCACCTATGTCTTCATCTTGATTGGACACTGACATAAAAATAATAATAATACACTCAATTTGTATAATTTTATCTAAAGCAATAGCTTTAATTTTTACTTGATTATTAGCTATATTTAGTTCATCTATCCAACTAATTGATAATTTAGTTAAATCTAACATAGATTATACTCCTTATTTAATATTGAGCGTCTCAGTTGGATGTTGATTATGAAGTACATCCCTTGGGATCTCCCTACCATTTGCATCCAACCGTTGCCCTTTATTGATTCTAGCGCCATTTGGTCCATATTTTGGAGCTGGTGTCCTGACTGTTCGACCGCTGTTCCAATTAATTGTAATCTCAGATCCATCTTTAGCAACAAACCTTTGATAACCTGCAGGACTAATTGATTTTTCTTCAAATCCATACTTTTCTAAAATTTTTCTTGCTTGTTCTGGTGATTTACCATCCAAATTAGGTAGTTCAGACGAAGCTCCATTACCTCCAACACCTTTTTTATCGCTATTACGAGATGATTCTTTTGGAGATTTATCATCGTCATCATTAGGCGGTAATCCAGAAGCCCCTCCTGCTGAACTACTTCCAACTCCTGTTAACGTATTATTATCTTTATTACTATCTTTCTCTTTTAGGTAATCATTATAATAACGCTCATAAGTTTTTAGTACTGCATCTTCAAGGAATCCATCTCCCATTGGATCGACTAATGCAAGTTCAATTAGTCGTCTCTGTTCCAAATTTAGACTTTCTAAAAATGCTTTTGATTCCGCTGCTGTAAGACCTTCAGCCATTAATACATCTACCGCATTAATACTAACTGCTGCACCAATTTCACTTGGGCGTATTAAATACCACGTAGCTCTAGCTAAATTGTTATTCTCAACCGCATTTTTCCCCGCCGCAACGCCTGTATTGATATCTTGGATATCACCACCGGCCGCCGCGGTAGCTAGGCCAGTCGCGAGTTGGGATAGGGCGCTGATTTGTTGTCTTTCTTCTTGGCTTAGGTCTTTGATGTCTTTATCGGGGTAAAGGATACCTGCAATAACTTCTGCACTGCGTTCACTTGCGGCAGCGCCTAAGCCACCCACTAGGGCAGAGTTGCCTTGCAGCTGCGCAACCACCCCGCCCAAGATGGCATGGCTGACCGTGTTGGCAATGTGGTCTGTTTCCCATTTGCCGGTTTCAGGGTTGTAATGCTCGGTTTGTTTTTTTATGGCACTGGCAATTTTTGGTGCCAGTGCCCCTGCAACCGCCCCTGTCATGTCGCCACTGATGATGCCGTTGATAAGATTGACCGCCATGTCAATGCCTTGACGGGTTTCACTGCCCATCGCCGACATGCCTTGATTCATCGCTTCTTTGTAGGCGTCTTCGTAGATTTTTTGTTGCTGTTCGTCAGTTAAGACCGTTTTATTGTTTTTGGCCTTTTCTTGCTCTTTGTTTAACGCCTCTTTCGCTTTTGAGGTG
>NZ_LZGS01000018.1 GCF_001690495.1 Gilliamella sp. App4-10
GCCGCCAGCGTTCAATCTGAGCCATGATCAAACTCTTCAATTTAAAGTTTGATGCTCAATAACTGTCTCTGACATATTCAAATGAATCTTCAGTGTCACTTATCAAGACTTGATTCTTTTAAGTCCGTAGACTTTTCATTCTTCGTCTCGCAAGTGCCCACACAGATTGTCTGTTTCTTCTTTTTAAAGAGCTGACAGCTTCAATATCTAATCAACTTTTTGTCAATTTAGTTTGCTGTCTCAAGGGCTGCGTATACTACGCTACACCTTTTAATTCGTCAAGATCTTTTTTTCAATTTTTCGATCTTATTTTTTAACTCACTCACTGTCTGCTTGTCGCTGACTGCGTGTCAGTGGATGCGCATTATAGGGGGTTTAAAAAATCATGCAAGTATTAATTTCATTTTCTTCTCCGTTTGATTTTTTTTTGATCGTTTTTTTTGTTCAGCACTTTTAATATAAATAAAATAAATATCATTTGCTATTGAAAAACAATTTATTAAGTTAATTTATATTCTAATACGCAGTCTATTGTATTTTCAGTATAAACTTCGAGCTTTGATTTATATTCTGAAAATATTATTCAATTAAAAAGCTATTTATTTTTCTAGATATAAAAGTCATACAGTTTCTTTTAATAAAAATTTACCTTGAAAGAGCTAAATTAAAATGAGAATGTCATTACTTACCGAATTCCGCCAATGAGATATTTTGTTTTATTTTTAAAAATAAATTTTATTATATTAGCAATAATGATACTTACAACTAAAGTAGATACTAAAAAGATCACCGCGCCCAAAGAAGCTAACCAACCATTGTCAGTTTTGATTATATTACTGAGCGGAGACATATACAGTAGTCTTTCAAGTTCTAATACAATAATTTCATGAATAAAATAGATAGGAAAGCTTACATTAGCCATATAAGAAAAGAATTTATATAGCTTTCCTTCATTTGTTCTATAATTGAGCCCATCTAAAAAATAAAGTGCTAATATAAATAAAATAATCTTTTGTAATGTATCGTAATAAAGACTTTCAACACCTAAATGGCTCACATAACGATAAGTAAATGAAACCAAAAAACATAGACAAAAAAAGAATATGACTAAGAACAAATTATCTTTTACTGACTTCATAATGGTTTCATAATTTTGTTTTATCATCATACCAATTAGATAAACTGGACCATAATGCAACAAATTTAAGATAGGTTGAGTAAAATCAGGTTTAGTAAACATTACAACCCAAAACATAGAAATAAGTCCTGCTACCATTAAACTTTTTTTTGACCAAAAATATAACAATGGAGCCATTAGATAAATAATAATGATCATCGGCATAAACCACAATGGTAGCAATTGTGTTCCAGTTAACATCATCTTAATTATTGTGCTAATAACGCTAGGTTCAGTCGATGAATACCACGGTAAATTAGATAAATACGGATAATGAAAAAAAATAAAACAAAAAATAGATACAGAAATATAAGGACATACTACTGTCTTAAATTTAGATAAATAATAAGTCTCAGTATCAAATTTATAAGTTAGATGTTGAAATAAGAAACCAGCAATTAATACAAAAAAAGTGGTAAAATTAAAGGCAAATAAATTTAAAAAAGAAAACAAATAGCTATTAGCAATTAAATGGGTATTTTTAAATACTCCTAAACAATGGCTAAAAACAATCATAATAATTGCAACACCACGTAATACGTGAATGGAGTTAATCTTTTGCGACTTTTTTGTTATCATTTTAGATATTATAAACAATGGAAGTGAATATGCATACAATACCACATATTCGTGTAACTAGAACCACCATTTACAAAAATAAAAATAGGGCATAATATAATTAATATATCAATTAATTACATCATTTAACTTAATCTAATTATCTAGCCAATTTATTAACCGCAAATGAACAAATTGGGATAATTTCACGTTCCTCTTGCTGTAATTTTTTTACCACTATGTCTAATAAACTATCAGCAATACCTTGACCACGATATACTGGATCGATGTAAATATGATTAATAGTAGCTTTATCTTTCCCTACTCTTGTAAAAGTCATTTCAGCTATTTCTTTATTATTAGCATCACAAGCATAAAAACGATCATTATCTTCTAAGAAATATAACGACATAGAAATTACCTATATACCATTGTAATTCATTTATTATGAAGCACATTCATACTTGATAAATTCAAAACTTTTTTATAGTAGAATCTCCCAATATCAATTGACTTTAAAAGAAGATAATATAAATAGGTGACTGTTTTAAAATTTCATTTTCAACAGTTCACCAATAATCAAATAGCTAGATCTTTATCAAAACAGATCATGCTTACGTGACACAACTAATAATTAAAATAAACGTTTAGCTGTATTATAAAGATCCATATCAAATGGTCGTTTCATATTATTGATAGCATCTATAATATCATGATGAACTAATTTACCATTTTGCACACCAACACTTCTACCTGCATGACCTTGTAACAATAATTCAACAGCATAAGCTCCCATACGAGAACCTAAAATACGATCATAAGGAACAGGAGAACCGCCACGTTGAACATGTCCCAATACCGTTGCACGTGTTTCATGGTGAACTGCAGCTTCAATGTCTGCTGCAAGTTGATTTACATCACACATATGCTCTGTAACAGTCACAATTGCATGTTTTTTACCTTTTGCAAAGCCAAGTTTAATTTCTTCGATTAGATCTTCTTTAGTATAAGAAACCTCAGGAATAATCATAAATTCACAACCACCAGCAACAGCGGCATTTAAGGTTAAATCACCACAGTCTCTCCCCATAATTTCAATAACTGAAATTCGATTATGTGAAGAGCAAGTATCACGTAATCTATCGATTGCTTCAACTGCAGTACTAAGTGCAGTAAAATAACCAATTGTATAATCAGTACCACGAATATCATTATCGATAGTACCTGGTAAGCCGATACATGGAAAACCTTCTTCGGTTAAACGCATTGCCCCCATATATGAACCATCACCACCAATAACCACTAAAGCATCAATTTGATGTTTTTTTAAATTGGCAAGGGCTTTTTGCCTTACGGCTTTATCTTTAAACTCGGGAAATCTAGCCGAGCCAAGAAATGTACCACCACGGGTAATGATATCTGACACACTTGAACGCTCTAGTTGAATAATACGATCTTCACAAAGGCCCATATAACCATCATAAACACCAAAAACATCCAAACCTTCTGTTAATGCAGTTCTCACTACACCACGGATAGCTGCATTCATTCCTGGAGCATCGCCACCACTGGTTAAAATACCTATTTTTTTTATCATATAAACTAACTCCAAATTATTAACTTTTAGTTATTATAGAGGCTTAACAGATATCTAACAATAGACGATAAAGGCTATTTTTGATTAATTTTCCTACTTCATCATTTCGATCGGTACAACAGAAATTGGATCTTGATGAATAATTACTGTCGCAGGAGAGAATTCTTTAGAAATATGTTTTTCAATAGCATCAGCAATAGCGTGTGCCGTGACTAAAGTCATATCATCATCCAATTCAAGATGCAATTGAATAAATTTTAGAGTACCAGCTTGCCGGGTCTTTAGATCATGAAAGCCTCGTACTTCAGGATATGAAGCAACAATTTCAGCAATTCGTACATTATCACTATCAGGTAAAGCGCGATCAAGCAGATCCTGAATGGCTTTATAGGCAATATAATATGCACTATAACAAATATATAAAGCAATAAATAATGCAAAAGTCACATCAGCATAAGTAATGCCATACCAACTTAAACAAAGTGCAACGATAACGGCAATATTCATCAACATGTCGGAAAAATAATGCAACATATCAGCCTGTATAGCATTACTGTTAGTAATTTCTACTACATATCTTTGATATAAAACAAGAACACCTGTAATTACAGCAGAAACGGTAGAAACAGCTATTCCTAATAAAGGTGCCTGAAGTTCACTCGGATGAATAAAATATCGAATACTAGAAAGTAATAAAATTATCGCTGAGCCAATAATAAATGCGCTTTGTGATAATGCGGACAAGGACTCAGCTTTACCATGACCAAAGGTATGATCAGCATCAGCAGGTTTTAGTGCATAACGGACTAAAAAGAAATTAAAACCAGAAGCAAGTAGATCGATACTTGAATCCAATAATGACGCAAATAAACTTATTGAACCTGTAAACCAACAAGTAATAAATTTAATTAAAATCAGCACAATAGAGGTTAAAACAGCAATTAACGTCGCTCTTTTAACTAATTTTTCGTACAAATGTAAATTTGACATTTGGTACCTAATTATTGATAGGCTTCAATCCCCAAAGGAAGAACTAATTGCCGCGCAACCTCAGCAGCTTTAATTCTCCCCAACAACACATCGATAATTTTTAAAGCAAAATCAATCGAAGTTGCTGGACCTTGACTTGTAATAACTTTATTCGGCTCATCAAAATAAACTCTATCGTTTTTCCAATTTTTGAATGCTTCTTTAGTGGTTGGATAACCGGTCATATCAGCGTGTGGGAATAAATTATGATGTTGTAAAACCATAGCTGGCGAAGCACAGATTGCAGCAACAATACCACCACTCTGATGTGTTTGTTTTAATTTCTCGATCAATAATGGACAGTCTCGAAAATTTTCTGCGCCTTTTACACCACCAGGTAAAATGACAACGTCAAAATCAATGTATTGAATATCTAAAATCGTTTTTTTAGCTAAAATTGTTACTCCTCGGGAACATTCAATTTCACGAATATTCGAGATACTCGCGGTAGTCACTTTAATATCGGCTCGGGTTAATAAATCAATTGTCGTGACTGCTTCTGTTTCTTCACAACCATTTGATAAAAATACCAACGCTTGTTTTGTCATTGTTGTCCCTCTTTTGAATAAGTAACTGACTTATCATATTTAATAAAATGAGATTTATTTTACTCTTTCAATATTCGCGCCTAATTTTATTAGTTTTTCTTCAATATTATCATAACCACGATCAATATGGTAAATACGATCAATCGTAGTTAATCCTTCAGCAATGCAACCAGCTAAAACTAAACTTGCTGACGCCCTTAAATCCGTTGCCATGACTTGTGTTCCACTCAATTTTTCAACGCCATGCGTAATTAAGGTATTGCCTTCAATTTCAGCTCTAGCGCCCATACGAATTAACTCAGGCACATGCATAAATCGATTTTCAAAAATCGTTTCTTTAATGATTCCTGTACCTTCAGCAACCATATTCAATAATGAAAATTGTGCTTGCATATCGGTAGGAAAACCTGGATGGGGAGCGGTGTGAATATTGACCGCTTTCGCTCTTTTTCCCTGCATATCTAAACAAATCCAATCGTCACCAATTTCAATTTTAGCACCAGCCTCCTTCAATTTAGAAAGCACAGAATCAAGCAAGGTAGGATCCGTTTTACGACAAGTAATTTTACCTTGAGATATAGCTGCCGCAACTAAAAAAGTCCCTGTTTCAATGCGATCAGAAACGATCTCATGCGCGCCACCACCTAAACATTCGACCCCTTCAATTTCAATACGCATTGTACCAGCACCGGTAATTTTAGCGCCTAGCATATTCAGGAATTTAGCTGTATCAACAATTTCAGGTTCACAAGCTGCATTTTCGATTACGGTTTTACCTTTAGCTAAAGACGCTGCTGACATAATAGTAACGGTAGCGCCCACACTCACTTTATCCATGACAATATGAGCACCTTTAAGTCGTCCATTTACCGATGCTTTAACATAACCTTCATCAAGTGTAATTGTTGCCCCTAATTGTTCAAGACCCGTAATATGAAGATCAACAGGTCTTGCGCCGATAGCACAGCCACCAGGTAATGAAACTTGTCCTTGTCCAAAACGAGCAACAAGTGGACCTAAAGCCCAAATTGAAGCGCGCATCGTTTTAACTAGCTCATAAGGTGCACAATAATTATTAAGATGACCAGCATCAAGATGAATAATATCACTTCGTTCACATTTTACGCCTAGCTGGCTTAACAATTCCAGCGTTGTGTCGATATCTTTCAACTTGGGAACATTACGAAGCTCTACTGGTTTTTCAGCTAAAATCGCAGCAAATAAAATGGGTAGCGCAGCATTTTTTGCGCCAGAGATAACCACTTCACCATTTAGTGTGGTTGGACCTGTTACGTGAAACTTTTCCATTATTAACTCTTATACCTGATAAACTATCAAATATTATAAGAGTTATTTATTAATAGATAAATGAATTTCATGAAAAAAATAAAATATTGCCTTCCTTAAATGAAACAAAAGTAAATAGAATCAATCGTTATCAAAAATCTTGTCTTATTTTAGAATCGAGTAATAATTATGCTCTATTAATGATTGACTTAGACTATTTAGCACTTTATATTGGAATGGATTAGTTTTTTTTAAAATAATTTAAGTTATGTGATATAACACACAATATCCTTACATCATCAACATAATGATGTTCAATCAAGAGAAAAGATATGTTCAATTCACTCGCAAAAGCCGGAAAATATCTTGGTCAAGCAGCTAAACTAATGGTTGGTATTCCTGATTATGATAATTATGTTCAGCATATGAAGCTCACTCACCCAGAACAAATACCCATGACTTATGAAGAGTTCTTCAAAGAGCGTCAAGAGGCGAAGTATAATGGTAAAGGTGGATTTAAGTGTTGCTAGCAATTAAGAAACTATAAATGACAAACCTTATCTCATTTCCATTATTACCTGTAACGTTATTAACTGGATTTCTTGGCTCAGGTAAAACAACACTCATCAATTATTTACTAAAATATAACCATAATGAGAAAATAATTATTATCGAAAACGAATTTGGTCCAGTAAACATTGATAGCAATGTATTAAATGTTAGTCCTAAAATTCAAATTGTCGAAATGACTAATGGCTGTATTTGTTGTACCGTGCAAGGCGAACTTACTGAAGCATTACATAAATTACACGCAAAGCGTTTAACAGGTGAATTACAAGTTGACCGACTGATTATCGAAACAACCGGACTTGCCGATCCAGCACCAATCATTCAAACTTTTTTTATTGATGATTTAATTCGAGAAACAATTCAACTTGATGGCATTATTACTCTTGTCGATGCCAATCATATTTTAAAACATCTTAATGAACATCGGGTAGCTCTTTCACAAATTGGTTTTGCAGATCGCATTATTTTAACTAAAACCGATTGTATTAGTAATCAACAAAAAGCCGAAGTGATTAATCGAATTCATAAAATCAATCATAAAGGCATTATCTTTGAAGCGATAAAAGGGCAAATACTAAAATCACAATGGCTTGATATACATGCCTTTGATCTCAGTGATGAATTAACAATAAATAAAGGCTTTTTTGTTATCAACCCAACTAAAAAACTTGAAGCAAATTTTCAACCACTCCCAATCCAAAAACAAGTTACATCATGGGATGATAATATTTGTTCATATCTTTTTGAAGCCGGCGAGCTAGATCTGAAAAAAATTGGCACTTTTATGGAGAGTTTGGTCGAACAATATGGCAATGACATGTTACGCTACAAAGGTGTTTTAGCTATTAAAGGTAATGAGCAACGATTAATTGTTCAAGGTGTACATAAAGTCGTAGGATTTGACTATGGTTCTCCCTGGCAACATTTATCAGAAAGAATATCTCGATTAGTAATAATCAGTCGAACACTACCTTTTAATGATTTAAACAAAGCATTTTTGAAAACAATATCAGACTAAAAGCGAAAATAAATACATTGAAAAAGTAAATTTACATCCTGTTTTTATACTGAAACAAATACTTCACTGAAATTTTTAATAAGCTAATTAATGTAGAGATGCTTACATCTTTAATAGCCACACTTCATTTAATTTGCTAACATGCCTCCCCCCCTTTAAACGTTATAATACAAGCAGCACAATAACATGAATTACGATATAGCAATCATAGGTCTTGGACCGGCTGGCTGTCCGCTAGCTCGTTTACTTAGCCCTTCTTTCAAAGTCATTGCATTAGATACCAAACTTCAAACAGAAGATGAAGGATTTCATAAACCTTGTGGTGGACTATTAGTGGATGATGCGCAAAGGTCCTTTGTTCGGCAAAATTTAAACTTACCAGCTGATATTTTAACGGATCCTCAAATTTTTAGTGTAAAAACTTATGACTTACAAACCAAACTTATTCGCAATTATCAACGAAGTTATGTGAGTTTTGATCGGCACAAATTCGATCTGTGGCTAAAATCACTGATACCATCAAAAGTAACCATTCTTCATAATACGCTTTGTAAAGAAGTAAGACGTATCATTGATGGTTATCAAATCACCTATATTGATGAAAATAAAACTGAACATAATATCACAACGCAATATGTGGTCGGTGCTGACGGTGCCAATTCTCTTGTTAGGCGAATGCGATATCCTCAGCATACAATAAGACAATATGTGGCGATACAGCAATGGTTTACAGATCTGCACCCAAATCCATTTAATTCGTGTATATTCGATAATGAATCAACAAATTGCTATGCTTGGAGTATTTCGAAAGATGGTTATTTTATCTTTGGTGGCTCTTTTCCTAAAAAAATAGCAAATGAAAAATTTGAACAATTAAAAGAAAAATTAGCAACACAAGGATTTATTTTCGGTAAACCACTCAAAACGGAAAAATGTTTAGTGGTTTACCCAAATAGGTTTGGTGATTTTCACACAGGCAATGAAAATATCTTTCTAATTGGAGAAGCCGCTGGTTTTATTAGTGCAAGCTCTTTAGAAGGTATTAGTTATGCTTTGGATAGCGCTGAAATTTTAAGCAAAATTCTAAATAGTGGTAATCCAAACCCCAACAAATGTTATTATCAACGTACAATTCCATTACGTTTAAAACTTTATAGCAAAATTGTTAAAGCTAAACTATTAACAACTCCTTTATGGCGTAAATTGATAATGAAAAGTAAAGTTCAGTATATTGAACAATATTGGATAACATAAAATAAAAATAGTAATGAAATATATAGGAAAATATTAGTTATGTTTGATGTAAACGATTTAATTCATTTGAATCACGAATGGTCAGAAAAAATTGAGCAAGAAGATCCGGAATTTTTTAAACAGCTTGCTGTTGCACAAAATCCAAAATTTTTATGGATCGGTTGTTCAGATAGCCGTGTTTCAGCAGAAAAACTTATTCAGTTAAAACCAGGTGAGCTATTTGTTCATAGAAACGTAGGCAATCTTGTTATTCATACCGATCTCAACTGTTTATCTGTAGTCCAATATGCTGTAGATGTACTTAAAATTGAAGATATCATTGTTTGTGGGCATTTAGGTTGTGGTGGAATTCGTGATGCAGTTGAAAATCCTGATTTAGGGTTAATTAATAACTGGCTACTGCATATTCGTGATCTGTGGTTTCGAAACAGCTCACTACTGGGCCAATTTCCACCCGATATCCGCTTAGATGTGTTATGTGAACTCAATGTAATTGAACAAGTTTACAACCTTGGTCACTCCACAATAATCCAATCAGCTTGGCAACGAGGTCAAAAAGTCAATTTACATGGTTGGGTTTACGGTATTGATAACGGTAAAATAACCGATTTACATATCACATCATCCAGCAGTGAAAATCTTGAAATTAATTATCGTGAGGCAATTTCTTATCTTTTAAATTTACATAAGTCACAAAAATAACCCAATTTTTTATTTAAAACGATAAATAACTTGATTGCTGCTTCCTCGCCACAATAAGCGTGGATCAGCAAGTTCTTGTATAAATTTTCCATCAATTAGCACATCAATGTAAGGAATAACGGCTTGTTGTTCGACGGTTAACTCATTAAGTTTATACCCCGTCCAAAGCCAGATATCTTTACTATCACACTCGGATTTAACACGTTGAACCAGTCTTAATATCGTTGACACATTTTGTGGATGCAAAGGATCACCGCCAGATAACGATAATCCTTGCCGTTTTATCTCAGTGTCTTGTAAATCTTTGATAATTTGATCTTCAAGCGAT
Source organism: Gilliamella sp. App4-10 (assembly GCF_001690495.1). Taxonomy (GTDB): domain Bacteria; phylum Pseudomonadota; class Gammaproteobacteria; order Enterobacterales; family Orbaceae; genus Gilliamella; species Gilliamella apicola_G. The sequence continues at coordinate 10,069 of NZ_LZGS01000018.1, forward strand.
TGCGTAAATGGCAAACCAGAATTTACTCCCCATGTACTTTTGTTAAAGCAGCCAGGGCACTGATGTACACAACCTGCAACAAAAAGCACACAGCGAGTTCCCTCTCCATTAACAACATCGACAGGATAATAACGATGATAATTCATAAATATTGTATTTATTAACCAATTTGGCCATTATTCAAATGTTTGACGCGACGTTTTACCTCTTCTTGTTTACCTGCATTAAATGGACGAGCATCAGGACTACCTAAATATCCACAAACACGGCGAGTAACAGACACTTTTGAAGAATCATGATTACCACAGCTTGGACATACAAAACCTTTACTAGTGCATGAAAATTCACCTGTATAGCCACATTCATAACATTCATCAATTGGCGTGTTAGTTCCATAATAAGGCACTCGAGTATAACTGTAATCCCAAACGTCCTCTAATGCCTTGATATTATTAATCATATTTGGATACTCACCATAGCAGATAAATCCCCCATTTGCGACAGAAGGATAAAGTTTTTCAAATTCGATTTTTTCATACGGATTAACTTTCTTTTCAACATCAAGATGAAAACTATTTGTATAATAACCTTTATCTGTGACGCCAGGAATCGCTCCAAATTCAGCAGTATCAAGTCGGCAGAATCGATCACATAAGTTTTCACTTGGTGTGCTATACAAACTAAAACCATAACCAGTTTCTTCCTTCCATTGATCTACCGCCTTACGTAATCGCTCAACAATTTCTATCCCTTTTTCGCGTAATTTATCACTATCAAAAGGGTGAGTTTGGGATCCGTAAAGTGCATTTAAGGTTTCATGGATTCCAATATAACCTAAAGAGATTGAAGCACGACCATTTTTGAAAATTTCAGAAACACTATCGTCTTCGTTAAGTCTCACACCACAAGCGCCTTCCATGTATAAAATAGGAGCTACACGTGCTTTTACGCTATCAAGTCGAGCAATACGCGTCATTAACGCTTTTTTACATAGCGCTAAACGATTATCTAAAATTTCCCAAAAACGCATTTCATCGCCTTTAGCTTCAATCGCTATACGCGGCAAGTTTAGACTAATTACACCTAAATTATTACGACCATCATGAATTAATTGCCCCTCTTCTTCATAAACACCTAAAAAGCTTCGGCAGCCCATTGGTGTTTTAAATGAGCCAGTCACCTCAATAACTTTATCATAATTTAGAATATCTGGGTACATACGTTTACTAGCGCACTCTAAAGCAAGTTGTTTAATATCATAATTTGCATCGCCTGGTTTATGATTAATACCCTCTTTAATTGCAAAAACCAATTTCGGGAAAACAGCCGTTTTATGATTTTTACCTAGCCCTTTAATCCGAACTTTTAAAATAGACTCTTGAATTAAACGTGATTCCCAACTAGTTCCCAAGCCAAAGCCAAAAGTAACGAACGGGGTTTGACCATTAGCGGTGTGTAAGGTATTAACTTCATATTCTAGAGATTGAAATGCATCATAACACTCTTTTTGGGTACGACTTTCAGCATAAGCCACTGGACTTGGAATATTCCATTCCTCAGCCACTTGTTTATGTTTGTTATAACTAATGGTCACAAATTTTGATAAAACTTCATCGATGCGATTAATAGTCGTCCCACCATAAATATGGCTAGCGACTTGAGCAATAATTTGTGCAGTTACTGCTGTCGCTGTTGCAATTGATTTTGGTGGCTCAATTTCCGCATTACCCATTTTAAATCCATTAGTTAGCATATCATCCAAATCAATTAACATACAGTTAAACATCGGGAAGAATGGTGCATAATCTAAATCATGATAATGAATTTCACCACAATCGTGGGCGTGTGCAATGTCTTTTGGTAATAAATATTGTTTAGCATAATGCCTTGCCACAATACCAGCGAGTAAATCACGTTGAGTAGGAATAACCTTACTATCTTTATTAGCATTTTCATTTAAAATAGCAACGTTACTTTGCTCAATTAGTCCACGAATATCTTGATTTAGAAGGCTACGTTCTTCACGAGCGCGATCACGATCGTGGCGATACTCAATATAAGTTCTTGCTAATTTTTTATAAGGGCCTGACATCAACTGATTTTCAACTGCATTTTGAATTTCGTTAATATCAACTCTTTCTCGCTCACTCATTTGATTGGTAACAATACGAGCAACCGCTGCACAATAATCTGGATCATGTACATTGGCCGCCACCGCAGCTTTGACAATGGCATCTTTGATTCGAGTCTCATTAAATGCAGTTTGACAACCATCACGTTTAATTACAACAGGCATACATCTCCTCAATATTCATTAATAATTAGCAATTGGCATAGGTTTTATATCACTAAAAATATTCCTGTAATTATTACGCTTGTATGATATAAAACTGAGTTTTCACATCGCTTAAATAAATACTATATATAGTATTTATTTTAAAATTATACACCATATATAGTGTTTTTCTAGGTTTTTTAATAAATAAAATAACTTGACAAGTTTAAAGTCAATAATGACAAGCATTTATGAAATACTAAGATATAAGACGGGAAAAAAAGAAATAAATCCACTAGAAAAACAAATATACAAAAGTGCAAGTAAGCCTTGCACTTTTGTATACCAAAATAAGATTATTAATCAAACAAATTATGATTCAATATTTAGCCAATCCGTATGGAACACACCTTCTTTATCAATACGTTGATAAGTATGAGCACCAAAATAATCTCGTTGTGCTTGAATCAAATTAGCGGGTAATACCGCCGAACGATAGCTATCATAATAAGTAATAGCCGCCGAAAGTGTTGGAACAGCAATACCTTGTTGTACGGCTAAAGACACCACATCACGCAATGATTGTTGATAAGCTTCTGCCGTTTTATTGAAATAAGGGGCTAGCAACAAATTATCAATCTCGTTATTTTCAGCATAAGCGTCCGTAATTTTTTGTAAAAATTGCGCACGAATAATACAACCTGCCCTAAAAATTTTAGCTATTTCACCATAATTCAAATTCCATTGATATTTATGGGATGCGGCTTTCAACTGAGCAAAACCTTGTGCATAAGAAATAATTTTCCCCATATATAGCGCCTTACGAACTTTCTCTATCAGTTCTTTCTTATCGCCACTATAAGACTGTTTTTCAGGACCTTTTAATAATTTTGCGGCCACGACTCGCTGATCTTTAATAGCTGATAAATAACGAGCAAATACAGACTCAGTGATTAATGATAAAGGCTCACCTAAATCTAACGCACTCTGGCTGGTCCATTTACCTGTACCTTTATTGCCTGCAGCATCTAAAATCACATCAACTAAATAATTACCTTCTTCGTCTTTATGTTTGAAAATATCGGCGGTAATTTCGATCAAATAACTGTCTAATTCACCTTTATTCCAATCGGTAAACACGTCAGCAAGTTCATCATTAGTTAAATCACCAGCATGTTTTAATATAGAATAGCTTTCAGCTATGAGTTGCATATCGCCATACTCAATACCATTGTGAGCCATTTTCACATAATGGCCTGCCCCATTTGGGCCGATATAAGTCACACAAGGTTCACCACTAGCCTTAGCGGCAATTTGCTCTAATATAGGTGCAACTAATTCATAAGCCTCTTTTTGTCCACCCGGCATAATTGATGGCCCCTTAAGTGCACCCTCTTCACCACCAGAAACACCCGCACCAATAAAGTTAAACCCTTCAGCTGATAACATTTTATTACGACGAATTGTGTCTTCAAAATAAGCATTACCTCCATCGATAATAATATCGCCTTTATCTAAAAGTGGGCGTAGTTCATCAATTACAGCATCAGTACCTTTACCTGCTTGAACCATAATTAGGATACGACGTGGTTTTTCTAAAGAATTGACGAAATCTTCAATGGTAAAATAAGGAACCAATTTTTTATCAGAATGTTCAGTCATGACTTGCTCTGTTTTATCTTTAGAACGATTATAAATAGCAACAGAAAATCCACGACTTTCAATATTGAGCGCAAGATTTCGCCCCATAACTGCCATTCCAATAACACCGATTTGTTGTTTTGACATGAGTTGGCTCCTTTATTAAACCTTTATAACCTTAACCATAAGGTTTTTTAACAACATCTAAAACTTAATTAAGTTTTATAAATTACGCTATATTTTGCCATAAAAAAAGCCGTATCAGAATATAATACGGCTCTTTTTCATTACTTTAATGATATTTACTAACAACTGAGTAAATCATGAACGCTTCATCATTTCGAAAAACTCATCGTTGGTCTTAGTCATGGCAAGTTTGTCAATCAAAAATTCCATCGCATCAGTTTCGCCCATTGGGTTAAGAATTTTGCGTAAAATCCACATTTTTTGTAGTTCATCTGGTGAAGTCATTAAATCTTCTTTACGGGTACCAGAACGGTTAAAGTCTATGGCTGGGAACACACGACGTTCAGCAATTTTACGAGATAAATGGACTTCCATATTCCCCGTACCTTTGAACTCTTCGTAGATAACCTCGTCCATTTTAGACCCCGTATCAATCAGTGCAGTTGCAATAATTGTCAAACTACCGCCTTCTTCTACATTACGGGCAGCTCCAAAAAAGCGTTTTGGACGATGTAACGCATTAGCATCGACACCACCAGTTAATACTTTACCGGATGATGGAACAACCGTATTGTATGCACGAGCCAAGCGGGTGATTGAGTCTAATAAAATAATCACATCTTTTTTATGTTCAACCAAACGTTTTGCACGCTCAATAACCATTTCAGCGACTTGAACGTGCCTTGCTGCTGGTTCATCAAATGTCGACGCAACAACTTCGCCTTTAACTAAACGCTGCATTTCAGTCACTTCTTCAGGGCGTTCATCAATCATCAATACCACTAATTCACATTCAGGATGATTGACTGCTAGACTTTGAGCAATATTTTGCAAAAGCATTGTTTTACCTGCTTTTGGCGGCGCAACAATCAAACCACGTTGACCTTTACCTATTGGCGATGCCAAATCGAGTACCCTTGCTGTGATATCTTCGGTTGAACCATTACCTCTTTCCATTCGTAAACGGGAATTTGGATGAAGTGGCGTTAAGTTTTCGAATAGAATTTTATTGCGGGCATCTTCTGGCTTATCGTGATTAACTTCGTTAACTTTTAATAAAGCAAAATAACGCTCACCTTCTTTTGGTGGGCGGATTTTACCCGCAATGGTATCACCAGTCCTTAAATTAAATCGTCGAATCTGACTTGGTGACACATAGATATCATCAGGCCCAGCTAAATAAGAGCTATCGGCTGAACGCAAAAAGCCAAATCCATCTTGCAAAATTTCCAGTACGCCATCACCAAAGATATCTTCACCACTTTTTGCATGTTGCTTTAAAATTGCAAAAATAATGTCTTGTTTTCTAAGGCGAGCAAGATTTTCAAGCCCCATTTTTTTTTCACCAAGCGCGACAAGCTCGGAAACAGAAGTGTCTTTTAATTCAGTTAAATTCATAATTTTAAAAATTCTTGAGGATAAAGTTGATATGTTTGCAATTTAATATTATTTTTGTATATTCGTTCCATTTACTTATAAAAAATTTCTCTCTACTTACAACACATAAATTCAATCGATTACTTAGCTTTTGATGATAATTGAAGATATGAATATAGATTTTCACCACTTTACCAATAAAAACAATGAATTGTAGAAAGGAATATTGTAAGAGGTTAGCAATTTACACTAAAAACATTAATATGTCTATATTTAATTGAATTAGTTATTAATAGATCACTAAATCTAACAAAAAAAGAGTAAATTATTACTCTTTTAGTTTAGCTATTCTTATTAGATATATGATATTTGTTATAATTGAGGTTCTATGAAATTTTTAAGTTGAACTTTAGATAAAGCCCCAACTTGAGACGCAACAACTTGCCCATTTTTAAAAATCAATAAAGTAGGTATACCTCGAATGCCAAATTTAGGCGCTATATTAGGATTTTCTTCAACATTTAATTTAGCGATAACGATCTTATCGCCATATTCTTCAACTATTTCTTCCAAAATTGGAGCAACCATTTTACAAGGCCCACACCATGGAGCCCAAAAATCAACGAGTACTGGTTTTGCTGATTCATTGACTGTTTTATCGAAGGTTACTTCCGATAACTGAACGATATTATTACTCATTTTTATCTCCAACACTTTTTAACTAAATCCATAATAGATTACTTTAAATTTCACTACTAGTAATTAGTATAATAGGGCATAATTATTAGTGATGTCACTGTATTTAGTGTGTTATAATCTCACAATTCTGATAATTATATTTGCAACCATAATGATTCAATCATATTTTACCCAAACAACTTTTAGCCAATTCCCTCTTCATCCTTTAGTGTTAAAAGCGCTTAATAAAAAGGAGTTTGTTTATTGTACTCCTATCCAAGAAAAAACTTTACCACTAACCACTAAAGGAATTGATATTGCTGGACAAGGGCAAACAGGTACAGGCAAAACCATGGCATTTTTGGCATCAACATTTAATCACTTGTTGAATCATGAACCTTTACCCGATCATCAAACCAATCAACCAAGAGCTATCATTATTGCACCAACGCGAGAATTAGTTGTGCAAATTTATCATGATGCTGAACTATTATCTAAAGAAACAGGTTTACAATTAGGATTAGCTTTTGGTGGCGATGGCTATGATAAACAATTAAAAATGATCTCCACAGGAGTCGATATTTTAATTGCAACAACAGGGCGATTGATTGATTATGCGAAGCAAAATTACGTTAATTTAGACTCAATTCAAGTTGTTGTGTTAGACGAAGCGGATCGCATGTTTGATTTAGGGTTTATCCGCGATATACGTTGGATCTTTAAACATATGACTCCACCGCAAAAAAGGTTAACTATGTTGTTTTCTGCAACATTAACGCATAGCGTGCGTGAATTAGCCTTTGAACATATGAACAATCCCCAGTATGTCGAAGTTGAACCAGAGCAAAAAATTGGTCATCGAATCAAAGAAGAGCTATTTTTCCCTTCTAATAAAGATAAATTAGCACTTTTGCAAACTCTCATTGAGGAAGAATGGCCTGATCGCTGTATTGTGTTTGCCAATACCAAAGTGACTTGTGAAAAGATTTGGCGACATCTCTTTGTTGATGGTCATCGTGTTGGATTATTGACCGGCGATATTGCCCAGAAAAAACGTTTATCAATTTTAGAACAATTTACCCAAGGTCATCTTGATATTTTAGTCGCCACCGATGTCGCAGCTAGAGGATTGCACATACCAAATGTTACTCACGTATTCAACTATGATCTACCAGACGATTGTGATGATTATCGTCATCGAATTGGGCGAACAGGGCGAGCTGGAGCAAAAGGTTATTCGATTTCACTAGCCTGTGAACGTTATTCACAAAACTTACCTGCTATTGAAAAAGCAATTGATCATGCTATTCCAGTTAGCCAGTATGACCCTTCTGCATTATTGGTTGATTTACCAATCCCAAAACCTTTTAGACGGCCACCACGTAGAAAAAATTCAAACTAACTAAATAAAAAGGCAGATAAAAATAACATCAATCATAAAAAACTAGTTAAAGTAATTATGCTTTACTATACACTAATTTTAGATAGCTTTTTATGATTGTATTGTTAATATGCCTTATTAATACTGCGATCCAAATCTATTCTTTATATGAATCATGATCCATCTGCTTTAAGAAACTTTGATATTCAAGCTCAATTTCTTTTTTAGTTTCCTGCGATAAGGTAGCAACATGAAATCGATGTAATGAACTATATAAGATAAATAATATATTAATTGAAATAGCCTCTTTTTTCTGTTTTATTTTAAAATACGCATTTAAATACCCTACTTTTTGAAGTGTTTCGACATCTTTGATCCCGACGCTACATAATAATCTTTCTAATGACAAAGTCATATTTGGCAGCTCTTTTATTCGTTTTGCTTTAATTTCATTTTTTTCATCTTGCTCTTTTATAGTGTATTTGATCACCATGTTTATCATAGCTAGCAATTTTTCATGATCATTAAAAAGCTCATCATCAACTTTATAATAATCAAGTAATTTATTTGACATACCTGTTGTTATACTTAACGGCTGCATACCTAAATTAATAAACAATGAGCGATAATCAGGATGTCCCCTTAAATAAAAATCTTTCTGACTAATCCAACCAAACATTATATCCTTACTATTAACGCTAAATCCTCCAAAAAATGTTTTAATTGAAATATCTTTAACATCAGAAAGCTCTGTTAAAATTCGATTTGCAAATATTGAGCACATAATTAATTTCCATCTAAACTTTATTAAGTAACTAAAGTAACTTATCGATTAATCTAAATTATAGTGATTCTATATTCAAACTATTTCCAAATAAATTCATAATTATGCGATCTGCATTCCATATATAAACATTAAGTATATTATTACTTGATAAATTATAATTTTGTGAGATTAAATTAATTTTTGTAAAAGACACCATCAAGAAAAACAAATCTTAATAATGTTTAAAAAGAAAAATAGCTTTAACATTGTTATTCTGTCGTAATAATTATACAATCATGGCCAACTAATTTAATGGTACTTCATTTTTGTCAAATTCAATCAACATGATAAAAAACATTATTGCTTTACTTTTTATGTTTTACTCTTTTGTCGCGTCTGCCGATAAGTTACCATTAATTGATTCGTTAACACTTTGCACATCTGACTTTTTTAGAAACATTTATAACAATAAAGATGAATTAGAGAAATATACTCACATTAAGCTTTTTAACCAAAACCAAGCTTATATTCCTGTCGAAAATCGTTCTGATATAGCCAAAAACTATGTTTATTTCAAAACTCCCATGACTTATAAAAACTTAACAATCACAGGCTATTACGATAATGCAATGGATCTTGGAAAAATAGGAAAATATTATTTCTGGGGATTTATTATCGATAATGATATAAATCAAATTAAAGAGGCATTGAATTTTATAGATTGGAAAAATATGGAGGATAACCTTCTCTATATTGGGAATCCAATGATTCGCAATATAGATGATAACATTCAAGTCTGGCATAAAAATACTGGCACTGTTGTTGGTGTAAAAACGATCCCAGCACCGGATACAACCGAAAAACTACTATTACTTGAAACAGGTTCAAATATGAACCTTCTTATTTGTTCGATTCAAGGTTTTGTGACTGCTGAATTACTCAGACAAGAGCGGCCTGACATTCAATAAGTTAAACTAAATGGCAGATTCATCCATTTCGCCAGTACGGATACGAATAACTTGCTCAACATTATAAACAAAAATTTTTCCATCTCCGATTTTACCTGTTTGTGCTGTTTTCATAATAGTTTCAATACACATTTCTAAAATATCATCGGGAACAATAAGTTCAATTTTTACTTTCGGCAAAAAATCAACCATATATTCCGCACCTCGATAAAGCTCGGTATGGCCTTTTTGCCGCCCAAAACCTTTAACCTCAGTAACTGTCATACCGGTAATACCTTGATCAGCAAGCGCTTCTCGAATATCATCTAATTTGAATGGTTTAATAATTGCTTCAATTTTTTTCATATCTATTTTCCCTTAATTCGAGATTACCAATTTTTAAAACCAAAAGCAGAAGTGATTGGATAACGACGACCTTTACCAAAGTTACGAGTGGTGATTTTAGGACCAACTGCTGATTGACGTCGTTTGTACTCATTCATATCCACCAATTTAATAACACGTCTTACTGTCGCCTCATCATAACCTTGTGCAATAAGTTGTTCAATGGAAAGATCGTGTTCAACATAACCTTTCAAAACTCCATCTAAAATATCGTAAGGCGGTAAGCTATCTTCATCTTTCTGATCAGGTGCTAACTCCGCTGAAGGTGGTCGTGTTATTACTCTCTCAGGAATAACATACGAACGCGTATTTCGATATTTTGACAATGCAAACACCATAGTTTTAGGTACATCTTTCAATACATCAAAACCACCAGCCATATCACCATAAAGGGTTGCATAACCTACCGACATTTCACTTTTATTACCCGTTGTTAGTACCAGACTACGATGTTTATTTGATAGTGCCATTAAAATAACACCACGGCAGCGGGCTTGCAGGTTTTCTTCTGTTGTATCTTTTTGTGTGTCTAAAAACATTGGGCTTAAAGATGACATAAACGCATCAAACATCGGTTCAATTGAAACAATATCAAATTCAACCCCTAATATTTCAGCTTCTTCTTTGGCATCTGCAATACTAATATCGGCGGTATAACGAAATGGCATCATTACCGCTTGCACTTTATCTTTACCTAAAGCATCAACCGCAATAGCAAGGGTTAAAGCAGAATCAATACCGCCAGAAAGCCCTAATACGGCGCCTTGGAAGCCATTTTTAGTCACATAATCGCGAGTTGCAAGTACCAATGCATCATAAACTGAAGCTAGTGGATTATTTTCACTCTTATCAATTATCGCGGGATGATTTATACCCAATTCAAAAGCGACAACTTGTTCTTCAAATGAATTTAGCTGACAAACAATTCTACCGTCTTCATTACAAACAAAAGATCCACCGTCAAAGACTAACTCATCTTGCCCCCCAACTTGGTTGACATAAACAATGGCTAAACCGGTGCGTTTTGCATGCTGTTTAACTAAATTATATCGTTGTTGCTGTTTTTCATAATCATATGGCGAAGCATTAATTGCCACCACAAAATCAACTTGAGCTTGTTTAATATCATCGATTGGCTGATTTTGCCAAAGATCTTCACAAATTAACAAACCAATCTTTTGACCTTTAAAATTGACTGCGCAAGTTTGATTGTCAGCAGAAAAATAACGCTTTTCATCAAATACATCATAATTAGGTAGCCATTGTTTATGATAGCGAGCTAACAATTTTCCATCACAGAAAAAGGAAAGTGCGTTATAAATATTTTGATCTTGCCAATGCGGATGACCAACAACGACTGCACACTGTATACTTGCTTGTTGAATTAATGACAATGCGTTTTGACAACGTTCTTTAAAATCCACACGGAAAATTAAATCTTCGGGTGGATACCCACACAAAGCAAGTTCTGAAAAAATAATGAGATCATCGGATGAGTGGCTATTTATCAATTCAATAATCTGTTGAGCGTTCCCTTCAATATCGCCCACACGCCAATTTTTTTGTGCTAAAACAATAGATAAAGACATATAAAATTTAATATCACAAATCGAAATTATCATTAAGTTTAAATGATTCTAAGTTGCACTGCCACTTTTTTATCGCTAACATGCAATAATAAATTGGCTTTGACTTGTCTGGAAATTATTATGCAAAAAATATTAAATGTGGCATTAGCTAAACGCAGTTACCCAATCACTATTGGTGAAAATCTACTAAGCAAATTTCAACATTTTAAACTCCAAGCTGGTCAACGCGTGCTCATTGCTACGAATGAAACTATCGCGCCCCTTTATTTACAAACATTAATTGATATGCTTGAAAAGCATGGTATAAGGACCGAGTCAGTCGTTGTTCCTGATGGTGAGCAGTATAAAACGATGGAAACATGGAATATGATACTCACAGCCTTGCTTGCCCATAATCATACCCGAAGCTCAATACTGATTGCATTAGGTGGAGGCGTAATTGGTGATGTTGCTGGATTTGCCGCTTCAGCTTATCAACGTGGCATTAAGTTTATTCAAGTACCCACCACACTACTGTCCCAAGTTGACTCATCTGTAGGTGGCAAAACCGCGATTAATCATCCACTGGGTAAAAATATGATTGGCGCATTTTATCAACCGCAATCAGTTGTCATTGATCTCCATTGTTTAAAAACATTACCGCAACGAGAACTTTCGGCAGGACTTGCTGAAGTGATAAAATACGGTATTATTTTAGACTCCGAATTTTTTAATTGGCTAGAACAGCATATAGAAGATTTATTAAATTTAGATGTTAACGCATTAAGTTACTGTATTTACCATTGCTGCGAACTAAAAGCAAAAGTGGTGGCTGCTGATGAGACTGAACAAGACATGCGCGCTATTTTAAATCTTGGTCATACTTATGGCCATGCGATAGAAGCAGAATTAGGCTATGGAAACTGGCTACATGGCGAAGCCGTCAGTGTCGGTATGCTAATGGCTGCACAAACCGCAAAATTACTTGGCAAATTAACCCAAGCAGATATTGAACGGATTAAAAACTTATTAATTCGCGCTAAGCTACCAGTTAACAGACCAACAACAATGCCGATTGAATCTTACCTACCACACATGTTACGAGACAAAAAAGTACTATCAGGACAATTACGGCTAGTTGTACCCACTAAAATTGGGCATGCTGAAGTGATGGATGGCATTGATAAAGACGTGGTATTTCAATCTATAAAACTGACTTAATCAATGATTGATAAAACTAGTTGCATCGTTGACAGTAAGTTAAGAAGCTACGTTAATGAATATACATCACAAAACTAACGCCGTATCACAAACAAGCGATATGGCGCTTATATCATAAAGAAAAATAACCGTCACTGATTTGTCTAAACATATTATGATCAATCGTTCGACCATTTATAACGTGCTAAAAAAGCCCTATTGAGGTTATTCGTCCCTTTAACCCGTAAGAACTAACGTTATGAAACCATCATTTATGACATTAAACATCTGGTTAAAGTTCAAAAGTCCATTGAAAATAAATTAAGATACCAAGCTAAACGTGATAAAAAACCTATTTGGGTGACATTTGACCTCTTTTATTTAGAACATTTCATTTATAACACCGAAAGACCCCATGAGGCATTCAATAATATGCCATTTATTAAATATAAAACACTAAAAACAGACAGCGTAATTTTCTACATGAATTGTGTCGGTCAAAAATTTAATAAGCCTGCCTGCCCACAAACAAATGGCAAGACCGAAAACCTGATACGGAAATTTATGAAGAAGTAGCATAATCAACAATAGTTAGCAATTCAAAAGATAGAAAATAAAAGGTTAAGCGATTTATTACCTTTTATAATACGTTTAAACCATATAATGCGATTTCAAGTAAAACGCTTTATGCACTGTTAGCGAATTATTTTAATCATGAAGTGTAAACAACCCGGTATTTTCCTGCAACCTATCGAAATGTAAACATTTGATTACACAATTTTATATTTAGCTTGCTTAGATACCCGTTTTGCAAGTACCTTTTTATCAAATTACAAAATATAAAAATGAATCATTTAATAAACAGCTAAAATTTCATTTACTATTATGTAATTTTGTGTTTACATAATAAACGTTTATGTAATTAATATTTTACATATAAAGTTTAAATGATTTTAACAAGGAAAATAAAAATGTTAAAAGATACCCTAAATAATGTCCGAATCCGAGACGAACACATGTTAATCACCCCCGAAGAAATTAAACAGCTTTATCCTCTTTCTGAAGATTTAAAAAATCAAATAGCTTCATCTCGTCAAACTGTTGTGGATATTTTAGAAAGGCGAGATCACCGATTACTTATCGTCTGTGGTCCTTGCTCTATTCATGATCCTATTGCAGCACTTGAATATGCGCATAAATTAAAAAAACTCTCAGACGAAGTTAAGGATCACTTATTTATCGTCATGCGTGTTTATTTTGAAAAACCAAGAACCACTGTTGGTTGGAAAGGTTTGATTAACGATCCTCATATGGATAGCTCATTTGATATTGAACATGGACTAAAAAAAGCACGTAAATTACTGCTCGATATTGCTGAAATGGGCTTACCTATTGCAACCGAAGCATTAGATCCCAATACACCACAATATATCGCTGATTTAATTAGCTGGTCTGCAATCGGTGCAAGAACCACTGAGTCACAAACTCATCGAGAAATGGCCTCAGGGCTTTCGATGCCTGTCGGTTTTAAAAATGGGACAGATGGTAGTTTGGATGTGGCCATTAACGCCATGAAATCAGCCTCTATGCCTCATCGTTTTGTAGGCATTAATCAACAAGGGCAAGTGACCGTTTTACAAACAATGGGCAATCCACATGGTCATGTTATTTTGCGTGGTGGTAAAACACCTAACTTTGATGCTGAAAATGTCGCATTATGTGAAATTCAAATGCAAAAAGCAGGATTATTACCTAACTTAATGATTGACTGTAGCCATGCTAATTCCAATAAAGATTATCGCAATCAACCGATTGTTGCCGACGCAATTATTGAACAAATTAAGCTTGGTAATAATTCAATTATTGGCGTGATGATTGAAAGTAACTTGTTTGAAGGCAATCAATCTTCTGAACAATCACAAGAAAATTTTAAATATGGTGTGTCAGTGACCGATGCTTGTATCAATTGGCAAACCACTGAACAAGTGTTGCAAAAAATGAATAGCCAGTTAGCGAAACCACTAACTGAAAGACAAAAACAACCACCTAAAGCGTAATTTTTTGATATCTTCCTCCGCCTCAAAAGGTGGAGGATTTTGCTACAGTCACCCAATGAACTACACTGTCTTTTCAGATATAGCCTATCCTCAATATAGCTAATACGGTAATCTTATCGATATTTTTTCCCAAATAATATTTATTACTTGTAAGAAAACGACAAGTTATTTCCTAACAAATAAATGAAGATAAATATATCGCCAACAATAGTACCAGCGATATATCGGTTAGTTAACCTAACTGCTTACGAGCATTACGGAACATTCTCATCCATGGGCTATCTTCGCCCCAATTATCTGGATGCCATGAATTAGCAACTGTTCTAAATACCCTTTCTGGATGTGGCATCATAATAGTTGCTCGCCCATCTTCAGATGTCACCGCAGTAATACCGTTTGGTGAACCATTGGGATTGGCAGGGTACTGCTGTGTTACTTTGCCATAATGGTCAATATAACATGCCGCTATTAATGCTGATGCTTCTAAATTAGTTAGATGCGTATCATCACAAACCTCAACACGCCCTTCGCCGTGTGAAACCGCAATTGGCATATGCGAACCCGCCATATCAGTAAATAGCAACGAAGGGCTTGATTGAATTTGCACTAAGCTAAAGCGCGCTTCAAAACGTTCTGACAAATTACGCACAAAACGAGGCCACAAATCAGCCCCTGGAATCAGATCCTTAAGGTTTGACATCATCTGACAACCGTTACAAACCCCTAACGATAACGTATCTTGGCGATGAAAAAATCGTTCAAATTCATCACGCACCTTTTCGTTAAATAAAATCGATTTAGCCCAACCTTCTCCCGCGCCTAACACATCACCATAAGAAAAGCCACCGCAAGCAACCAGTGTACTAAATTGGTTAAGTGTAATGCGACCTGAGAGTAAATCAGTCATATGCACATCGATGGCCTCAAAACCAGCTCGATCGAATGCGGCGGCCATCTCGACATGCGAGTTAACACCTTGTTCACGCAAAATGGCCACTTTAGGTTTTGCACCTTTCGCAATATAAGGTGCAGCAATATCCGTTTGTGGGTCGAAAGTTAAGTGCACATTTAAGCCAGGATCATCTTTATTTTGTTTCGCTTGGTGTTCTTGATCAGCACACTCAGGATTGTCACGTAAACGTTGCATCTGCCAAGTCGTTTCGGCCCACCATGTTCTTAACATTGAGCGCGACTCACTATAAACCACAGCAGATTTGTTACGCACAATAAATTGTTGTCCTGCTTTAGCACTACCCAAAGCATGAACCGCATGGGATAAGCCAAACTGCTTAAAGTAAGCCCTCACCTCGTCTAAACAACTATTGGCCACTTGAATAACAGCGCCAAGCTCCTCATTAAATAGCGAAGCAATCACATCTTGGCCTAATTGAGAAATATCAACATCAACACCACAATGCCCAGCAAAAGCCATCTCGGCTAATGTCACAAACAGCCCCCCATCGGAACGATCATGATAAGCCAGCAACACATTTTGACTGACTAAAGCTTGAATGGCTTGATAAAAAGCAAGCAGCTCTTTAGGATCATGAACATCCGCTGTTTGTTGGCCTAAATGACGATACACTTGCGCAAGTGCGGTTGCCCCTAATGCTTGATGACCTTTCGATAAATCAACCAACAATAACGTATTATCTTGATCGGTACGCAATTGTGGTGTTACGGTTTTACGCACATCTTCAACGCGCGCAAATGCCGAAATCACCAATGATAACGGCGATATCACTGCTTTTTGTTCACCATCTTGTTGCCATGTGGTTTTCATCGACATCGAATCTTTACCAACCGGAATTGCAAGTCCCAATGCTGGGCATAGATCTTCACCTATTGCTTTAACGGCCTGATAAAGCCCAGCATCTTCGCCCGGATGGTCAGCAGCGGCCATCCAGTTAGCTGAAAGCTTAATGCGTTTGATATCGCCAATATTCGTTGCGGCAATATTGGTAATCGCCTCACCAACGGCAAGCCTTGCCGAGGCGGCAAAGTTAAGCAAAGCAACGGGTGCACGCTCACCGATTGACATAGCTTCTCCGTAATAGCTATCTAAGCTTGCAGTCGTAACCGCACAATCAGCAACTGGCACTTGCCATGGGCCAACCATTTGATCTCGCACCACCATCCCCGTCACAGAGCGATCACCAATGGTAATTAAAAAGGTCTTTTCGGCAACCGTTGGTAAGTGTAAAACCCGTTTGACCGCATCATATAAATTAATATCAGCAGTTGAAAAATTATCACCATGCGCCTGATGTGTTTTTACATCACGTTGCATTTTAGGCGTTTTACCAAGCAGTACATCCAGTGGCAAGTCTATCGGGTTATTATTAAAATGCTCATCATGCAAAAACAGCGCTTTATTTGCTGTTGCCTCACCAATAACGGCATAAGGCGCTCGTTCACGCTGACAAAGCTCATCAAACAATGCCAATTTATTGGAATGGATGGCAAGAACATAACGCTCTTGCGATTCATTACACCAGATTTCTAACGGGGACATACCCGGCTCATCGCTGAGTATTTTTCGGAGCTCAAATTGACCGCCACAGCCACCATCACTAACCAGCTCAGGCATCGCATTAGATAACCCACCAGCACCCACATCATGAATAAACAAAATAGGGTTATCTTCACCTAGTTGCCAGCAACGATCGATAACTTCTTGACAACGGCGCTCCATTTCAGGGTTATCACGCTGAACAGAAGCAAAATCCAGATCTGCATCGGATTGACCTGATGTCATAGATGAAGCAGCGCCACCGCCTAAACCAATATTCATTGCTGGACCACCTAACACAATGAGCTTAGCGCCAGCAGGAAACTCATCTTTTTGGATATGTTCACGACATATATTACCCATACCACCCGCTAACATAATCGGTTTATGATAACCTCTCACTTCTTCGCCATTATGGCTATTTACTCGCTCTTCATAAGTGCGAAAATAACCCAATAAAGCCGGACGACCAAATTCATTATTAAACGCTGCTCCCCCTAAAGGCCCCTCCATCATAATATCAAACGCACTGACAATACGATCAGGCTTACCAAAATCTTGCTCCCAAGGTTGTTCAAAATTAGGGATCCGCAAGTTAGAAACCGAAAAACCCACTAAACCAGCTTTAGGTTTAGCCCCGCGCCCTGTTGCACCCTCATCACGAATCTCACCCCCACTCCCCGTTGCTGCACCCGGCCAAGGTGATATGGCAGTTGGATGATTATGCGTTTCAACTTTCATTAAAATATCCGCATATTCTTGATGATAGCCGTAGGTTTTATTCTCATTATCCGCAAAAAAGCGCCCAACTTTCGACCCATCCATCACCGCTGCATTATCTTTATAAGCGGACGAAACATAATCAGGGGTGTGTTCAAAAGTATTTTTGATCATCTTAAACAGTGATTTAGGCTGTTTTTTACCATCAATAATCCAATCAGCGTTAAAAATCTTATGGCGACAATGCTCAGAGTTAGCTTGTGCAAACATATAAAGTTCAATATCAGTCGGATTTCGTTTTAATTTTTCAAAATTTTCAACTAAATAATCCATTTCATCAGGCGCTAATGCCAAACCTAATTTAAGATTGGCCCGTTCCAAAGCCTTACGACCTTGCCCCAATAAATCAATTATGGTTATTGGCACTGGTAGGTCAACTTTAAACAACTTTTCAACTTTGTCAAAATCAGTTAGCACGGTCTCCATCATGCGATCATGAATCAACGCTTCAAAAGCGACTTGCTGCACTTGAGTCAAAGGCGAACGAGTTTCGACATAATACGCAATACCGCGTTCAATGCGACGAATCTGTGTTAATCCACAATTATGCGCAATATCGGTTGCCTTTGATGACCATGGTGAAATCGTTCCAGCCCGAGGCGTGACTAAAAAGAGTAGTTTACTGGATTTATCTATGACATTTATTTGTGCAGTTTTAGGACCATATTGCAATAATTTATCGAGCGTTAACCGTTGTTCATCCGTCAATTTATCAGTCAAATCAACAAAATGAATATATTGTGCATCCAGGTTAATCACAGGAATCGATTTTTCACGACAAACAGATAGGATTTTACTAATACGATGTAACTATCCCCTAAAATAGTACAGCAAAAAAGTAGAAAATTCTCTATGATACAAGTAAAGGGGATTTAATTATGAAAAAAATGACTGAACATCAAATCGTCGCTATTTTAAAAGAAGCTGAAGCAGGTATTCCTGTCAAGGAACTCTGCCGTAAATATGGCATGGGGAATTCAACTTTCTATAAATGGCGAGATAAATACGGTGGTATGGAAACCTCGGATATCAAACGTTTAAAGGAGCTGGAGGCCGAAAACCGTAAACTTAAACAGATGTTTGCTGAGCTCAGTTTAAAATCTCAGCTTCAGGAAGAAATCATAAAAAAGCTTTAGTGCCAACTGGGGCACGTAAAACGTGGGCACAGCAACTACAACAAAATCATTTGGTTACTATTGCTATGAGTTGTGCCATTGTTGGCTTAAGTCGTTGTGCTTACTATTATCAACCTAAGTTACAGGATGATTCGGTGATTGTTTCGGTATTGAATGCTATCACAGACCGGCATTTACGCTGGGGCTTTCCTAAATGCTTTAATCGTATCAGAAAGCTCGGCTATAAATGGAATCATAAACGGGTATATCGGGTGTATTGTGAATTAAAGCTTAATCTCAGGGTAAAGCGTAAAAAACGTATTCCTCCACGAAGCCCAGAAAGGCTATTGGTTCCTAATAAACAAGGTGAATGTTGGTCAATGGATTTTATGAGTGACAGTAGCTGTAATCAACGTCGCTTTAGGACATTCAATGTCATTGATGACTTTAATCGTGAGGCGTTAGGTATTGATATTGCAGTAAGCTTACCGGCAGTGAGAGTTACCCGTTACTTAGATAAACTGGCTGAATATCATGGCTATCCATTAAAAATACGCGTCGATAATGGACCAGAATTTACAGGAAAAACCTTTATAAACTGGGCTAAATCACATGATATAGCCATTGATTATATAGAGCCCGGTAGCCCATATCAAAACGGGTACATTGAACGATTTAATCGCACCTATCGTACTGAAGTACTCGATTTATATCTTTTTAACAACTTAGCGCAAGCAAGGAGAATAACCGAAGAATGGTTAACGATTTATAACACCGAAAGACCGCATGAGGCATTAAATAACATGACACCGCTCGAATATAAAACACTAAAACAAACAGCATGATTTTCTACTTGAATCTTGTACTAAGTTTGGGGTATTTACAGCAACAAAAATGCCTTTTGATATCAAAGATATTCCTCAAACGATTAATTCTGTTAACCTAGAGCAACAAAAAATTTACGGGCAAAACGATCTCAATGTGATAATCAATAAATTGCCAAGCGTTGATACAACTTATGATATGAGAGATGAGGGTATAAAAATCCGTGGTTTTTCAGCAAGTTCTGGTGATATTTATCGTGATGGTGTTCGTGCAAGTGGACAGGTTAGGCAAAGTACCGCAAACATAGAACGGATTGAAGTGTTAAAAGGCCCGGCATCTGTGCTTTATGGACGTGGGTCGGGTGGTGGCATCATTAATATGATTAGTAAACAAGCTAATTTTGATTCGCCTTCGATTTTAAGCTTACGTAGCGGTTCATGGGATAAGTATGGCGGTATGGTGGATATCAATCACGTTTTACATGATAAACTTGCGATGCGAATGACTGTTGATCATCAATCAAACAGAAGCTTTCGTAAAGGCATTAAGCAAAGGGATACAATGGTCTCACCAAGTATACTTTATGATAATTTAGATGGATTTAATTGGTTAGTTCAATATACTCATGATAATTTGTGGCGTAAGCCTGATAGGACACCGGCTTATTATGATTTACCTAAAGGCGTATCGATTAAAACGGCCTATGCTCATTCTAATGATTATGTGAAAGATAATTATCGTTCATTACGTTCTGTCATGGGATTTGAATTCAACCATGACTGGTCTATTAAATTAACCAATCAATACCGTCAAGCGTCTCAAAATTTTGATCACATTTATGCAGGTAATTATTGTCATTTAAATGGCAAACTGAATAATGGTAAAGATTGTCATCATCAAGGTAAATTGCAATTTCGCCGAGCTTGGCAAGAAACTGCTAATAAGACATATAGTAACACTGCTGATTTAATGGGTAAATTTAATACAGCAAGTATTGTTCATGATATGCTTATTGGTATTGAATATAACATTGAAAAGCGCCAACCAAGATTAGCCTTAACCAACGTTTATCCAGAGGTGGTTGATCCGTTTCATCCGCATTGGCATTCCAAAAAGCCTCATTATAGTAAATTGAATACTAAAACTAATCATAAAGCCACATCGAAAGGATTTTATTGGCAAGACTTAATTAGTTTTACAGCACAATGGAAATTATTAGCAGGATTACGTTACGATAATTATAATTTTGCATCAAATGACAAATTAAAACATCAAAACCGTTCATATGATGGGCACTCGTTAAGTCCTCGATTTGGTTTAATTTGGCAACCTGTGGAATCGCAGAGTTTTTATGCTTCTTATAGTAAAAATTTTGCACCTTATGGAGGTCGAGGTCTTATTACAATTTCGACCAACTCAAAAACAGTTTATGATGATAAACCCCAATATTCGCGTCAATATGAAGTGGGAATTAAAAGCGATTGGCTAGCTGATAAACTTTCCTCTCAAATCGCCCTTTATGATCTCGAACTATATAATGTCCGTTACTAGCCGGATGCCGTTAATGATCCTTATAATTGGCAGGTAAAAGGGAGCGATCGTAGCCAAGGCATTGAGCTAAGCGCTATTGGTCAGCTGGCATCAAAATGGTACATTAATAGCGGTATTGGTTATCAACAAGCCAAAGTCCATAAAGATAAAAAAACACCAGCCAATTAGAACAAATATTTGCCTAACACGGCTAAGCATAGTGGTTATTTAAGCGTTCGTTATTTACCTTACGATAATTGGTTTATTGAAGTGGAACTTAATTATAAAGGATCGATGTATAACGATGATAAGAACGAATTTAAACGCCCTGGTTATACCGTATGGAATTCTGCGGTTGGTTATCAATCTCGCTACTTTGATGTAACTTTAGCATTCACTAATTTACTGGGTAAAGAGTATTGGCGTTCAAGTAGTATGCCGGGTACACCTAGAGCCTTTTTGTTGACCGCTAGTTATAGACTGTAAGGTGATATAAAAACAAGTACTGAATTAATTAAGCATTAAAAATGAGGTAAGTCATTATTGGCAAGATAACTCAGCTTGTTTTTCGGTATTTTGTTAATAAATTCAGTTTGTTAAACATTAAAAATGTTTATAGGGTTTTTTATATTAGTTAAGAGGCTGAAAATTTAATATCGAATGTTGACGATGATAATCATGCAATAAAAATTATCTAATTACCTCTTTAATATTAAAGTTAAAACAAACGGTTTTTTTAAGATCACATAAAATACAAAAAATGCACAGATAGGTGTAGAATCTAATTCAAAAGTTTAACAAGCTGTTACCGATATAATAAGCAAGGCTGATTAAAAAGGGCCATTTTAAAACATAAGAATAAATTTGGTGACACTCTTTTAAAAGAATTAGTTAAAGCTAATTATTCAATTGTGAGACAAGGCGGATTCTGCTATACTGCATTCCCGTCTGATTCTTGTATGTTGTATTGGTTTTGATTCTTTAAAATCGATGCAATATTGTTCTAATTAAATTAATAATGGTCTGGTATTAATGGTCACGAATTATATTTTTGTTACAGGCGGTGTCGTTTCTTCTCTTGGTAAAGGCATTGCCGCAGCCTCACTCGCTGCAATCTTGGAAGCCCGCAATTTAAATGTCACCATGCTCAAGCTCGATCCCTACATTAATGTCGATCCGGGTACAATGAGTCCTATTCAACATGGTGAAGTGTTTGTGACTGAAGATGGTGCTGAAACCGATCTGGATTTAGGTCATTATGAACGTTTTATTCGCACTAAAATGACGCGAAAAAATAACTTCACTACAGGTCGCATTTATTCCGATGTATTACGTAAAGAGCGCCGTGGTGATTATTTAGGAGCAACAGTT
This sequence comes from Gilliamella sp. App4-10, assembly GCF_001690495.1. GTDB lineage: Bacteria > Pseudomonadota > Gammaproteobacteria > Enterobacterales > Orbaceae > Gilliamella > Gilliamella apicola_G. The sequence goes on from NZ_LZGS01000018.1 coordinate 32,683, forward strand.
CAAGTTATTCCTCATATCACTAATGCAATTAAATCACGTGTAATTGATGGGGCAAAAGGTTTTGATGTTGCGATTGTTGAAATTGGTGGCACAGTAGGTGATATTGAATCACTTCCATTTTTAGAAGCGATCCGTCAGTTAGCCGTAGATGTGGGGCGTGAGCACACGTTATTTATGCATTTAACGTTAGTACCTTATTTAGCATCTGCTGGCGAAGTTAAAACTAAACCTACGCAACATTCAGTAAAAGAGTTACTGTCAATTGGTATTCAACCGGATGTATTAATCTGTCGTTCCGACCGCATTATTCCTGCACACGAACGAGCTAAAATCGCACTATTTTGTAATGTTCCTGAGCGTGCAGTTATTTCACTGAAAGATGTCGATTCTATTTATAAAATACCTGCATTATTAAAATCACAAAACTTAGATACTTTTGTTTGTAAACGATTCAATCTTGAATGTAAAGAAGCCGATTTATCGCAATGGGAACAGGTGATTTACGAAGAAGCCAACCCAGTGGGTGAAGTGACTATTGGTATGGTGGGTAAATATATCGCCTTACCAGATGCTTATAAATCAGTTAATGAAGCGTTAAAACATGGTGGATTGAAAAATCGTTTAACTGTGCATATCCGTTATATTGATTCAGAAGATCTTGAATCACGTGGAACTGATTTACTGCAAGGTTTAGATGCGATCTTAATTCCAGGTGGATTTGGTTATCGTGGCGTTGAAGGTAAAATCATGGCGGCTCGCTATGCGCGCGAAAATAAAATTCCATATTTAGGTATTTGCCTTGGCTTACAAGTGGCTATGATCGAATATGCACGTAATGTTGCAGGTATTAAAGATGCTAATTCAACCGAATTTGTCAAAGATTGTGCAAATCCAATCATTGCTTTAATTACAGAATGGAGCGACGAATCGGGAAATGTAGTACAACGCAATGAAAATAGTGACTTAGGGGGCACAATGCGCTTAGGTTCGCAGATTTGCCATTTAGAACCAAATTCATTAGTATACGGTATGTATAAAAATGAATCGATTGCCGAACGTCATCGACATCGTTACGAAGTAAACAACAATTTATTACCTGAAGTGGTTAAAGCTGGGTTAAAGGTCACCGGTCTTTCAACGGATAGAAAGCTAGTTGAGATCATCGAAATACCAGATCATCCATGGTTTGTTGCGTGTCAGTTCCATCCAGAATTCACTTCAACGCCAAGGGATGGACATCCACTCTTTAGTAGTTTTATTAAAGCTGCCAAAGCTTATCAAGAGCAGCAACAAAAATAGTTTTGAATTAACATTATTAATATATCTGTCATATAGAGGGAAAATAACATGGCAAAAATCGTTAAAGTACATGGTCGTGAAGTCATCGACTCTCGTGGTAATCCAACTGTTGAAGCCGAAGTTCATTTAGAAGGAGGTTTTGTTGGCCTTGCAATCGTGCCATCTGGGGCATCAACGGGGTCACGTGAAGCGTTAGAACTTCGTGATGGTGACAAGTCTCGCTTTTTAGGTAAAGGCGTATTAAAAGCAGTTGAAAACGTAAATGGTCCAATTGCAAAAGCAGTTGTTGGTAAAGATGCTTTAGATCAAGCTACTATCGACCAAATCATGCTTGATTTAGATGGCACTGATTTCAAATCTAACTTAGGTGCTAACTCAATTCTTGCTGTATCTTTAGCAACGGCTAAAGCAGCTGCGGCAGCTAAAGGTGTTCCTCTTTATCAACACATTGCTGACCTTAATGGTACGCCAGGTCAATACTCGATGCCATTACCAATGATGAACATCATCAACGGTGGTGAACACGCTGATAACAACATTGACTTACAAGAATTTATGATTCAACCGGTTGGTGCTAAAACAGTACGTGAAGCAATCCGCATGGGTTCTGAAGTATTCCACAACTTAGCTAAAGTATTACACGCTAAAGGCATGAATACTGCAGTGGGTGACGAAGGTGGTTTTGCGCCTAACTTAGATTCAAATGCTGAAGCATTAGCTTGCATTAAAGAAGCAGTAGAAAAAGCTGGTTATGTATTAGGTAAAGACATTACTTTAGCGATGGACTGTGCAGCTTCTGAATTCTATAACAAAGAAACAGGTAAATACGTATTAAAAGGTGAGGGTAATAAAGAATTCACTGCGCAAGAATTTACTCACTACTTAGAAGGTTTAACTGAACAATATCCAATCGTATCAATCGAAGATGGTTTAGATGAAAGTGATTGGGAAGGTTGGGCATACCAAACTAAAGCTCTAGGTCACAAAATCCAATTAGTCGGTGATGATCTATTTGTAACCAATACTAAAATCTTCAAACAAGGTATTGAAAAAGGTATCGCTAACTCTATTTTAGTTAAAGTAAACCAAATCGGTACATTAACCGAGTCTATTGCTGCGGTTAAAATGGCGAAAGATGCAGGTTATACAGCAGTTATCTCTCACCGTAGTGGTGAAACCGAAGATTCAACAATTGCTGATTTAGCTGTAGGTTTAGCGGCGGGGCAAATCAAAACAGGTTCAATGAGCCGTTCTGACCGTGTTGCTAAATACAACCAATTGATCCGTATTGAAGAAGCTTTAGGTTCAAAAGCGCCATTCAACGGTTTAAAAGAAGTTAAAGGTCAATAATTAGTTTTTTATAAACTATAATTATCACTTAAAAAAACGGTGACTAGTTCACCGTTTTTTTATTTTCATATAATTTAAACATTACTTGATGTAGGAATAGTTGCGCCGAATAAGGTTGTGTTGTACTCTTAATGTTTGATTTTTTTATGGCTTATTAATAAATAATGCATATTGATTAATTTAGCCACTCTATAATAGATAAAATAACTAACTCGATTTAAAGTTCTACTTATGAATAATATTACGAATATGTCTCGGCCAAAAAGTAAATGGCAACTCTTTAACTGGCTCTATGCTGGTAAATTACCACTAAATGAATTATGGCTTAACCCGACCTATCGTTATAAGTTTTTTTTAAGAACCTTATTCTTAAGCCCAATTACTCTAAAATGGCTTAATAAATTAAGACAATACCCATTACTTGGTTATTATCTTTCGTGCCAAACTAATTTACCATGCAAATTACAGCGACCTTATTTAGCATCTTGTTTAAGCCAAAAAGTACGCTATGCTGCATTAGCCTATCATTATGACTTTTTAGCAAAACAACCCGACAGCGTAACCAAAGCTTTTTATAATCCAGATTCGCCGTTTGTTTTGGCTAATGTTATTGTTAAAAATGAAACAAATATCCAAATTGCGGTTCAAGCTCGTAACAAATTTGCCAGAGAAGGCGAAGTAAGCCTTTATTTTTATGATAGTGATGGGATTGATTTAACCACTTTAACGTTTTCAATTGTTGAATATCAAGGTAAGCCAACGCTCTTTATTGCTGGTTTACAAGGTACAGGTCACGATGACGCACGTACTCGTGTACAAAAAGCAACTAAAGCCTGTTATGGGCTATTCCCTAAACGTGTTGCAGTTGAAGCTGCATTAACCGTTGCACGTTACTATCAATTAACGCAAATTGTTGCTGTAGGTAATAAAACACATATCTATAACAATTGGCGTTACAATAGCCGTCAAGAACGAGTGTTGTCTGATTATGACGATTTTTGGTTAACCCTTGATGGAAAACCAGATACCAATGGTTTATTTATACTACCAAACCAAATTAATCGAAAAACAATTGAAGAAATTGCCAGTAAAAAACGTTCAGAATACCGTAACCGCTATGCTTTATTGGATCAGCTTCAATTTAATATTGAACAAAATTTAGCATCATTAACATAATTATTAGCATTAATAGATTAAAACGTATACTTGATTCAATAATTTAAAAATTAATGAATGGATAGTTAAGGAATAAAATATGTATTTTGGCATTCTTATTGCGCTAGTGCCGCTTTGTATAGGTTATTTAATTAAAATAAAAAATAGTAATTGGCTAACAAAAATTAATCTAATTTTGAGTTGGATGATATATCTTATTTTGTTCATTATGGGAGCCGAACTTGCACAGTTGGATAATTTAACCACTAATTTGCAAGTTATTTTATGCTATGCAATTGTTCTTTTTATTTGCACGTTCGGCGGGAATTTTGTTGTTTTAATGATGTTGGATTTTTTTTCCACCTCCAAAAGTGAAAATTTAAATCAAACTTATACGTCACATTTTAAGATGATTCTTGAATCATTACGTGTGTGTATTGCATTAATTGTTGGGTTTATTTGTGGATTATTACCATTATTTATTTGGCAATATGCTGAAAATGTAACTCAAATTATCCTAGTTTTTTTATTATTTTTAGTCGGAATTCAATTACGTAGTAATAATATTTCGATTAAGCAAATTTTACTCAATAAAGTTGGGATGACGACATCCATATTGGTTGTAATGAGCGTTTTATTGGGCGGGATCGTTGCTTCATTTATTTTAAACTTGCCTGTTCGCGTTGGTCTTGCCATGTCATCTGGCTTTGGCTGGTATTCATTGTCAGGTATTTTAATGACAGAAGCGCACGGGCCAATTATTGGTAGTGCTACATTTTTAAATGATATGTTACGAGAATTGTGCGCAATTATTTTAATTCCTACATTGATTAAGCGTTTTAAATTCACAACATTAGGATTGTGTGGTGCAACATCAATGGACTTTACACTACCAATGCTACAAAAAGGAGGAGGGATAACCATTGTTCCTGCAGCTATTGCCCAAGGTTTTTTATTGACTCTCCTTATGCCTATATTTATTACCTTGCTTAATTATAGTGTGTTTTAAAAAATCACATAAAATCAATATTCTACCTGAAGTTTTTTATTTTTTAGGTTATGTTTTATACACGCTCATTTTTTAGGAACAAAAAAAGGCGTAGTGTCGACGCCTTCGTGTTGTAGCAGTTGGATTTTTTTATCAATCCCCCCAGCGTAACCCGTTAAATTGCCGTTAGCACCAATGACCCGATGGCAAGGAATGATAATTGATATTGGATTATGACCAACAGCACCACCCACTGCTTGATTAGACATGCGTGGTTTGTCTGTTTTTAGTGCAATCTGTTTTGCGATATCGCCATAAGTTGTGACCTTACCATATGGGATTTCACATAAGATTTTCCATACTAAATGTCGAAAAGGTGTACCGTTTGGCGCAAGCTCTAGCTGATATAGATTTGGTTTCTTTTCTAAAAAATAATCATCAAGCCATTTTTTTGTAGAATTAAAAATAGGCAAATTAGGTTTTTCTTCTTTTTGTGCACTGACTATATTGCCAAAATATTTTTGCCCTTCAATCCATGCACTAACTAGCTTATTTTGTTGGCTAACCAAGGTAATTAATCCCATGGGAGATGAATAATTACATAAATAAAACATATTGACCTTTTATAATTTTCTATAAAAAATGATGATACATGATGCTTTTTTATAGTGATAAATACGACAAATTTATCTATCAATATTGTACATGAACGATAAAAAGGAATATGGCTCATTGACGAGCCATATGTTTAAAATCATTTAGCTTGATTTTTACCTTTTTCGACGTAGCTCATGTCGCCAAGGCTTTCAACAACAAATTTACCGTCGTCGGTGTAACGAATTTTAGTGATACTGGCGTTGCCTAATCCTGCCGTAATTGGTTTATCTAGCCATTCTTCAACCATAGCTGTAATTGCCATACCGTGTGATACCACTAAAACATTACCACCGCCTTGTGCTTTGGCTGATTCGGCAATGGTTTTTAATGAAGACTGCATGCGTGTTTTTACTTTATTATAGTTTTCAGCCTCACCAGATTTTTCAACTGCAGCAATAGCATCTATCATTTTTTTTAGGGTAACTTTACCTTTTGCCATATCTGCCATTAGATCTTTATCTGATGCATAACCTAAGTGTTGGGCTGCAGGATTCCACATATTAGGGTCAAGATCGCCTTCAAAATCGCCAAAACAGACTTCACGCAATCCTTCCATTTCATTAATTTGAACTTGATCGCCTTTGGTTTCTAAAACAATGCGAGCTGTTTGGCGTGCTCTACCTAAATCACTAGAATAAGCCGAAATAAATTTAACATCTTTTAAACCTTGACCTAATTGCTCGGCCACTTCAACACCAGGTTTTGTTAAAGGCGTATCTGACCACCCTTGTGCACGATGAACATTATTAAACATGGTTTTACCATGTCGAGCCACATAAAGATAAATATCATCAGCAAAAGCTTGCGATACACTTAATATTGAAATAATTAACGAGCTGGTTAGTATAATAAATTTTTTCATTTTTCTGTCCTCTTTATAATAAGTTAAATTTGTAATCAATAACGGTTTCTGCTGAAAGTGAAGGTGAACGTTGATATTTTCCGTGTCTAAGTTTTGGCGTAAGGTCTGAGGTACTTAATGTTTTATAAGACCATCCATAACCAACCTTTGATAAAATAGAAAGATTTTTAAATGCACTACTAGTTGGTCTCCATATATCGAAAACGTTTATTTCGCCATTTTTCAATGTATTATGTTTGTAGTTAAATTGACCATAATTCATATATAAGCCTGTGCTATTATCTTTAACAAAATCATAGCTCATTACAGTGGTTAGCACTAGTTCACCATCGCGTAAATAGTCTGCACCTGCAGCAGCCAAACCATTAAAACGAGCCCGTGTATTTTTGCCTAAATGCCGATTATAATGCCCAATTGCATTGTGTTTATTAGCATCAGTGTAAGCTAATCCGATTTTAACACTCCAATCTTTTTCTTTCCATTCTATATCAGTTGCATAATGCCACGCATGATTTTCAAACTCTTTTTTGTTTTGCTTCATAGAATCATAATTATCAAGCGCATAACTACCGTAGAATTGCCCGCCTAAAATCAACTTTTGCATTGGTTTATAGGATAATTCAATAACATGGCGTCTTAGATAGTCTTTGGCAACACCATAAGAATAATCTAAAGTAAGATCTTTATCTTTATAAGCGATTTCAACTGTTGAAATATTATTAATGACTTTTTTACTATCTTTGGTTAAAAAATGTACTTTTCTGGCGGATTCTCGAGGTAATGTGCTATCTATATAAGCTAACGATAAGTAAATATTATCATATTTTAGAATTCCGCTATAACCCAGATAACTATTGCGAGTAAGGTGTTTAGATGAACTTATTATTCCAAAATTTTTCAAACTATGCCAGCCAATTTTACCGTTGAAATGAATGGCATTATTGTCAAATTTAATTTTTGCATAACGTTGGGTCATTTTATTAAAACCATGGGCATAATGTTTGTTATAACTTTTACCATCATTATAAAGTAAATTACGTGTTGCAAAATAATCACTAGCACCTAATTTTATTACATTATCATATGTGACATCAAAACCAATAGTGTTGAATAAGAAGCCTGATTTATAATCCAAAGTGAATACTTGCCCCCAAGCGCTGTGTACCTCTTTTTGTTGGGCTGCATTTTCTTTTAAATACTTCCAATGATTACGAGTAGAAAATTCAAACTTAGAATTTTTAAAAAATAGATTATCGAAGAGTGAATTATTCGTTAGTTCATTTGCCGATGCCGAAGAGCTCGATATCCCCAGTAGCATCATTGTGAGATATTTGATTTTCATTGTTATTTTCTTAACCTATTCCTGTTTGTATATAGCAAAACGATTTTAATTATTAAATTGATTCAATTATTTTTTTATATTGTTCTCTTTTTACTGGTATCTGCTTCTATGTTGATCTGTTTATTTTGAATGAAATAAAGGGGGAAGTTGCTAAGCATAATCCCCCTAAGTTATCTTACTATTTTAAATTTTCACCTTTTGATGAAATCACGGACTGATACCAATAAAAGCTTTTCTTTTTGAGGCGATTTAACGTACCTGTACCATCTTGGTTTAAATCAACATAGATAAAGCCATAACGTTTAGTCACTTCGGCTTTTGATGCACTGATAAGGTCTATTGGCCCCCAACTGGTATAGCCCATGACTTCAACGCCATCATTAATAGCCTCACGAATTTGTACTAAATGATCATTCATATAGTTAATTCGATAATCATCATTGATAGTGCCGTCTGCTTCTAATTTATCTTTGGCACCCAAGCCATTTTCAACAATAAATAGTGGTTTTTGATAACGTTCATAAAGTAAATTAAGGAGATAACGAATCCCAGTTGGATCGATCTGCCACCCCCATTCGGATGATTTAAGATAAGGATTAGGTACCATATCTAAAATATTACCTTTGGTTTTCTGAGACTCATCGGATGTTGCACAACAGCTCATGTAATAGCTAAATGAAACAAAATCGACGGTTTCTTTTAGATCTTGTTTATCTTGTTCGGTGATCTCAAGCTTAATATTATTTTCTTTAAAAAAGCGATTCATATAAGTTGGGTAATGACCACGAACTTGCACATCACCAAAAAATAGCCAACCATGATTTTCTTGATGAGTTGCCCAAACATCTTCCGGTTTTGGGGTAAGCGGGTAAGCCACTGCACCTAATAGCATATTCCCAATTTTGGCATCAGCAATCATTTGATGACAAAGTTTAACCGCTCGGCTACTAGCAACCAATTGATGATGGATAGCTTGGTAGATTTGCTGCTTAGTGCTGTTTCTATCCAAGCCTACACCCGTAAAAGGTTCATGTAATGACATGTTGATTTCATTGAAGGTTAACCAATATTTAACTTTATCTTTATAACGTGCAAAAACGGTTTTAGCATAACGAGTAAAGAATTCAATTACTTTACGATTGCCCCAACCGCCATATTGAGTGACCAGATAATAGGGCATTTCATAATGTGATAAAGTGACTAATGGCGTGATGTTGTGCTTTGCCATTTCATCAAATAATTTATCATAAAAGGCTAGCCCCGCTTCATTAGGATGTTCTTCGTCGCCATTCGGGAATATACGTGTCCAAGCAATTGATGTTCGTAAACAGGTAAAACCCATTTCAGCAAATAGGGCAATATCTTCTGGGTAACGATGATAAAAATCGATAGCGTTATCTTTTATGCTTGTAATATTGGTTTCGTTTCGATTAATGATGTCACCAAATAAACCATTTGGTGTACAATCTGATGTAGATAAACCTTTACCATCTGTACGGTAAGCCCCTTCAACTTGATTGGCGGCAATAGCACCGCCCCAAAGAAAATTACTAGGAAATTTTGTTGGCATGTTTTACTCCTTATTTTGGGATAACGCTAATAAAGCCTCTCCACTTTGAATATTATCTTGTTTGAATATAGGTAGTATGTCTTGATAGTTATCACTGTTTGTAATAATGATTGGCGTGGTCACTTCAAAACCAGCCTGCTTAATTGCTTCTATATCAAAACTAACTAATAAATCGCCTTTTTTTACTTTGTTACCTGCTTTGATATGAGCCTGGAAATATTGACCGTCTAATTTAACGGTATCGATACCAATATGGATCAATATTTCGGCTCCGGAGTCAGTTTGCAAACCAATTGCGTGCTTGGTTCTAAATAGTGACACGACCTCACCATCATCAGGCGCTACAACTTGTCCAATTGTAGGAATGATAGCTGTACCTTTACCCATTAATTCACTGGCAAATGTGGGATCGTTAACCTCACTTAATGCAATGACTTTTCCAGTCATTGGGCTGTAAATCGTAGTATTATTTTGCTTCTCAATGTTTTCATTATCTATATTATTAGGCGATAAATTATCGCTTTCATTAGTTTTCGATTTATCTTTAGCTATACCAAAAAAGTAAGTGGCTAATGACGCAATGGTAAATGATAGAATTGAAGCAACGACAACAGCATAAAATCTTTCATCTATACCTTCTGGTGGGATTAATTGTAAAAATGCAAATATACTAATAAAGCCAAATGAATAGGCTACAGAGTGATAACAACCAACAATAGCACCGCCAATAGCGGCAGATAAACAACCAATCACAAATGGTCTTTTTAATGGCAAATTGACCCCATAGATTGCAGGCTCAGTCACGCCAAAAATGCCAGACAATACCGAAGAACTTGCTAACCCTTTAAATTGTTTATCTTTAGATCGTAACATGACAGCTAATGCTGCACCAGTTTGAGCAAAGACTGCAGGGAACAGAATTGGCAACATGAAATCTTCTTGGTAAAGCGCTATGTTGTTCATGGCAAATGGCACTAATCCCCAATGAACGCCAAAGATCACCATGATTTGCCAAACAGCGGCTAAAATCATTGAGGCAATAACGGAATTAAGTTGGTAGATATAGATAATGCCCGAGGCAACTGCATCACTCAAAATTGATACTATAGGACCTATGACCGTAAACGTTAAAGGTACCGTAATTAAGATGCCAAGTAATGGAGAAATAAATTTTTTAAACGAATCATGCAATATTTTATTAAAGTTTCGTTCTAATAGTGAATAGAACCAACTTGCCAAAATAATTGGGAATACAGATGAAGCATAGGGAATAAGATTAATTGGAATAGAGAAGAATTCAGTTTGTAATTCTAGAGCTCCTTTCATCATACCGACTATATTGGGGTGAACTAAAGCTCCACCGAGAGCCATTCCAACATAAGGATTGCCACCGAATTTTTTCACGGCAGAAAAACCTAAAATAATAGGGAGGTAATAAAATGGTGCATCGGCAATGGCAAATAGGAAGTTATAAGTTGGTGTTTCAGGGGCAATGATATTAAGTATTTGTAACAGAGATATTAAGCCTTTTAAAATTCCTCCTGCAACAAGAATAGCTAGCGCAGGAATAAAAATACCTGAAACTAAATCAATCAATTTAGATAGCACGCCTGATTTTTTGCCTGACTTGGTCTCTGAGCTAGGATTTTCATTAAGATTGGTTAATTGCATGATATCGCTAAAAATATCTGCAACATTATTACCGATAACGACCTGAAATTGTCCTCCACTTTGTACAACAGTAATTACACCAACCTGTTTTTTTAATGTATCTGCATCAGCTTTATTATCATCTTTTAACACAAACCTTAAGCGAGTCGCACAATGCACTAAGCTGATAACATTGTCCTTTCCCCCAACATGTTGAATAATTGATTCGGCAAGTTGTTTGTTTTTCATACCTTATCCTTTCTAATGCAAAAAAAAACCTAAATCCCTTTAATTTAAGGAATTTAGGTTTTGCTCGCATAGCTAGTTATTTCACTATGCAATAACAATCCAAAAATGATTTGCTAAGATTAGCATGATTTAAGAAAAGTGAGTATAGATTGTTTAATCGTAATGATTAAATCGTGACTTATATCACATTATTGTTTTTTCAATTCAGTGCGTAACCGTTCAATATGAATGGTTAAATAAAGACTTTCGTCATCAGAAAGTGGATGTTGATATTGCTGTATCAAATGTAAATCTATTTGTTTAGTACATAAATAAGATTGCGCGTATTTTTGACGGATGATTTCATATAGAGAGGTATCTTGATGTGGTTGGAATTGTTGATTTGATATACGATGCGCAAAAAATTTTAAATGGGTAACAAAGCGCTGATAAGATAGACAGTTTTCATCATATTCAAAGTTAAAATGATATTTTACAATATTGAGGATTTCGCGCATGATTTTAGTCAAGTTGACAATATTGGGCATTGTGTCATTTAATTGTGCATTGATGATATGAAAAGTAATAAAACCGGCTTCATCTTCAGGTAATTCAACTGATAATCGATCTTTTATTATTGCTAGCGCATATAAACCGATCTGAAACTCTTTAGGATAAAACTTTTTAATTTCCCATAAAAAGCCATTGGGTATATCAAATCCTTGTTTATGGCGCTCAATGGCAAAATGGATATGATCAGTCAGTGAAATATAAATGCTGTCTTGCAATCTGCCATCTATACACTGTTTAGCATGATTAATGATAACTTCGGATGTAGTTAACACTTCAAAGGGAATTTTTGAAAGTAATTCTTCAAACTTTGGGAAAGTTTCTTTATTATCTAGTGAAAACTGCTTTTCTATGAGACTAGGATCGATTAAATCGCCTTCACGTTTTTTAAATCCAATTCCACGACCGGTGACGATTAATTCATTGCCTTTGGCATCAAGTGTGACAATAACATTATTGTTTAATATTTTATAAACTTTCATTGGGTATAATCAATTCCTTATGTTTATTTATTATGAATCGGCATAAAAAAATCGGAAGCAAAAAAATAAAAAAGTGTGATAAACATCATACTATTTGAAAAAATATAGTTGGCCTTTTTTTACAAGTATAAAAAAGCCCCGATAGAGTTAACTTATCGAGGCTAGTTAGTCAATATTTTCTTATTATTGCGCTAATAGTTTATTCATGGTTTGAATAAATTTACTTGGATCGCTAAGCGAGCCTTTTTCAGCAAGTAAAGCTTGATCAAGCAATAATTCAACCCAATCGTTAAATGCGCTTTCATCTTGCGTATCGGCAATACGTTTAACCAATTTATGATCTGGATTTATTTCAAACGTGTATTTGATTTCCGGCGCTTTCTGACCTGCTGCTGCAAACAATTTAGCCATTTGCGTGCTCATTTCGTCAGCGGCAGTGGTGACAATTGCTGGTGTGTCGGTTAAGCGATGGGTTAATTTCACTTCTTTCACTTTATCGCCTAATACGGTTTTAACACGTTCAATAAATGGTTCAAGTTCTTTTTCGACTTGTTTTTGCTCTTCACTATCTTGATCAGCTAATTTTTCGATTGATTCGTCTGATTTACTAATAGATTGGAATTGTTTGCTATCAAATTCAGTTAAGTTACTCATCATCCATTCATCAACACGATCGGACAACAATAAGACTTCAATGCCTTTTTTACGGAATAGCTCAAGATGAGGACTATTTTTAGCGGCACCATAGCTGTCAGCGGTAATAAAGTAGATCTTTTCTTGACCTTCTTGCATACGGCTAATGTAATCCTCTAGTGACACAGTTTGTGCATCGCTATCAGTATGGGTTGATGCAAAACGAAGTAATTTAGCAATCGTTTCACGGTTAGCAAAGTCTTCGCCGGTACCTTCTTTTAATACTAAACCAAACTCACTCCAAAACTGTTGATATTGTTCTTTGTCGTCTTTGGCAAGTTTTTCTAGCATTTGTAACACACGTTTAGTACACGCATTACGCAAGTTTTGGGTAATTTTGTTATCTTGCAAAATTTCACGCGATACATTTAATGGCAGATCATTTGAATCAATCAGGCCTTTTACAAAACGTAAATAGTTTGGCATAAATTGTTCCGCATCATCCATAATAAATACGCGTTGCACATACAATTTTAAGCCATGTTTATTATCGCGATTCCACATATCCCAAGGTGCTTTTGCTGGGATATAAAGTAAGCTGGTATATTCTTGCTTACCTTCCACACGATTATGGCTCCAACTTAGTGGATCAGCAAAATCGTGTGACAGGTGTTTATAAAATTCTTTATATTCCTCGTCGGTCACTTCAGATTTGCTACGCGTCCACAGTGCTTGGGCTTTGTTGACTTTTTCCCATTTAACTTCTTTGCTTTCTTCGTCAGTGGTTTGCACTTCAACAGGAAGTGAAATGTGATCAGAATATTTGCTGATAATAGAACGCAAGCGCCAATCGTCTAAAAACTCTTTTTCGTCTTCTTTTAAGTGTAAAATGATTTCGGTACCGCGAGTTTCTTTATTATCGTCCGATATTGTATACTCGCCTTCACCTGATGATTCCCACATAACCGCTTCGTCAGCTTTTGCAGTGGCTGCGCGTGTTCTAACAGTGACTTTATCGGCAACAATAAAAGCAGAATAAAAACCTACGCCAAACTGACCAATTAATTGGCTGTCTTTGGCTTGATCGCTACCAATAGATTCTAAAAACGCCTTAGTACCAGATTTCGCAATAGTACCTAAGTTTTCAATCACTTCATCACGCGTCATACCAATACCGTTATCGGCAATCGTTAAAGTACCGGCTTCTTTATTGGTAGAAATACGCACACCAAGTTCACCATCACCAGCATATAGATCTGGATTTTCAAGAGCTTTAAAACGAAGTTTGTCGGCGGCATCAGATGCGTTAGAAATAAGCTCTCTTAAAAAAATTTCTTTATTTGAATATAAAGAGTGAATCATTAAATGTAGAATTTGTTTAACTTCGGATTGAAATCCACGAGTTTCAGTGCCTGCTTTGCTCATTGATTAGTACCTCAAATATAATTAATTAGCTCAAGTAACATAAAAGATAAAATAAGCGATATTTAAATTTGACCTTTTTGTTTAGGTGACGCTTTGTAAAATTATCTTTAACATTAATTAAGCATAAATAGCTTAATGGTTTGATTAATTGATGTATTGTTATATGGGAATAAAAAAATGAATTTCAAGGGATACAGAAATGAATTTTATCGCATAACTTTTGGTAAAAATTGAATTATGACCCCATCACTTTAGCAAAAATGGATATAGGAATAAATCGCTGTACTAAATTTAACCTAGCTGTCACCTATAAAAACTAGCACTTGTCATGTTAGGTTTAAATAAGAGTCAGTTTTATTTGTCAAAGTTTAATTCGTAACGATGATATTTTTGTATTCGGGTGTACTCTGACATTTGTTGTATGTTTTGATAATTTAATTTTCAATAAATTAATAGTTTTTATTAGGTTTAATAGCTTAGTGTAGCCATGATTTTTAACATTAAAATTAGGTTTAGTTTTCTTAATATAGCTACCAATTTGCCTTAGTGATGCCCAACCAAGGTCATTTTCTTTTTTAACTGAATTTTTAATAAAATAAATCAACTAGACATATTTTTCATTCCTCTAGAGCTTTACGTCCAGATATATTTGAAGTTTAGTTTTTTCAATTTTAATTAAATTTTCAAGATAAATATATTTATTACAAGCTTTTATTAATGATTCAGGGATCTTATTCAATCCAAAATCATAAACAGCGATACTATTTTCTCTTATGCAAGAAGCAAGTCTAGTAAAATCGCTGTCACTAGAGACAATACAAAAAATATTAAAGAGATTGCTATATAGTAAATCCATAGCATCAATGACAATAGCTATATCCTAGCATTGTTTCCTTTTGTGTAAGCAAACGGTTGAGTTGATGTAATGGAATGAGGTAATAATTGTTCTTTCCATTTATTATCATTTAGATGAGCTCCCATGACCCTATATGCGTTTAACACTAATGACTCTATATTTGGCTATTTCATCAGGTAAAGATCCTATAATATCAGAAGATATATTGTTCGTATCAATAAGCACAACTAATTTTGGGGCAATTTACTCATTTTAGTTATTTTTCCTATAAAATTTATATGTATATTCTAGTTATTGTTATAAATGCAAAGTAATACACATAGCCATTACCTTATGATGATTGTTTTAAATTTAAAAAAAAGCCTTGATAGTTCAAGGCTTTTTTGTGAAAAATAAATTTGTAATGGTCTTTTATACAAAACCGTAAACCAAAATTATGATAACCGCAACAGGAACAATGTAACGAGTTAATATAGTCCAAATGCTAAACCAGACCGAGCTTAAGTTTAGCTCTTGGCGAATTAGCTTTTGATTCATCATCCAAGCACCAAATACCACAGTACCTAATCCTGTAAGTGGTAACATGATTTTACTAGTCAGGTAATCAAGTAAATCAAAAATATTTTTACCAAATAGTTTGACTTCAGCCCATTCATTAAATGCTAATAAACAAGCAATACCTAAAGCCCAAATAACTAAACTACTTAAAATAGTAGCTGATTTTCTACCCAATGGTGTTTTTTCTTCTAATAATTCAACGGTTGGCTCAAGTAATGAAATTGAAGAGGTTAGCGCCGCAAAAGTTAGGAATATAAAGAATAAAACACCTAAAACAGTACCACCAGCCATATTACCAAAGGCAATAGGTAAAGTAACAAAAATAAGACCAGGACCTTCACCAGGTTGTAAACCATTAGCAAACACGAGAGGAAATATTGCCATGCCTGATAGCATTGCTACGATGACATCTAAGATGACCACAGTGCGCGCAGTAGATAATAGATTAACATCTTTACCAAGGTATGAACCATACGCCATCATAATACCCATACCTAAAGATAGGCTAAAGAACGCATGACCTAATGCCGCTAATACGGCAGTGCCATTAATTGCAGACCAATTTGGAGTGAATAAGAATTTAAAGGCTTCACCAAAAGATGGCCCACTCACATAGGCAGCATACCCAACTAATGCTAATAGTAATACCCCTAGACCAGGCATCATAATTTTACAGGCCCGTTCTAAACCGGCTCCCACCCCCATAGCAACGATAGATGCGGTGGCAAACATAAATACGGTGTGCCAAGTTAATAAATGGCTTACGTTACCAAGAAAGTTATCAAAAATTTGGCCTGTAACTTCACCATGAGCACCTTCGAAAGTACCTTGTGCGGCTAAAACAATGTAATCTGTCGCCCAACCACCAATAACACTATAAAATGACAGAATTAAAAATGAACCCACTACGCCAATGATACCTACCCAACGCCATGATTTAGAACGACCTTCAGAAACAGCTACATCCTCCATAGTATGAATTGGATTTTTTTGCCCACGACGACCAATTAACCATTCTAAAACTAAAATTGGCAAGCCAATAACAAACA
The DNA here is from genome assembly GCF_001690495.1 of Gilliamella sp. App4-10. Lineage (GTDB taxonomy): Bacteria > Pseudomonadota > Gammaproteobacteria > Enterobacterales > Orbaceae > Gilliamella > Gilliamella apicola_G. The sequence goes on from NZ_LZGS01000018.1 coordinate 49,357, forward strand.
TAAAAAGTAAATAGGTAAGCACAAACGCAGAGCCGCCCATTTCACCGGCCATATATGGGAATTTCCAAATGTTACCCAAACCAACAGCAGACCCGGCTGCGGCAAGCATAAAACCCATGCGCGAGCTCCATTGTGAGTGACTTTTTTTCATAGTATCAGTACTCATTAATATTTTTCCTTTAATCTCAATTAGTTTAATTTAGCGTTGTGAAAAAAGTGTGCCTTTTATAAGTGAATTTTTAATCATGCCATGAAATAAGGCTATAAACAAGATTTCATTAGGTTATTAGTTATGTCTGTATAAAAATTTAGCGAGTAGTAATAAACTATATTCATTTTTAAGACAATTGTATTAATTTCTGAGCATATTAAATATTTTTAATATACCCAAAAGAAAAATAATTAAACGGCTAATCTTGTTTGATATGCCATTTTTAAAAGCAGAAAAGAATTATTAGAGCTATTTATTGATAATTACAAGCACATAGCATATAGTTGCTTTCAGCTTTTATTGATATTAAAGAGTTTCTATGTCACAAAATATCGACCAAAATGAAATCGACAAATTTTCACGACTTGCCGCCGATTGGTGGAATCCAAATGGCAAATGCAAACCATTACACATAATTAATCCACTACGTGTGGATTATGTAAAACAAAAATGCGGATCATTGACTAACAAAACCGTGCTTGATGTTGGCTGTGGTGGTGGTATTTTGTCTGAAAGTCTAGCAAAATTAGGAGCGAATGTTACCGCTATTGATCTTGCTGATGAATCGCTTGCCATTGCCAAAATACATGCCTCGCAAAATGGTCTTTCGATTGATTATCAAAAACAAACGGTTGAAGATCATGCACAACAACATCCATCCCAATATGATGTTATTACTTGCATGGAGTTATTAGAACATGTGCCTGATCCGTTTTCTGTCATACAAGCTTGCGCAAAATTGTTAAAACCTGGTGGAAAACTATTTTTATCGACTATTAACCGCAATCATAAGGCCAAATTGCTATTAATTTATGGAGCAGAATATATTGCACGGCTAGTGCCTAAAGGCACGCACGACTTTAATCGCTTTATTCGTCCGTCAGAATTGATGGTTTGGGTTGAGCAAGCAAAATTGGACGTGCAGGCTATTGTTGGTATGGAATATCATTTATTTAAAAATCAATTTAAATTAAGTTCAAATGTAGATGTAAATTATATATTAATGGCACAAAAATCAGATTTATTCTAAAAATGTGATCAAATTCTCAATTTAGATATTTTTCCCAGTATTTTTTTTTAAATCTTCTATAATTTTGCATGTTACCGATAACACGGATTATTTTATTTTAGAGGGATTATTTATGCCGTTAATAATAATTGCTATTGGTGTAGCATTGCTACTTATTTTGATGTTACCGCTTCGCGTCAATGGCTTTATTGCTCTTATTTTAGTTGCACTCAGTGTTGGTGTAATGGAAGGTATGCCGGTTATGGATGTCGTAAAGTCAATTAAAAATGGGGTAGGCGGCACACTCGGTAGTTTAGCCTTAATTATGGGCTTTGGGGCAATGTTAGGAAAACTATTAGCCGATTGTGGTGGAGCGCAACGTATCGCAACAACGCTTATTGAAACATTTGGTGATAAAAAAATTCAATGGGCTGTTACACTTACAGGTTTTATTGTTGGTTTTGCACTTTTTTATGAGGTAGGCTTTGTTTTATTATTACCATTAGTCTTAACCATCGCTGCCACGTTACGAATATCACCATTATATATTGGTATTCCTATGGCTGCCGCTTTATCTGTCACTCATGGATTTTTACCTCCACATCCAGGCCCAACCGCAATTGCCGAAATTTTTAAAGCCGATATGGGGCGAACCTTACTCTATGGTACTATCATTGGCATTCCGACGGTAATTTTAGCCGGACCTGTATTAACAAAATTACCATTTATTCGTGTAATTAATCATCCAATTGAAGAAGGTTTATATAACTCTAAAAAATTCACTGATGATCAAATGCCTAGCTTTGCTGTGAGTGTCTTTACTGCCTTAATTCCTGTTATTTTAATGTCGATTCGTGCAGTTTGCGATATGACTTTAGATAAAGGACATCCAGTATTACCTTATGTAGAATTTTTGGGCGATCCAGTCATTGCAACTTTAATTTCAGTGTTAGTCGCAGTATTTACCTTTGGGATTTTACGCGGTCGTTCCATGGCTGAAGTTAATTCAACTTTGGTTGATTCAATCAAAATTATCTCTATGATGCTATTAATTATTGGTGGTGGTGGTGCATTTAAGCAAGTACTTGTCGATAGTGGTGTCAAGGTTTACATTGAACAGATGATGCATTCGTCGAATGTATCGCCGATTGTCATGGCGTGGTTAATTGCTGCATTGCTGCGTTTAGCGCTTGGTTCTGCAACTGTGGCCGCATTGACAGCAGGTGGCATCGTGTTCCCTTTAATTGCTTCAACAGGGGTAAGCCCTGAACTTATGGTGATTGCAACAGGTGCCGGTAGTGTTGTGTTTTCACACGTAAATGATCCTGGCTTTTGGTTGTTTAAAGAATACTTCAACTTAAGTATTACTGAAACCATGAAATCATGGTCATTATTAGAAACAGTGATTTCAGTTTGTGGATTAGTAGGATGTTTAGTTATTAATATGTTTATTTAATAGAACTACTACTTCAGTACTTAATTTTTGCCTCATCAGTTTTCATTTAATTGGTGAGGTTCTTTCAATCTATCTTTATTTAATCTGAATTCATTTTATTGGCTATCTTTTCATTCGAATAAAAAAATAAATTCCACTAGCCTTTTGAGTTAAAAGTAAGTAGAATTCCTCGGCAATATTTTATCAACAATCCAACCAGTGGTGAATATTGTCATGTCTCGTATAGTTAAAGAAGCTCTCACGTTTGACGACGTGTTATTAGTCCCAGCTCAATCAACGGTATTACCGAACACAGCTGATATTCGTACTCAACTTACCCAAACAATTAAATTAAATATTCCAATGCTCTCAGCTGCAATGGATACAGTGACCGAATCTGAATTAGCCATCGCGCTAGCGCAAGAGGGTGGCATTGGTTTTATTCACAAAAATATGTCAATTGAAAGCCAAGCCAACCATGTAAGACGAGTTAAAAAGCACGAAAGCGGCATTGTACAAGATCCTGTATCAGTCTTACCAACCGCAACCCTACAACAAGTTACCGATCTAGCTAAAGAATATGGCTTTGCTGGTTTTCCGGTTGTGACTGAAACTCAAGAACTAGTTGGTATTATTACCGCACGCGATATCCGATTTGCAACTGACCTATCTTTACCTGTTACCGCTGTGATGACACCAAAAGAACGGTTAGTGACTGTAAATGAAGGTGAACAACGTGAAATCGTGCTGCAAAAAATGCATGAACACCGTGTTGAAAAAGTGCTCGTTGTTGATGCTCGATTCCACCTAAAAGGCATGATCACCGTTAAAGATTACAATAAAGCGGAACAAAAGCCTAATGCTTGTAAAGACGAAAAAGGGCGCTTGCGCGTGGGTGCCGCTGTTGGCGCAGCAGCAGGGAACGAAGAACGCATTGCTGCATTAGTTGAAGCGGGTGTTGATGTATTATTAATTGATTCATCACACGGCCATTCGCAAGGTGTGCTTGAACGTATTGGCCAAGCAAGAAATGCTTATCCTGATTTACAAATCATTGGCGGTAATGTAGCTACCAGTGAAGGCGCTAAAGCCCTTATTGATGCAGGCGTTAGCGCTGTTAAAGTGGGGATTGGTCCCGGTTCAATTTGTACAACACGCATTGTTACTGGCGTTGGTGTACCGCAAATTAGTGCTATTATGGACGCTGTTGAAGTGGCACAAAAACACAATATCCCTGTTATTGCAGATGGTGGAATTCGCTATTCAGGTGACATCGCCAAAGCTATCGCAGCAGGTGCTTCTTGTGTGATGGTTGGATCAATGTTTGCCGGTACGGAAGAAGCCCCAGGCGAAATTGAGCTATTCCAAGGTAGAGCGTATAAATCATATCGCGGAATGGGATCGCTTGGCGCAATGGCAAAAGGATCTTCTGATCGCTACTTCCAAACTGACAATGCTGCCGACAAACTTGTACCAGAAGGTATAGAAGGGCGCATTGCCTATAAAGGACCATTAAAAGAGATTGTTCACCAGCAGATGGGGGGATTAAGATCTTGCATGGGATTAACTGGCTGCGCAACAATTGATGAATTAAGAACTAAATCCAAATTTTATCGTATTACTGGTGCAGGAATGAAAGAAAGTCATGTACATGATGTACTAATTACCAAAGAGCCACCTAATTATAGAGCATGAGCTTAAAAAAGGGGGAATTTTCCCTTTTTTGATCTTCTCTTTCAGGAATTTTTATTTTTCATAAAAAAGAATAAAAACAAATAAAATCAATTGCTTTCCTGAACACTTTTTATAGAAAACACTCTAATTTTTTATGATGGTCAAATCTTATTTTAGGTGGGTAAGGTTTGAATGCTTGAGCTTTTGATGTAAAAATAGCTACAATTATCCTGCCGAATTCAGAGATTTTTTTGCAAAATCCCCTGATATCCGAAGCATAGCTTAGGAATGGAGTCTGAGACACCCTATTGGCTCTTTTTGATGCCCATTAGTTGAAACATAGCCACGCCAAATATTAATGCTTGACGTGGCTATGTATATTCAGTAACCCGAAAAGTAGGGTACTTTTATAGCAACCGCTTAATAATTCTATCCACTTTTATTCGACTAAGTCGTTTTATTAATTTATGGACTTGGCTTGGATAAAATTGGCTCGCTTGGATTTGTTGAAAGTGCGTAACCAAAGTGGTTTTTTGGCGAATAGTATTAAGTTCTTGGTTGAATTTGTTACTTAATTCTTGTTTTGGGTCGTGTATTAGTATACCGTTTTCAAGGTCAAGTCGCCATGCCCGTGGGTTTAGGTTGTTACCAGTTATAAGTACCCATTTATTATCTACCCAGATGCCTTTAAGGTGATAGGTTTGCTGTCCGTCCTTCCACAAGCGTATGATGAGTTGTTCTTTATCTATAAAGGATTGCAAGCGCTCAATAAAGCTTCTTAAGTTGATTTCGTATAAATAGGGTAGTCCACCTGATATATTAAAAGGTTGGTCTGGTGGAATATAAAAGTCGTTAGCTTCTTTGTCGCCAATAATAAGTTCGACTTGGCGTCCCTTGCGTAGTAGGCGAATAATATCGCGCACTAAAATGCTCGGCAAATTAAAGTAAGGTGTGCAAAAAGTGACTTTTTGTTCTGTTACGTTAATTAGGTTATGAATAATTTTATTTAATGCGTTATTGCGTCCAAGTCCCATAATTGGCGCAACCGATAAAGTTTGGTTGTTGGTATTGGCACTGTATTGATAGCTGGCATCCATTAAATGCTGGCGTAGGATTTTTATTTCGGATTTGATTTGTTTACGTGTTTTGTTTGTGCCGGTATTAAGCAGTTGGAGAGCTTGATATGATAAAAAGTGGTCGTGAATAAACTGCACCATGCTATCAGCTAATAACCTGTTAGTGATAAAGTGGTAACGGTCGTAACGATATTTATCATGTTTGTGTAAATAAACATTATTAATGCTGGCACCGCTGTAAATGACAGTGTCATCAATAATAAATCCTTTAAGATGTAATACGCCAAGCACTTCACGGCGATTAACTGGAACGCCATAAATGGGAATATCAATGTTGGGGTGTTGCTGTCTTAGTTGGTAATAATAATTGGCATTGGTATGGGCTTTGTCTTCCCCAATTCGTCCTCGCTGTGCACGGTGCCAATCAACAAATATTTTGATATCTAAATTTGGACGTTGTTGTTTTATTTGATACAGTTCATTAAGAATTTCTTGACCTGCTTCGTCTTGCTCCAAATAGAGCGCAACAATATAAATACGGTGCTGGGCTTTTTTTATACTTTCAATTAAAGCCAGTCGGTACGCTTTAGGATCATAGCAGATATGGTATTGTTCGGCATCTTGCTGAATTTTGGCTAATTCATCAAGATGCTTTTGATGATTATATTTTATAAATGGTATTCTCATGATTTATTTATCATTATAACTGGCAAGTTACTTTAAAATTTTGTTCTTCTAATGTAACATAAGTAAAGCCAGAAAAATAACACTCCTTTTAAATTATGTGCATTTTGACTAAGTTGCTTTAGCGTTAAGTGTGCTATTTAATTAAGTCATATTCCGCCGCTTACGCCTCTAGCAACTTGTTTATGCTTTATTATCTATGATGATAAATGGTTTAAGATTGTTCATCAACCCATGTTTGAATTATTTTATAAGTTAATGCTAGCACTACTGGACCAATAAATAATCCCATTATACCAAAACCCAGTAAACCACCAATTACGCCAAATAAGATGAGTAGAAACGGTAAGTTGGCGCCTTTTTTTATTAAGTAAGCTCGCATTACACTATCTAAAGTTGTTAAGATGATTGCAACAATAATTAATACGATACCAGCAATGGTGTTGCTTGTCCAAAATTGCCAAAAGCTAGATCCTAGCATAACAACCACTGGGCCAATTTGTGCCACACAGCAAATAAATAAGATTAAAGTTAACACCCCCGGTAGTGGCATATTGGTTAATATAAAACTTACCCCTCCTATTAAAGCTAAGGTGATGGCGGTAACCACAACACCAAGTGCCACTGCGCGAATGGATTGCCCTGCTAATGTAACGGTGATTGCGCCGTATTGTTTTGATAATCGGTTGGCTAATAAGTAGACGTACTTGGTGATATTTTCGCCTTTTAAAAATAAGAGTAGACTAAAAATAATCATCACTCCAGCATGAAAAATGAATATGCCAATGTTGGTAGCTTGGGCAAGTAGCCAGCCTATCATGGTGCCAATATAAGGTTGTATGCTCGAAACTAAATCAGAACCATCAGTTTGAATCAGATTTAACCATTTTTGGTGTAGTTCGGGGCCAAAAGCTGGTAGGCTGTCAAGCCACTCAAGCGTTGGTAGCTTTTGATGTGATAGTGTTTTTGCCCATTCAATAAGGTGATGACCATTTTGTGCTACCGAACTAATAATTAATATAAAAGGTATAATACAAACAAACGCTAATATTAGTGCCATTACCAGTACTGACAACCAGCGTTTGTTAAACATCTTTTGTTGAATTTTTATCATTAATGGCCAAGTGGCAATCACCACCATTACCGCCCAGAAGAATCCAAATAAGAAAACTTCAACAACACGATAGGTAATAATGATTAGCAACCCAATAATTAACAGGTTTAAAATAAGCTTAAGTAAATCTGTAGTGTTTTTTTCTACTGGCATTTTGGCACCATATTTATTAATCTAGATAGCGTTATTATACGCATTATCACTGAAAATTAATACGATGGTGCGATAGTGCTTATGATTAATTATTTTAATGGAGATTTCAAATGAAAAAATTACTGTTATTGGCATTATTAGGTGTGGCGTTAACGGCGTGTGCTAATTCACCGAAAATGAAACCTGTTACTCAAAATGCTAATGATACGGCACCATTTCCAAACGCTGAAGTTGGTTTTACGCGTTATGCTATTCATTTGCCAACTATTGCAAACGAAAACAATGCAAAAGTCGAAGTGATTATTGGTAAAGAGATGAATGTTGATTGCAATTTACAAAATTTAGGTGGTGTTGTTAAGCAAGAAGAGCTTAAAGGTTGGGGATACTCTTACTATGTCGTTGAAAAGACTATTGGTAATATTTCAACATTAATGGCTTGTCCTGAAGGTAAAAATAAAAATCAATTTGTGACAATTAACCATAATTTAGGGTTATTTAACTATAATAGTAGTTTGCCATTAGTTTTTTACGTGCCAAACGATTTGCAAGTTAAATATCGTGTTTGGCAACCAAAATCTAAAATCATGCAAGCCATAGCCGAATAATATACGTTCATTAATTGTTAATTGAGTGGCAACTATCTCTTGGGTGGTTAAAGTTTAACCACTCAATACTGAAACTTCCAATATTTGATTTTTTAAGTAGACATCTTTTAAAAAAAAGGTATTTTATCCCTCGTAATGCAAGGTTAGCTCTACTCGTTCATTTATTTTATTAATGACTTGTGATTGCCTTATTACCTCGGTTTCGCTGGGCGATTATGATATTGGTTATTTACATCATTGTTAGCATCGTCGATAGCAAAATTTGGGGGTCCGTTGTGTCTTTGCAATGGGCTTGTGTCTGACATGTAATATCCCTACAACTAGAGGAGAAGTGGTGAGCATGTTTACTCAACGTAAAACAATTCTTTCAATCGTGGCTGGTGTTTCACTAGCGTTATCTCAATCTGCTATTGCTAAAGATCGCGTTGTGCATTTTTACAATTGGGCTGGGCAAATCGGTTCTAATACTATTTCGGATTTTGAAAAATCAACTGGTATTAAACTGGTTTATGACGTTTATGATTCAAACGAAGCACTTGAAGGCAAATTAATGGCCGGTCATTCTGGCTTTGATGTGGTTTCACCTTCAGATAGTTTTTTAGCTAGACAGATTAAATCTGATATCTATCTTCCATTAGATAAAAGTAAATTACCTAACTGGAAAAACCTAGACCCAAATTTAATGAAATTAATGGAAACTCATGATCCTAATAATAAATATGCCATTCCTTATGTGTGGATGACAACAGGGATCGGTTATAACATTGATAAAGTTAAAGAGCGTTTAGGCGATAACGCGCCAGTGGATAGCTGGGATTTAGTGTTTAAACCTGAAAATATGGAAAAACTCAAAGATTGTGGTGTGGCATTTTTAGATGCGCCGACAGAAATCTTTGCTAGTGCACTTCAATATTTAGGTAAAGATCCAAATAGTTCCGATGCAAAGGATTATACAGGCACCGCTTATGAGTTGTTAGAAAAGGTTCGTCCAAATATTCGTTACTTCCATTCTTCACAATATATTACCGATTTAGCAAATGGTGATATTTGTGTGATTTTAGGTTGGTCAGGCGATATTTTACAATCACGTGATAGAGCAAATGAAGCGAAAAATGGTGTACATATTGGTTATCAAATTCCAAAAGAAGGCGCATTAGTTTTTTTTGATACCTTTGCTATTCCAAAAGATTCAGCAAACCCTGACGAAGCTCACGAGTTTTTAAATTTTGTGATGAAACCTGAAATTGCCGCACAAGTCACTAACGATGTGAAGTTTGCTAGCGCCAATAAAGAAGCTAACGATAACTTTGTAAGACCAGAAGTGAAGAACGATCCAGCGGTTTATCCAAACCCAGAAGTGATGAAAAAACTATTCACTTTAAAAGTTAAAGATCCTAAACTTGAACGTGTAATTACCCGTACATGGACAAAGCTCAAAACGGGTAAATAATCGATATTTTGTCTATCGAATATTAAGTGATAATCCAAGACGGAGAGGCTATTTAGTCTTTCCGTCTCGTTTTTTTTGGCTTGTTGTTATGAGGAAAAAAGAGTGAACGATAAAACAACAAATCAGGTACAGCCTAAAAAAAAGATGATAACTCCACTATTGGAGATCAAAAATTTAACCAAAGTTTTTAATGATGATTATTATGCCGTTGATGATGTCAATTTGACTATTTATACTGGTGAAATTTTTGCCTTATTAGGGGCATCAGGGAGTGGTAAATCTACATTATTACGCATGCTTGCTGGTTTTGAACAGCCTACGTCGGGGCAAATCATTCTTGATGGTAACGACTTATCACAAGTTCCGCCTTACAATCGTCCTATTAATATGATGTTCCAATCGTATGCTTTGTTTCCTCACATGTCGGTTGAGCAAAATATTGCTTTTGGTTTAAAACAAGATAAATTAAATCATGACGAAATTAAGCAACGCGTTGAAGAAATGCTAGCACTTGTGCATATGGAACAATTTGGCAAACGTAAACCACACCAGCTATCAGGTGGACAGCGCCAACGTGTGGCTTTAGCCAGAAGTTTAGCCAAACGGCCAAAATTATTGTTACTTGATGAGCCTATGGGAGCGCTTGATAAACAGCTTCGTGATCGAATGCAACTTGAAGTGGTGAGCATTTTAGAACAAGTGGGGGCAACGTGTGTGATGGTGACTCATGATCAAGAAGAGGCCATGACCATGGCAGGTCGCATAGCCATTATGAATAAAGGTCAATTTGTGCAAATTGGCGAGCCAGAAGAAATTTATGAACACCCAAATAGCCGTTATAGTGCCGAATTTATTGGTTCAGTTAATATTTTTGACGGGATTTTACAAGAAACTTTAGAAGATGGCTTGATTTTGAGTAGTCCTATGATTAAACGTCCTTTGAAAGTGGATTATGATTCGCCAGCGGTAGAAGGTGTACCAATTAAAGTTGCTCTGCGCCCAGAAAAAATCCAATTATGTGACCAAATCCCTGAAGATGGATATAATTGCGCTACAGGAGAGGTTGTCGAAATTGCTTATTTAGGTGATCTATCGATTTATCATGTTAAATTGCCGAGCGGATTAATTATGATTGCACAGCTTCAAAATGAGCATCGTTATCGTAAAGGCATGCCAACTTGGGGTGATACCGTTAACTTGAGTTGGGAAATTGATAGCTGTGTTGTGCTTACCGAATAAACAAAAGAGGTTATAGTGATGCGATCCATTTTATTGGGTTTAGGGTTAAATGCATTTGTGTTGCTCAATGTTTATTGGCGTTTTGTAACAACAGGTGCATTTGATAATTTATTTTTAGATGCGCTATTTACCGCAATGACATTAAGTTTTTTATTGTCATGCTTTGGTTGTTTTTTAGCGGATTACAAACCGTCTAAATTTGCTTATCGGCTAATTATTGCAGGCAGTATTTTATTTATTCCAATTGGATTAGTTGCAATTTTTTATGCATATAAAAAACTGCGTCAACAACGTAATGATCCAGATCTAATGACTCTTTATGGTCGATTAACGGTGATTGCGATTCCATATTTATGGATGTTGTTATTGTTTTTATTACCGTTTTTGATTGTGTTTAGAATTAGCTTTTCTGAAATTGCCTTAGCTGTGCCACCTTATACGGATTTGTTAAATTATGACAATGGTGTGCTTAATATTGCATTAAATTTTGGTAATTATTTAAATCTAATTAGTGACACTATTTACATTGATTCATATTTACAATCGCTCAAAATTGCGGCTATTTCGACCGTCCTTTGTATTTTGATTGGTTATCCGCTGGCCTGGGCTATTTCGCAATGTAAACAATCAACGCGTAACATTTTATTGTTACTGATCATTTTACCGTCATGGACATCATTTTTGATTCGTGTTTATGCGTGGATTGGTATTTTGAATCCAAATGGTTTATTAAATCACTTTTTAATGTGGTTAGGGGTTATTGATCAGCCTTTGATTATTATGAAAACCTACTTTGCTGTGTACATTGGTATTGTTTATTCTTATTTACCATTTGTGGTATTGCCAATCTATACGTCGTTAAGTAAGGTCGATTCAACGTTAATCGAAGCCGCATTAGATTTAGGTTGTAAGCCAATTAAGACGTTTTTCAAAATTATTGTCCCTTTAACCAAAAATGGGGTTATTGCTGGAGGCATGTTGGTATTCATTCCTGCTGTTGGTGAGTATGTTATCCCCGAATTATTAGGCCCTTCAGAAGGGATTATGATTGGTACCCAGCTTTGGACTGAGTTCTTTAATAACCATGACTGGCCTGTAGCGTCGGCCGTTGCTAGTGTGATGTTGATGATATTAATTATACCAATTTACTATTTCAATAAATTCCAAAATCGACAATTAGGAGATAAATAGATGAACAATTTGACCGTTATTGCACGATCGGCTGTGATCGTATTTATCTCGTCATTGCTTGGTACAATTTTATTGAGTGTTTTGATTTCAGCATCGGGATTAGCTCTTTTTGGTCAAAGTAACTTTTACTACGGTTGTTTTATTTTTAGTTTCACTATTACGACTTTAATTACCATTGCGTTGTTTTTTCGATGTTTGAAAGGACTTATTTTTTTGGTGGTATTTTCGTTTTTATATATTCCTATGATTATTTTGATTGTTTATTCGTTTAATAGCTCCCGTTTGGTGACAGTTTGGGCGAATTTTTCTGTCAAATGGTATTTTGAACTAATTCATAATGAAACGTTACTTAAGGCCGTCGGTTTGAGTTTGTCGATTGCTGCAGGTGCTGCAACTTTTGCAGTAGTGCTTGGTACATTAGCCGCTTATGCGATTATCCGTTTTAGAAGGTTCCGAGGAGCTAATCTGTTTTCATTTATGACAACTGCGCCACTAGTTATGCCAGATGTTATTACCGGTTTGGCTTTGCTTTTACTATTTGTGGGTATGGGGCAGGTGCTTGGATGGCCAAAAGATCGTGGGGCAATTACTATTTGGATGGCTCATGCTACATTTTGTACTGCCTATGTGACGGTGGTAATTAGTGCTCGGTTGCGCGAATTAGATAAGTCAATTGAGGAAGCCGCATTAGATCTTGGTGCAAACCCATTAAAGGTCTTTTTTATCATTACTTTACCAATGATTGCACCAGCATTAGTTTCTGGTTGGCTTTTAGCCTTTACGTTATCACTCGATGATGTGGTTATTGCTAACTTTGTAACTGGACCAGGTGCTATGACGTTACCTAAATTGATATTTTCAAAAGTACGTTTAGGAGTCGATCCACAGATCAATGCTTTAGCCACCATTATATTGTTAATTGTTGGTATTATTGGCTTTATTTCTTGGTTGTGGATGCGTAAAGCAGAACGACGTCACATCCATGAAACTCGTATGAGTTAATCCTTTCCTTTATAAATATTGCCGCATTTTGTGGCAATATTTCGTTTTAAAATCTCTGTGTTTTTTAGCTATTTTGTATTATAGTGTGATGAGTCAAATTTTTTGGCAAAATTCTCAGGGCGGGGTGTAAGTCCCCACCGGTGGTATAGCCCACGAGCGCTTAATCTAAATTGTTAACTGCAGCAATTGTTTTTATTGCTTGGTTAGGTCTGTTAGATTAAGGACAAGCAGATTTGGTGAAATTCCAAAGCCGACAGTTACAGTCTGGATAAAAGAGAGTTGCTTATCTTTCCAATATTTGCTGAAAGGCAAATTCTCGCTGGTCAAGCACTGCCCTGATTCTGGTATTTTTGTTTATACTTAATTATTTGGATAGCTAAATAGCCATTTAAATCTAATTAGGTAAATAATGAAATGAGCAAGTTAAAAATATATAGGTATTTACCATGAATCAGTTTAATTTAAATGAGTTTGGAACTCCTATTGAACGTGTTAAAAAAGCTATTGCATCGATTCAAGCTGGCCAAGGTGTGTTGGTTTTAGACGATGAAGACCGTGAAAACGAAGGCGATATTATTTGGGCTGCTGAGTCTATTACAAGTCAGCAAATGGCGCTGACGATTCGTTATGGCAGTGGCATTGTTTGTTTATGTTTGCCACAAAAACGTTGTGATGAGTTACATTTGCCAATGATGGTGGCAAATAACACCAGTAAAAACAATACAGCATTTACTATTTCGATTGAAGCCGCTAATGGAGTTACAACAGGCGTATCAGCTGCTGATCGCGTTACTACCATTAAAGCAGCAGTGAATGATAACGCTAAGCCTAGTGATCTTAATCACCCTGGGCATGTGTTTCCTTTAGTTGCTAAAGAAGGCGGTGTATTAGTTCGCCGAGGCCATACCGAAGCATCAATTGATTTAGTGACATTAGCTGGTTTAAAACCTGCAGCTGTATTGTGCGAATTGACGAATGATGATGGCACTATGGCAAGAGCGCCAGAGGTAGTTGAATTCGCTAAGCAATTTCATATGCCAGTTGTGACTATTGAAGATATTGTTGAGTATCGTAAATCATTAACAGCATAGTAAAATTTTCAATTTTAAAATGTTTAGTGTTTATTAACAAATGTTATGCAAAGTAGGGAGAGACCTACTGTTTGAGATTAATGTCGTCATCTTCCGCCGAAGATACCGGCGGAATCAGGCTGAAATTAATCAGATACTTTTAAAACATAACTTTTTCTTATTTTAACGCCTTTTTCTAATCCCGAAGTATCAAATTTAATTTCTAAGTGCTATCCTAGCAACACAAATACAACGCGTTGCTTTGGCACTAATTCTATAAAGATTCGGAATAAACTTGAAAAGGTATAACTATATTTTATATCTTGCCAAAATGATACGATATATATAAAGCAAAAAGGATGGGGATGAAGAAAGCTAAACTACATAAACAGTTAAACATTGAATTATACCATTTTGTTCTTGCCATTTAGATTTCTCCATTATTTAATTATTTAATTATTTGACAAATAAGAATAAAATTTGTAAAAATATTTCATAAATGTTAGTGTTTTGTTTTAATGATTAAGAACATATAACAATTAAGATCTTTTGGTGGCAAATGTTCTGTTTGCGAACCATCTTTTGTTTTGTCGTTGCTTATTGGCAATAGAGCATAGTCAATAGTCAAACATTATACTTACAACAGATTGTAACAAAAATTTATTACGGCCTAAATTAAAGTGAAAAATTGAGGTGGCTATGTTTAGCATGAATAAAGAGTGGGCATTTGTGATGCTAACTTGTTTTTTTGAATTATGTTGGATCTTAGGGTTTAGCATCGCAACTGAGCTGTGGCAGTGGGTTATCATTGTTTCGCTTATTATTGTTGATTTTACATTTTTGACCAATGCTTGTAAGACAATACCTACTAGCACAGTTTATGCCATTTTTTCGGGGGTTGGTGCGGTTGGCGCAACGGTGATTGATATTTTGCTTTTTGATAAAGAGATTAAGGTAATTCAACTGTTTTTTGTAGTGCTAATTATTATTGGTGTTGTACAACTCAAACGTGCCGACAGTTAATTTTAGAATAAAGGACAATTTTAATCATGGGATGGCTGTTGATATTAATTGCGTCAGTTTTTGAAGTGCTTGGTGCGATTGGCCTTAAGCTATATGCTCAGCAAAAAAGTCTATTTAGGCTTGCTTTGTATTGGGGGGGATTTTTTGTCTCTTTTGTACTTTTTTACTTTTCGCTCCATTATCTTGATTTGAGTATAGTGTATCCTGTTTGGGTTGGTCTTGGTACATCGGGGGCGGTATTAGCTAATATGTTATTATTTAATGAACCTAAAAACTTGCCTCGTTTATTGGGACTTACCATTATTATTATTGGTGTGATTGGATTACATGCTACTTTATGAATATTTTAGATTAAGCGTATTGATAAAAAAACCGGAGACTATCTCCGGCTACGCAAAGCGTAAATTAAGATATGGATGAATAAAAAAGAAATTAAATTTCATCAGCATGTTGTTTTAAGAAACTGGCAACACCATTTGGATTTGCTTGCATGCCTTTTTTACCTTTTGTCCATTGTGCAGGGCAAACTTCACCATGTTCTTCATGGAATTGGAACGCATCAACAATACGAATCATTTCGTCAATGTTGCGACCAATTGGTAAATCATTAATTGTTTCGTGGCGTACAATACCTGATTTATCAATAAAGAAAGAAGCACGTAGTGCAACACCAGCTTCAGGGTGTTCAACACCATAATCTTGCATTATTGAGTGTTTGATATCGGCAACAATAGGGAATTTAACTTCGCCAATTCCACCTTTCTCTTGTGGTGTATTACGCCATGCATTATGTACGTATTCAGAGTCCATTGAAACACCGATTACTTCCACGCCACGTTTTTTGAATTCTTCTAGGCGGTGATCAAATGCGATAATTTCTGATGGACAAACAAAAGTAAAGTCCATTGGCCAAAAAAATACAACAGCATATTTACCATTAATATGTTGTGATAAATTGAAATTGCTAACAATTTCACCAGAACCTAAAACAGCTGCTGATGTAAAATCGGGTGCTTTGCGAGTGACTAATGTCATAGTATTTCTCCTTTTTAGTTAAATGCAATTCACTTTGCGTAGCATTATAGCAATTAAAATTTATTGTCCAAGTTGTTATAAACAATCGATATCATAAGTTTTAGCTATTAAATATATTATTATTGTTTGGTGTTAGTAATTAATCTTTTAGGTTTACCTTTATTTTTAGTATCACGATGGCGCTGTTTTACTTTTTTCTTTTTTGCCTGTTCTTGTTTTTTGATTGTACTTTTTTGTTTGGCTTTTTGTGAAGGCTTTTTCTTAGTAGCTGGTTTTGGCGCTTTAGTTTTAGGGCGTAATGCATCAATCGTTCTTAATTTAATCGGCTCTTGAATATAGCGTTCAATTTTTTGAAGTAATTCGTTATCATGCGCCTCGACTAGCATAATCGCTGTACCTTTTTTGCCGGCACGGGCGGTGCGCCCAATTCTATGCAAATAAACATCAGCAGTTCTTGGTGCATCAAAATTAATAACATGAGTGATATCATCAATATCAATACCTCGTGCTGCAACATCGGTTGCAATAAGTACATTAACTGTATTATTACTAATTCTTTTGATTGCTTCGTTGCGTTTTGCTTGCACCATTTCACCTTCTAAATAGCAACTATAAATGCCCGCTTGATGTAATAGGCTAACTAATTCATGCACACGCTCACGTTTACGAACAAATACAATCGTTTTTTTTAATTCCTCTTGTTTTAATAAGTAAGTAAGTAGTGCCACTTTATGAGTTAAATCGTCGGCACGATAATAAAATTGTAATATTTTTTTACGCTCTTTACGCGATGGATCGGCAGTAATTTCAATTGGGTCATTCAATATACGGCTAGCAAAATTATGCAGTCCTTCACCTTCCAGTGTGGCTGAAAATAATAAGGTTTGTTTACGCCAGCGTGTTTCTCCTGATATAGTTTCGACATCTTGCGAAAAGCCCATGTCTAGCATGCGATCAGCTTCATCTAAAATAAGCATTTCAACTGCACGGCAATCAAAGTTCTCTTCTTTTATATACTGTAATAAGCGGCCAGTTGTAGCAATAACAATATCTTGATTTTTACTAAATATTTCAGCATGGTTCATATAAGCAACGCCGCCAGTAATAGTTGCAATACTTAAATGGGTGGATTCCGTTAATAATTTGGCTTGCTCGGCAATTTGTATGGCTAGTTCACGGGTTGGGGTTAAAATCAAAATGCGTGGCGGGCCAGGTTTGCGACGTGGAAAGTCCAATAAATGTTGTACAGCAGGAATTAAAAAAGCCAGTGTCTTGCCGGTACCCGTAGGCGCGGAACCTAAAATATCTTTGCCATCTAAAGCAACGGGGATGGTTTGCGCTTGGATAACTGTTGGAGTATTTATATTTTGTGCTTGAAGATTGTGAATTAATATATCATCTAATTCTAAATCAGAAAAAGTGTGTGCTGTCATAGTATTCTTTTTGTCTAAAATTATGATACACATTATAACGTCAATCGTTATAACTACAATCAATAAAAGCGTGATGGCTTATTATTCGATCTTTATGGAGTGGTTATTTGTAGACAAATTATTGCAATGTAAAGTTTAGTTTTCATACCTAAAGATTAGGCGCTTTATCTAAGCAAAACTTATCATCATTGGCTATTTGTGATAAGATTAGAACCCTAATAATGGCATTTATAATGACTATTTAGTTATACTGCTAAGGTTAACTTAGTTTAAATAGTTTGTGTTTAACTATTTTGTGACTTAATGCAGATTGACTCAAAATTCCATATTAAATAATACTTCAATAATACCTATTAGATAATGACTATGACTGAATGCTTCTCGAATGATAACTATAAACAACAGTTAGCAAAAAAAGTAGATAATTTAAAAACATTGTTATCAGACTTTTTACTTCCCGAATTAGCAGTATATTCATCGCCCATTAACCATTACCGTATGCGTGCCGAGTTTAGAGTTTGGCATGATGGCGAAGACCTTTATCATATTATGTATGATCAAAAGACAAAAAAACGGGTAAGGATTGATGAATTTCCTATCGCCACTAAACTCATTAATCAAGCTATGCAGTCGATTTTGCCTTTGTTACAACATAATCAGTTACTTCGTCATTTGTTGTTTCAAATCGATTATTTTTCGACTTTAAGTGGTCAGTTATTAATTACGCTTTTGTATCATAAAAAATTAAATGATGAATGGATCACCGAAGCAAAAAATTTAAAAACACAATTAGCTGAGCAGGGAATAGATGCGAATATTGTTGGGCGAGCAAGTAATCAAAAGATAGCAATTGATGTAGATTATGTTGATGAAGTTTTGCCAGTAATGGATAAAACGTTTATTTATCGCCAAGTCGAGAATAGTTTTACCCAACCCAATGCAGTGGTAAATATTAAAATGCTACAGTGGGCTGTCTCGGTCACTAAAAATGCGTCCGGTGATTTACTCGAGTTTTATTGTGGTAATGGTAACTTTTCGATTGCACTGGCACAAAACTTTCGCAAAGTATTGGCAACCGAAATAGCTAAAGCATCGGTTTATTCTGCTCAGCATAATATTGTTGTGAATCAAGTTGATAATCTTAATATTGTACGGTTATCGGCCGAAGAGTTTACTAGTGCAATTAAAAAAGAGCGTGAGTTTAATCGTTTAAAAGGAATTAATTTAGATGATTATCAGTGTGATACGGTACTTGTTGATCCACCACGCGCGGGAGTGGATTTAAATACTATTAATATATTGAAAACCTATAAAACTATTATTTATATTTCGTGTAATCCTTATACTTTGCGTGACAATTTGAAGTTATTGACTAAAACACATTCAATTCAACATATTGCAATGTTTGATCAGTTTCCTTATACCGATCATATCGAAACGGGTATTGTGTTGTGTAAAAAATAAAATGATGTGATATTCAATATAGGATATTTTTGCTAGAATATCCTTAAATCTATATCTAACTAATTATTGTTTCAAGCATATATACAAATCTATAGCTTTATAACAAAAAAAAACCCTAGATAAACTAGGGCTGCATTAAATTGCAAGGAATGGATGAAAGGAAATAAAACAATGAAACAATAATGTCTAGCCTCATGAATCATTGTGTGGCTACTATAACAAAGAATAACCAACTTATTAATGACATACTCATTACAAAATAGTCATTAAACTATCATGATTGGTTTGGTGTCTATCACTTATTCTATAGCTGTATTATGCAATTTCGACAACCAGAAAAATAACAAAGGAAGTATTCAAATATGAAATTGTTAGTAGTTGAAGATGAGCAAAAAACAGGTGAGTATCTTCGCCAAGGTTTAGTGGAATCTGGATTTGTTGTTGATCTAACAAATAATGGTCTTGATGGTTATCATAGAGCCATGACAGAAGATTATGATCTAATTATTCTAGATGTCATGTTACCAGATATTGTTGGATGGAAAATTGTTCAGTCACTGCGTGAAGCAGGTAAAGAGACCCAAATTATGCTACTGACCGCTATGGGTAGTGTAGAAGATAAAGTAAAAGGTCTTAACTTAGGTGCTGATGATTATTTAGTAAAACCTTTTTCGTTTGCTGAATTATTGGCGCGAGTTAAATCTATGCTTCGACGTAATGTACCCCAAGTCAATAATTCTCAATTGAGTATTGCTGATCTAGTCATGGATCTTCCAAAACGAATGGTAACACGTGGGGATAAGCGTATTGATTTAACCAATAAAGAGTTTTTATTATTAGAGTATTTTTTACGTTATCCTGGTGAAGTCTTACCTCGTTCGTTAATTGCTTCTCAAGTTTGGGATATGAATTTTGATAGCGATACTAATGTGATTGATGTTGCGATTAGACGATTACGTAATAAAATCGATGCTGATTTTGAACCAAAATTGATTCATACAGTCCGAGGAATGGGGTATAAGTTAGATGTCTTGGATGAAGCCGAATAAGTTAATCACGTTCCGTTTGCCTCTTGTTGTTTGTTTGTTAACGTGTGGTTTACTCTATTGTTTCAGTTTTTTTATTGAGCGCTCTTTTGAAAAACTTTCAATTCAACGAAATGTATCCGAGCTTAATTCGGTAATTGATTCTATTGAACGTGAACTTGTTTATTATTCTCCAGATGAAAATCGTGACGAATTTATTCAAAATTTGTTATTAATTTTAACTGGGCATCATCGTCTATTTGTTTATGTCATTGATGAAAGTGGTAAAATTGTCTATCGAACACGTGGACCAAATTTAGCCGTTGCTAAAACTCAGATTGGTTTTGATACTATTATTGAAAATCACAACACTGATATTTGGAATCAAGATAAAGTATCATATCGAGTTGCTGCTTCACGCGTTATTATTGAAAATGGTAAACAATATACCACTATAGTTGCTGTTAGCCGTGATTTACATATTGAATTTATTCGGCGATTACACGATGGTTTAGGTTTACTTATTGGTATTGCTTGTATTTTGGCATTAATTGGTTCTTTTATTAGTATCTATTTTACTCAAAAACCAATCAATCGATTGATTAAAAAGATCGAAAAAATTAATCTTAAAAGCTTGAATTACCGCATTCCTACCTCTTTAGTACCAATGAAATACGTCAGTTTAGTGAAAGCATTTAATGATATGCTTAATCGAATAGAAGATGTATTTCAACGTCAACGTAATTTTACTGCGGATATCGCTCATGAGATGCGAACACCCATTACCAATCTAACAACGCAAACACAAATTGTGTTGAGTAATGCTAGATCGACGAATGAATATCGCGAGATTTTATATTCTAATTTAGAAGAATACGAAAAAATGTCGCAGATGATTTCTGACATGCTATTTTTAGCTCAAGCTGATAATCGTCAATTGGTGCCCAATTTAATTGATATTGATTTACATAATATGATGACAATGATGTGTGAGTATTTTGAACCACTTACTGATGAGAAAAATATTATCTTTAATCTTGAAGGAAATTGTTCTCATATTCAAGGTGATAAGTTGATGTTAGGGCGAGCAATTAGTAATATTTTATCCAATGCAATTCGTTATACATCAGAAAATCAAATTATTACGATAGCTTTAAGTCAAGTTAGCGAAAAACGCGTTAGGATTGTTATCTCTAATCCGGGCAAAAAAATTGACAATAAACATTTGCCGCATCTTTTTGAGCGGTTTTATCGAGTTGATGAATCACGCCATCGTAATGGTAATGATAATTCGGGTACAGGCATAGGGCTGGCGATCGTTAAATCCATTGTTGAAACGCATAAAGGTTCGATTTATGCTGAATCCGATGAACGATCTACGCGATTTATCATTAATTTACCAACGGCTATTTTACATCAAAGTCGCTGATCAATAAATTAGCTGCGGCATAAGCAGCTTTATCTTTCAGATCTTGTGGTACTTGATTGTTACGAACAACTTCATCTAATACTTGCATAACGGCGCCTAAAGCATCTTCAATATAACCGAGGTCATTACTGCCAATTTGCGCATACTTTTCACAAACAAGTGCACTATATTTATTCATTAGATTCATTTCTTTTGATTCCACTTATAAAAATTTAACTAACTGTTGATAAACCTGTTCGGCTTGAATGGTTTGCATATTTTTTTCGTTTGATATAATGCTGAATTGATTTTTTCCATAGCCGCCTATCAAATTTGGATCGGTTTTGCCAAATAAAGTAATGTTAGGACGATCTAATGCGGCTGTTAGGTGACTTAATCCTGTATCAACCGAAACAACCGCTTTTGCTCCAGCAATAATCGTTGCTATGTTAGAAAGTGGAAGTTTGGGAAGTACTTCGACATGTTGAAAGCCTTGAGCTAAGCGAATTGCTCTTGCTTGTTCATGTGGCGCCCCCCATGGTAGCTTTATTTTTAATCCTGTCGGTTCAACTAATTTAATTAATTTTCGCCAAGCATCTTCATTCCAATGCTTTTCATCGCGTGTTGTTGCGTGTAAAAAAATCAGATACTGCTGATTATCGCTAGGTAGTGAAGATAAAAAGTGGCGTGCAATAGCATAATCACCCATTGAATTAGGTAGCTTGTACTGTAGGCTTTGCGCAAACAGCAATCTAATGCGCTCAATAGCATGCATCTGTTTGGGTACATTGTGTTTTATATCATAAAACCAACTGGCAATAGGTTCTTTGATACTTTTTCGATCCAAACCATGCTTAATGCCTTGGGTTTTACGAGTAATAAGAAATGCACTTTTAATGAGTCCTTGCGCATCAATAATTACATCATATTGTTGTTGCCTTAAGGTATGAATAAAATCATGCCGCTCTTGGCGAATTGCTTTGGCAAACCAATTTTTTCGCCAGCGTCTTATTGCAACGGGGATCACTTTATTGACTGCAAAGTGCCAGCTGGGTATTTGGGCAAAATTTTCTTCTACTACCCAATCAAAGGTGATATCAGGTAAGTTGTTGGTAGCATCCGTTAATGCCGGTAGAGTATGAAGCACATCCCCCATGGATGACGTTTTAACCACTAATACTCGCATTATTCATTACTCTTTTGGCAACGGATAATAAGTTTCATCAAGGTTTCAAATACAGTATCGGGTTTAATATCGATTAGACTTTGATGATAACCTTGTTCGGCATCGCCTTTACGGACGCGATGGTATCCGGTAATTAGGCGGATAACTTCGGCTTTATCAGACAGTGGTGGGGTAAAATCAGGGCTACTTGGTCCATAAAGTGCAACTAGTGGTCTGTCTAATGCGGCAGCAATATGCATTAATCCTGAGTCATTAGTCACAATGGCTTTACAAGCTGCAATGAGACTAACTGCTTGCTCTAATTGGGTTTGCCCCGCTAAATTGATGCATTTATCACGATGAATCATTTTGGTAATAATTTGCTCACCTACTTCGCGATCATTTTGGGAACCAAAAATAATAATTTTAGCATGCTGTTTAACTAACATATCGGCAAGTGCTGCGTAATGATAATCAGGCCAACGTTTTGCTGGACCAAATTCAGCGCCTGGGCAAAAGCCAATTAAAGGTTCATCTTGTGTAATAGCAAAGGTTGAAAGGGCGTGGATTATCTCATCTTGTTCGACATTAAGTTTAGGCCGCAATAGTGGTTGTGGTAAATCAGAAGCCGCATGAATTTGATCTTTAGGATAAGCTAGAGCAATATAGCGTTCAACCATTAACGGAAACGCTTGCTTATCGAGTTTACGCAGATCGTTTAATAAACCGTAACGAATTTCGCCTTTCCAGCCTGTACGCTTAGGAATTTTTGCAAAAAAAGGGATCAATGCTGATTTGAATGAATTAGGTAATACAATTGCCTGATCATAATGGTTATTACCCAGTGATTTTCCTATTTCGCGACGTTTTGTTAAAGCAAACTCACCATGGCCTAATGGCATTGCAATTGCTTGATTCACTTCTGGCATTTTATTTAATAGAGTTCGACACCAAGCAGGCGCTAAGACGTCAATTTGGTTGTTTGAATCAAGTTGTTTTAATGTACGATATAAGCTCTGTGACATCATCATATCACCAACCCATGAAGGACCAATAATGAGTGTTTTCATTCAATTAATTCCTTTCTATTGTTCGTTGAGCCATTTCATATATTCAGCAGTTCCTTCAGCAACAGTTTTAAATTCGATTGAACATTTTGTTTGTCTAAATTTAGTTAGATCAGCTTGGGTATAGCTTTGGTAGCGTCCTTTTAGATGATCAGGGAAAGGGATATAATCAATCTCATCTTTTTTATGGTAATTAAGTACTGCATCAGCGACCGCTTGGAATGATTCTGCTCGACCTGTTCCACAGTTAAAAATTCCTGAAATTTTGTTTTTCCAGAACCATAAATTGACCGCAACGACATCACCAACATAAATAAAGTCACGTTTAAAATTCTCACTGCCAGCAAAAAGTTTTGGTTTTTCACCTTTGTTAATTTGTTCATTTAAATGAAATGCAACACTAGCCATACTGCCTTTGTGTGATTCGCGTGGTCCATAGACATTAAAATAACGAAATCCGCAAATGGGTGAATTAGCTTGGGGTAATTGCTGTCTTACATATTGATCAAATAAGAATTTAGAATATCCATAAACATTTAATGGTTTTTCGTAAGCGCGTTCTTCAATAAAGTTATCACTGCGTCCACCATAAGTCGCGGCAGATGATGCATATAAAAATGGAATGTTGAAGTCTAAACAGTAATGTAGCAAGTCTTTGGAATAGTTATAGTTGTTTTCCATCATAAATTTGCCATCCCATTCCGTAGTGGATGAGCAAGCGCCTTGATGAAATACAGCTTCAATATCCCTATCTTCCCCTGCGATGGCGATTGAAATAAACTCGTCTTTATCCATATAATCGGCAATATCTAAATCAGCTAAATTAGCAAATTTAGTGCCGTCAGTTAAATCATCAACAACTAAAATGTCTTTATGTCCTAGATCATTCAAACCTTTAACAATATTACTGCCAATAAATCCAGCGCCGCCTGTTACAACAATCATGCTTATTTTCCTTAACCAATAAAATTAATCTACTTATAATACAGATTTATGACAAAATTTTCGAGTAATCATTTAAAAAAGCATAAGCGAGTGCGGGTTTATTTACGAGTTTATTTTATTTTTTGCGGTAACTAATATATATCTTGCTAAATTAAGATAAGGTTCAGTTTGGCAGTATTTTTGTTCAAGTTCTAATAACTGTTCAAAGTGGGTTTCTGCTTTGGATTTGTTGGTTAGATAATCGTGGAAAATACGAATTCCAGTTTTTTGTAATATATTAAAATCTAGTTGTGTAAGCCAGTGATATACGTCATTAGGCACTCTTGGAAAATCCGGCGACAGTGTCTTTTTCTTACGTTTAGCTAAGCCCGACTGTATGTAACCAAAATTGCCTAATGTGACAGTTTTAAATAAAAGTGCATGATAGTTATAAAACATTAACGATAAATAACCATCAGATTTAAGGTGTTTTTTTAATGAATTTATTAATTCAATTGGTTCAGCTACCCATTCTAATACCGCATGGCAAATGACTAAATCAAACTGTTTATTAATTAAGTTATCAAGTTGTTGAATAGGGCAGCAAAGACAATTTATACATACCTTTTCTGCTTGAGCCTTTTGTTTTGCCTGTTCTAGCATTTGTTCAGAGATATCACAAAGCGTTACTTTATGACCGAGGTTGGCCAGTCGCAGGGCAATCTGACCTTGCCCACCGCCGGCATCAAGTATGGTTAGTGGTTTATCAGATGGGTAGGTTGCTAAGATCTTTTCTAGTGTTTGCCATACTATTGCTTCACGAATTTTACCTTTGGTTGTACCATAAATGTTTTGTGCAAACTTGTTGCTAATATCATCAAAATTACGGTCTTGTATAGTCATAAGTTATTTTTGATTGTTCAGTTGTTTTGCTTCATCGTTTATTTGCGCTATTTTAGTAGCCATTTGGTTATAACATTGTTCCATTAAGGCTCCAGCATCTTCTTTGCTTAGAACTTTGGTTTCAATAGGCTCTAACATTTCAACAATGATATGTCCATTGTTTAGGCGATTTAATTTAATATCATTGGTTTGCGATACACAAATTGGCACAATGGGGACACCAGCTGCAATTGCAGCTTTAAATGCGCCCGTTTTAAATGGTAACAATCCACGACCTCTACTACGAGTCCCTTCTGGAAACATCCAAATGGATATGCCTCGTTTTTTGATTTCATCAACTATTTGCCCAATCGTGTCGTGAGCTTTTGATTTATTATTGCGATCGATAAGAATGTTGCCTGTAAGGTAGTAAAGTTGCCCAAAAAATGGAATCCAAGCGAGACTTTTCTTCCCAACTGTTACTGTTTTTGGCTGTACCACATCAGCGGCTACGACGATGTCATAGTTATCTTGATGATTAGCAATATAAACACAGCTGCCTATTTTATTAATACCAGGAACTAAGCGAGTATCAACTTTTACACCTAATAGAGGTTTAAAGAAATAACTAAATAAATGAGCAAATCTTGCTACATTTTTAGGATTCCTTGGGTTGAATAAGCAAAAGATGATGCCTAATAAACAAACGACAACACCAATTATCACAACACTAATTAAGCGAAAAAGAAATACCATAATTTACCTCATAATTTAACTTGGTGTATTATATACATAATCTACGCTAATATACAGTGTGTTAAATGCTTCTGTTTAAAGGATAAGCATGCATAAATTGACTATTACTTGGGACGAAAATCAAACTCCAATGTCTACCTATTTTGATGATGTGTATTTTAATACTAAAGGGGCAATTGACGAAACCACTTACGTATTTATTGATGGTAATGATTTATATCAGCGTTTTTTACGGCATAAACAAGATACATTTATCGTTGGCGAAACAGGTTTTGGGTCCGGACTCAGCTTTTTGCTTTTATGGCAAACATTTTTACATTTTAGAAGTCAACATCCAAATCATATACTTAAGTATCTTGCATTTTTTAGTGTCGAAAAATACCCGTTATCATCAGATGAATTAATAAAAGTTCACAATAATGTGATTTCGGATGATAGTTTATTACTATTAGCTAAGCAGCTTCAGACTCATTTAATTGATTCTACCTGTCAGTTTGACAACGTTAGTTTGACGATATGTTATGATGATATTAGCAATTTTTCGAAATTTTTAGCTAAGCGAAATGTATTGATTGATGCTTGGTTTTTTGATGGTTTTTCGCCAGCTAAGAACCCTGATATGTGGGCAGAATCATTATTCAAAGATTGTTACGCATTAACGGCATTAAATGGCACTTTCGCTACTTTTACTGCGGCTGGATTTGTGCGACGAAATTTGCTTAATGCTGGATTCAAAGTGCGTAAACGCAAAGGTTTTGGGGTGAAGCGTGAAATGTTAATTGGTTATAGAGATGAATAACCTTGCCAAGGAAATTGGCAAGGCAAAACGCTTTTTCAAGTTTTAGCACAGTTAAAAATCAAATTGATAAATGATATCCAATGTTTGTGCTAAGCTTGATGTGGCATCTAAATAAAGGCTGGGCATTAGCCGGTAACGCAAAGTAAACGTGGCCAGTGAATCAAATATACCAACACCATATTTGAGTTGTAAGTTAGGTAATATGTAACCACTAACTACAACTTTAGAGTTATTACCTGCGCCTTGCGTATCAAGTGTTAGATTTTTGATACCAAATACATTACCGATATCACCAATATATTTACCTGTTTTTGCTGTACCAATACCAACCAGCAGTGCTGTCATCATATCACTATCACTTTGTTCTGTGCTATCAAGACTGTGCCCACGAATTAAGTAGGACAGCGCTTCTTGCTGTGACATGGTTGGGTCTGAAAAAACTTCAATTTTAGGTGACTCTGAGGATCCTGTAACACGAATTCCCGCTGTGACATTGCTATTTTCCATTGATTCAGGATTGCGGATTGCTTCGATGTCCAGTATTGCTTGATCTGTCGCTCCTGAAAATGTAATGATGCCTTTGTGAATAATCAAATCTTGTCCATAGGCATGAAATCGACCTGTTGGAATCAAAACTTCACCATGCAGATCAAGCCCTTTGTTAGTTTGTGCCGCTATTAAGTTACCTTTAAGCGAGGCTTTTAATCCAAAAGCATCGACAGTCACATTATCACCAATATTGATTTCAAGATGACTATTGATTTTAATACCAAATTCTTGAGGTTTAATTTCTTTTCGATTTATATCGAGCATTACTTCATCTGATGAAACATCAACACTTGATGCCGGAAGCGATTCAACTGTTATTTTTCCTTTTGGAATGCTAACTTTACCTAATAAAGTTAATTCATCTTGTGTTGCATTGATTTTAATATCTGGAACAATGGACATAATAATCATTGGCGGTACTGAAACTTCCATGGCAGCTCCATTAACTATTAACGAAGCTTGCCATTTATCTAAGGTATTCCAGCTAGCATTACCATTAATATTAACATTGCCGGCTTGAGTGGTTAAAATACCTTTTAATGAAGATGATTTACCATTGAAATTGATATCAAATTTAGCTGATTTAACATCAATCGGTAATTGGCTTGATTTTATTTCGCTATTTTGTAAATTAATGCTACCAGTCAGCAATGGGGCATTTAATGATCCAGAAAATCTAACCTGACCATTAATGGCTCCTTTAGCATAATCTTTGCTGTTTAATAACGGATTAATAATTGCTAACGCTAAATGATCGATATTCAATTGACCACCTAATTTTTTTTGTTCGATTGGATCAGTAATAACAAAATTACCGCTGATTTTTCCGAGTTTATTCAGACCAAAATTCCAATCTAATTTAGCTTGCTGTTCATTAAATTCTGCATCAATCTTGAAAAGATCGAAAGGCAGTGGTAACGACTGCGAGGTCACCATTTGTTGAATATAAACATCATGACTGGTTATATTCGCTTTTATTGATGGTATTTTACTGTCATTTTTAAATTGGATGATGACTTTACCATTTACATTACCCGCAAGTTTGGTTTCACTATCGTTAGGTATCGGTAGTTTAGATAGATTAATTTCTTTTAAAGTAATACTCGTATCGCTGTTTTTAGTTAGCAAAAATTGTTTATCAAGGCAAATAGTTGACTTACCATTTATCCAGCAATGGGCATTAATGGCTGGGATTTGATTATTCACATCATAAGCTAAGTCTACAGATTTAGCGAGTTGCCAATTGTTGTTATTGCCTAAATTGAGTAGGGCGTGAGGGATGGTCCCGTGCCATTTTGTGCGTGCTTTATCAAGCTGTCCTGTTAACGAAGTTTTTAATGATGCTGGTTCACCATCAATATTAACGGTTAAAGTATGCTGGCTTTCACTACCATACAGATCAATAGTTGCTTTTTTGATGGTTTGGCTTGGAAGTTCTATTGATTGACCAGTTAGCATGATGTTACCACTAACTTGATTTTTATATTCAACTTTGCCAACAAGATTAGCTTTAGCAACTTTTATCGTGTCAAAAGATAGTGAATTAATGGTTAAATTGGTATCTATGATTGCGTTATTAGGTGTGCTATTGAGTTTTATATTACCCGCAATTGATCCCTGCATATCATCAACCAATAAAGATAATGATTCTAGATTTAACTTCGCAATTAAATTGCCTTTTTCAGTTGATCCATTTGAATCGATCTGATTTTTACCCCATTGAATCGTAAAATTATTCGCTGTGGCTTTATTTTCAGAATTAATAAACACGCTACCAGATGCCAATAAATCAGCATGCTTGATATTACCTTTTAGTTGTAGATCGGATAAATTAAATGCCCATTTATCGTTCTCTAGTATACCTTTCGTTTTCAATTGACCGTTTAATCGAATTGGGTTCGTTGGCAGTTCTTTAGTGAGATCAACATTATTGAGTTTTATATTGGTATCCCATTGTAATGCTTGTGACCAACTTATATTTCCCGCTATATTAACCTCACCTTGAGGTAATTTAACGATGCCGTGATCAATGCTTGCATCTTGATTGGTTCCTTTTCCTGCAATATCAAACATAGTATTGCCTAGTTGTTCCCCTTGTATATTACCTTTGGCTGATATTTGATATCGCTTTACATTACCATTTATTGATGCAGCAAAATCATTTAATTCATATTGCGCTTTTCCTTCAATTGGCCATTGGATATGTTTACCTTCGAGTTGGATCATGATAGGCAGGTATTTTTCAATAAAATTGATGTGTCCACTTAGTTTCATCTGATTTGAACCATCAAGAGTTGTGTTGGCCAACAACTCACCCAGCAATTTGCCTGAAAACTGTGCATCAAATTGGTTTTGCTCAGTATTCGCTTTTACTAGCGCTAATACCGGCCAGTCATCGCGTAATGTGATTTCGCCCGAAACCGAAGCATGTCCGCTTGCGTAAGGGGTGGTAGCATCCGTGTCTAATTGTTTTATAATGATACGGCTATTAACAATATTGGTTTGAATGGCTACATTATTGAAACGATAATCTTGGCCTCCTATATGTAATAACCAGTTATTACCCTTAAAACAGGTTACATTAATATCTAATGGAATATTAATTTGAGGCAATGAGTCAAACAGTGGTTGATTAAAAATTTGGCTAATTTTTTCATTAATCGCGATATCTTCTGCTGTTGTTTTAACAGGTACATTGGTTATTTTATTATCGGCAAAGATAGCGCTTAAATCTGTTGCCACAGTAGGATAAACATAAATCTGATTGTTAACCCAAGTGGCTTTACCTATAAAGTCTGACATGCCAAATTGCATATCATCAATAGTGATTTTGACATCGGTTAGGTGGGTATTTTTAAGATCTATAGGTAACGGTGTTTTGAGCACAAAATGTTTTTCGGAAGTAGGTTCGTCAGGCAAACTTTCGTTTTGTTTAGCATTAATTGAAACTTTTATACCATTGGCATTAAATTGATTGATACAGACTTCAGTTTTTAATAAACAAAGTCCAGAAAGTGAAAAAGATGCATCATTGACTTGAACATTAACACTTGGTAATTCAAGCGAGAGTCCTTGGATATGCAGGTCATGAAATGAACCTTCAACTTGCGTTATCTTTAACTCAGGTAAAAATTTATTTAAAACATACGTGGTTAACTTTAAACCAACACTAGTGTATATAAATATAATAATAAAAAAAATTAGAAAAACAATAATAGATAAAATGGCAATACTTCGCTTTTTCCATTTATGTATCGGTTTTGATTTTTTTTCTTTTTTAATTTTAACTGTATTTCTAGTCATTTTATAATTCGCTTCCTAAACCAATATATAGGTGAACAGAACCACTGTTTTTGCTCAATGGTGTTGCTAAATCGATTTTTATTGGCCCAATTGGAGAGGCCCAACGAATGCCAAAACCTGCTCCTGTATAAAATTTGGTTTTATCAACTTTGTCTATCGCTTCACCTGTATCTACAAATGTAGCTCCCCACCATGATCCGGCTAAATTATATTGATATTCAAATGAACCAGTGATGAGTTTAGATGCACCTTTTAACTTGCCTTTTTTATCCTTAGGCGAGATAGACTGATAACTGTAACCCCGGATACTGCGTTCACCACCAGCAAAAAATCTAAATGATGGTGGAACACGATCAAAATTGCTTGCTTGTATAATGCCAAAATTACCACGGGCTATAAATCGATGTGACTTTAGTAACGATCGAATCCAGGTTTGTTGTGCTTGAAAGCGTACTAGATTAATATCGGAACCTAATGACTCTCCAGCAGCTTCAACAGAATAACGTTGTGAATCGCCCCACATTGCTAATAAATCACCATCAGAACGGATTCTTGATAAGCTCAGCGAAGGATAATACAAAAATGTTTTAAAACTTGCATCACCTTGAGTAAAATCATCACTTAATACATTAAAACCTAGTGACGTTTGCCATCCATAAAAATTATCCCAGTTGCGTAAAGCTCCAAACGTATAAGAACGAGAATAGGTATCATTATTATTAATTTTTTTATACCCACCCTGAATGGTGTAATATTGCTCAAGAGGTGATTTTTTTAATGGAATTTTGTAACTCATGGTCACTAATTGTTCTGGTGAAGATAGTGATAAGTTACTTTGAAAACTTTGTCCTCGGCTATTGATCCAAGGTTTATTCCAACCAATTTTACCATGCACGCCGTTATCAGTTGAAAAGCCTAACCCTAAATCCATGTTATTTTTTTTGCGAGGTGAGGTTTCTACATCAATGGGAAGAACTTTATCTTCTGTTACATGAGGAAAATCTGGGACAACCACAACCGAATTAAACCAGTTTGTTGAGGTAAGGCGTCTATTTAATAATGACAACTGTTCTGCAGTATATTCCTCTCCCACTTTAAATGGCACAATATTAGCTAAATAATCATCACGGATTTTGGCATTATGAAAAGTCACTTTCCCAAATCGATAACGCTGACCTGTTGTATAATCAATATTCCAAAAGGCCTGATGCTCGGACATCAAAATAGCTAACTGATGTTTTGGCATATTGGCATCAAAGTAACCTTTTTTTAATGATAAATTTTGTAGACTTTTCTTAAATGATTCATAAATACCATGATTTAACACATCACCAATGTTGGGCAATTCGTGGTTTAGTAAATATTCAAAATCGGGGTCTTGTTGACCGTCATCGATAATATTAACATTAAGTTGCTCAACTAATACGGGCTTGCCTGGTGATATTCTGACAACAAGTACTTTAGGATCTTGTGCATTGTATTCAAAGGTTGGCGAGTAATAACCTAATGCGCGTAGTGCTTTTTTTGCTTCGCTTTCAAAATAACGTTTAAAATTCGGGTTATCACTAACTTTGTCTGGTGTAATTAATGAAGTTCGTGCCTCAACATTTTCAGCAAGCTCTCCCTTTAATCCCTTGATGGATAATTTCATGTCAGCATAACTTGATGTTGCTGTCATCACCAAAAGTAAACCTAATGAACAGGAAAATCGTGACACATACACCTCGTATAATATTAAGATTCAAGTAAAGTGACATGACCAATATAAGGTAAGTGACGGTAGTGTTGAGCATAGTCAATACCATAACCCACAACAAACTCGTCAGGAATGGAAAATCCGATATATTTAACAGGAACGTTTACTTCACGCCGTGAAGGTTTATCTAAAAGTGTACAAATTTCAATACTGCGTGGATGACGCAATTTTAAAATAGCCATGACTTTGCTGAGAGTATTGCCCGTATCTATAATATCTTCGATAATCAATACATCTTTATCACGGATATCTTCGTCTAAGTCTTTTAATATTTTAACATCACGGTTACTAATAACAGCATTACCATAGCTTGATGCTGTCATAAAATCAACCTCGTGGCCGACGTTAATTGCCCTACTTAAATCGGCCATAAAAATGAAAGAACCACGTAAAAGTCCTACTAAGATCAGTTCATTTTGGCTATGTTGATAATCTTTGCTGATTTGTGTACCTAATTCGATTATTCGTTTTTGGATATCCTCAGCGGATATCATCATTTCTAATGTGTGTTTTTTCATTAATAATGCTCAAATTTACTTATAAAAAATTAAATTAGATTCTAGCAATATTCCTTGCTAAAAAGAATAAGTGAATCCATATTTTATTATGCTAAGATGGGGGCGGATTATAGCATTTTTTACTCAAGCGCCTAGTTACCTGAAACTTTTTGACACCTATTTTTAGTCATTTTTTTTTGTAAACGCCGTTTTTTAAAAAAATCACTTAAAATAGCACTACACTCGTTAGCTAGCACTCCACCTTTAACTTCTGCATAATGGTTGATGCCTTGCTGAGCAAGAATATCGATAAAAGAACCTGCTGCGCCAGTTTTGTAATCACTTGCACCATATACTACACGTTTAATACGGCTATGAATAATGGCGCCAGCACACATAATACAAGGTTCAAGAGTGACATATAAGGTTGTATTAATTATGCGATAGTTATTCAAAAATTTACCCGCTTGTTCAATAGCTATTATTTCAGCGTGAGCAGTGGGATTATGCTTACTAATGGGTTGATTAAAACCTTCACCAATAATTTGATTATTTTCATCAACAATCACCGCACCAACTGGAATTTCTCCTATCGATTCGGCACGATTAGCAAGCATTAATGCATGTTGCATCCAAATTTCATCTGATGACATTTTCAAATTACAAATTATTGAGATTTAGAACATCACGCATGTCGTATAAACCAACGGGTTGTTTGGCAAGCCAGAGTGAAGCTCTTACAGCTCCATTAGCAAATGTCATACGGCTAGATGCTTTATGACTAATTTCAACACGTTCGCCAATATCGGCAAAGATAGCTGTATGTTCTCCTACTATGTCACCAGCTCGGATAGTTGCAAAGCCAATAGCGCCTTGTGGTCTTTCGCCAGTATGACCTTCACGGCAGTAAACAGCACGATCTTTTAAGTTACAATCAAGAGCCTCTGCAATAGCTTCACCCATGGCTAATGCTGTACCAGACGGCGCATCAACCTTGTGACGGTGATGCGCTTCAATAATTTCGATATCAGTATAATCGCCCATAATTTTGGTGGCTTTTTCCAATAATTTTAGCACTAAGTTAACACCGACACTGAAATTTGCGGCAAAAACAATAGCAATGTTTTTAGCTGCATCAGCAATAGCTTGTTTGCCTACCTCATCAAAACCAGTTGTGCCAATGATTATCATTTTTTTATTTTCAACACAAAAAGCTAAGTGTGCAAGGGTGCCTTCAGGTCTCGTAAAATCGATTAATACGTCAAATTGGTCTTTAGCTTGTTCTAGATTATCGGTGACTGTAATACCACAAGTACCGATCCCTGCAAGTTCACCAGCATCACTACCAATTAATGATGAACCATCTCGTTCAAATGCTGCACCTAAAGTAACCCCTTCGATTTGCGAAACCGCTTGGATAAGTTGCCGTCCCATTTTGCCACCCGCGCCAGTGATCGCGATACGAATCATGTTTGTTGACATATGACTTTCCTTAACTTTTTGTGAATGTAGATAAATAAATATTATAACGGAAAATAAAGAGCTTATACACATCAGCTAAACTTTAATGCTACAATTTTTGATCCGTTTTCTATAAAAAATAATCAGGAGTTAATATGCGATCTCCGTGGTATTTTGGTTGGAATATCGTTATTGCAGCTTCTTTTCTTACTTTACTTTCCAGTGGGTTGAGAATGAGTATGGGGGTCTTTTTTTTTCCCATTGCAAATGATCTCGGTTTTAGCCGTAGCGTCCTTTCTGGAATTATTGCTATAGGTATGCTTTTTTCAGGTATTGCAATGCCAATAGCCGGATATTTAGTGGGTAAATATAGCACTCGTTTTGTCCTAATATTAGGCGCGATCATTATTATTATCTCGACAGTTTGGTCAGCTAACTCAACTGATTATTGGAGCTTTTTACTATCTTTCGGTATTGCATTATCTTTTGGTACTTCTTTTGTGGGGTCAGTTAGCTTTACGCCCATTATAGCGCGTTGGTTTATTAAACGCAGAGGATTGGCCTTATTTATTTTATCAACAGGAAGTATGGCAGGTATTGCAGTGATGTTACCTGTTTTTGCATTCTTCATTCCTATTTATGGATGGCAAACAACGCTAATTTCGTTTGCTGTAATTTTTATGATTATCGCCTTGCCTATTGCTTTGTTTATTATGGAAGATAATCAATCTGAGATCGAAAATTCTAGTATAGAGCCTGTTATCAATCAAAAAATAGAGTTTAGTATCAAACTTATAGATGTGTTAAAAACACGTCCATTTTGGCAACTGAGTTTTGGGCTTTTTACGTGTGGCTTCAGTATGAATTTATTAGGAACACATGGTGTCCCAATGCTTATCGATCATGGTTTTGATCCTATCACCAGTTCTAATGGTATTGGTTTGATTGGTTTAGTCGCTATTTTTAGTACCTTAGTTTTGGGTTATCTATCTGATATAGTACAACGAAAAAACATTTTGATGATGGTCTATTTAATACGAGGCTTAGGTTTTATTACTCTTGTTTTAGCATCAACTAAATGGCAGCTTTTTACTATTGCAGCAGCAGGTGGTTTGGTTTGGGCTGGCGCTTTGTCAATGTCTGGCGCTATTACAGCAGATATTTATGGTGTAAAAATTGTGGGATTACTTTCTGGATTAACCTATTTGGGGCATCAAATTGGTGCGATGATGGGTTCATGGTTAGGTGGATGGGCTTACGATCACTTACACACTCATTTAGTTGCGTTTGGTACGGCGAGTATTTTATTATTACTGGCGGCATTTAGCGCCTATCTTCTTCCCAAACGATAATACTTAAAACAAATGGACGCCAAATAGCGTCCATTCTTGCTTATAAAACTTTTAATAATTCAACATCAAAAATTAATGCGCTGTATGGTGGAATTGATGCGCCAGCTCCCTGAGCACCATAGGCTAACTCTTGAGGAATATATAAACGCCATTTTGAACCTTCAGGCATCAGTTGTAGCGCTTCAACCCAGCCTTGAATTACACCATTGACAGGGAACTCAGCCGGTTGTCCACGCTCTACTGAGCTATCAAATACAGTACCATCAATCAATTGCCCCGTATAATGGACTTGAACACGATCTGTTGCTTTAGGTAAGGCACCATCACCTTGTTGGATGATTTCATACTGTAGACCAGATTCAGTCGATTTAATGCCATCTTTATCAAGGTTTTTGGCAAGAAAATCTTTACCTGCTTGAGCAATTTTTTCTGCTTGTTTGGCTTTTTCTTTTGTTGCTTGTTCGTGTACATGACGTAGTGCATCATGTAGTTCTTGCAAAGGTAGTGCAGGCGGATTACCGGCTAAAACATCTTCCATTGCTTGTTTTAATGCGTTGAGTTCTAAATTATTTAAGCCTGATTCTTTCAATTGTTGTCCAATTTGTAATCCAATAGCATAACTTGCTTTTTGATCTATTGTCTCTAGTTTCATTTTTTACCTTTTATTGTTTAAAAATAGCGTTTATTGTGACTGTATTAAGTTGTTTGATACAAGAATAAAAGTCAAGTAATAATTCATAGAATGATTTAATGATAACTTGATTGTTGTCTAATAGTGAAAGAATATATCAATTTGGCTAGCACTTAGGGAAAATATCAGCGATAATACACCCTATTATTTTTTTAATGGATAAAGTTAGATGCCGTTTCGTAAATTTACCGCTTTTGCAATTGTAACTAGTGTTTTATTAACTGGTTGTTCAGTCGTTGATCGTTGGGTTTATAGACCTGATATCAACCAAGGTAATTATGTAACACAAGATGCTATTGATCTATTACAAGTTGGTCAAAATAAAAAACAGGTTGTATTTATTATGGGTGCGCCCATGTTAACTTCAGTTTTTGGTGGTAATGTGTGGTATTATGTTTTCCGTCAACAACCACAGCATGGAGCTGTAAGCCAAAGAATGTATGCAGTTTATTTTGATGAAAAGGGCATAGTAAAAGATATCAAAGCTTCAGCGCTAGCTGAATCTAAATCATTAGATGAAATGAATAAACAAGATATATCAGACCCAATTGATACAAAATCTGACGATGATAATACTGAATCTTAATAGGAATAAAAACCTCATAGTTAACGAGGTTTTTACTTTTCTAAATTCTTAATTAATAAATTTAAATTTTCACTAAAAAGTTGTTACGGGTTAATAACCGTATATTGCGGAAGATACTAATGCCGTAAAAAGAAATAACATTGTGATAAACATAGCTACAGATAATATGAAAGTAATTAGCATAAACATCCAATATCCATGAAGTCCATTAATTGCATTTACAAGATCATCGTTATGTTTTAATTTTGCAGTTAAAATAAAAGAACTACCTGATTGGAAAAGTTTAATACCACCAATGATCACTGGCACGCCGACAATAGCAGAAATGATTCCTAAACAAGCGATTGCTCCACTAATTATTACTAAGACACCGAAAATTTGTTGCATAACACCGATGAAACGCAGGCATTTTTGCAGTAAATCGCTTACTTGTAACGAAATGGTATTTGTTTCATTGTTATTCATTTTTATTCCCTATGTATGTATTTATTTATTACATGATCAAAAATCGGTAGCTAGAATAGCAATTTTTAATTAATTGTCGAGATTTTTTTGCTCGTAAAATCTATACTTAATTGTTTTTCCATTGCTCCAATGCTTAATAGGGCAAACATCGTTGAAATTTTAAAGTTACTGATCATGTTAGGATCTCATTGGGAACTTTCATAAAAATATTAAACTTCTTGTAATAAATCTCCATTTCAATCAATAGGGTATTTATTATCACTGAAAACGGTATAAGATAACTTGTATTTAATTTATGTGTAGAAGGAGGATATATTTGTTAACTCCTTTTTGGTAGTGCGGTAAAAAGATGCGAATTGATCTTGGAATGTTTGTGTCTGAAATCCTAAGAGAGCCCAAAAACATCAAGTTAGCTACTTAATCTGACAGACATTAATGATTCATGGATTTAATTTTAGTCAAATGTGCGTCTGCTGAGTACAATAATTTATCCAGTTGCTTTGCTCATACAACTTTCTGAAGGGTTAATAACTGTTATGAATATTCCCCATCATCTTACAGACTTGTTGAACGTTTCCCAATTATTTAGCAAGCTCTAAAAGTCCTAATTTGTGTTTGAAGATTTTTGCTGTTTGATTTATTTCTGACTATTTTTTAGTTATAAAATAAGTTAAGTGTCAGACTAAATCAAAACTAGAGCATATGATTACAGCTCAAATTATTTCAGGTATGGCTCATAGTGGTATTGAATGTATTCTTATAGAAGGTACTTGGTTAGTTAATAAAGGTAAGTGTGTTGTTGATACTAGAGCGAACACTGATTTAAAGGAGCTTTTACAAGATCCTAAATCAGGTGGTAATCTAGCTATCCATTGGCCAATAAATATTGGTAACGGTAGATTATCAATATAAAAACGACAAGGTGATCGAGCTGATGATAAAATAATCACTGTTATCGATATTAGAGTAGCAGACTCGACCTAATGAGCGGCTAAATAAGCATTGATTTGTTTAATTAAATTTTATACTATGATGTTAATTTAATTAACAAGGATATGACATGAAAAAAATAATTTTTTTATTTTGTCTTACTATTGGATTTGGAGTGTATGCTGATAATGATGCTGAGATGCAAGAAATGAAGCAGCAGCAACTAGCAAGGGAATATTTAACACCCCACTTAAAAGACCCAGATAGTGCCGAATTTAGAAACCAAAAGGGGTTTTGCGGTGAGGTTAATTCAAATAATTCTTTGGGAGATAAAACGGGTTTTCAAAGATTTATTGTTAGCGATAAAGATTTATATGTTTTAGAACAGGATTCAGGTTTTTTCGGTGTTGATTTTGAAAGCCTATGGAACAAAATGTGTAATTAGTTTTATAAACTGTATTAGCTCAAATTTAATTTGACAAACACTTATTATTCATCGGAATTCATTTTAGCAAAATGTGTGTCCGATGTGTAAAATAAATTTTTTAATTATTTTTCTCTCGCGAGCTCTTTTACGCTTAGCT
Source organism: Gilliamella sp. App4-10 (assembly GCF_001690495.1). Classification (GTDB taxonomy): domain Bacteria; phylum Pseudomonadota; class Gammaproteobacteria; order Enterobacterales; family Orbaceae; genus Gilliamella; species Gilliamella apicola_G. Next base: position 88,425 of record NZ_LZGS01000018.1, read on the forward strand.
AAGTTTGTTTCGGTGTTTTGTCATAAGAATACTTAACTGAATGTACTCTTTCCTTATTATAAAATTCAAGCCATTGCTCAATATCGTATTGAGTTTCAGACAATTCATTATACATCTTGCGCTTGAACATAATGTTATAATATTTGATTTTCATCGTTTTATGGAATCGCTCATACATCTCGTTTGGTTGCAGAGTATAGGCCTTGGTTTTGGTATGCTCAAACTTTTCGATACCTAGTTTGTACCTCATGTTTTGCTAGCTGTTGCGTCTGCACGGACACGTTTCTCTATGATATAATGGGTCATCTTTTGCCTTAAATTATTCGTCCTATCGGCGTGGAAGCCTGATAATGAAAAAATATATTAAAATAGGCAAAAATAATTTTATGAGATAAACAATAAAAACAGCTATAAACATTGGTGTATCAATGAATTCAACAAAGAATAAATTTTCCGTTGCCCCTATGCTTGATTGGACCGATAAGCATTGCCGCTATTTTCATCGAATTTTAACCAAACAAACATTGCTCTATACCGAAATGGTGACCACTGGCGCGATTTTATTTGGAAAAGGTGATTATTTAGCTTTCAATAATGAAGAGCATCCAGTTAGCTTGCAACTAGGTGGTAGCGATCCTAAAGCATTAGCACAATGTGCAAAATTAGCGCAAGAACGTGGTTATGACGAAATAAATTTAAATGTGGGTTGTCCATCCGATCGTGTACAAAATGGTATGTTTGGCGCTTGCCTAATGGGCAATGCCGATTTGGTTGCTAACTGTATTGCACAGATGCAAGAACAGGTGGATATCCCCGTCACAGTAAAAACCCGAATTGGTATTGATAACTTTGATAGTTATGCATTTTTATGCCAATTTATTGAAAAAGTCATGCCCTATACTAACACGTTCATTGTGCATGCGCGCAAAGCGTGGTTATCAGGATTAAGCCCAAAGGAAAATCGGGAAATCCCTCCGCTTGACTATGATCGTGTTTATAAACTCAAACAAGATTATCCCGATTTAACGATAGCCATTAATGGTGGTATTAAAACGATTGATGAAATAAAATACCACTTGCAGTATGTTGATGGTGTAATGATAGGACGAGAAGCATATCAAAACCCACTATTACTTACTGAAATTGATACGCAAATTTTTGGCACAAATACTTCCGTCATCGACCCTCTATCTGCTATTCGTGCACTTTACCCTTATATCGAACAGCAGCTAATGCAAGGCGCACAACTTAACCATATTATGCGCCATACTTTAGGTATATTTAATGGACGTAAAGGGGCAAGGCAATGGCGACGTTATCTTAGTGAGAATGCCCATAAAAAAGCAGCTGGGGTCGAAGTAGTAGAACAGGCTTTAACATTCATTCAATAATATTCCATAAAAAAGCAATTATATTCGCTTTATAATGGCGCTAATTGCACATAGCTAGTATATCGTTATATACTAGCCCACAATTTTCTTAATGGTTTTATTCTGTGCGTTTAAATTCAAGTCAACAAAAAGCGGTTGAATATGTTTCAGGACCTTGCCTTGTTTTAGCTGGGGCTGGTTCTGGAAAAACTCGGGTTATCATCAACAAAATTGCTTATTTAATTCGCGTTAAAGAATATTTGCCACGTCATATTGTTGCTGTTACTTTTACCAATAAAGCCGCGCGCGAAATGAAAGAACGCATTGCCCAATCGCTTAGTAAACAAGAGGCAAGGGGGCTTAAAATCTCAACATTCCATACATTGGGATTGGATATTGTTCGCCGAGAGTATAGACATCTAGGCATTAAATCCAACTTTTCATTGTTTGATGATCATGATCAAACCGCCTTACTCAAAGAATTAACTTATCAATGGTTAGAGGGTGATAAGGATCTGATTAATCAATTACGCTCAACAATCTCAAATTGGAAGAATGATATCGTTGATTCAACTATTGCGATGGCAAGTGCGCAAACCAACAAGGAAAAATTATTTGCTCACTGTTATCAATTGTATGAGAAACAATTAAAAGCTTGCAGCATTTTAGATTTTGATGATCTTATTTTATTACCCACACTCTTATTAAAAAATAATGAAGAAGTTCGCGAAAAATGGCAAAACAGAGTTCGTTACTTGCTAGTTGATGAATATCAAGATACTAATACCAGTCAGTACGAATTTATCAAATTACTGGTTGGCAACCGAGCCAAATTTACTGTCGTTGGTGATGATGATCAGTCAATCTATTCTTGGCGTGGTGCACGACCACAAAATTTAGTATTACTCAAACAAGATTTTCCAACATTAGAAGTCATCAAACTAGAACAAAATTACCGATCATCGGGCCGAATTTTAAAAGTGGCGAATATTTTAATCGAAAATAATCCACACATCTTTGAAAAAAAATTGTTTTCAGAATTAGGTTATGGCGAAACATTAAAAGTCATTTCTGCTGATAGTGAAGAGCACGAAGCCGAAAAAGTCATTAATGATCTTATTGGTCATCGCTTTGCGCATAACGGTCAATATGGTCAATATGCTATTTTATATCGTGGTAATCATCAGGCTCGGCTAATTGAAAAAATATTAATGCAATATCGCATACCCTATCGAATCTCCGGCGGAACATCGTTTTTTGCGCGAATTGAAATTAAAGATTTAATGGCGTATTTGCGGTTATTAACTAATCCTGATGATGACAATGCGTTTATTCGCATTATCAATACCCCCAAACGAGAAATTGGCCCAGCAACCATCCAAAAACTAGGGGAGTGGGCAAATCACCGTGGTGTTAGCCTATATCAAGCAAGTCATGATATGGGGCTAACTCAACTACTATCAGGCAAGCGCATGGAATCATTACAAGTATTTATCCATTGGTTTGATACGCTTATTCAAAAATCGCACCATGAACCGATGGACGTGATTTATGAACTGCTGCATGGTATCAATTATGAAAGCTGGATTTATGAAACATCGTCATCCCCAGCTGCGGGGCAAATGCGCATGCGCAATGTCGAACAATTGATCAGTTGGTTAAATGGGATGTTGCAAGGTGATGATATTGATGAAGCCATGACACTTGAACAAGCTGTTGCCAGATTTACCTTACGAGACATGCTAGAACGTAACGAAGCCGAAGAAGAGCTTGATCAAGTTCAACTTATGACGCTACATGCCTCAAAAGGGCTAGAGTTCCCTTACGTCTATTTAGTTGGCATGTCCGAAGGACTATTACCACATCAAAACAGTATTGATGAAGACAATATCGAAGAGGAGCGCCGCCTAGCCTATGTAGGCATCACTCGAGCCCAACAAGAGCTCACATTTTCATTTAGCCGACAACGTAAACAATTTGGCGAAACACTGCAAGTTGAACCGAGTCGATTCTTATTAGAACTGCCACAAGACGACTTAGTCTGGCAAGATCAACGTAACGAACTATCTCCCGAAAAAAAAATGCAACAAGGACAAAGCAGAATAGCCATGCTAAAAGCACAAATCGACAAAGCTAAATAAATGAATATTAAAAAGAATAGAGAATAAAGAAATATGAAATTTATAATTAGTATCCGTTAATTTTTAAGCTAATCCATCGTCTGAAAACTTAAAATTATTAATAAATAATATGTTAAATATCTTTTTAAAGATGAAATTCAGATGGTAATGTTAATTAAATTGATTGTAAGTTGATTATATTCATGACCAAAATGAATATAATAAAAAACTAAATTGATGATATTTTGTTAATCCAATGCGATAAACCATTAAAAATCATTGACGAATTGAAATAGCTTTATATAATACTCTGCGTCTAATCGACAAATCCTATCTAAGTCTCCTTAGCTCAGCTGGATAGAGCAACGGCCTTCTAAGCCGTAGGTCACAGGTTCGAATCCTGTAGGGGACGCCATTGAAATGAAATATAAACAACGGGTTATAGAACTGAAGTTTAATCTTTGATTATCGTTATTTTCGTTGTGTGACACAAATTGTGGCTGTATTAGAAAAGTTATTTTAATGAGCAGCGTTTAAATACCGCAAGCAGGCCAACGATAAATTCTATTGAATCAGCAAAAACTAAAATTAATTTCTTCAAAACATTCCCAAATAGCAAATGGTCTCTTTATGTAATTAGTAAATCAGTAACTCAATGCGTACTTAATTAAGGCGATTTTTGGTTTATTGAAGATCTAAAGCGACAATTTTTTTAAGTGTGTTGTGATAGAACAAGGGTATGTTTTCATTAAAAATAATTAAATAAAATCAATACTCTACCTGATTATTTTTTAGAAAAATAATAAGCCATTTTATTTACAGTTAAAAATCCATATCTAATTGGAATGTTCTGGTTAGGGCGGTAAACATTTCTAGATATTTATGCCTAATGTTTTGTATAATTTATTGTTACATTCTTCTTTTACTGTATATACCGTCCATTCGTCATGAATTGATTTCATGACAATTTCAAGCCTAGCATTAATTAATTTAAAAGGAAGATGTTTAATTTGATAATAAAAAGTACTCGGTGATAATGATAGGCAACGACAGATTTAAGCTGTTTCATTTCCGGCCTTCTTCAGAATCAACGTTATTTGTTGCTGTTTGTCATTTCGATTGCGAAGAAGGCAGAAGCCTTTTTTAAAACTGTTTATCGCTTTGTCATTGCTTAACTTGTTTTCTAACGCTTGGATCCTTTTTTTACTTAGGAGTCAACGTACTACTTTAAAGCGTACCTTGCCTTTCTTTTCTATATTGCGTTACCCAACGCTGGATTGATGAGATACTGACACTCATTTTTTTGCAGCATCTTTATGTATATAACCATAATTTAGAACGAGCCCTGCACATTCTCGTTTAAATTCGATATTTAGTTATCTTGCCACTAGTAAATCTCATTAGTTGAAGGTTTATTATACCGCTAAGGATGTCTCCAATAAAAGTATACTGTTACAGTTTTGCATGATCTCAATGTAGCCGTATTATATGCTGTTCAAATCCTATTAATTTATCGTGGGCAAATAGTTGAGTTGAGCAAGGCAGGCCGAAAGACTTTTAATCGCAGACAATATTAATCGCTGGTATGGGATAAAATTGGGCGTTTTTCACCACCCAGATAATTATTATGTACCACAAATCTGCCTAATGCTTTAAGCAAAATAAATAAACACTAATTATTGGCTCCATTTTAATCTAAATTCAGTATATAATTTGAAAAAACAATAACAAATGGGGCTAGTAATGATGAACCAAGGTAGTGAAAGTGTGATTTCTGTTTCTCATCTTTTAGAGGCTCAACCTGCTTTTGTCTGTCAATTAGACGGTAAAGGCAAAGCAATGCCTCTCAATGAGCAGAGTAAGCCCTCCATTTCGCAGCCATTTTGGATCCATTTAGATTTTGCCAAGCAAGAAACTATCAATTGGATAAATACCACAGATCTTGTCCCTGATTTGATCAAAAACGAATTGGTAAAACCAAACCAAATATCTAAAGAAATTCGTTTTGAATCGGGGGTTTTAGTGGTTTTAAAAGGCGTTAACTTTATCCCCAATGAGCTCCCCGATCCTATTGTTACCTTTCGTTTTTTTATTACTGATAACACGATCATTTCAACTCGACATCAAGAAATTGCAGCTATTACTGAATTAAAAGATCGTTTAGAAAAAGGTATTGGGCCTGTAGATGTGGCTGATTGGTTGATTCAAATATCTGATTTAATTAGTGATCAAGTTAACTTATCGTTTGATAGTGTGCACAATAAAATCATTAAGTTAGAGAATTCGGTATTAAATCAACGTATTTTTTCTTATAAAGAAATAGGCCGTGTTCGTAAGCAGTTGATCGTTTTACGCCGGTTATTATCGCCACAACGTGATATTTTTGTGAAAATTTCGACGGAAAGAGTATCATGGATCGACGATAATGACCGCCAACGATTACACGATATTTCCTATCAACAAAACCATTATGTCTCTGATATTGATAGCTGTTTATTAAGAATAGCCTCAATCATGGAACAAATTAATAGCTTTTTGGCCGAGTCAACCAATAAGAGAATCTACTTAATGTCTCTTTTTACCATTATATTTACGCCGATTACTTTTTTAACCAGTTTGCTGGGTGTCAATTTAGCTGGTATTCCCTTTAGCGAACAAGGATGGTCTTTTGTTGGATTAATCGTACTGCTTGTTGTTATTTGTATAGTTTCAGTCATTTGGCTTAAATATAAAAAATGGTGGTAATTAAGCTCTCTTTTAAAAATTGGATTAAAGGTTATGAGCATTTGTTCAAGCTTATGTTATTTGGAATTTTTAGTGAATAATCATTTTTATGCAATTTAATCAATCTTATCGTTTATTTATTGCTGAAAAACCCAGCTTAGCGAGGGCTATTGCTGAAGTATTACCTAAACCTCATCAAAAAGGTAATGGTTTTATCAAAGCAAGTAATGGTGATGTTGTGAGCTGGTGTATTGGGCATCTATTAGAGCAAGCCACACCAGAAGTTTATGATCCTCGATATAAAAAATGGGTGATTAATGATTTACCCATAGTGCCTGAAAAATGGATATTAATGCCTAAAGGCAATACACAAAAACAATTTAATATTTTGGTAGATCTGATTAAGTCAGCAGAGCAAATAGTACACGCTGGTGACCCAGATAGGGAAGGGCAGTTATTGGTTGATGAAGTTTTAAATTATTGCCAATTATCGCCAGATAAGCGCAAAGCAATTCAACGCTGTTTAATTAGTGATTTGAATGCTAGTGCTGTTGAAAAGTCATTGCAACAATTACGCAACAATCAAGATTTTATTCCTTTATCAACCTCGGCATTAGCAAGGGCTAGAGCCGATTGGCTGTATGGAATTAATATGAGTCGGCTTTGTACTATTGTTGGGCAAAAAAACGGTTATCGAGGCGTATTATCAATAGGGCGAGTGCAAACGCCTATTTTAGGATTGGTGGTTAGGCGAGATTTAGAGATAACGCAATTTGTACCTAAACCATTTTATGAAGTTTTTGCTGTGCTGCAAACCAAAGATAATGAAATATTCAAAGCGAAATGGCAACCCAGCGAAGCCTGTGCGCCTTATCAGGATGATGAAGGGCGTGTATTAGTCAAAAAATTAGCCGAAAATGTTTGTCAGCGCATTAATAATCAATCCGGAAAAATTGATAAAGTCAGTAATAAAAAGAAAGAACTAGCGCCACCAATGCCATTTAATTTATCGGCATTGCAAATTGAAATGGCCCAAAAAAATGGATTGAGCGCTCAAGATGTGCTCGACATTTGCCAATCGTTATATGAAAAACACAAATTAATCACCTATCCAAGGTCGGATTGTCGCTTTCTACCCGAAGAACATTTAAAACAAATTACAGGCGTAAAGTCCGCCATTGAAAATAATTGTCCTGAACTACAATCTGCTATTGGTGATGCTAATTTTACTTTACGTTCCAAGGCTTGGAATGATAAAAAAGTTGAAGCGCATCACGCCATTATTCCAACTTTGCGCAAAGCTAAAATGGAAAGCTTAACCGATAACGAAAAAGCAGTGTATCAAGTTGTAGCAACGCAATATTTAGCTCAATTTTATCCAGCTTATAAATATGCTGAATTGCAAATTGATGTTGACATTCAAGGGGGAAAATTTATTTCTAAAGCCAACCAGATGCTTGACGACGGTTGGAAGGTTTTATTTAGAAGTAAAAACTACCAAGTTGAAACCGAGACAAATAATAATGAAAGTAATGGCCTATTAACTAAATTAGTTAAAAAGGGCGAAACTGTGCAATGTATTGATACTGAGCTGGTTAGTAAAGAAACCCAACCGCCAAGACCTTTTACCGATGCCACATTATTGTCTGCCATGACAGGAATTGCCCGATTTGTTAAAGATCCCGAAATCAAAAAAATATTGCGAGAAACCGATGGCTTAGGCACAGAAGCAACAAGGGCTGGTATTATTGAGTTGTTATTTAAACGCCAATTTTTAACTCGTCAAGGTAAAGCAATTCGCTCAACTGACGTAGGTAAAAATCTGATTTTATCGCTACCTGATATCATGTCGATGCCTGACATGACCGCACATTGGGAATTACAATTAGATGAAATTAGTAAAAAAGCGTTTTCATACCAACAGTTTATGCATCAACTCAATTTATCACTGTTAGATCTTGTTAATCAGTTAAAAAATACAAGGTTGAATATTCGAGCCTAATCTCCAGATAAACGACATAGGATGAAACATAACAATGAACGTTTCATCCTGTTGATTAAGATAGTTATACTATCTGAATAATGATTTTAAGATTGATGCTTATTTTGTTATTTTTCTGATTCGGTGATTTCTTCTAAAATATCGGTGCTTACTCTATTTTTATCTTTGATTATTTTAGCTAATTCATTATTCGCTCTTTGTAAAAAGGCATTGTCTTTTAGAATTGAAAGATAGATTTTGAGTCGTTTAATTGGTTGTAAAGTAAAGCTAAACAGAGCGATTATAATGATAACGTTTGTCAAAATAGCAACAATAACATTAATTATCCAAGGTGAACTAAAGACGGTAATAATATTAGACAGCAACATAATCGATGCTAACATAAATTCAACACAGCTAACCATAACTTCTTTAATGAAATAGGGTTTAAGTGGCGTAATGCGTTTTTCTGTGATCTTAAAATATTGTGTTAATAAATCTAATTGAGTCAGCTCAATAAGATTATGAACATCAGCATTTACTAGCGAAATAGCAATACTTTCTTTGTCGATGTTGCCTGCTTTATAAAAGCAGACTTTCTCCCAAATAAGTTTTTTTTTAATATTATTTAAATAATCTATTTGATATTTTGGTTGAGGTGTTTTTTCTAAAATAACGGCATATTTAATAATATTATCAAAATAGTTATTTTTACCCCGTTTTTTATAAATAATTGCGACAAAAGAGAGCACTAAAAAAATGACCAAATTTAACCAATTATCATGGATTAATTCAGAAAGTTCCATTTAAAAATACTCACATTAATTAATCGTGCAGTGATTGTATCTTATATTGGATAATAGGGATATCAATTCCATATAAAAATGAAGAAAAAAATGGCGATAAGTGCTGTTTTTCAACAATTACCACTCTTTTAAGGCTGTAAAGGTTGACTTCTGTTTGTTAAAGGCGTATAAAGTGCCCGCCTTTTGAGCTTTTCTTCCTTTTTTAGCTATTATGGAAGTTAAAAATGAGGGTGAAGGGAAGTTGAAATACAAAGCGAAGAGTTCAATTTACAGGAGAAATATGGACACTCAATCGGGTCACCCCACAATGCGGGGAGACAAATATAAACACATCATTATCGGTTAATGAACCTGTCTAAATCACCATTTTTTCAGTTCACAAGCCGAAATTGATAAAACGGTAATGGTGAACGATATGCATTTTTTTACACGCTATCACACAAACTCAAAACATCAATACGCACAAAGCTTAATGTTGCGTGTTCTACATCTTTCAGAAAAACATTTAGAACCACCGAGTTGTATCTAAATTCTTAATTAATTCTATTTGCTAATTAAATTTAATGTTCAGCACTAGCTATACAAAATAGTTTTATGGGCTAGTTTTGCTATGCACTAAAAATTTTAGCTCATTCCAACATTTAATAACTTATCGTTACTGGGTAACAATGAGTTGGCATGCTTTTGCCAAAATTAAGAATATAGGTACTCATGATGACAAAAAATACATCAAAAACCAAAGCACAAAATAGTGTAGATATCAAAGCTATCAACGAAGCACAAAATAGTCTTGATAATATTTTATCTAAATTTCAATCCAGCCTTTCAGGATTAACACAAGAAAGTGCCAAATCGAGAATTGAAAAATATGGTAAAAACGAAGTCGCACGAGAAAAAGTACCATCAGTGATAGTGCAACTATTAATGGCATTTAATAATCCATTTATATTTGTATTATTAGCATTGGCCATTGTCAGTTTTGTAACTGACTTTTGGTTGCCTTTGCAAAATGGTGAAGAGACCGATTTAACTGGGATTATTATTATCCTAACTATGGTATCGCTAAGTGGTTTACTGCGTTTTTGGCAGGAATTTAGGTCGAACAAAGCAGCCGAAGCATTAAAATCAATGATTCGCACAACCGCAACCGTGCTAAGACGTGCGCATAAAGACATGAGTCCTGAACGCATTGAAATTCCATTAAATGAAATCGTTCCGGGAGATATTGTTTATTTATCGGCTGGTGACATGATCCCAGCAGATATCCGATTAATCGAATCTCGTGACTTATTTGTTAGTCAAGCTGTACTCACTGGCGAATCAATTCCGGTTGAAAAATATGACACATTAGGTGCGGTAACACAAAAAAATACCGATAATATCGAAGCATCAGACATTAATAAAGATAATTTGCTTGATGTTAATAACATCTGTTTTATGGGTACCAATGTTGTCAGTGGCACTGCTACTGCCATTGTGGTTGCAACGGGTGCCGATACGCATTTTGGCTCATTAGCGAAATCGATTGTCGGATCGCGTGCTGAGACTTCGTTTGATCGGGGGGTTAATAGCGTTAGCTGGTTGCTTATTCGTTTTATGCTAATCATGGTGCCAATTGTCTTTTTTATTAACGGTTTTTCAAAAAATGATTGGGGCGATGCGGCACTTTTTGCATTAGCTGTTGCGGTTGGTTTAACGCCTGAAATGTTACCAATGATTGTCAGCGCTAACTTAGCCAAAGGAGCTGTTAGTATGGCAAAGCGTAAAGTGGTTGTAAAGCGACTTAATGCTATCCAAAATTTTGGTGCGATGGACATTTTATGTACCGATAAAACAGGTACCCTAACGCAAGATAAAATCATTTTAGAACATCACCTTAATATAAATGGTGAAGCTGATTCAACAGTTTTAGAGCTCGCTTGGCTTAATAGCTATTATCAAAGTGGCATGAAAAACTTGATGGATAAAGCGATCATCCGTTTTACTGAAGAAAAGACCAATATGAAAAAGGTGGGTGCTGGTTTATACAAAAAAATTGATGAGTTACCGTTTGATTTTGTGCGTCGTCGTTTATCGGTGGTTGTGCAAAATGGCAGTGATAACCATTTAATGATCTGTAAAGGCGCAGTTGAAGAAATGCTCTCTATTGCCAGTTATGTTTATGAAAATGGCGAATATTTACCATTAGATGAAAAACGAAAACAAGCTTTAATTGCACTCGCGCATGACTATAACAAAGAAGGTTTTAGAGTATTAGCGGTTGGTGTAAAAGATATTCCAGCTAGCGAAACAAAAACACAATACACAGTGCAAGACGAAACAGCACTTGCTATTCGTGGCTTTTTAACCTTTTTAGACCCTCCAAAAGAAAGTGCGCTCGAAGCGATTTCAGCCTTGAATGAACATGGTGTGGGCGTTAAAGTCTTAACAGGTGATAACGAAATCATCACCATCAAAGTCTGCCGAGAAGTTGGTTTAGAGCCGGGCTCCCCATTACTTGGCACTGAAATTGAAAAAATGGATGATAGCGAGCTTAAAATCAAAATCGAACAACATACTATTTTTGCTAAATTAACACCACTACAAAAATCGAGAATTATCCGATTATTGCAAGATAACGGTCATACCGTTGGTTTTTTAGGTGATGGTATAAACGATGCCCCGGCACTACGTGACGCTGATGTGGGTATATCTGTCGATACTGCAACTGACATTGCCAAAGAATCTGCCGATATTATTCTGCTTGAAAAGAGCCTAATGGTATTGGAAGAAGGTGTAATATGCGGTCGCGAAACCTTTGGCAATATTATGAAATATCTAAACATGACCGCAAGTTCGAATTTTGGAAATATTTTTTCAGTATTAGTGGCTAGTGCGTTTCTACCTTTTTTGCCTATGCTAGCGATACATTTACTTATTCAAAACTTACTGTATGATATTTCTCAACTCTCATTACCATGGGATAAAATGGACGATGAGTTTTTACAAAAACCACGCAAATGGGATGCACTAAATATTAGACGTTTTATGATTTGGATTGGACCAACATCGTCTATTTTTGATATCACAACCTATGCACTAATGTGGTTTGTATTCAGTGCAAACAGTGTGGAAGCGCAATCGCTGTTTCATTCAGGCTGGTTTATTGAGGGGTTATTGTCACAAACATTGGTGGTGCATATGCTTAGAACACAAAAAATTCCATTTGTGCAAAGCACCGCAGCATTTCCTGTTATTGTGATGACATTGTTAATTATGGCTGTAGGTATTTATATTCCGTTTTCTCCACTGGGTGGATTAATTGGTTTACAACCATTACCTTGGTCATACTTTCCATGGCTTTTAGCAACCCTATTTAGCTATTGCTGTGTTGCACAATTGATGAAACGCATTTATATCAAACGCTTTGGTCAATGGTTTTAATTGACTAATAATAGCTAAGTGATATTAACATCGCTTAGCTATCTTAAAATTTATATAGTAAAAATTATTAAAAAATTAATTTATTCACCCTATAATTATAACTAAAAGGAAATAATCTATGAAAACACCACATAAAAATTTAATTATGCTAATTAAAAGCCGAAAACAAAAGAAGGCTCAGGAAAAATTAAATCATTAAATACAAAATAATTAATGCAAAGCTTTTCAGTTAACACATAATAAAAACCCCAATAATTGGGGTTTTTATTTGAGCGCTTTTTAATATTAAAAAAGCTATTGATTAAAATAATTACAAGTTGTAGCTGATTATAGGTTTAGATGTGTTTCAGACGCTTTTCTTAAAATTCTATGAATTTCGTCTTTAATTTTAAGCTTTTGTTTTTTCAATACCTCTATCGTTTCAGTGGTATTGACAATAATTCCTGATTCAATGTTTTTAATCTTTTGATCAAGCTCATTATGTTGATCGAACAATTTTTGAAAACGTAAATCGGTATTTTTTAATTTAGAAATTATTTCTCGATATTCTGGAAACATAGTGCCTCCTTATATGGGATATGGGTTAGATAATATAATAACAATAGCAGCTATTGCTAATTCAGAATACAATATTATTTGTAGCTTTAATAGAAAAATTGTTTTAATAGAGAAATTATTTTTATAACAAAATAGTATTAAGTACAAAGCAAAAATAAAAAAAGGGGTTAATCCATGAGTGAATCGATTGTAATTGCCAAAAGCCATGGTAAAGATTTATCTATTATAGCTGCATTAGCTAATCGTCATGGTTTAATTACGGGTGCAACGGGTACCGGTAAAACAGTTACTCTACAAAAAATGGCTGAAAGCTTTTCAAAAATAGGTGTGCCAGTCTTTCTTGCTGATGTTAAAGGCGACCTAACAGGAATTGGCGAAAAAGGTATATTAACTGATAAACTACAGGCTCGTTTAGTTAGCATTGAAGCCGATAGTTGGCAACCAGAATTATCACCCATTGAATTATGGGACGTTTTTGCCGAAAAAGGGATCCCCGTTCGCTGTACCGTGTCAGATATAGGACCAATTTTACTTGGTCGTTTGCTCGATTTAAACAGTGTACAAGTAGGCGTGTTACAGCTGATATTTAAAATTGCGGATGATAACAGTCTATTATTAATTGATTTAAAAGATCTTCGAGCTTTAATTCAATTTGTGGGTGATAATGCTAAAAAATTCACCACACAATACGGAAACATTTCGGTATCGTCAATTGGCGCAATCCAACGTGGTTTATTAACACTAGAACAACAAGGCGCAGAATTATTTCTTGGCGAACCAATGCTCGATATTCAAGACTTAATACAAGTTGATTCTGAAGGTCGCGGCATAGTTAACATTTTATCGGCCGAAAAATTATATAACTCACCTAAATTATATTCGTTTTTTTTATTATGGCTATTGTCAGAACTTTTTGAGCATTTGCCAGAAGTCGGTGATCTTGATAAACCTAAACTTGTTTTCTTTTTTGATGAAGCACACTTACTTTTTAATGACATTTCGCCTGCATTATTAAAAAAAATAGAACAAGTTGTGCGACTAATCCGCTCGAAAGGGGTAGGGGTTTATTTTGCCTCGCAAAACCCGAGCGATATTCCCGATACAATTTTAGGGCAATTAGGCAATCGTGTGCAGCATGCCTTGCGCGCATTTACTCCTAAAGATCAAAAAGCGGTAAAAACAGCCGCCCAAACCATGCGCGCGAATCCATGTTTTGATACTGAAAAAGCGATAATGGAATTAGGCGTTGGCGAAGCGCTTATCTCGTTTTTAGACGAAAAAGGTCGCCCAAACATGGTTGAGCGTGGTTATATTATTGCGCCAGGTTCAAAAATGGGACCAATGTCACCAGACAATCAATCATTTATTATTCATCAATCCCATTTTTACAATAAATATGTGCAAACCTTAGATCGACAATCCGCTTATGAAATATTGAAAAATGGATTTTTGTTAGATAGCTTGTCTAATCAAAACACAAATACAAATAATGGCAATACAAAAACAGACGGTGATAAAAATAATAAACAAAGTAATGGTGGATTGCTTAATTGTTTAAGTTCGCTTCTTTTTGGGACAAAAGGGCCAAGAGGTGGACAACGTGATGGTATCACTCAAAAAATAGCTAAAAGTGCGACTAGGCAAGTTGTCAATCAAATTTGTAAGCAGATCACTCGAGGCATATTTGGTGGCTTTAAAAAATAATCAAACTGAGATTATTATCCGCAAAGTGAGCAAAATAGGAGTATTTTAATGTTAAAAATGTTTATGGAATGGTATAAAAAGCGTTTTAGCGATCCACATGTTGTTTCGTTAATGGCTGTTATTCTTGGCCTGTTTATTATCATCTATTTTTTCAATAAAATTCTTTTGCCTGTATTAATTGCTATTGTGCTTTCTTATTTGTTAGATAGCCCAGTTAACTTTCTACATAAAAAAAATATCCCAAGAACGCTGGCTGTTGTGATGGTATTACTGCTTTTTTTAATGGTTGTATTAGTCGGGTTTATGATTTTATTACCATTAATTTGGCAACAAAGTATAAGTTTAATCACCAATATTCCAAACATGCTAAATTTTGCTAACAACTTCCTAACCACCTTGCCAGAACATTATCCAGAATTAATTGATGTTGGGTTATTTGATTCGGTCATCCAAGGCATTACCGATAAAGTTGTACAAACGGGTAATTCATTATTACAATTTTCAATTGTTTCTTTATTAGGATTAGTATCTATTGCAATTAATGCGGTATTAGTGCCAATAATGATGTTCTTTTTATTAAAAGACAAAGCAAAAATTTTGGGATACTGTTCAAAAATTTTACCAAAAAACCGCACAATTTTAAGCAAAGTTGCCACTGAAATGGATATGCAAATATCCAATTATATTGTTGGTAACGTTCTGCACATTATTATTTTATCGGTTTGTGTCTATATTCCTTTTTGGTATTTTAGCTTAGATTATGGACTTTTATTAGCCGTGCTTGTTGGGTTATCCGTATTAGTACCGTATGTTGGTATTATTATTTCAAGTATTCCCGTTGTATTAATTGCACTATTTCAATGGGGATTAACTGCACAATTTGGTTATTTGCTATTTTGCTATGTTTTGATTCAAGCATTAGATGGAAATTTATTAGTGCCTTGCTTATTTTCGGAAAAGCTCAATTTACATCCACTTGTGATTATTTTAGCGGTGATTGTGTTTGGTGGTTTATGGGGATTTTGGGGAATATTTTTTGCAATACCCTTAGCTACATTAGTTAAAGCAATTATAAATGCTTGGCCAAAATTAGACGAATTAAATAATACCAGTACGAAGTAAAAGCAGATTATAATTTAATCTGCTTTTAAGCAAAACTATTTACTGTGGTTTTGAAGATAATCTAAAACTACTTCGTGATGGTTAGATGTTTTAAAATCATCAAACACTTTTTCTATTTTACCGTCTTTGCCAATTAAAAAGCTTATACGGTGAATTCCTTCATAGGTTTTACCCATAAATTCCTTTTCTCCCCAAGTACCGAATGCTTGGGCAACCTCGTGATTTTCATCTGAAAGCAACGTAAAATTTAATAATTCTTTATCAAAAAATCGAGATAACTTTTCTGGTTTATCGGTACTAATACCAAGGATCACCACATTGTATTTTTTAAACTCGTCCTGACAATCACGCAAATTACATGCTTGCACTGTACAACCAGGAGTCATCGCTTTTGGGTAAAAATAAATTAAAATACGTTGACCTTCAAAGTCTTTCAAGCTTATTTGCTCTCCATCTTGGTCTGGCAACGAAAACTGAGGTGCTTTTTCACCTTCTTTAAGTGGATTAACCATATAATTATTACCTATTTTAATAGTTTAATTTTTTCTTTTGGGTATATAAAACAGTATTATACTTTTAAATTAAGTTACTAAAAAAACGACTTGCTGCATCAATTGTGTGATTGATCTCTTTTTCTGTGTGCTTAAGTGACATGAAACCAGCTTCGAAAGCTGACGGTGCAAAGTAAACACCTTCAGTTAGCATATAATGATAGAATTTTTTGAATAATTCAACATCACACTGCATAACATCTTGATAACTGGTTACTTCAGAAGCAGTTGTAAAAAATAATCCAAACATCCCACCAGCATAATTCACCACGAATGGCACATTATGCTTTTTAGCGACCGATAATAATCCGTTGGCAAGCGATGCAGTTTTATCTGCTAACGCTTGATAGATCCCAACGTCCATTAACTTGGTTAAAGTTGTATAACCTGCTGTCATTGCAATAGGATTGCCTGAAAGGGTACCTGCTTGATATATTGGACCGGTTGGCGCTAATTGCATCATAATATCCGCACGACCTCCAAATGCTCCAACAGGCATACCTCCGCCAATAATCTTGCCTAAACAAGTCAGATCCGGCACCACATCATAATAATCTTGAGCACCGCCAAGGGCGACTCTAAAGCCAGTCATCACTTCGTCAATGATTAATAGCGCACCATACTTATCGCAAAGTGCACGTAATCCATGTAGAAACTCTTTTTTGGCTGGCACGCAATTCATATTGCCTGCGACTGGCTCAATAATAATAGCGGCGATTTCATCGGGGTATTGCTCAAATTGCTTTTTGACCGATTCTAAGTTGTTATAATCACAAACTAATGTATGTTTAACAAAATCATCAGGCACACCAGGTGAAGTCGGGTGGCCAAAAGTAAGGGCGCCCGAACCCGCTTTAACTAACAAATAATCGGCATGACCGTGATAACAACCTTCAAACTTAATAATCTTATCACGACCAGTAAAACCACGAGCAACACGAATGGCACTCATGGTTGCTTCAGTTCCCGAATTTACCATTCGCACCATTTCAATTGAAGGTATTAATTGTGTGACTAAATCGGCAACTTTGGTTTCAATTTCGGTTGGAGCTCCATAACTTAACCCATTGCGCACAGCATTAATTACCGCATTGGCAACATCAGGATCGTTATGCCCAAGAATCATAGGTCCCCAAGAACCGACATAATCGATATAAGCTTTATCGTCTACATCATAAATATATGCACCGTTGGCTCGTTCAATAAATAAAGGCGATCCACCCACACCATTAAAAGCACGTACAGGTGAATTAACACCGCCAGGCATGACAGATAACGCTTGTTGATAAAGCTTTTCTGATTTGAAATTGTTTAGCATAATCGAGATAATCTCTCTAAAAAATTTTGTTGTATTTATTCATAAAATCAAAATAAATTCAAGCTAGCTATGAAAAATTTATTTAATAGAGGTTTTCTATTTTGTATTTTCATCTAGCAAAGGTATATAATACATAGGTAAATATATTAGGAGAAGAATATGAGCGACAACGCTTTACCGATTCACTTTACTGACGCAGCAGCAAATAAAGTTAAATCACTAGTTACCGAAGAAGAAAACCCAAATCTAAAATTAAGGGTGTATATAACAGGCGGTGGTTGTAGTGGATTTCAGTATGGTTTTACTTTCGATGAGAAAGTGAACGAAGACGATCTAGCTATCGAAAAAAATGGTGTATCGCTTATTATTGATCCTATGAGCTTACAATATCTTGTCGGTGGTACAATCGATTATGTAGAAGGTTTACAAGGCTCTCGCTTTGTAGTCGACAATCCTAATGCAACAACAACGTGTGGTTGTGGATCATCTTTTAGTGTTTAATTGGTATTTAAGCTTTTTAAAAACAGATTAATAAACCGATAAAATGTGACAAACATTGAGCAGTTAAACAATATTTTTGATTTTTTAGTTGACGATAAATTTTAGATGGGTAAAATGCACAGCATTCAAAGCGAATTGCTTCTTAGTAATCAGTTTTGAGCCCGGGTGGTGAAATCGGTAGACACAAGGGATTTAAAATCCCTCGGCCTTTTTGGCCGTGCGAGTTCAAGTCTCGCCCCGGGCACCACTTCTTACCTATGCGGGAATAGCTCAGTTGGTAGAGCACGACCTTGCCAAGGTCGGGGTCGCGAGTTCGAACCTCGTTTCCCGCTCCAATTCATAATATATAGAGCTGTACTATAATATACAACTTAATAATTTTTAATTAATATTTAGTTGTTTTTCGTATGCTGAGATGTACCCAAATATACCCACAGGGACTCAAATTTAGTACACTTCGAGTTCGAGCTAGTACACTTTTATCTTTTAAACGAACCTCTTATTTTATATAATAATTCTGCCTTTTAGTTTGATTTCTAAAGGAGAGTTTTATTATGGCTTTAACTGAAATTGCCGTTCGTAATGCCAAACCAAAACAAAAAAGATATACCCATCAATGATGATGAAGGTTTAAGCCTTTGTGTCGCCCCTTGTGGCGGTAAATGTTGGCACTTTCGATTCAGTTGGCAAGGGAAACAACCGAGAATCTCATTGGCACCTATCCAGAACTTGTTGTCACTGAAAGAAGTAAGATTGAAGCGTGATGATTACCGCGCTGATTATTGCCAAAGGAACAGATCCCCGTCCAGGGCACCGTCGTGCTGCTCAAGCTAAAATGGAAATCTTGGACGAAGAAGGATATGAAGCACATCATAACACTTCATTGACATTGGAAATGTTTATCCCAAGATGGAAAGCCCTAAAATTTAAAAGTTGGGCATTGATGACCCTAAACGTCGTAATTCGACTAAAACTCAAATTGAACGTTATTTAAAAAAAGATATATTACCGATACTGGGCATTATTCCTATTGAGAAAATCACCCTGAGAGATATTCAGCAAGTGTTGCGTAAAGTAGAAAATCGTGGTGCATTGTCGATTGCTGAGAAGCTGCGATGTTGGCTAATTGATATTTTCCGACATGCCATGCTCGATGGGTTAATCAAAACCAATCCAACCACGGATATTGGTTTTTTAGCTCTCCCTAAACCAGCCCCAAAAAATAACTCTCACTTGGAGATGCAGGATATTCCTAGGTTTTTAATAGCGTTATCTCGTTATCCGGGGGATATACAAACTAAACTGGCACTCAAGTTGTTGTTATTAACTGGGGGTAGACCAGGTGAGTTAAGGTTTTCAAAACTAGAACAATTTGATTTAGATAATCAGGTATGGACGATCCCCGCAGGGGAAATTAAACAATTTAAGCGTTTAGTCAACGCTGGGCACGTTATTCCAGATTATGTCATTCCGCTATCAAGACAAGCCGTCAATATTGTTAGAGAATTATTATCGCTGCGTTATGCTAATCAGCCCTATTTGCTGTGTGGTCGAGGCAAGCCTCATCAGCCCGTAAGTGAAAACACGTTTAATCAAGGGATTAAACGCATTGGGTATGATAAAAAACTGACGGCTCACGGCTTAAGAGGAATGCTTTCTACTGCACTCTATGAGCTCGATTATGAAGGATGATGGATTGAAGCTCAGCTTTCTCATCAGGATAAAAATCAAGTCAGACGGGCTTACAATCACGCTAAGTATATTCCTCAGCGTCAACGAATGATGCAAGAATGGGCAGATAGACTTGATAAGTGGCAACAAGAAGCCCTAGATAAACGTCCTAATCAATAATCCATACAATAAGGGCGCTTTTAGAGTACCATTTTTATTTGATCGACAAAACAGATTAATAGTATCTTTCTTGATTCATTTAAACGATTTTTATATCACGCCATAGTTTGTTATAACAAAAAGAAAACCATGAGCTTTCACTATGCCTAATGTCGAAGTTATTCGTTCAGTTTTACTTATCAAGGAGTGTATGGCTATCACTCACGCGGCTTAAATACGCAGCATCCCATTCAACGTGAGCTGTTGCTTTATGTTTTGAGTGAAAAGCAAAGAGAATTGGCATTGGTATTAAGTCCTCCCAAAACAAAAGATGACTGATTTCATTCACGTAAAATTTTGCATTGATGTGTTAACGATGCTCGATCCATTTAACTTATTTTGTGTGCTATTTCAATTTTTTTACACTAAAATCGATTGAAATTCGCATTTTATACTGTATGTTTATACACATTCTTTTTTTACTACGATAATTAAAATAACAGTGGTGATGTTCTTTACTTTAGTTTTAGGAGTCGTTTCTTGCACAAATCAGGTTGTATTGTGCTTGGCCGTGTTGACGTTTCTATTTTAAATCAGTTGCCTTTAGTGGAGACACCTGTTAGAGCAGGTTTCCCCTCGCCTGCGGATGATTATTTGGAAGCTAAACTGGATTTAACTGAGCATTTAGTCAAACACCAAAGCGCGACTTATTATATTAAAGCGATGGGCGATTCGATGATAGATTACGGTATTTTTAGTGGTGATTTACTGACCGTTGATCGTTCTTTAACCCCACAGGTTGATGATGTGGTGATTGCGGCCATTGATGGTGAGTTCACCTGTAAGTGCCTTGGCGTAATGAATGGTCAATATCATTTATTAGCCGGTAATGCGCTTTATCCGCCGATCCCGTTGATGGATAAAGAGGTGCATATTTGGGGTGTGGTGATTCATACCATCCATTCATTACGCGGGCGTGGTCATTCGTGATTGGGTTAGTGGATTGTAATAATTTTTATGCCTCTTGTGAACGGGTATATAATCCTAAGCTTGAGGGACAACCGATTGGTATTTTATCTAATAATGATGGTTGTGTGATAGCGCGTTCGAATGAATTAAAACCACTTGTTCCGATGGGGATGCCTGCCTTTAAGATTCTACCGGCTATTCGTAAGCAAGTGACGTTATTAAGCTCTAATTACGTGTATGGTGATATGAGTCGGCGTGTCTTTAATACGGTACGTGATTACACAGCAGATGTAGAATCTTATTCTATTGATGAAGCATTTATTGCATTAGATGGATTTTCTGATGTTATTTCGCATTGTCAGCACATCCGAGCGGTGGTGAAACGTGACACGGGTATACCCGTTAGTATTGGTATTGCTTCCACGCGGACTTTAGCCAAAGTGGCGAATCATATCGCTAAAAAACAAACCAGCTATCTAGGTGTCTGTTATTTAGCAAATGACAGCGCTTTGTTGACTGAAACTTTAAAGCAGTTTACTGTCGGTGAAGTATGGGGTGTTGGACGGTGTATTGCCGAGAAACTACAAACGTTAGGTATTCATACTGCATGGGATTTACGCCAAGCGAATACTAAACAAATTCGGCAGCAGTTTTCGGTGGTGCTTGAGCATACGGTGTTAGAATTACAAGGCGCTTCTTGCATCGAATTAGATGATGTATCAACGCCAAAACAAAATATAATGACTTCGCGTAGCTTTGGTCAGCTAACTGGTGAGTTATTTGATTTACAAGAAGCCATACGTGTACACGCCAGTCGAGTTGCTGAAAAACTCCGACATCAACACTCGGTTGCCAGTGCCGTGCTGGTCTTTTTAAAAACCAATCGTTTTCGTGAGGATGTTGTGCAATATCATCCCTCTATCGTGGTGTCTCTCTCCCTACCTACTGATAATTCACGACTGATTATTCAAGCCGCACAAAAAGGATTATAGGCTATTTACAGAAAAGGTTTTTTGTTTATGAAGGCTGGGGTGATGTTGCTTGACTTACGCACTAAGTATATGGATTCGCAGTTTGATTTATTTGAAACATCCCATAATGTAGTGCAAAAGCAAAAAAGTGATAGGTTGATGCAGACACTCGATGCGATCAATCAGAAGATGGGTAAACATACTGTGCAGTTAGGTGGTATTAGAAAACAAGCCCCTTGGCAAATTAAACATGAATTACTGAGTCCGCGTTATACCACACGGTGGGATGAGTTGTTAGTGGTTAAATAAACGAAGCATTATTGCGTTTATATAAACCAAATTGTGTTATTTAAAATACAATGTGTTTTATTCAGTTCAACAATTTTTATAATTCAATTGAAATTATATCGTTTTGTTTTTATTGGTAATAATCTTTAAATAGGGATTGTTATAAACAATATCAGGAATAAGCATTGTCGGGTCATCAAATAAATAACCATGTGCTTTTTTAGTACTTTTGGGGCCTTCAACCGCACAAGTCCAGATACTATAGCCATCTTCTAATCGTTTGTGGTATTTGAGCTTTTCAAAGGCTTTTTGCATATATCGCCAGGCAGGTGTTTTGTCAGCTTTAGCAACCTGTTGCACTTGAGGAAATTCCATCACGTAACGCATAAAAATACCGGGTGTAACAATAAAAATCGTTTCATCCA
This sequence comes from Gilliamella sp. App4-10, assembly GCF_001690495.1. GTDB lineage: Bacteria > Pseudomonadota > Gammaproteobacteria > Enterobacterales > Orbaceae > Gilliamella > Gilliamella apicola_G. The sequence goes on from NZ_LZGS01000018.1 coordinate 111,086, forward strand.
CCGTATGAATAACGCTTGGGGTTCGTTAATGATGAGTTTTTGCATTAAGATAGCTTCTTTTACCAGTGCATAAAATGCTCACCCGAGGGAGGTTATTTCATCGATTTGCTTCATTACTTGTTTTTCCATTGCGGTAAATTCAACGACAGGGGTTCCTTTTTCAGTATTCGCTTCCAATATTAAATTTTGCTGATTTATTTGATTAGCAGTGATTGGATTATCAATGATTGGGTGGGGGTCATTTTGATTGATTTCAGTGACAATAAATTGATTGGGCGTGGCTTCTGACTCCGTTTGTTCATTATCATTCATACCTAATAAATTGAATACTGCATCTAAGCTATCCGCTAGTGGTGGATGACTGTTTGGTGTATTAACCGTGTCAAGTTCATCAATTATGTTGGGTGTATTTTTCTTTGAGGTTATGGTCGGTATGTCTTGTACGGGCGTTTCATCTACAGTTTCGGTTGTATTGCTGTCATCTTTTGACAGATTTATGACGACTGTTCCATCAAAAGCAGATGGTTTTTCTTCTGGCCATATCAATGAAGGCATCACTTTTAAAAAGGTAAAGGGTTGAGACCAACCATTACTGTGACTTGTAACGGTGGCGTTCCAAATGGCTTTATCTTCAGTTATGCTTAAAATAATATGATGTTCTTGTAAAGTGGTGAAGAGTATCGAATTTTTGGAGGGAATACCTTCAATGCCTTGGGATAATAAATAAGCTCTGAGCTATCGGAAACGGTTTTGCTCACTAACCACAAACTATCTTCAGTTAACCAACCATCACTCGGTCCACTGTTGTTCAGTTTAAGTTCTTCTTTAACCAGGTAACGTAACTCATCAAGCAGTTTGCGTTGCAGTGAATGTTTAGGTGAGTTCATCACTTGGTCGATATTACCGCCTAACGAATGTGAGACGGACGCTTGATCAGCTTTAGTAACAAGTTCACCAACAACACCAGAAAGTTCCGTTTGCCCGGCCACAAAATAAGTAAACAATGGCCATAATTCGTGACTTTCGGCTAACCAATCGAGTAACTGAGTATCAATTATTTGCCGATATAACAGTCCAATACTGACGCTGTGCAAACGATACTCACGATTTTTACGATATTGAAATCGATAAGGTGCTTTCAAAGCGCCTTGCCACGGATGCCATGCTAAGCCATCTTGGTATTCAACATGGATATCAACGGCAATCTTACCATCATACGGGCACCCTTTACGGATTAATGAGCGTTTAATACCAAATTCGGTTAAACATTCATCAATTAGATGATTATCGAACTCTTTTCCTCTATCTGAGTGAAAAACTCAATAGACTGTAAGTTCATGGGTATTTGACTGATGGCTTGCATGACCAATGTCGATGTTTTATGCCTACCAGCACTTCGCCCAATTATCTCTCGATTACTGATATCAACGATGACACACAGGTAGTGCCAACGTTGTTTAACCCTCACATAGGTTAAATCAGTCACCAAAATTTTTCGTGGTTGACCTATCTCAAACTCACGATTAAGTTCATTCCCCACTCTCGATTCATTACTTTTTTCTGCATGAAAACGGTATTTTTTGCTGGTGTATTTTTACACCCAGCCATTTTTCGCCATGATTCGACCTGTTCGCCGGCGGGATAAGGCTATACCTTGCTTGCTAAGCGCTGCTTTCATGCGCCTTGTACCATAGGATTGATAATTATCATCAAAGATTTTAGCCACTATTTCGCTGAGCACGATATCTTGTCGTTGCCCGGGCAATTGCCGTTGATAATAGAAACGATTTCTTGCTATGTTTAAGCACCGACATAATGCACGTAAAGGGTATCGATGCTGATTGTCTGCAATTAACTTGATTTTCGTCCCATTATCAACGCTGCTTGCTTTAGGATATCATTCTCCATTAACAAACGTTTGTTCTCTTTGCGTATTGCGATAAGCTCGTTCTCTTCAGCGCTACGATTGTCTTTTGCTGTGAATGCGCCGGTAGTTTGGTATTGCGTTATCCACTTATCTAATGCCGATTTGGTGAGGTCATATTCGGCAACGATATCAGCGCGTTTTTTGCCATTTTGATACAGCATGACCATCTGTTTTTTAAATTCATTGGTGAATGTTCGTTTTTCTCTTCGGATTAAATTGATTGTCATTGTTGGTACCTTCTTTTATTTTTAGGTTATCATAACAATGACCTTATAAAACTGGTACTAATTAGGGTAGGCTATCCAAGATATGGTTGAATATGCACGAGGTCAATCTATCTTTTCCAATAGCCTAAAGGAAAAGATAGGGAGTGAAACGTGTGGCCTAAAACAGACATTGCAAGACTACCAGCCCCTAATCCGATACGACTATGGAATTGGATCAGCATCATGGTACTGGTATTTGTGTGTGTATTATTTTTTATGCTGTTTATTACTCCTGTGAGGGTACTGTCAAATTAACTTCCAATGACGAATTTTAATTTAGCTGGTTAATCTCTAGTTTTGAATTTTAGGCACAACTTGGGTAATTATGCCCCATTCCTTAAATCGACGTTCAACTAAAATACGAAAGGTTTTAGCTGAACATAAATACCTGGTACAATTGAAATAATCGTAAATATTGCCAAAACACGATAAGAATATTGAGCTTGTTTTAAGGATTTAAATCTACGCATTTTCTTTTCTCTCAGCCTTGTTGGTTGATGAGAATTTTCAGCGCGATTATTCGCGTATCGTTGAGTCACATACGGCACATTAAAAAGTAATGTTTTAAACGGTTTGATATAGCTTTTAAGCTTATCCGTCACTACTTTAGAAATAGATTTTGTAGCGGATTTTCTTATCTTTTTAATAAATCTTGAAGCAGCTTTACTGTCCCTTTTTTCTTGAACTAGCACATCGATCGTTTGGCTATCTTGATCAACCGCTCGCCATAAATAAACACGTTTACCGTTAATTTTACAAAAAACTTCATCGATATAAACATCATCGCCATACCGTTTGGTCTTTTTAATTCTTTTAGCATAAAGCGTTCCAAATTTAACACACCAATAATGAATGGATTCATAAGTAACAGAAATGCCTTTTTGCATCATAATAAGTTCAATATTGCGATAGCTTAAGGCGAAGCGATAATAGAGCCAGACACAATGACTAATAATAGCTGCTGGATAACGATGACGTTGATAGATTTTATTTGTTTTCATCTGTATGATTATACAAAAGATGAGTTAACTTGACAGTACCGCAATCAGAGGTGCTTTTAAAGCACCTTTTTATTTCAATTGATAAAACTGATCGATTATTCAATTTATTTACTTAGGACTTTAGGTATGTTAAAAATCTCGAGTAAACAAAGAATACTTTTAAATTAAGAAAGTCGATTTATTTTGAAGATAGACTCGGCGATAATTTCGTTGCATTAAACAACGTGTAGTCAAAATCTACGAGGTCATAAATATAAAAAGGATCATTTTTCATAATATCTTTTGCTTCTTCAATCGAATCACTCATTACTAAAATTATACCGCTTGTTTTACTCTCTAAAAGTCCAGATGCCAAAAATTTATTTTGAGCGAAATAATTATCTAAAAACACATTATGTTCGTCCAGTTTTGCAAGAATTTCAGGCATCGGTTTTTTAAACTTTAGGGCTGCAATTATCACTTTATTCTCCTTGTATAATAAAAACTAAATTTAACGTAGTAGGTTTCGTATCTCAAAAAAATCACCAGATGTGATTTGTAAGTTTTCAATGTTATTTAAAACATAAATCAATTCCTGTGCTCGCTGTTGGGCGGTTACTATATAGCCCTCAATTTTAGATAAACGTTCAGCTAGCTTTTTTAGTTCTAAAAACTGGTCTATATCTGGATTATCTAAAGCCATCACACGAGAAACAGTTGAATCAAAAATACACAATCCAATGGCTGCAAAAAATAGATGCGGATTTTCTAGTGCATATATTTTTATCATCATATTTAATGCCGCTTTAGACACAGCATAAACAGACATTCCTTCTCTCGGACGAACTCCGGCAATGGAACTTGATATTATAATTTGTTCTAGCAACAGCTTTTCATTATTTAGAAAAAAATCTAGTAATACTTTATAAGAAAATAGATTTACTGACATAACGTAGTTAAAATCGTCAAGACACAATTTATCTAATCGGCTAAGTTTATGAATCAAACCAGCATTTAAATACAAACGATCGATCTTTGTAATTTGCTTTAATGCAGAAAACTCTTCTAAATGTTCAATTATATATTTTGATTGTGATAAATCGATACTATGATGGTAAAAATGCTCATATTCTTGTAGATCATCACATTTACTACGCGAAATGCCATACACGCGGTCACCCTGTTCTAGGTGATAAAGAGCGAGTTCTCGACCGATTCCCTTGCTTACACCAGAGATAAAAATATTTTTTTGCATAGTATTTACTTCTAATTAAATTTACCCGAGCTAAAACCGCCGTCAACAGGTAATATAATACCTGTGGTGTATGATGATTGTTGGCTTAATAACCACAAAATACTATTAGCTACTTCTTCTGCTGTGCCAAACTTTTTCATTGCTGTAATTGATAATTTTCTTTGAGTCTTCTCTGGGTTCTTTTTCAAATTTTCATCATTATTCATTCCGCCCAGTATAGGTCCTGGGGCTACAGCGTTGATGCGAATTGAGTGAGCATCATCATGATCAATAGCGCATTCTATAGCAGCGACTTGAGTTAACATATTCACTGCTGCTTTACTTACCGAATACGCTGCTTGCATTTTTAATGCCTGTAACCCTGCACAGGATGATACATTTACAATTGCACCATTTTTATTCTGAGAAATTAATTGAATCTCCCGTTTCAAACAATGTGCAGTTCCTGTTAGATTAATATCAATAATTTTTTTCCACTGGATAATATCTAGCTCTGAAATATTGCTATAAGGGGCGGTCACCCCGGCATTATTTACAGCAAAATGCAAGGTACTATATTTGCTTTTAATCCGTTCAAAAGTATCATCAACATCTTCAGTATTTGCTATATTACACATAAAAAAGTCACATTTACCTTTTAACTCTTTTAATTCAGGCTTATCAACATTTCGTCCCAGCACTATTACATTTGCTTTTAATTCAATGAGCTTTTGTACTAAATAAAGTCCCATACCATTTGTGCCGCCAACAACAACAATATTCTTATTTTCAAAATCGATATATTTCATTTTAGTCACTCATATTTAGTTTGAGGGTCTCTCAAATAATCCGGGTTAACACAACAATAAACTTGGTCTAATTTTGGATTGCTTTTATCTTGAAAACAAAAGCCATCAAATCTACAAGCATTCACTTTACTATTTTCGAAAAATTTGGGTAACAGCCTAGGATCGGCAAACAATGCTCTCGACATACCTATATAGTCGATTTTATATCTTTGGAGTAATTCTTCTGCATCCGCTATTGAACTTACCAATCCCGTACAACCGACAGGAATTTTGGTTGTAAAAGACTTGATTATACTTGCACCGGAGAAAATTCGATCTTTAATATCTTGATGATAACCGCTTAAAAATCGATGAAATGTCTCTCCTACGCACATCGAACATTCTATTCCGTCAATATTTAATTGTTCTAAATCACGGATTACTTCTTGCAAATATTCCGGTTTTTGTCCTTCCCCATTATCAAAGCAATCATCAATTCCTAGACGAACGAAAATACTTAAATTATTGTTTGTTTTAGCTTGAATCGCCTTAATTATTTTTATTAGTATGAGGGATCTTTTTTGAGGGGTTCCACCATAATCATCAACTCTTTTATTGGTATATGGTGATAAAAAGCTACTTATCAAATACCCGTTAGCGGCCTGAATTTGAATGGCTTTTCCACCTGCCTGCTGAACTAACCATGCGGAATGAGCAAATTCTTCGATTACAGTTTCAATATCATTTGATGACATTGCTATTACGCTATCCTCTGGGAATTTCTTTTTCATTTTTTGACAAAATTGCCCGCTAGGTGATAAGAGAGGGCAACCCGTGTACTTGGAAGAACCTTGAGCGCCATAATGTTGAAGCTGAACCACGACTAAAGCATTTTTTTCATGTGCATATTCAAAAATAGGCTTTAAAGCTTGCGCATGTTTCAATTCATATAAAGCTAATCCTCTTTCATGTAAATGAGAAAATGGTGATACTGTTGAATTGCCGATTTTTATCATACCAACACCGCCGTCGATAATCTTTTTATAAAAATTGATTAATTCGTCGGAACATTCGCCAGAATGGTTTGCTAAATCTAGCCCTATTGATGATAAAAATAGTCTATTTTTAATTGAAATCCCACTTGCCAGTTTTAGAGATGACAAGAGGTATAAATCATTCATATGCATTTTTATCTCACTTTATTAAATATCCAATGCTTCAAACATGGGGCGCTGGAAAAAAGAAGTATTGATCATATTATTTAATGTAAGTAATTGAGATTTAGATAAATCGTCGAATATTAAATGATGCCAATTATTATTTGCTTCTTTTACTTCATATTGTTTTATTGAAAACTCGTACTTATCTTGTAGGATGACACTGGAAATATTTGTGATATCGTTTTCATCATCTTCGATTGTAACCCCTGTCAATGACAGAGATACTATTTTTTTACATAACTCCTTGCCGCTATCGCTCAATACTTTCAACGAAATATCTTTATTAAAGGGATAAAAATCATGCGCCTTAGCATAATTTTCATTTCTCAAACGAGAGAAGATACTCATAGGAATAATTCCACCAACCAAACAGAATGTTCCTGTGAGTTTACCCCTTTGATAAAACCAGGCTTTCTTTTCAATGGTCTTGGGTTTATATCTACGAACATGATCCTTATGAGAAAATAGCAACTCCACAGGATAAGACGAGACTGTATAGCCTAGAAAATTGACTTCGAGACTCGTCATAGAGATAGAAACTTCTTTGAATACATGCCCTGATATTGAGTAAACATAATCATATACTGCCTGCCTCGCAGCCTCGATCAACATCATTCCAGGAACGTGTTCATGGTTCTTTTTATAAAAATATTGATTTTCTGTATCATTGAATAAGAAATAAGAATAAACTGTAGCCGCACTTTGTATGGCGGAAATTATTTTTTGTCATCATTACTAATTGAAGGAATATCTGGTAACAATCTGCTTCTAATTACCTCTTCTAAATGTAAAGGCATATAAGAGACAATCAATTCTAGAGTTTCATCATCACTTTTTTCATAAAAGCCAGATAACTGTATATCGGAAAAGAGTGTGCAAGCGAGGTCTTTTGTTATCTCTAACGGCAAGGTTCTGAGTATATAGACATAGTGATCTTCAGATTTACACTGTTTATAAACAGATCTAAATAAGTGCTCTTGCTCAGGATTATGTAGTATTAAATCATTAAAATCGTTTTCTTCAATTTTATTAATTAATACAATATTCGACTCATAAATAAGTACATCTTCTAATTCTGATTTATGAACTAGATAAGAATTAACAAGCTTTTTCTTGCACATGTTCACTACCTTTGTTAACAATTAATATTTCCAAATAATTTATAAACAATATATGGATGTATAATAGAAACAGGCGCTATATATAGTTTTCCCAAAAAATGATGAATCTTAACTGAAGTAATGAAGTATAATTTTTTTTTATGATCATTAGTTTCAATAATACGTATACATATACAAACATCGAGATGAAAATCTTTTACAATTAATGTAAGCGTATCTCTTTCTTTCTCGATAATTGTAAAAAAATGAACTGTACTGCCTATATCGTGTTCTTTTTCTTTCAGATTATCAAATCCATTAATAGGTTTGATTCCGACTCTTTTTCCTAAAAAATCCCTAATTCTAAACAGTCCCTCCATCCATTTTGGTTGGCAAGACGTCATCATTTTATAAGCCTCGTATGCAGTAACATTTTTGCAAATATCCAAACATTGATAACTTAAATAATCAACACTTTCGTCTATTAATGTTATGTTATTCAATAGACCATTGAGTGTTTTAATAGTAGCCTTTTGCTTTTTGTTCATAAGCTAAATTAATTAATTTTTTATATTGTTTTTCCTTCGGAATATATTCTGAAAAAATATACTCCTGGTAATCTTTAAAAATAGCATCTAATTGAGCTTGTTCTTTAATAAAAGCTGAACCGTAAATAAAAAAAGGATAGGTATATATACCACCAACATATTCAATTGTTGTCTGCAAATTTCTTAATAACTCATTAATAGACACCCCTACAATACCGCCGGGAGTGTGCATTTGTTCTGTTCCGCCAATAGAAACGATGATGCTGAATTGCTTTCCAATGAGTTTCGTTCCCAATTGTTCGCCCTTTCTGCCGTAGGCAAAGCCAGGCAGAAAAACTTCATCAATCCATTTTTTTAATATTGCAGGGCAAGAATACCAATATAACGGGAATTGAAAGATGACACGTTCGGAATTTGATAAATGAAATTGTTCATCTTCTATATTGAAGTGATTATCTATACAAGACTCTGAGATATTGCGAATAATCAGGTTTTCTGAAGTAAATGGAGTTAATTTTTCTATTAAGGTTCTATTAACAATAGATACATCTAGATTTGGGTGAGCAAGCAAAAGTAATGATTTCTTGATTATCTAAGTCCCCTAATTTTAGCCAACTGTGATACTCCAGTTAACTATTAATAACTTTTTTGATTAATTTAATTACCATTATAGTGTATTTTCGTTAATTTGCTACAATAATTATTATAAATATTAATTTTTCAAAATTATGTAAAAATTTGTTTTACTGAAAACTATTCCTTTCCACGAACTGAATGAAAAAATTTCAGAAGCCCAATTTAGAGCCATGGTTAATTAAGTTCACATGAGTATCTTTACCACTCAAACATGAAGAAGGACTTTTTGAAGCGGCTTATTTGACCATAGCTAAAAATGTTGGAATCAATGTTCCTGATTGGTCGATTATCCCCGTAAAATCATTCAACTGGCTAGCAACGAAGCGTTTTGACTGTACTCCAATGGGGGGATGATATCACTTACAAAGTCTATGCTCCTTACTTAATGCAGACTTTAGAACACTTTTCCTCGATTATATTGATCTGATTAAAGCGGGTCAAATACTATGTAAGAGTCCTGTTGTTGGTCAATTGCTATTTAGACGTGCTTTATTCAATCTTTTTAGTGCAAATCAGGATGACCACACTAAAAACTGGGCTTTTTTACAAAATGATGAAGGAGAATGGCGTCTATCACCTTTTTATGATATTACTTTTAGCCCAAGTATCAACGGTGAACACTGCACCGCATTTTGCGGTTATGGTAAAACCCCACCTAAAAAAGCAGTCCAAGAATTAGCAAATAAATCCAACTTTAATTGGATTCAGGCCAAACAAGTCATCGAAGAAATTGTGACTGAAATTCAATCTTTTCCTATAATCGCAAAAGATTTTGATATATCAAAAAATACAATAAAAATGATTAGTCGCTATCAAAATGATCTTTATATAAGCAATAAAGCGCTTCTGAAATAAACGATGAATAATTGATTTTAAAAACACAGATTACACGACTCATATAACAAATATCCTTATAGTATTGGCCCAAGAAATACTATAAAGATAAGCATACTCACATCTTGTTTTTCACTCTGTATCTGTTATTATTTCACAACGTTATGAATTTAGTACACTTCTTAGTACACCAAGTTATATAGCGTAAATAATATGTATTAATAACAGCAGGTTATATATAAAATTTGAGGCTCGTTTCCCGCTCCAAATTTACTCTTTCTTCAATATCGTTTCTAGAATTACATAATGCGTTGTTTTCAAAAGAAATTATACTATTCTACTTTCCAGTCCAGTATAGAACAAAATAATTCGGAGTTATCCAAGAAAATTTAGTTCAAACTCCATTGAGTTGTCTTTGAACTTGTCAAAAATAAGCTATTGCAATAATATATTTTTTGAACAATTAATCTATAATATTGACTAACCATCATTACGTTTATTAAAAATATATGGTGTTTATTATGACGAGGTACTTACTGAATATATCATTAAGGTAACATAAGTTGAATGTCCGACATTAATTGTAGTGTTCCACGTTTAAATTCATGCTTAGCCAAAATTTTTGGTAGTTATAGGTGATAGTAAATAGGCGAAGCAACAATCTCTGTTTCAAGCAAAATACTACAAGCTCCCTAAGTGTAAATAATTGCTATATATCATAATGAGGCCTAAAAATAGACATCAAATTTTTAAGTCGAAAACGTTAATTGGGCGCAAAATAATAATGTATTAAACTATCCTTTAACTATCACCATGGAAATAGATGAGATAACGATTAGTAATTGTAGTATGAGAAACTAAATTTTCTAATCGGTTTTTATTGAATGAAGTCAATTAATAAATATCTTAACTAGAAATATTATTAATCATGCCATAGTAACTCGATATTTTAGGTCGCATATCTAAGTCGATTAATAAAACTTTCAGTGCATAATCGGACATAAAACAACCAAGTTTGCCACTACACCATTAAAGTGGTATTACCCATGCTTCTTTTGGTAGCAAATCGTTCAGTAATCCAATTATCAATATCTGTTGAATTCAAAACAACAGCAAGTACACTAATACGAATTGAATGGAGGGAACTGATTTTCTTGATAAGTTTGTTCGTTATTTATCATAGTAGATAGACCTAGGTTAGTGATTGCATTTGTTGTTACTGCACATAACTTCACACAAGTAGATCATTGAAGAATAAATACAAAATCGTGAATGTTTTTATGATAAGGGGAAAATAAACGAAAAGCGATGTTGTTTTAGCATTGTTACGTATTATATACAATAACATTCAGTGTGATTAAGTCGCTGTGCTGACTATAATCTCTAAGTTATCGGATGATTCAATGATTATTCCGATATTGATTGATATGTCTGAAAGGTAATTTCGTTGGGGGGAGCTAAGTATTTTTATCGTATCCGCAAGCTCGGCTATACATGGGATCATAAACGTATTTATCGGGTGTATTGCGAATTAAAACTTAATCTCAGGGTAAAACGTAAACAACGTATTCTACCCCGAAGTCTGGATAAAATATTGGCGCCCAATAAAAAAGTGAATGTTGGTCACTGAATTTTATAAGTGACAGTAGTCGCAAGCAACGACGTTTTAGAACATTCAATATAATCAATAAGTTTAATCTAGAAGGAGGCATTAAATAACATGACGCCTATTGTATTTAAAACATGAAAATAAGTAGTGTAATTTTCTACGTTAACATTGTACTAGCTATGGGGGTGTTTACAAAGCTTACGGTTTTCCGCCTCTAACTTCTTTAAACATTTAATATCCGAATTTTCCATACAGCCGTATTTATCTTGCCATTTATAAAAAATTGTCTTGCCTATATCAAATTTATGGTAACACTCTGTAATCGGAATGTTGGCTTCAGTTTCTTAATATGGATACGATTTGATACTTTGTCATTTTTTCATATTTAAATCCTCTGTTACTTTTATTATAGAAAATTTTCTACTTTTTAGTTGTACTATTTTAAGGGATAGTTACAAGATAAAACCAATTGTTCATATAAAACAAAAGCATTAACAAAAAAACGGTTGAAATTTGTTTTAAAGTAGATTATTATTTGATCTAAATGCCGCTGTTTATGCTGAAACAATACCCATATAACGATGAATAAATAACACATTTAAAAATAGAATGTGTGCATTTTAGGGGAAATAGAATAACAATCTCGCTAATGAATGTTTTGGATGGAACCAGCCATAATCGCAATATCTTAACCATTGTTAGGTCTGCTTCGTCAATTTCTGTTTTGAACATTGAGTGCAATGAGTCGTTAAATCAGCCTTAGCGTTATATAAATAATTATAACAAAACTAACTGGAGTGTTAGATTATGGATAATAAATACGGAGATTTAAAGGCTAATAATGACTTTGTAATGCCCTTAACACCAGGCCAGCATGGTTTTTTATTTCATGCATTGGCAGATGAAGGAAATAGTAATTACCACGAACAATTTATTTGCCGGTTTTCACGACGTGTCGATGTTGAACTTTTCCGATGGGTTATAGAGACTTTATTTAGTAAACATGATTGTTTCCGAACTCACTTCCTCTGGCATAAGGGTGAGCTGCCCTGTCAAATTGTTAATCATGATATTTTGCCAGCATTTTATGTGGTTAATATCGATTCAAATAATGATAAACAAAATTTTCCACTAAACTACAAAATTAAATTAGATTACCCTCAAAATGATGATATAGAGGAATTTATAAATCAATTTCTCCGCATTGATTTACAATATGTGTTTGACTTAAGTGCAATTCCAGTTAGAGCTTACCTAATCCAATTACCAAAAGAAAGTGTGTTTGTGCTGGCGTATCACCATATTGTGATGGATGGTTGGAGCTTAGCAATTTTTGTACAGCAACTTTTAACAATTTATAACGTTGGACAAAAAACTGGTATCCAAGATACTGATGTAATAACGGCATTACCACTCAAACCATTCATGCAACAAATTGCTAAATGTCAACAAACTTTTCAACGTGACTATTGGGCTACTTATCTACAAAATTTGGTACCAAGCCATTTTGAGCCATTGTCGTTACTAACCCATTCAAGTGATGATTTATCAGCAAGTTCAGTTGGTTGGTTAGAAACTACATTACCGCAGACGATAAATCAAAAGATTCAACAATTATGTGGTCAATACCGAATAACTTCAGCTTCACTGTTCTATGTAGCTTGGGGAGTTTTGTTGCAACGTTGGCTTTATAGTGATGATGTTGTATTTGGTGCTACCTTTTCGGGTAGAAATGCTGCCATTGAAGGTATTGATAGCGCTTTGGGATTATTCATTAATACTTTACCGTTAAGGTTGAAAGATGATGGTTCAAGTTCATTGATTGAATATTTTCAACAGATGCATGATAGGTTAATGGGTCATTATGAGCATGAATATGATTCATTAGCGAAAATTAAGCAAGTCACATTACAAGCTGATTATCAAGGTGATTTATTTGATTCGTTAGTAGTGATTGAGAACTACCCAATTGACTCATCTCAATTATTTCAAGATGGACAAATTGGTATCCAAAGTATGCGTGTTCAGGAGCAAACTCACTATCCATTATCGGTGAGTGTTATCAATCAGACTGGTTTTTTAATTAAGATTGGTTATTCTCGGCAGTATTTTACTGACAGAATGGCACAAACCATGTTTGATCATTTGCAGTATTTACTTGAGCAAATAGTCGATAATCCCCAATGTACGCTAGCTTCATTACGTAATATTTCGCCTGAACAACAGCAACGCTATATACAATCACAAATTGATTCAATGGCGGGACAACAGTGGGATCGACAATCAAATATTATCGAGCAGTTTTATCATGTTGTAGAAAGCGAAAATGAGCGAGTCGCAGTGGTTGATGAACAGCAATCATTAACTTATCGGCAATTAGCTGATAAAGCCGATCTCATTGCTCGATTCCTCATTCAGCAGGGTATTAAAGTTGGTGATTTTATTGGTATTATTAGCGAACGTACTATTGATACTGTTGCCGCAATTGTTGGCGTAATGCGTGCTGGAGCGGCTTATATTCCAATCAGCTCTGAATACCCCCTTGGGCGCATTCAGGAAATTATCGACGATAGCCAATTATCAATATTATTGGTACAACAAAAAAAATTTGATGTTTCAGTAAAACAATATGATCTATTGACTTTACCAGATGCACCGGTAGCTGATTTTCCTAAGATAACACGTGATGACCACGCCTACATGATTTACTCGTCAGGCTCTACCGGTAAACCAAAGGGGATATTGGTTTCACATCGTGGTTTATTGCGCATTATTCAAGTGGAAAGTCCGATTAAACTACCAACCTATACCAATACTTTATTAGTGTCACCGTTTGAGTTTGATGCATCCGTTTATGAAGTTTGGGCGACATTAATTAATCGTGGTAAGTTAGTTCTGCTTAGTCGCCAGTCATTATTTGATATTGATAATATGACTAGCACTATCATAGAACACAACGTTAGCCACGCATTGATAACAACGGCATTATTAAATACCTATATTGCAGAAGGCGCCGTTTTTTTTACCTATTTAAAACATATTATTTCTGGCGGTGAACCGCTATCAGCTCGTCATATTAATCAGTTGATTACACAGTATCCCCATTTGCAGGTTGTTAATGGTTATGGACCAACAGAAAATACCGTGTTCACCACAACCTATTTAATAGAGCACCTAGTTCCTGATCGGGTGCCAATCGGTTATGCAGCACCAGGGTCTTCAATCTATGTGGTTGATCTTTATGGTCACCTGTTACCGATAGGTGCGATAGGTGAGCTAGTAAGTGGTGGTGACGGTGTCGCGTTGGGTTATTTAAATAGACCACAATTGACCGAAACAGTGTTTACACCAGATCCTTTTATTTCAGGCGGTTTGATGCATAAAACAGGTGATTACGCACGCTTGTTGGATGATGGTTGTGTTGAATTATTTGGTCGCAAAGATGGTCAAGTTAAAATAAATGGTCAGCGTATTGAAATAGAAGAGATCACTCAACGATTACTTAACTGTCAAGGCATTGTTGAAGCGGTGGTATTAACGTATACTTTGCGAAATAATCGTCATATTGGCGCAGTAATTTGTGTTGATGATCACTATGACGAAGCAGGCACCCAAGTCTATTTAACAGCGACGCTACCGTCATTTGCATTGCCACAACCAATTATGGTGGTGGATGCGATTCCGAAGAATCATAATGGCAAGTCGGATCTTGAGCAATTACGTAGTTTACTACTGATTAAACAACAGAATAAAACGCAAGCAACAAACATCATTCAATCTCAGTCTAATTTGGCATTAGCGTTAAAATTAATATGGCAGCAAGTCTTAGATTTAAAACAAATTGATGGCAGTAAATCTTTCTTTGCATTAGGTGGAACGTCATTAGATATTATTAGAATAAAGGGAGAGATTCAAAAACAACTCGGTGTCGATGTTGATATTACAGATCTCTTTAAATATCCGACATTAGACTCATTAACCGCTTATCTCAATACCAAGTCAGCAGTAACCGTGAATAAACCAGAAATAATCGCCAATTATGGTGATACACCTATTGCAATTGTCGGTATGGCAGGACGTTTTCCTGGTGCTATGAATATTGAGTCACTTTGGCAATTGGTTTCTGGACGGGAATCTGGTATTACCCTATTTAGTTATCAAGAACTGCAAGACTATGGCATTTCTCCGACTCAACTTGATAACAGTAATTATATAAAAGCCAAAGGAGTATTAGACGACTTAGAGTGGTTTGATGCTGATTTTTTTGGTTATACTCCAAATGAAGCGGAATTAATGGATCCGCAAATTCGCTTGCTACACCAATGTTGTTGGCAGGTTTTGGAACATGCTGGTTGTGATCCAAACAGCTATCCTGGATCAATTGGGATATTTGCTGGACTTTTAAGCTCACCGTATTGGTTACAAGCTGTACTAAAAGAGAACCATGATGCCACCTCGCTATATAAGGCAAGTATGCTAAATGTCAGCGCGGCTACGGCATTAATTGCTCATGCATTAAATCTAACCGGACCAACTATAACCCTAGATACTGCTTGTTCGACTTCAGCAGTCGCGATTCATGAAGCTTGTAATGCACTGCGTAACGGTGATTGTGATGCCGCGCTAGCTGGTGGAGCTTCAATTGAAATGCCAGCTTATCGTGGTTACGAATATCATGAAGGCATGATTCATGCCAAGGATGCCACCTGTCGACCTTTTGATAGCATGGCATCAGGAACTATTACCGGCGATGGCGTAGCAATGGTGATGCTTAAGCGTTTAGATGATGCCATTAAGGATAGAGATAGTATTTATGCTGTGATCAAAGGATCAGCTGTTAATAATGATGGTCATGATAAGGTCGGTTATACCGCCCCAAGTGTTAATGGACAACGCGATGTTATTTGTTTAGCGATGAAACGGGCACAATTTAGCCCAGATAGCATTGGTCTGGTTGAAGCGCATGGTACTGCAACTGCGTTGGGCGATCCAATTGAAATACGCGCACTTAATGAGGTGTTTGGTAAGTCGGCTACACCATATTGTGCTGTTTCAGCCATTAAGAGTAATATTGGTCATTTGAACGCTGCCGCTGGTGTAGCTGGTGTGATTAAAACGGCACTAGCATTGCACTATCAAGAATTACCACCAATAGCTCATTTTCGGCAACTTAATCCGGCGATTGATTTGACAAATTCCGCATTGTATATCAATAGTCAATTGCAACCGTGGGTTCAACCGCAACCTCATCGGGCAATGGTGAGTTCGTTTGGAATTGGTGGAACCAATGCTAGTATCGCATTGGAAAATTATCGCTTAACGGAGGATGACTGCGATCAGATTCGAGACTATTACTTATTACCATTTTCGGCCAAAACGGCTACGGCTCTTGATTCAAGAGTGATCTCGGTGTTAACACACGTCAAGCATTCGCCTAATATTCGTTTACCTGATGTAGCGTATACCTTACAAACTGGGCGTAGTGCTTTTAAATATCGACGTGCTTATTTGGTTAGTCGTGGTTCAAAAATTGATGTAGCATCAATCACCATATTAAATGCGCCACAATTTAATGGTTCAAGCGAATCAAGTGGTATCTGTTTTATGTTCCCAGGACAGGGTAGCCAATATTGCGGAATGGCCAAAGGTCTGTATGAAAGTCAACCAGTCTTCCGTGAGCAGATGGATAAGTGCTTTAGCGCATATCATGCGATTTGTGCAATCGATCTTAAAAAAATCTTATTTAATGATGAGCAATCCCAGGATATTAATCAGACCATTTTTACGCAACCATTGTTATTTAGTGTTGAGTATAGTTTAGCTAAAACTTTCATAGAGTTAGGAATTAAACCAACGAGTATGATAGGGCATAGTTTAGGCGAATACGTCGCAGCATGTCTTGCTGGAGTTTTCTCGCTTAACGATGCAATTCGAATTATTGAGGCGCGAGGTCGTTTAATGCAGTCAATGCAACCGGGTAGCATGCTTGCCGTGTATCTCAGTCAGGCTGATCTTGCTCCTTGGTTAAGCCAATACAATGAAATTGAATTAGCCGCCAATAATAGTGAATGTTTCTGTGTAGTAGCTGGACGAGATGAGGCAATTAATGCCTTTGCTCAGGCTTTAGTTACGGCAAATATTCAGCATACTCGGCTCAAAACGTCACACGCCTTCCATTCGGCTATGATGAAGCCTATGCTACAGGAATTTGCACAATTGTTATATAAAATTTCGTTACATGCTCCGCAAATTCCCTTTATCTCGAATGTGTCTGGTGATTGGATCACCGAGCAGCAAACTACCTCAGTCGACTATTGGGTACAGCAAGTGCGTTGCCCAGTTTTATTTAATGATGGTGCTACTCAGCTATTAACTAATACTACATTATTTGTTGAAATAGGCCCAGGTAAAGTATTGTCGACCTTTGTTCAAGGCAATAAGCAGTATCAAAATCAAAAAACAATCCAGACTATGCGTCAAGCGAAAGTGCAGATGGAAGATGAGCAGTTCTTACAGCACGCACTAGCGACGCTATGGGTGAATGGTGCCAATATTGATTGGAAAGCATTCAACCAAGGATTTTTAGGTCGACGTATAGCGTTACCAGGTTACCCGTTTGAGCAAAGTTACTATTATCATTATGGTGTGGCTTTATCAAAGTATCGACAAATGCCACACCCAGTACGACGACCAAAAAATGAGTGGTTACAACGGGTGGTTTGGCAAAAAGATAGCTCCTTGACTACTGCAGCATTTTACCAACCAAGCTCTTTGGTTATAATTATTGGAGATAATGGCGACTGGGTGAAACAAACTTTAGCGCTAGAAGGTATTGAAAGCATTATCATTGCCGCACCGATTACGCAAGCTGATGAGCTGTGGACACATAACGATATTAATCTGTATTTTCAACCGCTAGTTGAAATACTACAGCAACGGCAGTATCAACAATTACATTGCATTTATCTTACCCCTATGCATTTGTCATTGTTTCAGTCATTATCTGGTTTGTATCGAGTTGCAGCATGGTATGCCCATAATTCAATATCCATGACTTCAATGACGTTTCTCACTCAAGGCGCATTTCGCATTTTACAAGATGATATTCCTGAGCCAGCTCAAGCTGCGTTATCAGGTGCTGTCAATGTATTGCTGCAAGAATTAAAACCTACTTCAGTACGCTTGCTTGATTTTGCCAGCGAAATAACTCCAAAGGATATGAACATATTAAATCGCCAGACTGATGCGGCTAACGGGCAAGCTATTATGGCAGTGCGTGATGGTGTGACTTATTCACGACAAATTATTTCAAGCCAATTACCCCCTAACGCCATACCATCAGGTATTCAATCGGGTAGTGTGATATGGATTATCGGTGGTGAAAAAGGAATTGGACGAGTAATTGGCGAAATGTTAGCAACGCGTGATGGGATTAACGTAATTTTGAGTAGTCGTCATGCTCATCAACATCAAGCACCATTAGCGGTAGGTAGTAAAATCATGCACTGTGACATAACTTCTGCCGACACAGTTAATGCCTGTTTGACGAAAATACTGGCGTGTTATCATCGTCTGGATGGAGTGATCTTTGCAGCCGAATCCACTACGGCCTTAACTTTGCACCAATTGACTGAACCAATGTTAATTGATTCATTGATGGTCAAAGGTCAGGGGACTTCTAACCTAATCCAAGCATTGGAACAACAAGGCTTACTTGATGAACGTCTCATGTTACTATTTTGTAATTCTCTGGCGGCGGTTAACGCCGAAGTCGGACAATTGGGTTATGCTTCTGTTAGTGCGTATTTAGATGCCTTGGCTGAGCAATTACGTATAAATTATGGCGTTAATGCCCTGAGTATTGAATGGGATGGCTTAAAAGAGCAAGGTATGTTGTTGGATGCTATCAATGGTAGTGACAATCCTTATTTTCGTGATTTACGTCCGCTTACCAATGGTGTGTTATTACAGGCTTACAAATACCAAGGTAGAGGCGCGAGTTATTATACACGTCTATCACCTGAACGACATTGGTTGTTGAATGAACATCGTATTGATGGTGTCGCTACATTACCAGCAACGGGTTATTTAGCAATGGTTTATGAAGCGATGCGCAATTATTTAGCGCAATCGACACTGACGATTAATGAGTTGGTCTTTTTAGCACCACTGCAAGTTAAAGATGGTTATTGTGTAGATCTCTTTATCAATATTAATCCACTAGAAAATGGTTTTAGCATTGAGGTAAAATCGATTAGCGATGTGTTTAACTTAACCTTGACAACTCATGCTAAAGGCACCGCATCTCTACTTATCACACCAACTATAAATAAACTAGATCGAGAAGCAAAATTACAAAACATGCATGATGTCAGCGCTACAATTCATGCTTTTACTGGTGATCATTTTTACTATGGCGAACGTTGGCAGAGTCTGCAACAAGTTTATTGCAATAATGAGATGACCCATGCCTTAGCAACATTAATTTTACCAGCTGTAGGTAAGCAAGATGACATGACCTTACATCCGGCTTTGTTAGATATTGCCAGTGGTTTTATTGAACAAATACAAGGTTTTAATTCTGAAACGGTACCTTTCTTATATCAGCAATGTAGTATCTATGCAGCGATGACTCGTACTTTGTATGTGGAAATGATCGTGAATCAACATCAATCTGGTGAAGATCACTACACCTTCACTATTTATTCCGATAGTGGCGAAGTTGTTTTACATTGTGCCAGCTTAATGAAGCGCAAAGTTCAGATCCAAACGTTAAATGTGCGCAAGGAACAAGGATTACCAATTCCGTGTGCGGAAAACTATCAATTACAACTTTATCGAAAATCCTCGGGTGAAAGTGAATTGCTATTACAGCCGACTAGACGCCAAGCACCAGCCGATGATGAAGTTGAAATTGAAGTACTTGGTTCTGGAATTAACTTCAAAGATGTCCTGTTTGCGACTGGCTTACTCAAGCAACACCCTAATGAGGCACCATTGCAAATAGGTCTAGAATGTGCTGGACGAATTGCTCGGATTGGTAAAAATGTTAAAACTTTTGCTCCCGGCGATGATGTTATGGCAATTGTGCAGGGAGGGTTCTGTGGCTACGTGTCTGTTAACAGCCACTGTGTGGTACACAAACCGAAACACTGCCGTATTGAACAAGCAGCTGTATTACCCGTAGCTTATTTAACCGCTTATTATGCGTTAGTGATTAGAGGTAACCTCAAGCGGGGTGAACGAGTACTAATTCATAGTGCTTCTGGTGGCGTGGGATTAGCAGCAATCTATATTGCTAAACTGTATGGCGCGCAAATCTACACTACCGCTGGTAGTGAAGTTAAACGAGAATATCTTGCTTCGTTAGGTGTGGAATGTGTTGCCGATTCGCACAGTGATAGTTTTGTGACAACAATTATGAACCATTCACAAGGTCACGGGATGGATATCATACTTAATTCATTAACTGGGGAATTGATTGATGCCAGTTTAGAGATTTTAGCGCCATTAGGTCGTTTTCTTGAGTTAGGTAGTAAAGATATCGTAGAAAATCGATCCTTACCGATGCGTTTTTTTGCCCATGGAGGCACTTTTATTCCAATTAATTTTCATGCTGCTTATGGGGATATTCATCGCTATCTACAACAGATTGTGACCTGGATCGATGACAAACAATTGCCATTACTGCCATGTACAACAGTACCACTACCCGAGGTACGTGATGCATTTGCTGTATTGACTATGCCGCAACATGTTGGAAAAGTAGCACTTATTCACCGCAACAGTAATAGCATGGAACGCATCAACACTATGCTTGCGGAGAGGCGACTTGGCGCCTATTCCTTTAGTTTAAGTAATACTGAAGCGATGTGTCAATTAAGACCATTATTAAAAATGCGTAGTCCTTGGGCGCAATTAGTGATTTCACCGCGTAGGGTTAATGATATGACATTGGGGAATCGTGTCTATCGTAGCAGTATAAGTGAAGTTGATGATGCAAACAGCGAGCAAAGTACTCAACGAAAACGCCCGCGACCGAACATAGGTACTATTTATCAAGCGCCAGAACGTGATATTGAACAAGAGTTGTGTCGTATTTTAGAAGATTATCTGGGTATTAGTAACGTGGGGATTGATGATCATTATGAAGCATTAGGTATCAGTTCGTTAGATATGGTGCAATTGAGTGGATTGATCGCTCGCCACTATCCAGCAGTCAGTGTTGTCACGTTGTATAACCATACCACCATACGACAGTTGGCTAAATTTTGTATACCTTTAGACAAGGAAAGTGAAGTAAAGATGAAGACCTCAACAAAGGTCTCTACAAAAGCAACGCATAGGCCGAATGCTGTTGCTAATCGAGCGCTAAAGATTGCAAAAAATAATATAAAAAAACATTAAGGATTCATTAATTGGGCGCTATAGCTCAATAAAAAGGCAAGGATAATTATGGTATACAAAAGTAAAATGACCGGTATGGAAGTTGCAATTATCGGTATGGCAGTGCGTTTTCCTCAATCTGCAACTTTACAAGAGTTTTGGTCAAATATTATTCAAGCGAAAGAATGCGTGACTTTTTTTAGTCCTGAAGAGTTGCGAGCAGAAGGGATAGATCAAGCAACGTTAAACAATCCGTCATATATTCGGGCTAAGCCATTTATCGAAAATGTTTGCGACTTTGATGCAGCATTTTTCGGCTATAGTCATAAAGATGCCGCAGCCTTTGACCCAAAAACGCGAGTATTACATGAAGTTGTTTATCACGCTTTAGAAGATGCAGGCTATGCCAAACAGACCGATACCTTAATCGTCGGGACATTTCTTGGCGTTTCCGAAGATATTGAATGGCTACGCCGTTCTATAACTAAGATTGATGGTGATGCATTAACTCGTTTTTCTTCTGGAATCTATGGTCATAAAGATCTAAGTGCATTTTTTATCGCTCACAGTATGAATTTTACTGGGCCAGTATATAGCGTATACAGCAGCTGTTCAACTTCATTAAGTGCCACGCATATGGCATGCCGAAGTCTATTATTTGGCGAATGTGATTTAGCTCTGGCTGGTGGGATCACTATTGATTTACCTCAGAAATCTGGATATTTCTGCCAACAAGGGATGATCCATTCTACTGATGGTCACTGCCGACCATTTGATAGCAATGCCACTGGAACCTTGTTTGGTGATGGTGCTGGTGTAGTGGTACTAAGACGCTTAGAGGATGCTATTGCTAATGGCGATCGAATTTATGCAGTTATTCGAGCCAGTGCCGTTAATAATGACGGTAACCAAAAGATGGGGTTTGCAGCACCAAGTCAAACAGGCCAAAAGAAAGTCATACAAGAAGCGCATCGATTAGCTGAAATTGAACCAGAAACTATCGGATATTTGGAAACACATGGCACTGGCACTCATATCGGTGATCCGATTGAGTTTTCAGCTTTAACTGAGGCCTTTGCTACAACGCAACAGCAATACTGTGCCCTAGGCGCAGTAAAAGCTAATATTGGTCATACCTATGCTGCTGCTGGTGTAGCTGGTTTAATTAAAGCTGCGTTAGTACTACATAATCGTACTATTCCTCCACTAGCTAATTATCAAACACCAAATCCAAAAATCGATTTAGTTCAATCACCGTTTTACATTCCTACCCAACCGTTAGCTTGGCCTACATCTACTACGCCACCGCGTGCTGGAGTCAGCTCATTTGGTATTGGTGGTACCAATGTACATGTTATTTTAGAAGCAGTCAGTCCAGTTACTGATGATGTTGACATTATGCAGTCGAGTATTATTCCTTTTTCAGCACCTTCGTTCAGCCAACTTGATCAAATTGAACAACAATTGACAAAATTAGTTAATGATACTAATCGAAATGTTGTTGCCTATACCCAGCAAATTGCACGCCCAGAATTTGCCTGTCGTCGTGTTCTTAAAGTTGATAGCAATGGATGTCAAACCGTTTTAACTAAGTTGAATAATTTCATACCAATTTCTGCATTGGGTATTAACTGTGATGATTTACGTGATCATGTCGATGGTAGTCAAGCTCATTTATTTCGCCAATCATCCGGTTATTTACAGGAAGTGTCTCACTTACTTAATACGCTAAGAAAATCAGCAGTTCTCCAAAAATATCAACATGAAACTGATTTGTGGTCACAGGCTCGAGCAGGTAGTTTATTGGCCAGAGGATGCTTGGCGATAGTTGCGCTCAAATGTTGGCAAAAACTGTTACCGTCGCTCAAAGTCTTTTCTGGGGAGGGGTTAGGATTGTTACCTGCGGCAGTGGTGATTGGCATTATTACGCTAGAAGATATGTTGCAGATGTTATTGGCCTTAGACCAAAATTCTGCTCAACTCAACATCCCTAACATACAGGCACCTATTGCCGACTATACTTTAGCATTGCAGAAGCAGAGCTTAAGTATAGAACAATATCAGGATATTGGCTTTTGGAGTGAAGTGTTATTAAATCATACCTTAGCAACGCAACAATTGCCTGACAGAGTTAACTGGTTGAACTTAACATCAGATGATCAAACTGATTTTTCAGCTTTAACGATAGTAGCACAGTTATGGTGTGAGGGGATAAGTGTTAATTGGCAAATGTGGTATGGCGATCACATCTTATCACGTGGTGATGCTTCGCATTATCCTTTTCATCGTAGCCATTACCCACTACCGAACATTAAAGAAATTTATGATCCAGTCAGCAGCGTTACTGAACAGCAAGCAACGGTACACCATTCTTATCAACCACCTTATCAACCACGACCAAAACTAGGCAATCCGTATATTTCGCCACAAACTGCAGCTATGAAGTTCATTACAGATATGATGTCAGATACGTTGGAAATTGAACCGATAGGGATAGATGATGACTTTTTTGAACTAGGCGGACATTCGTTGCTAGTAACTCAACTCACCTCACGTTTAGAGCGTGAATTTGGTGTCAGTATCGATCTGGTAGCCTTGATGGAAACTCCCAATCCACGCAATATTTATGCCCATCTAGCACAACAATTGGGCGGAGAAGAAAACTTGGAATTAGCATGCCACAATAAAGGAGTGAAATAATGAAAGTAGCGGTAATAGGTGCAGGGGTTATGGGAACTGGTGTTGCCCACAATTTGGCTCAGTATGGTATATCAACTATAGTAGTAGATAATTGTTCAACGCAATTAGATCATTGTCAAAAAGCAATTAAAGCAAATTTACGCTTATATCATTTCCATCCGCACCATAAAAAAGACACGGCCAGTGTGAAAGATATCATGAAGAATATACATTTTACCACTTCACTAACAGATATTAGTCAATGTGATTTAGTAATTGAGAATATTACCGAAGATGTTGAATTAAAAACCAAGCTGTATCGTGAAATGAACCAAATTTGCGACAAAGATACAGTATTTGGTGTCAATACTTCAGCAATTTCGATTACAGCCATTTCTAGATTAATACAAAATCCGGAAAATGTAGTAGGTATACATTTTATGAATCCAGTACCGCTTATGCATACAGTAGAAATGATTCGAGGTGTTCACTCTTGTGAACAAGCATTGAGTAAATTCCATCAGTTATTCGCATTAGTCAACAAAACGGGAATTGTGGTTAACGATTCTCCTGGTTTTGTTACTAATCGTGCGATGATGATATTTGTCAATGAAGCGATTTTCATGGTTCAGGAAAATATCGCTAAAGCGGAAGATATCGATACGTTATTTAAAACCTGTTTTGGTCACAAAATGGGGCCACTACAAACGGCTGATCTAATTGGTTTGGACACTATCTTAAAATCGCTAGAAGTATTGTATGAAAGCTTTAATGATGACAAATACCGCCCTTGTTTCTTATTGAAAAAAATGGTTGATGCCGGATATTTAGGGACTAAGTCAGGGCAAGGATTTTATAGTTATCAACAGTCATATTTGCTTTAATTAAACAACATATAATGATAAGGAATGAAATTATGGATACACAAGAAATGAAGGCAGCTGTTCGTCAATTCCTAGCACGTTCTTTACGCGGGCACACGTTGGATGATGATGATGATATTTTTTCACTAGGATTGGTTCACTCACTGTTTACTGTGCAAATTATCCTGTTCATTGAAAAAACCTTTCATGTTGAATTAGAAGTGAGTGAATTAAAAATCGAACAGATCGCTTCAGTAAATAAAATCGTTGGGCTTGTTCAGCAAGAAACTAAATAAGAAGCGATGCATTATGTTAAAAGAATATAATATCATTCTGCGAAATGTTAACCAATTTGTGAAAAGCAAACTTAACAGCGTTGCCGCACAAATTGAGCGTGAACAGTTTATCGACTCGCAAACTATATCGCAATTAGCTAAAGAAGGCTATTTAGGCGCTTCGATTAGTAAAAAGTATGGTGGTAGTCAGATGGATTCTTATCAGCTATGTGCGTTACATGAAGTGATTGCAGGTGTGCATGGTTCGTTAGAAAATCTGATTACCGTAACAGGCATGGTTAGTATTCCGATTCAACGTGCCGGTAACAAAATACAGAAAGAGTACTACTTACCTAAACTTGCTTCCGGAGAATTAATCGGTGCAATTGCACTCACCGAGCCCAATATCGGTAGTGATTTAGCTAATGTGGAAACGCAATTAACTCGAGATGGTGATGGCTGGCGTTTAAACGGTAAAAAAAAATGGATTACGTTATCTCAAATTGCTGATTTCTTTATTGTGCTTACTCGCTGTGGTAACCAAATGGCTACGGTAATAATTGATCGTAATACCAAAGGATTTACCATTACTCCGATTCGCGACATGCTTGGCTTACGTGGCAATATGTTAGCGGAATTGAATTTTGATAATTGTCGCTTAGAAAATGAAGCTTTATTAGGGCAGATTTCATCAGGGGTACCACTGTCGGTTAATTTTGCCCTAAACGAAGGTCGATTTACTACCGCTTGTGGTAGTTTAGGACTCTGCCAAGGAGCGGTAGATATCACTGAACAGTATATTCGCCGTCGTAAACAGTTTAAACATCGTCTATTTTCACATGGGATTGTGCAACATCTGTTTACTAAAATGTTAACGCAAACTCGTTCAGCTCGCCTGTTGTGTTTTAGCGCTGCTAATTACCGTGAGAATCTCCATCCCGATATGATTAATGAAACACTCATGGCTAAATATGTTTCCTCTACCGCCGCCGTTGAAGTAACTAGTAATGCTGTTCAATTACTTGGTGCTAATGGTTGCCAAGCAGATATGAACGTAGAACGTTACTATCGTGATGCCAAAATCATGGAGATTATAGAAGGAACTACTCAAATTCATGAAATTCAAATTGCGATGAATTATATGATGAATGGCAAAAGGAGTGATGAATAATGCGTAAACTAGCATTAGTTTTTCCTGGCTCCGGTTCACAGTATGTCGGTATGGTAAAACGGTTGTATGAGAACTATCCTCAAGTTCGCCAATTGTTTGCTCAGGCAAACCAAGTGACCGGTCAGGATATCACCACATTATGCATGTCAGGATCGATCATTAAGTTGTCGGAACCTACCATTATGGCATTATGTATCTACACCACGAGTGTGGCACATTATTTGGCTTTTAAACAATATCTATCTGAAAACAGTAATTCTGCCGTTATCGGATATATGATGGGGCATAGTCTTGGTGAGTATGCTGCTTTAACATGTAGTGGTGCGTTATCGTTTGTTCAAGCGTTGGAATTGGTTGCCTTGCGCAGTCAGTTAGCGAGTGACATTGCCAATCAAGTAGATGCTGGTACATCTATAATCAAACAGGGTAATCTAGACTTAGTTACTGCCGCGTGTGAATTCGCCCGCAATGAGACGAAGCAACAGGTTGATATTGCCTGCTATAACTCAGATCAACAATTTATGTTATCTGGTCATAATACGGCGATCATCGTTGCCGAACAGTATTTGCTGGATAACGATCCACAAGTACAGGTGGTGCCGTTAATGGGTGGCGTACCGTATCACCATCCATTATTACGTCCTTATGGTATTCAGTTGCGTGAAGTTTTGGAAAAGTGTCAATGGCAGCAGCCTAATTGCCAAGTTATCGCTAATGTCAGTGGTCAACCCTATACTAATGCAGGAATGATGATTGATTTGTTAGAACAGCAATTATCGTATCCCGTACAGTGGCAACGTGGTTTAGACTTTTTAAAATCAGAGCAAGCGCCAATCGCCATTGAAATCGGTCCACAAAGTGTTTTGAAAAATCTGCTGATTGAAAACAATTATCCCGCAGATGTCTATGCTTTTGATGATCGTCAAGACCGCGAGAAACTCAAACTTGCCCTAATTAGTCATAATGCTACTAGTAATGATGCAGATTCACATCAACGTTGGTATCTTAACCAATTAATAAATGCTATCACAGCGACGCGTAATCATAATGCCAATAATGCTTTTATCAATGCGCAATTAAAAATGATATTAGGTCAATTCTTCAATTATGTGCAAGTTATTGAGCAACATGAAACGATTAGTGCTCAAGATATTGAATTGCTAAATGAGTTGTTTGAACAAGTGTTAGTGTTAAAAGGAAGTTCCCAACAAGATATAGCGAATTGTCGTGGGATGCTAATTAAATAAATGACAAATATAAACCATGAATAAACCCATATGGGTTATAGATTTTAAGGAATGGTATATGCGCCAGCATGAAAAAGTGGATCAACAGGTGAAGAACGAGGAAACAATTGTTGACTATCTATATCGTATTGCCGATAGCTATGCTGATAAATCGGCTGTTTTTATGGGTGATAAGGCTATCACCTATCGAGAATTGAATGAGCGTTCAAATCAATTAGCCCGTTATCTACGGACACAAGGGATTGGCGAAGATAGTGTCGTTGCTATACTGTTTCCGCGAAGTATAGAAATGTTGATTGCGATTTTTGGTATAGTAAAAGCAGGCGGTGCTTATTTGCCTTTAGCGCCAGATGCACCTAGTAGCAGGATTAACAATATACTTGCTTCCAGTAATGCCCAATATGTTATTTACCATCAGCACGATAATAAAATCTGGTCTGTACCAATGTGTCATATAGATGATATGGCCATACTAAACATGGCGAGTAGTAATTTAGATTATCGTCCATTACCAAAACAGTTAGCCTATGTGATTTATACTTCAGGATCTACTGGGGCGCCGAAAGGTGTGGCTAACGAACATGGAGCATTACTTAATCGAATTGTGTGGATGCAAAAAGCCTATCCGATTAATGATCAAGATGTCCTGTTTCAAAAAACCGTTTATACCTTTGATGTATCTGTATGGGAAATGTTTTGGTGGGCGATGTATGGTGCTTGCGTGGTATTATTACCATCTGGATTAGAAAGTGATCCACGTACCATGCTAAGACTCATCCAACGCCATCAAATCTCAGTAATACATTTCGTACCGTCAATGTTGAATCTGTTTGTTGAATACCTTGAGATCAAAAATGATCCTGCACTTAGTGCCTCCTTAAAATGGGTGTTTGTCAGTGGTGAAAAACTCAGTGCTTATAGTGTAACCAATTTCTATCGCCAAGTCACCGATGGCACACTTGTTAACCTTTATGGACCAACCGAAGCAGCTATTGATGTCAGTTATCATACCTGTTTGCGTAACCAGAATTATCATGATGTGCCGATTGGACGTGCAATTGATCAATGTCGACTATATGTTTTGGATGAAGCTCTCAAGGTGGTTGCCGATGGTGAAGAAGGCGAACTGTATATTGCGGGGATAGGATTAGCCCGTGGTTACCTAAATAATCCAAAGTTAACCGAACGTAGCTTTTTTATACATCCAGCGCTTTGTCATAATGGTCAACCTGAACGAGTCTATAAAACGGGTGATCTTGTACGTTATGATCGCCAAAGCGGCGAGTTTTATTACATAGGCCGTAATGATTTTCAGATAAAAATAAGAGGACTCCGTGTTGAACTAGGAGAAATTGAAGCACATATTATGCGTCATCCTAATATCCAACAGGTTGCGGTGATTGCAGATCAGGAAAATGTTGACCATCAACTCATTTATGCATTTATTGTCAGTGTTGAAATGGTCGATCTTAATGATTTACGGCTTTCATTGTCTACTTCATTACCAAATTATATGTTGCCAAATCGCTTAATCGTACTTTCAGCCTTACCACTTTCCGCCAATGGTAAATGTGATCGAAAACAGCTTATTGCTATCGCTCGGCAACAATCAGCGTTATGTGTTGATCTGCGAGAATCAACCTACATGCAATACTGCCCATTGTCGCCAATACAAGAATCCATGTGGTTTATGCAACAACTGGTACCAGATGTTGCACTTTATAATAATCCAGCAGCGTTACAGCTTGAAGGTAAACTGAATTTAGTACGATTGAATGAAGCAATTAAAAGTTTAATGTTACGCCATTCGTTATTGAGAGCAACGGTTGAACTGCAAGATGGTAAACCGATACTAGCCATTCCCGCTAGCCTATCACAGCCTTTATACAAAACTAGCCGATTATCGGTCACGGCTAATTTAACCAATCAAATCAATCTTAAGGTATCGCAACCGATGCCATTGAGAGCAAAATCACCACTTTGCTGTTTTGAACTCATCATACTCAATGATATGCACCATGTGTTGGTAATTCATTTACATCATATTATCAGTGATGGTTGGTCAAAAGGTGTACTATTGCGTGAATTGCAGGCAGTTTATAACGGTGAAGCTCTTAGTGATGAACAACCCATGGAGTATATCGATTATATAAAAGAGCAAGAACAATGGCGACAAAGTCATCAGTATCAAGAGGATTTAGCATATTGGAGAGAAACATTAAACGGTAATTTACCAGTATTGGATATCGTCGGTGATAGACAGCGCCAATATGCCAATCGGCATCAAGGTGCGTTCGTGGCTTTCGAATTGCCAGTTGCGCTAAGCGAAGCGGTGATAGCAAGTGCTCGAGCTCAACGGGTTTCCTTGTATAACTATTTGTTAGCTGTCTTTATTGTATTTTTACAACGTAATGCTCGTCAACAAGATTATATTGTTGGTATGCCTGTAGCGGGGCGTTTAACTGAACAGAGCGAACATCTCATTGCACCATTAATCAATGTGTTGCCATTACGTTTAACGGTGGATGAAGAGATATCATTTTCAGCCTTGGTGCAAGTGGTCAGAAGACAACTTTTTTCCGCTTTTAAACATCAACGACTTGGTTTTGAGGAAATTGTGAGAACATTAAACATTGAGCGAAGTGCTGGACAATTCCCAGTATATCAATGTATGTTCCAGATAGACAATATGCCAATCGCTCGTCCTACCCTAAATGGCCTTACAGTGACTCCATTATTACTGAATACCGGCGCTTCACAAGTTGATATCTCGTTAAGCATGCAATATATCGATGGAAGAATGACAGGTACCTTTGAATATAATACCGAGCTCTATAGTGCTGAACGAATTAATAACTTCATTACCCAATTTTTTGACTTGTTGGAAGCTACTAGCCGACAACCATCTACCACGGTTAACGAATTAATCAAATTTAATCGACGTGAATATTCTTGGTTGCAACAGCTAAATGATACCCAAATGGCTCTGCCACCTGTCACCAATTTGCTGCAATTGTTGACACCGCATTACCAGCAAGCAGCTGACCAGATAGCGTTGCGGCATGGTAATGATGCTTTGAGCTATGCACAATTGCAACAGGCAATTGCACGTATGGAGCGGTGGTTAATAAGGCAAGGGGTTAAATCTGGTGATTATGTGGTAATAATGTTACCGCTGTCTTGCGACTTAATCATAATCCAATTAGCGGTTATAGCTATCGGTGCTGCTTACGTTCCTATTGATAATGATGCACCCCTAGAGCGTAACCAACTGATTTTTAGTCAGATTAATGCAAGGTTATTGATCACCACCACCGATTTGGCTGAACAACAATTATCTGCGGTACGGGCTATAGCATTGCCAAATTGGCAGGCATTACCGTCAGTTAATGATGCTGACTTAGTAACCTCATTAGTTGCGAACGTATTGAATCAAGATGCTGTTATTATTTTCACTTCAGGTACTACGGGTGTGCCGAAAGGCGTTAGGTTATCGCAATTAAATCTCGTTAATTTAATTTGCTCATTTATCCAAAGTTATCAAGTAAGCCGTCAAGATGTGTTATTACCAATTACTTCTATTGCCTCAGCTAGTTTTGTGGGAGAAATTCTACCAATTTTAGCAGCTGGTGGGAGCTTAGTGTTAGCTGAAAAAACACAGAGTTTAGATGCTAATGCCTTTGTGGCATTACTGAAGACCCAACACGTTACGATTGTAAGTACTACTCCTTCACTCTCTGCGAGTCTTTCATCATTAAGCCAAGATCTTGGTGCGTTGCGATTGTTTATCTGTGGTGGTGAAGCTATGAATTATGATCAGATAGCACCATTATTACCTCATATGCAGGTCGTAAACGGCTATGGTCTGACCGAGAGCGGTATTTGCTCAACGTATCACATCATTGAACCACGCACTGACCGGCAACAAGAACCGTTATCAATCGGACGACCAATACAAAATACCCAAGTCTATGTGGTTGATGTTAATCATAAATTGGTACCGCCCGGCGCGGTAGGTGAATTGTGTTTTTCTGGGCTAGGTTTGTCTCCAGGTTACTTGAACGAACAGCAAAATTCACACCGCTTTATTCAGTTACCAGAACTGCCAGATGTGCGTGTACTAAAAACTGGCGATAGGGCTCGTTGGGCGTTGGATGGTAATCTGTTCTATTTGGGACGTGAAGATCGACAAGTACAAATACGTGGGCATCGAGTAGAATTAGGCGAAATTGAAAGTCAACTTAAACTGCATCCCGATATTGCTGATGCTTGGGTTGATGTGCGTCGTAATGCTTTAGCAACCCCGATCTTAGTTGCTTTTTATGTCAGTAAAAATGGTGTGGTACTTGATAGTCAACAAATCCGTATTTGGCTCAGTATCCGGCTACCATTGCATATGCTACCACTGTTTTATATCCCTCTACCGACATTGCCGATTGGGATAAATGGCAAAGTCGATCCTCGACAATTACCTGAGGTAGATTTAGGTCAGCTTGAAGGGCAAGGGGAATACGTAGCACCAACTAACAAATTAGAACGTCAATTAGTGATGATTTGGCAACAATTACTTGGTGTTGAACAAGTTAGCTGTACGACCAATTTTTTTGATTTAGGAGGACACTCATTACTTCTGGTACAAATGCAACAAATGATCAGTGAAATATGTAGGCAACAAGTGTCATTAGTCGATTTAATGCGCTTTACCACTATTAAACGCTTAGCAAGTTATCTAAAGACGCCGAGCAATATACAAGAAGAATTAAAAGATTGCGCCTTACAACAGCAACGTGCAGACAATCAACGGTCAGCATTTGGTTCCACTCATTGGGGACGTAAATGCTAAATCACTGCACAGTAAATAAATGGAATAGGTAAATTTTATAAAAGTTAAGGAGAGCTATAATGGCAGAAAATAATTTTGGCGTTGCTATCGTGGGCATGGCAGGTCGCTTTCCACAAGCTAATACTATACAAGAATTTTGGGCTAATCTAATAGCTAATAAAGAGTGTATTTCTTTTTATACTGATGAAGAATTATTAGCAATGGGAATTAGTCCAGATTTCATTAGTCATCCTGACTATGTTAAAGCCAAAGGAGAGGTTGTGGATATTGATAAATTTGATGCTGCATTCTTCGGTATTGCTCCACGTGAAGCTGAATTAACTGATCCCCAACACCGAGTATTATTAGAAACAGCCTGGGCTGCCTTTGAAGATGCTGGTTATGTACCGAGTGATTATCCGGGAGATGTTGGTATATTTGCCGGTAAGAGTATGGATTCATATTTAATGTTAAATTTGTTACCACAATTTAAACGGGTATTCTCTTCCGGTAGTTTACAAGCAGCAATTGGTAACGATAAAGATAGTATTACCACCTCAATTGCATATCATCTCAATTTGCGTGGTCCGGCCATTACTATCCAATCTTCTTCTTCCACGTCATTAGTGGCGGTTTGCGTGGCATGTCAAAGTCTACTTACTTGGCAATGTGATATGGCAATAGCAGGTGGTGTCACCTTAGGCCCACCAATAAAAACCGGTTATTTATCACAAGAAGGTGGCATTACTTCGACTGATGGTCATTGTCGAGCGTTTGACGATAACAGTAGTGGATTTGTACCAGGTACCGGCGCCGGATTAGTGGTGTTAAAACGAGTCGATGATGCCATCCGTGACGGTGATCACATTTATGCTGTCATCAAAGGATTCGCCGTTAATAATGATGGTTCAGAAAAGATCAGCTATACCGCGCCCAGTGTCGATGCTCAAGCGAGGGTGATTGTACAGGCGCAGAAATTAGCCGGATTGCAACCCCAGGATATTAGCTACGTTGAAGCGCATGGTACTGGCACCAAATTAGGTGATCCGATAGAATTTTCAGCTTTAAACCAAGCCTTTGCTACTGCTAACGAAAAGCAATACTGTGCATTGGGATCGGTTAAAACCAATATAGGTCATCTAGATACTGCCGCTGGTGTAACAGGATTAATCAAGACAGCGTTGGCGGTTTATCATGGTAAAATTCCGGCGACACTGCATTTTAAACGCCCAAATGCACAAATTGATTTAGCCAATAGTCCTTTTTATATCAATACACAATGTCAGGATTGGCAACCAAAAAGTGGTATCCGTAGGGCTGGTGTCACTTCATTAGGTATGGGGGGAACCAATGCGCATGTAGTAGTTGAACAAGCGCCTGCTTACAATAAGCCGCGTGCTGATGCTCCATCATACTGTATTTTGCCATTCTCCGCCAAAACTAAGAGCTCATTACAAAACAGTTTGCAATGCTTTGCTGATTTCTTGCAATATGAACAGCTCGATAAACGTGATGTTGCTTGGACGTTAGCAACTGGTAGAACAATGTTTGAATACCGTGCCGCTATCGTTTGCGATGCGGTGACAAATGCAGCTAACTTACTGACTGATAAAAATAATCAATCAATCATCCAAGACATTGCTAAAGCACAACCTAATCTAGGTTGGTTATTCTCTGGTCAAGGCAGTCAATATCAACGTATGGGACAACAGTTATATCGCCAATGGCCAGCTTATACCGCCGCATTTGATCACTGTGCTGATATTTTGGCGCGTGATGCTGCGATTGATATTCGTGCTGAACTTTTTAGTGCGCCAATTTCCAATGAACAAGCTGAACGTTTATCACAAACATGGTTAACGCAACCGTTACTATTCAGCGTTGAGTATGCACTGGCTCAATTATGGATCAGTTGGGGTGTTGAACCAACATTAATGATTGGTCATTCACTTGGCGAATGGGTTGCCGCGACAGTTGCAGACGTGTTCTTGCTTGATGATGCGTTACGTTTGATTGCTAAACGAGCTAAATTAATGAGCAGTGCTGAAAGAGGTGCAATGTTAATGGTAGCTCTTGCTGAAAATGAGGCCAATGCCTATACTAATGATTGCGTAGCTCTTGCTGCGATTAACTCACCGAATTATTCAGTGCTATCAGGACCCAAAAAAGATATCGCTGCGATCAGTGAGCAGCTAACACATAAAAATGTCATCAATAAACTGTTGCACACGTCGCATGCATTTCATTCATATATGATGAAAGATGTGGCTCAGGCATTACGCCTTGAATTTGCTGATGTACATCTAAATCCACCAACTTATAGCTTTATATCAACTGCCACGGGTAACGCAGTAGAGGCTAACACTCTAACCACTGTGGATTATTGGATTAACCAAATGTTAATGCCAGTTCGGTTCTCGGCAGCGGTACAGGTAGCACATCAACGATATAATTGCGATTTCCTTGAAATTGGTCCGGGATCGACTTTAGTTCATTTGGTTAATAGTCATCAATTGGCGCATAGTGAGGCTAAAAGTTCCTTGCCAACGGCTAACAGCGAAATGGATGAAAATAAACACCTGTTAGAAACCGCCGCCAGTTTATGGGCAAGAGGACATAATCTAAATTGGGTATCACTTGTTGGTGATAGTCCGCGTCGTGTATCTTTGCCCACTTACCAATTTGATAAAACTCGTTATTGGGTATCAAGCCCAGAAGAACAAGGGATTCAAACACCAGTTAATGATGTTGTTAACAATACTGTTACATTTGCAAAAAGCAACTCCAACCGACAGCCACGACCTCATTTCTCTACCCCATATGAACCGGCTCAAACCGATACTCAGCGTGAATTGTTAGCTATCTGCGAATCTATACTCGGTATTGACGGTTTAGGTATCAATGATGATTTCTTTGAAGCAGGTGCTCACTCCTTGATGCTGGGAATCCTATTAGCGCAAATTCAAGAGGTTTTCTCAGTAACGGTCTCATTTGTAACATTGATGGAAGAAGCCAATGTTCGCGTGTTAGCTGAGCAGATCGAACACCAACTTACAGCAAAACCAGATGCGATTTTGGCATCGTTGCTAGAAGAGATTGTGAAAAACTAAAAGAGTTGTTAATGGTAACAATAACAGTAGGTTAACTGTGATAAAAAGGAAATAAACGTTAATGATAACGCAGCATATTGCAAACATGCGTAAATTACCCGAAGACAAAAAGCAAAAATTGTTACAACAATTGGCACATGCAGGTGTCTCGCCTCTGAGTATTCCGATTGTTAAAGTCAATGAGAAAGAGGCTCTTCCTCTAGCTTATAATCAAGAACAACTATGGTTTTTGCAACAATACGATAGCCATGTAACTAATTACAATATATATGTTGTTTATAAAATACAAGGCAATATTGACAGTCAGTTTTTAAATCAAGCGTTTGCCTTGATACAGGAGCGGCATGCTATCTTGCGTACGCGGTTTGTCTTACAGGATAAGCAACTTTGCCAAGTGATTGATGATGAAGTAAAGGTATCAATAGAGCGAATAACGCTTGATCATCAGAGTTCAGAGGCGCAACGAGATACCGTGATTCAAAGCGTAATCAATACGCAGTTTGATCTGGCAAAAGGCCCCTTATTAGTTATAAAACATCTTGTTCAATCAGGGCAAAGTGATTACATTGTGTTTTGTGTGCATCATATTATTATGGATGGGATTTCGTTAGGAATACTCTTTAACGAATTGCAACAACAATATAATTATCTAAAAAATAATACATTACCGGCACCTGTTGAACCAGAATGGCAATATGCTGATTATGCGTGTTGGCAACGTGAGTGGTTTAAAGAACCATTGTTAGCCCAAGATCTTAATTATTGGCGAGAACGGTTACATGATGCACCAAGGCTATCCACCTTTCCAACGTTATATTCACGTCCAGCAGTGCCAAGTCAAGCAGGTGCAAAGATCTCCATTACCTTTGATGCATTGTTGAATGGTGCCATCAAACGCCTTGCCAGTGAACAAAAAACGACGCCATTTGTTTTATTACTTACAGCTTTCAAATTGTTGTTGTTACGCTATACCAATCAGCAACAGTTGATTATCGGAACTCCTGTTTCTGGACGTATTCGACCAGAATTGCTTAACAGCATTGGTTTTTATGCTAGTGTTGTCTTGATCTATAGCGATTTTAGTACTTTGATTACAGCGCATGATGCGCTTCGACAGGTAAAAAAGAATGTAAAAGAGACTTTTGGAAGGCAGAAATTGCCATTTGAAATGCTGCTCAATAGTCTGAATATTCCACGTCAACCATCCCATTCACCGTTATTTCAGATTTTATATATCTATCATTATCAAGTGAACGAGCGTAATTTCAGCTTAGCTGATGCTCAGTGGAAACAATTAAACTATCACAATAACTCGGTTAAATATGATATGACTGTGGAAGTCTTCGACAATGGAGATACTATTGATGTCACGCTTGAATATAATAGTGGTTTGTATAATGAAGCATATGTACAGAATATTGCCGAGGCATTTCGCCAATATTGTATTGCATTAACTGTCAATCTCCAAATACCGATCAATCAAATTAGTTCATTTAATCAGTCTAATGGGCAATATGCACTTCAGGCGTTCAATGCTACCGATGTTACTTGGCCAGCGCCACATGATTTATTGACGTTAATTCAACAAATTAGTTTACAACAGTCAGATCAGATAGTGATCCAAGGTGCTGATTACCAGATGAGTTGGCAAATGCTATGGCTTAAGGTACAGACGATTGCCACAAGATTAAAAGCACATGGTATCCAATTGGGTGATCGTGTAGGAGTACTAATACCAAGACACGGCGACTTAATTGCTACAATGTTAGCGATTTGGTATGTGGGCGCAGTGTATTTGCCGTTTGATATCAATCAACCATCGGCTCGTGTACGACGTCTTATGCAACGTGCTGGTTTAACCTGTTTAGTGGTCAGAGAGTACTGTGAATATCAAGACATTGTACCATTATTGTTATTGGAACTTGATCAATTATATACTATACCAGAGTTGCCTTCCGATAATCTTCGTATGCCGATTTTACTCGATGCACCAGCCTATATTCTATTCACATCGGGTAGTACGGGTGAACCGAAAGGGGTAACCATTAAGCACGGTAGTTTGCTTAACTTGCTATTAGATATGCAACAGACGTTTGCTGTGGATAAAGGTAGTCGCTTATTATCGGTCACGACCCCAGCCTTTGATATTTCTTTCTTGGAATATTTGTTACCGTTAATATCTGGCGCTAGTCTATATATAGCAGAAGCGGAAATCGCTGCTGACAGTTTCGCCATGATCAAATTGATTAATGAATATCAACCAACCCTTATGCAAGCCACGCCGTCATTTTGGCAGGCTTTACTCACTGCAGGATGGCAGGGTAATGATAATCTCTGTGTGTTAGCAGGGGGAGAAGCATTGCCAGTGCACACAGCTGAAGGGTTATTAAATCGCTGTCAAACACTGTGGAACCTATACGGACCGACCGAGACTACAATTTGGTCATTAAAAGCAAAGGTGATTGACTTTAATCACATCACCATTGGATCGCCGATTGCCAATACTCGAATTTATATCTTAGATGAGAAGGGTAACCCCGTACCGTCAGGCGTTGTTGGTGAGCTTTATATTGCAGGTGCAGGTGTAGCAATGGGCTATGATGGGCAGACAGAGTTAACCGATAAGCATTTTCTTGCCGAACCTAGTCACTTTGCTGGGGCGAAAATGTTTCGAACTGGTGATTTGGTGAGTTGCGATCCGCATGGAAATTTGCGCTTTATTGGTCGTAAAGATACCCAAATCAAACTACGCGGTTATCGTATCGAATTGGGTGAAATTGAGCGGGTAATCGCTCAGCATATACACGTCGAAAGTGCGGTGGTAGTGTGTATTGATAATGCACAAGTCGATAAACTGTTAGCAGTTGCAGTGATCACTATGCAAGATGTTGACTTTAATGCTCTAAAGCATGAACTTCAACAGCAATTACCAGATTATATGATCCCGACTTTGTGGCAAAAAGTTGAACACTATCCGCTGACAGCCAACGGCAAAATTGATCGGAAGCAGTTAGCTGATAGTTTCGTGCTTGATAGGGAAGCTAGTCAACCGCAAACTTTCGAGCTCAATGAGCAAGAACAAGCCTTAATGACACTGTGGATGCATTTTTTACCGATTAAAAATCCTGATCCAAATAGTGATTTTTTTAGTCTAGGCGGCCATTCTCTACTGGCAGTAACATTGTTAGCAGAGATTAATCGTGAGTTTGCGTGTGCACTGACCTTAAAGGACATTTTCCACTATGCTAATGTGCGTGCACTCACAGCAAGGATTACTCAGCTACAAGCACAAAATATTCCAATGGTTGCGCAAACGCTTGTTATTACCAACAATCAAAATGCTCGTTATCAACCGTTTCCGTTGACCGATGTACAACGAGCTTATTGGATTGGTCGACAAACTGGCAATAGCGCAGTCGCTACTCATGTGTATCATGAATTTGCAGTTAACCAATTTGATCTTATACGTTTTAGCCAAGCTCTTAGTCAACTCATTGCTCGTCATGATATGTTACGGGCAATTGTGCTACCAGATGGCACTCAACAAATATTAGCGCAGGTGCCTGAATATCAGATTGCTTATCATGATTTACGTGGACTAACACCACATGATAGCCAAAATGCTCTGCAAACAATTCGGGCGGAATTGTCCCATAAAGTTCATGTTGTCGATCATTGGCCATTGTTTGACTTTAGTTATACACAATGTTCTGAACAAGATGGGCGATTGCACTTTAGCCTTGATCTTCTCATTGCTGATGCAGTGAGTATGCGTACCCTACAACGAGAGTTAATTACTCTTTATCAGCAACCGGCTACTCCATTACCAGTTTTGCCATTCTCCTTCCGTGATTATGTACAGGCATTACAGGTTGAGCAAGCTGGCACGACCTATCAGCGTGATAAAGCCTATTGGGAACAATCAATCAATCAGTTATATGGTCCACCAAGATTACCGATTAAGGGTGATCTCCTATTGTTACCTGATATTAAATTTGTAAGACGTAGTTGTCGCTTATCGGTGGAAAAATGGCGATCTTTAACGCAAATAGCTCAAGCTGCTCATGTGACTAAAACTGGCTTATTATTGACCGTATTTAGTCAAGTATTAGCGCGATGGTGTAGTCAACCAGCTTTTACGCTCAATTTGACTTTATTTAATCGTCCAATGGGCTACCTTGGTGCGGAAGCTGTAATTGGTGATTTTACAGCAGTGAGTCTACTTAATATTCATTATGATAGTCAACGTAGTTATGCCGAAAACGCACAAATTATTCAGGGCCAATTATGGGACGATTTGGATCATCGTCGTTATAGTGGTATTCGGGTTAACGAGGCACTTATTCGTAGTGGACGATTCCAGTCACCTATGCCGGTAGTATTTACTAGTGTTTTGGACAATGCCGATGGTGAATTATCAGCACAAGTAGTTGAAGGTTTTACCCTACTTGAAGACGCTAATATCACCCAAACGCCGCAGGTTTGGCTTGATCATCAGGTCCTAGAATCAGGTGGAGAACTGCATTTTAATTGGGATGTAGTGAATGCACTTTTTGATCCAACTATGATAGATGCTATGTTCACGACCTATTGTCAGACCCTCATTGAGCTTGCGAACCAGCCACAACGCTGGCAAATGCCAGAGAGCTCATTATCCTTACCGCGCCTAAGTGCGCCTGTCGAACAAAAACCAGTACCAACAAGGTTGATGCATTATGGATTATTGCATTATGCCGAGTTAACACCGGAAGCAATAGCACTGATAACTTCTAACCAACGCCTTACTTATCGCCAACTATCTGGCGCTGCCAATAACATCGCTAAACAGCTACAAGCTTTAGGGGTTAAACGTGGTGATCGGGTTGCGGTAATGATGAAAAAAGGTTGGGAACAAATTGTTGCGGTACATGCGATTTTGCGTTTGGGCGCAATTTACTTACCCATCGATCCTGTACAGCCAGTGCAACGACAGTCGTTGTTATTGGCTGAAGGTGAAGTTTGCGCTATGGTGACGCAACCTCAAATTGAGCTAGCAGATCCAATTCACTTACCGGTTGTTGTCGTGATGCCGGCAATGCTCAAAGAGGCAACAAAACCATTAAATGTAGTAGAAGCTGATATAACTGATATTGCTTATATCATCTTTACCTCAGGTTCTACCGGTGTACCAAAAGGAGTAATGATCGATCATCGTGCAGCCATGAACACGTTGGAGGATATCAATCAGCGTTTTAGCTTACAGGCAAGGGATAGGGTTTTTGGTTTATCGTCACTAAGCTTTGATCTATCTGTGTTTGATGCTTTTGCGCCATTTATGGTCGGTGCAGCATTAGTGTTACCAGATGCTGGTTTTGAAAAAGATCCACAGCACTGGCTAGATATGCTAAACCGTGCAAAAGTTACCGTGTGGAACTCGGTACCTGCTTTAATGCAAATGCTATGTGAATATCAAAATGGATGTAGCGCAAGTTGTCCGCAATTACGCTTAGCATTGCTTAGTGGTGATTGGATTCCATTAACGTTACCAGGTCAGATGCGTTCCCGACTTAATCAAACGTTATCTATTATTAGTTTAGGTGGTGCTACCGAATGCGCTATTTGGTCTGTTTTCTACCCGATTATGGATCTTGATCCACACTGGACAAGTATTCCTTATGGTCGAGGTTTACGCAATCAGCCAATATATGTATTAAATGAACAGTTAGAAGAGTGCCCTGTAGGGGTTGAAGGTGAAATTTACATTGGAGGCATGGGATTGGCACAAGGTTACCTCAATGACCCAGATAAAACTGCCGCCAGTTTTGTCTGGCGTAAAGCCAGTGCTGAACGTATTTATCGTACAGGTGATTTAGGTCGTTATTTTGCCGATGGTCAAATTGAGTTTCTGGGACGTAAAGATACGCAAGTTAAAGTCAATGGGTTCCGTATTGAATTAGGAGAAATTCAATGTCATTTAGAACGTTTGTCATCGGTTAACCATGCAGCCGTGGTATTTCATCAAGGGCATATCTATGCTTTTATCACAACTACATTGACCACGGATATCGTTAATAACGACGAGATTATAGACGGGGCATTGGTGCAACTTCAACAGTCACTGCCAGTTTATATGATTCCACAAGGTCTCTACATTATTAACGCGCTGCCAATGACCTCTAATGGCAAAATTGATAGGGCAGCACTGATTCGGGAAGTTATTAATCATATGAGTACATCGGCATCAGAGTCTACAGTAACTACAGCGGCCACATCATCTTATGAGCAACAAGTTTCGTGTATTTGGTGTGAGTTATTACAAAAACCGCAAGTCGGACTAGAAGATAACTTTTTTGAAGCAGGAGGAGGATCAATTCAAATTGTACTAATGCATCGACGTATTGAAGAGAAGTTTAATGTCACTATCCCGATTGCAGAATTGTTTCGACTAACTACCGTGAAGAAGATTGCCGATTATCTACAAGCGAAGTTAGACAATGTTCCCGATGTTAGTCATGTGCAGCATCGTGATGCTTCTCAACTTCGAGCTCAACAACGGCTTCAGCGCCGCCATAAACGTCAACGTTAAGGAAAAAATGATGGTTTACAATGAAAGTGATATCGCGATTATCAATATGAATTGCCGTTATCCCGGAGTACATAGCGTACAGGAGTTTGAAAAAGTACTACGTTCGGGACGTAATATCCTGGATCCTAAAGTGATTCACGCTGAGGGATATAACAAAATTACTCTCAATAATGTATACGACCGTATGGCTTATTTCGATGCTCCGTTTTTTGGTTACAGTCGAGCCGAAGCTGAAATTATGGATCCTCAGCACCGTATTTTCTTAGAATGTGCTTGGGAAATATTTGAGCAAAGTGGTTATAACCCACAAGTTCATGATGAACGTATTGGGTTGTATGCTGGCGTTAGTACGAGTTTTTATTTATTAACCCATTTAATGGGAAACCCAGATAAAATGTCACAGCTCGGTGGGCTACAAATTATGGTTGGTAACGATAAAGACCATTTGACCTCCCAATTAGCTTATCGTCTTAACACGAAAGGACCCTGTGTAACTGTGCAAGCTAGTTGTGCAACTTCATTAGTGGCAGTACATCTAGCTTGTGAGAGCTTATTAAGTGGTCAATGCGATATGGCGTTAGCCGGTGGAGTCACTTTCCGTATGGAAGATCAACGTGATTATGATTCGCGAGGTGACGGTTTACAGTCCGAAGATGGTTTAATCCATACTTTTGATGCTGATGCCACTGGTACTGTATACAGCAGTGGTTTAGGTATGGTGCTGTTAAAACGGGCGGTAGATGCCCAAGCACAGGGTGATCATATTTTTGCAGTGATTAAAGGTAGTGCTATTAATAACGATGGTGGATCTCGCAGTGGTTATACCGTGCCCGGAGTTGATGGGCAAGTCGAGGTAATGATTGAAGCGCAAAGCTTAGCCGGTGTTGACCCACAAGACATCCAATATATCGAACTACATGGTAGTGGTACCCCATTAGGTGATGCAATCGAGTTTGAAGCGATCAAACGCACTTTTGAAGTAGTCAATGCAGGTGATCATCAATGGAAACTTGGAGCCGTTAAACCAAATATCGGCCACGTTGAAATGGCCTCAGGGGTAAGTGGCCTCATCAAAACGGTATTGAGTCTACAAAATAAGGTTTTTTACCCGACCTTAAATTTTAGACAAGCCAACCCTCAATTAGGTATGGAAAATACTCCGTTTGAAGTCAATACAACGTTACAACCTTGGTTGAATAGCGGTGGTTTACGTACCGCTGGAGTAAGCGCTTTTGGGCTTGGCGGTACCAATGCGCATCTGATAGTGCAAGAGCCATTACCCGATGCTACATCGCATGAAGCAAAACAGTCAGCCAAAGGACCTTATTTAATTACATTGTCAGCCAAAACGCCAGAAAGTTTAAGCTATATGGAGAATAATCTACTTGCAGAGCTAACTATGCACCAAGATTATCGATTACAAGACGTTGCTTATACTTTACGCTATGGACGGGCGTCATTGCCATTACGAAAACATATTGTCGTTGAGAACCTTAAGCAGTTAGTTCAAAAACTTAGTAGTGTGCCTGTTCACATGGTGACTTCATTGACAGCCATTAATTGGCAATTAGAGCATCGTTTCTGTTTAGATAGTGATACGTTATTAGCGTGGTTACAAACGTCTCAGGAATTATCGACAACAATTACAGAGCTATTAGGAATGGAAGTAACGTTAGCGAGTTTAAATCAGCTCAATCAAGCACAACGTACTTTTATCAGCCAATATTTATTAATTAGTTTAGTTGATCGTTGGCAGCCTATTAATCGATCTGTGATTGGTAAAGATGACGGTAAATATGCAGCCGAAGCTATTAATGGACATTGTTCATTAATGCAAGCATGGCAACAACTCAATGTCGGACAGCCAATTACTAGTACCAACAGCACAGAGTTTGCCAACCAACGTGATGCGTGTACATTCCAATTAGATGCTAATCAAGCGCAAGGTAATATGGTCGCATTACAGATTTTAGGTCAGCTATGGAAACTTGGCGTTAATGTTGATTGGCATATAATTGATGCAGTAGAGCATGCACAAACCAGTTACCGTATTGCATTACCGGGAACTGTTTTTGCTCGTCAGCGCTATTGGGTGGAAGTGGAGCGCACATTAGT
This sequence comes from Gilliamella sp. App4-10, assembly GCF_001690495.1. Taxonomy (GTDB): domain Bacteria; phylum Pseudomonadota; class Gammaproteobacteria; order Enterobacterales; family Orbaceae; genus Gilliamella; species Gilliamella apicola_G. The sequence goes on from NZ_LZGS01000018.1 coordinate 155,461, forward strand.
TATCAATAACGCATCAACTATTGAACCAGTGCCTGAGGTATCATTAGCCGAAGTTAAAGCTACGCTAATTGACATTTGGCAACGTACCCTTGGTTGCCCGATAGATAGTACTCAAGCCAGTTTCTTTGAAATGGGCGGGCATTCACTTTTAGCAACCACCATCTTATACGATATCAAACAGCATTTTAATATCACCTGTCCACTGAGCGCCTTCTTTGCCGATCCAACAATCGATGGTTTAAGTCAATATTTGCTTGGACAATGGCAAACCCGTGGTGATGAACCTGATTTACCTAAAGCGGTATTTCAACCAGATCAACAGCATCTACCATTTCCGTTAACTGATGTGCAACAGGCATACTGGGTAGGTCGCCGTAAATCTATGGGTTTAGGCAACATTTCGACTCATATTTATGTGGAATATGAATTGCGCGGTTTGGAACAAGATAAATTCAACCAAGCGCTAAATAAAGTGATTGCTCGTCATGGCATGTTAAGGGCAATAGTGACCGACGATGGCTTACAACAGATTTTACCAGAAGTGCCATCATATCATGCTCAATTTCATGTCACGCAAAATGCCAACGAATTTCAGCAATTAAGTATGAGCTTGCGTGAAACAATGTCGCATCAGATGATAGATTGTAGTCATTGGCCACTGTTCGAGATCGAAGGCGTAGTTGATCATGAAAACAAGACTAGATTGCATGTTTCCATTGATTTATTAGTTGCAGATGCTTGGAGCCTTGAGTTATTCATGCGTGAATTAGCTTGGTTTTATCATCATCCACAAGAGACCTTGCCGAAAATAACCTATAGCTTCCGAGATTATGTTCTAACGTTAAAATCCTACGAGCAAACACCACAGTATGAACGAGCGCGCAATTATTGGTGTGAACGGGTGCAAACTATGCCACCAGGACCTCGATTACCATTGTTGATCGATCCATCAGAATTGGATAACCCAGCATTTGCTCGTCGTAGCCATAGTTTATCTCGTGCTTTATGGCAACGGTTAAAAATGCAGGCTGGGCAGATGAATATTACCCCAACCACCTTATTACTGAGTTGTTTTGCCCAAGTATTAGCGCGGTTTAGTGCATCACAACATTTTACCTTGAATTTAACGCTATTTAATCGACTACCGTTACATGAAGATATCAATTACTTAGTGGGTGATTTTACCTCATTAACATTGTTAGAGGTCAATCTCAGTGAAGGTGAAACCCTACAAGAACGTGCTAAGGCGATCCATAATCGACTATGGAACGACTTAGATCATCGTCTGTTTGGTGGTATACAAGTTTCGCGCTTATTAGTGCAGGCTCACCGAGATCCGGCAAAATCGGTTGTCCCAATTGTGTTTACGAGCTTATTAAACCAAGATGAAGCTCGTTGGGAAGAAGGGGATACCTTATTTAACCAGTCGCAAGATGATCAATATAGCGTCTCACAAACACCACAAGTTTGGATCGATCATCAAGTTATGGAACGCCAAGGAGAATTACATTTTAACTGGGATGTGGTTGAAGCATTATTTGATCAGCAGTTAATTGATCAAATGTTCCAATGTTATTGCGCTTTATTAAAAACACTAGCGACCCGTCCACAGAGTTGGAATTTGACGCAAGATATTCTTGGTTTACCTAGCGTTAGTGCACCAGTAGAACAAACCCCGGCACCGACAGCGTTGATGCATCATGGATTATTAAATCAGGCCGAAATAACACCAGATATAACAGCTTTGATTACGGCCCAACAGACGCTAACTTACCGTCAACTTTCCACCGCCGCTAATGAAGTTGCGCACGCTCTACAAGCACAAGGTATAAAACGAGGTGCTCGGGTTGTGGTAGTAATGAAAAAAGGTTGGCAACAAATCGCCGCAGTACATGGCATTTTACGATTAGGTGCAGCCTATGTGCCAATTGATCCATCTCTGCCAGTACAACGGCAATCCTTGATTCTAAATGAAAGTGATGCTGGAGCATTCGTTACGCAACTAGACATTGAATTAGTCAATCCGTCTAATTTACCGGTAGTTGTGGTGACTGAACAAATGCTTGCCGCGCCATTAACACCATTGGTCACCGAAACTGCTGATGTTACCGATGTGGCATATATCATCTTTACTTCTGGCTCAACTGGTACACCAAAAGGAGTAATGATCGATCATCGTGCTGCGATGAATACCTTGGAAGATATCAATAGTCGCTTCAATGTAGAAGCTAATGATCGGGTATTTGGTTTATCATCTTTGAGCTTTGATTTGTCTGTGTACGATGCTTTTGCTCCATTTATGGTAGGAGCATCATTAGTGTTACCGGATGCAGGGCATGAAAAAGATCCAAGGCATTGGCTGGATATGCTTGATCTGGGAGATGTCACAGTATGGAACTCAGTACCAGCACTGATGCAGATGTTATGTGAATACCTCAGTAATAGTGCCGGTCGCTGCCCAGAATTACGCCTAGCATTGCTCAGTGGTGATTGGATTCCATTAACGTTACCCGCGCAAATGCGATCAAGACTAAATCAAGATATGACGATTATTAGCTTAGGTGGAGCTACCGAGTGCGCCATTTGGTCGATTTTCTATCCGGTGGATAAAGTCGAAGTAGAATGGAAGAGTATACCGTACGGGCGAGGTCTACGGAATCAACCAATTTATGTCCTAAATGACAAGTTAGAAGAGTGTCCTATTGGGGTTGAAGGTGAAATTTGCATTGGTGGTATGGGTCTAGCACAAGGTTATCTCAATGATCCAGATAAAACTGCCGCCAGTTTTGTATGGTGTAATGATAATGTAGAGCGCATTTACCGTACTGGTGACTTAGGTCGCTATTTTAGCGATGGTCAAGTGGAGTTTTTAGGTCGCAAAGATAATCAGGTTAAAGTTAACGGATTTAGAGTTGAGTTAAGCGAAATTGAGCGCTGCATTGAAAATCATCAAGATATTGAACAGTCGGTTGTTGTGGCTGTCGGCAGTCGCGAAAATAAACGCTTGATCGCATTTGCAAAATTGTATGATCGTGAAAAAGCTCATGCACTGCACGAAAAAGAAGCACAAGAACAAGCTGCTTTCCAAGGAATTATTACTAATCCGGCTGAACGTTTGGCCTTTAAATTGAAAGAGCTGCACATTCGCAAAGTCAATGGTAAAGCGTTGACTTTACCGGCTCCAACCGACACAGCAGCCTACATTAGGCGTCGCAGTTATCGTAACTTCATTGAGCAAAAGATCTCTTTAAACCAATTAGGTTTATTGTTGAATAAGTTAGTTCAGGTCAGAATTCCAGGCTTGCCGTTTGCGAAATATAATTATGCCTCTGCAGGGGGATTATATCCAGTGCAAACCTATATCTATCTCCATCCAGATAAGATTGAAGAGGGAGTGTTTGGCATTTATTACCTTAATCCTCGTGAAGGTAGTTTAATGCCAATAGCACCAAATGTAACATTAAATCAAGACTTCCATGTCGGACCAAATCGCTCAATCGCTGAGCGGGCAGCCTTTTCAATCTTCATGATTGCCGATATGGCGGCAATTCAACCACTTTATGGTGAAGAAGCTGGCTGGCATTTTTCTATCATGGAAGCGGGCACTTTATGCCAATTGCTGGAGGATGGTGCACCAGAATATGGATTAGGCTTATGTCAATTGGGTATGGCGACTTTTACTAAAGTCGCCGAACATTTCCAACTATCGCCAACTCATCGTTATATCCATTGTACCGTGGGTGGACTTGTTGGAGAAGATGCCTTTACACAAACAGCCTTATTAAAGGACTTTTCGACTTACGAAAAATCAACAGATAGTAAAGCAAATGCTCCGATTGATACTCAGGCATTTAAAGATGTCATCATGAATGGACTTAAACAGCAATTACCAGATTACATGTTGCCAACTAATATAGTCCTTGCGGCAGATTTCCCATTAAATGCCAACGGTAAATTGGACCGTAACACCTTGATAAAACAAGCAGAACAGCTTGCGCATCAAACGGCGGCTAGAGTGCAAAATCATGAAGTGACTGAATTGCAAAAACAGTTGTTAGCATTATGGCAAGACGTCCTTGGGGTTAATCAGTTAACGGTAGAGGATGACTTCTTCTCTATGGGGGGAAGCTCTATTGAATTAGTGCGTATTCAACAAGCTCTTGAACAAATGACGGCACAGGAAATTCCAATTGTGGATCTGTTCCGTTTGCCAAATATCATTGAAGTATCCCACTACATCGAATCGCTACAAAATGACTCATCGGAGCCTGAAGAGAACAATGGACAATCACCTAATATTAGCAGTGCACGTGGCAATCTTGCCTTGCGTCGTAAACGCCAAACCGAAGGAAGTGACCAATGAGTGATCATTCTCAGTATCGTACTGCCACGGAATTACTTGCACAATTGGCAAATGGTGAAACCACCTCGGTGGCATTAGTAGAGTATTACTTTGATCGCATAGCTAAATTTAATGAGTCATTAAATGCAGTGGTACAACTTAACAAAGCATCTGCTCTCAAGGATGCTGAGCAAGCCGACAAAGATCGTCAAGCAGGCAAAGCCGTTGGGATATTGCATGGATTGCCTTGTACTATCAAAGACTCCTTTGATGTGAGAGGTTGGCTAACTACCTCTGGCGCCAATCACTTAAAAAATAACCGTGCGGTGCAAGATGCGCCATCCATTGCTCGCTTACGTGCTGCTGGTGCAATTTTTATAGGTAAAACTAACGTTCCGACAATGACTGCAGACTGGCAAACTTATAACGATCTTTATGGTACGACCAATAGCCCATGGGATCTGCAACGTTCTCCAGGAGGTTCATCCGGTGGAGCAGCAGTCGCATTAGCCGCTGATTTTACACCGGTAGAGTTTGGCAGTGATCTATTTGGTTCGATGCGAGTGCCAGCGCACTATACTGGTGTCTATGCCCATCGCTGTAGTCTCGGATTGATGTCTGTGCGTGGGCATATGCCAGGCGGTGGTCCACACGATACTACAGAGCCAGATTTATCCACCTCCGGACCAATGGCACGTTGTGCTGCTGATTTACGTTTAATGATGCAGGCACTAAATTCATTTTGGGTTAAACCACCGCGCATTCCGGATTTTAGTCGCTATCATGCCCATAAAAAGTATCGCATTTGTACTTGGTTTAATGCAGTAAACCATCCACTTGATGACCAAGTGGCTGAGCGTTTTCGGAATTTTATTGAAATACTTAAAGCACAATTCGGGATTGAAATTGATGAAGCGATGCCTGCAGGTATTGATCCAGAGCAATTATTTGATGTATCGGTCAAACTTAGTGGTCGCCTAGTGGGAACAGCGCTAAATGCGCGCCAACGTTTGACTGCAGGATTGGCTTCACTTGGTTATCGGTTATTAAGTCATGTTCAAGATGTTCCAGAAGGAATGGCTAGCTATTATAAAGGTATGACTAATGATATTAATGAACAAGACACAACGGATCGATTGCGAGAGCAATATAGTAATCTATTAAAAGAACTGTTTTCACATTATGACATTCTGCTGATGCCAGTTAGTCCAGTAGTGGCTTTTCACCATATGCAACAACCGGTAAATAAACGCAAACTAAAAATTAATGGTGTTGCCTATGGTTATAACGAACATTTGTTTTGGAATATGTTACCGACCGTATTTGGACTGCCTGCAACTATCTATCCACTGGCAAAACAAGATGGTGAGCTGCCGTGCGCTATTCAGATCGTTTCTGGTCATTTTAATGATGACATCACCATAGATTTTGCCGAATTTTGTGAAGGTATTACAGGGGGGTTTGCAAAACCAAATGGATATTAATAACGCAATATGCACAATTTAAATTAAGGGAATTAATGTATAACAAATTAAGGAATAAATATGTTTTCAGATAAAGTTGAACCAGATGAGAACCATTCCGCAACAAGCAACTACAGTATATCTGGTATGTATGACGGATCACTCTATACTCTAATTATTCGGTTAGCCTTACCGATGTTTATCGGCATGTTAACCCAAGTAACTTACACCGTCGCTGACATTTTTTGGCTCAGTCATATTGATACTGGTAGTGGTGCCATTATTGCAGGGGTAGGGCTAATTTTCCCGATTGGTATGGTACTGTATGCCATTGCCAACGGTATTCAGATCGGTATAGGTTCCTTACTTTCACGCGCGACAGGTATGCGTCATTTCGAAAGAGCACAACAGATATTGTCAGTCGGTATGACAATTGTTGTCTTCTTTACGGTAGTCCTTGGTGCTTTTGCTTATCTTTTTGCCGAACCTCTCTTACGCGGTTTGGGCGCTAATGATATGATTTTTCTTTATGCAGCAGATTTCTATTATTACTCCTTACCAACGGTGTTTAGCATTTTGTTCGGAGGAGCAATGATGGGGTTATTCCAAGGTGCTGGTAAAACACTGATTATTATGAAAGCTTCGTTATTGGGAGCAATAATTAATATTATCCTTGATCCGATCATGATTTTTATTTTTGATTTTGGAGTCAAAGGGGTGGCATTAGCGTCATTCATAGCACAAATTATCGTTGTGAGCTACTTCGTATTATCTTTACCCTCTTTACAAGCTGGTTTTAAATATAAATTCTGTTTTCGTCATTTGTCTTGGTTAACCTATAAGCAGATTCTATCGGTCGGTTTAGCGCAAATGCTCATGCAAATTATCATTTCAGTCGGGATTATTATTTATAACTTTTTCATTGTCAGATTAGATGTTAACGCTATGGCTGCTTTTACTCTTACTGGACGTATCGACTATTTTATCATGACTCCGATGTTAGCTATTGCCGCAGCATTACTGACGATCGTCGGACAAAATTGGGGACGTGGTAAAATTGAACGAACCCTTAAAGCCTATCGTGTCAGCATGATTTTAGCCTTCTCCGTAGTGTTGGCATTGTCGATTATCCATATTATTTTAGCTCCATATGTTTATCCTCTTTTCACCCAATCAGAAGAGACCTGTCATTATGCAATTTTACAAATTCGAATTATGGAATTGGCACTGCCGTTTATTGCTATTAGTCTATTAGCGAGCGAATACTACCAAGCGATTGGTAAATCTTGGTATTCGGTTTTCATTACCTTAATACGACATGTGTTTATCTCAGTGCCAGCCGTATATTTATTAACCTTTAGCTTGGATATGGGCATTATTGGTGTCTACTTTGGTGCTATGAGTGGTACCTTTATTTCTGCTTTATTAGCTTTTTGGTTATTAAGAATGTCACCGCGTTTAGTGGCTTGGAATGAGCAGTGTTTGAATGCACAACAATTAAGCAAGGAGGTTTCATGATGAAATTCTTCTATCCCTTAATGTGGTCACAACAACAATGTTGGATTATTGAACAGCTTTATCCAGAAAGTAGCGTTAATATTATCGGTGGTATCTGTATTATCAACGGTAAAATTGATATTGCACGTTTACATAATGCCATGCAATCGGCTATACGGCATTTTGATGCTTTACGGATGCAGTTTGTACAAGCAGACGGTCAAATCTCTAGCCAAATACTGCCTTTCGAACCACGAACGTTCCGTCACATCACATTTAGTGAGCCGATAATAGCGCAACAAGCTTATCCAGCTGAGTTTGCAAATTTTCAAAGAAAGTTATTTGCTCAGCCTTTTATCTTACGAGAAAATGATCTTTTTGAATTGATTTCATTTAGTTGTGGTGAGCAACAAGGAGGTTATTTCGTTAAAGCACATCATGCCATAGTCGATGGTTGGTCCATGTCGTTATTAACTGATCATCTAAAATGGGCGTACGAACATCCAAATCAGCAATGGACTGATCCTCTCCCACCATCCTATCCTCGATTTTTAGCGCAACAACAGGACTATCAAAATTCCGCACGTTTTATTGCCGATCGCCAATGGTGGAAGAATTACATCAATGAATATATAGATTGTTTTCCAGAAAAAAAACCGATCACCGAAACTAATGGGATTGCTTGTACTACTTGGTTAGCGCATGACATGATCGATCGTATCTATCGACTATGTGATCGTTATAGTTGTTCATTAAATCTACTATTTGTTGCACTTTTTGCTCTTTATCGTGCACGGGTATGGGGGGAGGAAAAAGGCGTAATTGGGTTACCGCTATTTAATCGTTTTTCACGTGAGGCTAAACGCTGTTTTGGTATGTTTACAAATCACATGCCATTGGCCTATCGACTCAATAGTAATCTTACCTTCGCTGAACTGACGATGCGAATAAAAACAGCAATGGAAAGTGGATTTAAACATAGTAAATATCCCTCAATTCTGTTTAATCAAGATCTGGCTAAGTATGGTGGTAATCATCTGCGTGCATTTGACTACTGTGTTAATTTCTACAATTTTACCTATGAACGCGATTTCATGGGAAATAGTCAACATATTGAGGCGTGTTATAGCAATCAACAATCCTACAAATTGCAACTAGTTTTACAAACTGTCAACTCTCATAAAGAAAGCCTTAAACTCGCTATTGAGGCGCTAGATAGCGAGTTTGAACTACGCCAGTTACAAGCATTACAAACAGGATTATTGGATCTAATTATAGCCATAGATGCTCAACCAGAAGCAAATTTGATTGATTTATGCGTTTATCCTAAACCGAGCACACAACTTAATCATGCTATTGATCGTCCATTGTTTAATGATCTGTTTAATGCTCAAGTTAACCAACAACCTGAACGTACTGCGATAAATGATAATGCAGTAAGCTTGTCATATCGCCAATTAGCTGATAAAGCGACTTGTATGGCGCAGAAACTTTCTCTACAAGGAATCGGGCGTGGTAGTGTTGTTGGAATATTAGCAGAACGCTGTGCCAGTACTGTCATTGCTATATTAGGTATAGTGCAGTGTGGGGCTGCTTTTTTACCGCTTAATCCCGAATTACCAATAGACAGATTACGCCTATTATGCCAAAAATCGCAGGTTGCTCATATCCTTTATGATAAAGGTAGTTGTGAATTGGTGTCTATGCTCGATCATCCAGCATCGTTACTTTCTGACCTTGGTGACAGCATTGGTAATGCATTGCCATTTTTGCCAATCGTTGTTAACGGCGACGATTTAGCCTATATTTTATTTACCTCTGGTTCAACAGGGGAACCGAAAGGGGTACAAGTAACACACGCTAATTTAGCGAATTATCTGGATTTTGCTATTAAACAGTATTTTAACGCTAACGACCAAGTCCCTCTCTATTCATCATTATCATTTGATTTAACCATTACGAGCCTATTTGCGCCACTTAGTGTTGGTGCTTGCATCAATATTTGCCGCCAGGCTGAGAGCGAAGCGCTTTTACACAGAGCGGTAATTGAACAACCCAATACTTTTATAAAACTTACACCGGCACATTTGCGTTTATTGTGTGTTGCAGGTATACAGAGCCAGCATATGCGAACGGTTGTGGTTGGTGGGGAGGATTTTAAACTTGAACTTGCTCATAAAGCCGCTAAATTATTCCCAAATGCTACAATTTATAACGAATACGGTCCAACCGAAGCAACTGTGGGTTGTATGATTTATCGTTATACAGGTGAGGAAAATCTGGTATCGGTGCCCATTGGTCGAGCGATTGATGGTTGTCAAATAGTGTTATGTTCACCTTGGGGATGTTTAGTTCCGGAAGGAGAATCTGGTGAAATAGTGATTTATGGAGCATCCGTCACTCAGGGTTATATTGGCGCACCTCAACAAACTGCTGTCGCATTTCTGTTCGATCAATCTAACCATGTTATCGGTTATCGTAGCGGTGATATTGGGTATGCACTCAATGCTGATACACTAGTTTATCTTGGTCGTAGTGATGGTCAGATTAAAATCAATGGTTATCGTATAGAACAATCGGAAATTGAACAGGCTTTACTCTCAGCTCCACAAGTAACAGCGCAAGCCGTTGCTGTAGTGAATGATGCTAAAGGCAATCCAAGTACTTTATTGGCTTGGGTCACACCAGAAACCGTCAATACCCAATTGGTTATGCAGTATTTGAGAAAGAAATTGCCAACTTACATGCTACCACAACAGTGCATTGCAATACCTGTGTTACCGCTATCCATAAATGGTAAAGTCGATATTCAACAATTAACCCAACATGCTGCGAAAATTTCATCGCTGATGGAACTTCAAGATAAGCCACAGTCGCATGATAAAGTTATATGGCATAATGTACGTGACATCGTTGGAAAAGTGTTAGAACAGCAACATTTTACCGATAGTGATAATCTCTACTTACTAGGATTAGACTCAATCAAGAGTATCCAAATAGCTGCTGAACTACGTAAACGTGGTTGGTCAATTCCCGGTGTGCAAGTTATGGAGTGTAGCACGGTGCAGCGTATAGGTGAGTATATTATAAGTCACTATGACCCATCAACGAATACACACACTGAACTATCTAACGAGGTAAATCTGCCTGCGGTGCATTGGTTTAATCGTTTAGCGTTGAGTAATCGAAATTTTTATAACCATTTGATTGTATTGGATATTTGTTTGCCTCTATCGGTTGCCGAACTTGAACAACGTTTACTGGCGATCATTGCCCAGCAACCAGTTTTACGAAGTCGGTTTAATGAGGATGGTTTGCTAACAATTCTTGATTGCCAAACTTGCTATCCTAACGGTTTATTAATGCAAATGAGTGAAGCACAGTTAACCTTAGATGAGGTTATTCATCAAATTAATCAAACAATTGATGTGGAAAAAGGTAAGTTATTTGCTGCCACATATTTGACAACTAATAATCAACAAAATGATAAGCTAATTCTGTGCGCGCATCATTTAGCGGTAGATATTCATTCTTGGTACTTGATTCTCAGTGCTTTAGATATGGCATTTAATGTTGTAGAGCAGCCTTATAATCAAGGATTACAAAAATGGAGCCGCTATTTAGCTACTAAACACGTTTCTTCGGAAATACAATACTATTGGCAAACTCAAGATCAAACAGAACCATTACTATTTCCGGCGGTAACTGATGCAAATCCAGCAAAACCTTATACTCGAATATGGCGTGATGAATTCAGGCATACCTGTGTTGGTAGATTATTACTTAATAACCGAGATAATGCCATGCGCGAAGGAGAAGCGCGCTTACTCACCGCTTTGGTACCGGTTTTAGCCCACTATAGCAAGCAAAGTCATTGTCGTATTGATATGGAAGGGGTAGGGCGTGGTTGTTGGTCGGATGAGCCTGACATTACCGATACAGTTGGTTGGTTTACCGCATTTTATCCTTGTGTGATCCCATTGACTAATGATTTCGCTGTTTTATTACCTGACATCAGGCAGCAATTAATACAATGTCCGAATAATGGTGGTGATTATGGTGTGCTTCATATGCAGCAACAATTAACTAGTTCGTTACAATCAGGGATACGACTGAATTACATTGGAAGGGAATTCAATCCACCGTTAACGCATTTTAAAATTGATCATCAGCGCAGTGCAATTTATAGCGACCCTGAAAATCATCCAGGTTGTACTTTAGAGCTAAATCTTTCGCTCAGAGCCAATGACAAACTTGCTTTTTATTGCCGTTTTGATCCAAGACTAATCACGTTAAACGAAGTACAGCGAGTGATAGCACGCTATAAAAACAGTTTAATCAATTTAGATATATGGTTACAACACCAAGGCAAAGGAACTGATGGGAATATGGATACAACAGCATTATGGAGTTTATAGTTATGTTGGGTTAACAAGGGAATATGAAAAATGATTAAAAATGAATTTTCTTGCGATGCATTAGATATTGCTATTATAGGTATGAGTGGTCGTTTTGCTGGAGCAGAATCAGTAACTCAATGGTGGAAGGCCTTGCTAGCAGGCGAGGAATTAACCAAGCCAAAAATTGTTAAAAACCAACATAAAGAACCATGGATTAGTCTGCGAAATATGATTTCTGATCCCTATGATTTTGATGCAGCATTTTTTAATATTCCACCAGGTGAGGCCATACTTATGGATCCTCAGCATCGAGTATTTTTGGAGTGTTGTTATAATGCCTTAGAGCACTCAGGCTATGTTCCCGGACGGATCAAACGGGTAGGGGTATATGGTACAACTTATGCCAATAGCTATTTAATGGATAGGGTCTATCCCTATCTTAAAGCCAGTCAGGATAAACGGTATTTACAAACCCAAATCGGTAATGAAAAGGACTATTTAAGCTCATTTGTCGCTTATAAATTGGGGCTTAACGGCCCAGCGGTGAGTGTACAAACGGCATGTTCCAGTTCATTAATGGCTACCCAATTAGCCTGCGATGGCTTAATTACATTTCAGGCTGATATGGCGCTAGCTGGTGGCGTAACACTCGGTTTTCTACAAGAAAGTGGCTATAGCCCAACTGGTGATAAGCTAATGTCACAAACAGGGCATTGTGCTGCATTTAGTGCTGATTCGACCGGCACTGTTTACAGCAGTGGTGTCGGTGTTGTGGTACTTAAACGTTTGGAAGATGCTTTGCGTGATGAAGATACAGTTTATGCTGTCATTAAGGGTGGCGCTGCCAATAATGATGGGTCACGGCGTGTCGGATTTGTGGCGCCAAGTGTTGAAGGGCAAACAGAAGTCATTAAAATGGCACTCAATGCCGCAGAAATTAGCCCAACTGATATCACAATGATCGAAACGCATGGTACAGGTACTCCACTGGGTGATGAAATTGAACTGGATGCACTACATAAAGTCTTTGCTGCAGAATGTGCGCCACACAGTATTCAAATTAGTTCCGTGAAAGCGAACATAGGGCATCTTGGCGTAGCATCAGGGATTGCAAGTCTGATTAAAACCTCATTAGCTTTATATACACAAAAGATACCGGCGCAAATTAATCTTCAGCGCAAACATAAAATGTTATTGCAGCCAAATACGCCATTTTACATAAGTAATTGCATTACGTTGTTACCACCGGAACAAAAACAGTTGGTAGCAGTGAGCTCATTTGGATTAGGAGGGACTAATGTTCAATTGATTATCCAAAATTGGCCTACGAATCCCCCCGAGAAATCCCCTGCACAAGAAAGGTATATCTTTCCATTTAGTGCTAAATCGGCGTTATCGCTTAACCGTTTACTTAAGGTATATATTGAAGAACTAGATAATTATCGTGAAGAAGATATTGCTCGAATCGCTTATACGCTTAACGAGCGGCGCGCCCATTTTACATATCGCTGTGCAATTGTAGCGCATAGTCTGGATAAACTGCGTGAACAATTAGTGCTTAAGCAGAATATTGCTGGTACCATTACGCTTAATGCTGAGAAAAAAGTCATATTATTATTTTCTGCTTATGATCAAGCGCTGAAAAATAACATGATCCATCTAATGAGCCATCAGCCGGCGCTTAAACAACATCATGATCAGCTGGTGGCGAAAATTGATCTTTTATGGCCAACAACTACATGGACGATTCAATTACGCCATTTTATTTATCAAGCCAGTTTAGCAAAGTGGTTGATCGATCAAGGTATCATCCCTGATGATGCATTAGGTAATCAGGCTGGTAAAATCACCGCTGATTATATTTCCCATACCATTACCCTGGAAGAAGTAATTTTACAGTTAAAAAATCTACCTGTAACATCAGAGAGCGTGCCTTTAATCGATGATGTATTGCGTGTAAAACTGGAGGAAATAGCCTTATCTCCCGGTGTAATCATGATAGAAATCGGCACACCAAGTGAATTTAGTGCTCTTTATCAACAAAACAGTGGCTGGATTGGGAAAGATATATTGTGCACAGTATTTAATCAAACAATGTCACAAGATATCTATTCATTATTAGCTACACTATGGCAATTCGGTATTGTTAGTCGATTACCTACCCCCGAGGCTGGTAGCACGATTGGTTTACCAGGCTACCAATTTGATCGTATTCGCTATGAAATTCAATCTGATGTTGAAAATCAACACGGCACGTTATTAGTAAGTTATACATCAGTCGAGGATTTTGTAAAGAAAATGTGGTGTACTTTATTATGTATCGACAAATATAGTGAAAAAGAAACCATCTTTGAATATGGCGCAACTTCCTTGCATATTATTTCTTTTATTAATCGATGCAATTTTATCTATAAAACGGCTTTAACCGCAAATGATATTTACGCTATGCCTTGTATTAAAGATCATACCGCTTATATCGCTCAATGTGTTGACAACATTTTATAAGTTGAATTTGGAGGTGTATGATGAAACAAATAAACCTTTTGAATAGCTATTTTGTACTGGTTTGCTTCTTGTGTTTATTTAGTATCAATTCTCTAGCCAATAGTAGCCCAGAGCAACATATACAAAATGCTGAATTAGCTGAGCTAATTCAAAGCAGAATGTTAATGGGAAAAGTACCGGCATTAGCTGTTAGCATTAAATTTAATGATAAATTTCAACGATTTATCTATGGGTTTTCTGATTTGCAAAAGCAAAACGAAAATACGGCTGATACAGTTTATGAAATTGGCTCCATGAGCAAGGCCTTTACCGGATTGGCCATTCAAATACTGGCTGAACAAGGTAAACTATCCCTTAATGATGATATTCGCCAATATTTGCCGAATCTCACCTTACTTTATCAAGATCGACCTGTTAAATTGGATATCGAGGATTTTTTGTATCATACCTCAGGTTTACCGTTTTCAACCTTATCCTACTTAGAAATCCCCAGCTCACACACAGTTGAACAACAATTACAAGGCGTTAATCTGAAATTCAAACCCAAATCACGCTATTTTTATGCTTCAGCCAATTATGATGTATTAGGTGCAGTGATTGAAAAGGTAACCGGCCAAAGCTACCGTCATGCGATTGCAACCCTTATCACTCAACCATTTGGGATGTCAGATACTGTCGCGGTTTCTGATGGAGAACAGATCGTTAACAAAGCCAAAGGCTATAAAGTTCGTTTTGGTTATCCGATAGAACTTGATGCGCCAATTGCGCATAATCATGTGCCATCAGCTTATATTCATAGTACCTTAACCGATATGGAAAAGTGGATGGATCGTTTACTTTATGCAAATAAGGTCACGCCGATATTACGTCGCGCCATTGATCAAAGTTTGCAAGGGAATCTTGATGTACCTGTAAATGGTGACAATCATATTTTATATGCTAGTGGTTGGTTTATTGAGCAACGTCAGGGGACATATATCAATCATGGTGGGCAAAACCCTAATTTCTCATCATGCCTAGCTTTACGACCCGATGAACAGATCGGTATTGTTGCCTTAGCAAATATTAACACAAATATCATATTGCAATTATGTTCTGATATTGATAGCTATTTGCATAATCAACAATATCGCGACGACGTTAAAGATCTCATCCTATTTATTGACTTCATTTTTAGCATTTTGTCAACGATTTTACTGATCATGATTATAGTAGTTGGGGTGCGTATGGGGATTAGGATCTATCGTTATCGACGTCGTAATGGTATGCTAATATTGAGCTATCGAGATTGCTTAATTGTTCTATTAGCCCCACTAGTGATCGCCGGTATATTCTATGTAATACCAGGCTTCTTTTTTGCTGTTAATTGGCATTTCACCTTATTATGGTTGCCATCCACGTTATCAGTTGTGTTAATTTATATCGTGATTTTGACGATTTTATTAACCCTGAATCATCGCATTAAAAAGAAAATCTCTCTCAATGAGGAATTAAATAATGATTAATATTAGTTTGTTTTGTATCCCATATTCAGGCGGTTCAGCGTCAATTTATTTTAAATGGCGTAAGGAACTGGTAGAAAACATCACGTTAGTCCCGCTAGAGCCTGCTGGAAGAGGTGCTAGGATTCGTCAACCCCTTTCTAAAACTATGGACGATGCTATCGAAGATCTTTACCAACAATTTATAACCCATTATGATGGTAGTGCGTATGTAATTTTTGGTCATAGCCTTGGAGGGTTAATGGCGTTTGAACTGATCCATTATATTTTACAACACGGGCACCCTATGCCGAAAGTTGTCTTTTTTTCTGGTTCTCGTCCGCCCGATCGAATGCATGATGAAACTATATTACATACCCTTGCAGATGCAGAGTTTATGCGTGAAATTGCTAAATTAGGTGGTATGTCGGGTGATGTGTTTCGTAACAAAGAACTAATGGACATCTTTACCCCAATCATCAAGAATGATTATAGACTCTACGAGCAATATAATTATCAAACTAAACCGCAACTATTAAGTTGCCCTATAGTATTATTGCATGGTGATGCTGACAGTTTAGTAACTTTTGAAGAACTGCCACAATGGGAGAAATTCACCGATCAAGAAACAAAAACGATTATTTTTCCTCAAGCGGATCACTTTTTTGTCGATAAAAAATACAAAGAGGTCGTTCATATCGTTAATCAAATCATAACCGAAGTGATAAAAATGGAATAATACTCCGTCTATTTATATAGTTAAGATAAATTATCATTAATGTGCTGGGAGGATATTATGGCAATACCTGAATCTAAAAGTGAGTTAATTGAAGCGATTAATAAAAACTATGCTTCGTTAGTCAAAAAGCTAGCAGCAGTACCTGCACAAAGGGTCTTTCAACCCATAATGGAGGGGCATGTCAAAGGCACGACTATGAGTGTTGCACAATTAGTTTCTTACTTAATAGGCTGGGGAGAATTAGTTTTATCTTGGCATGTAAAAGAAGCGAATGGAAATGAGATCGTTTTTCCAGAAGTAGGCTTTAAATGGAATGAAATGGGGAAGTTGGCGCAAAAATTTTATCGTGATTATCAAGATATTACTGATTATAAGTTGTTATTGCAACGGTTAGAAAATAATAAAAATGAGATCATCAAACTTATTGAAGGTTTTAACGACGACGACTTATATGGAGCAGGCTGGTGCGAAAAATATACGCGTGGACGAATGATTCAGCTAAATACCTCATCTCCATATAAAAATGCTACAGGCCGTTTAGCGACATTAATCAAGACTATTGATTCTTAATGTTATTCTTGCGGTATCAAGTTAACTCTGCTTACCACTAACTCAGTAATGACAGAGCAAAATAGCTAAAATAGATTGAGTTGTGGAGAATATTGTTTGTGCTTATAACCCGCAATAATATCTGCCATGTGGTATTTAATTCCTAGTTTATTACACTCTTTTACAAATGTTAACGTGTGTAAAGTGTAATTGGTTGAATAACACACGTAGTTATTTGGAAAAGTCTGGTTATAAAGCGATTTTAGCTATGGAAACAGTTTTACTAACTAAAAATAATAATAATTTCGTTGTTTATCGCATAAAGTTAGTGCAAAGTAAGGAAAAATAAATTGTTCTCTATTTGCGTGGGTTTCATGAATTATCTTAATGATGTCATCACGATTACTAGTCATAAATGGTAACACTGGCATTAATAATGTTCCGGTATAAATGTTTTGCTCAGCCAATGTCTTCATTGCGACAAAGCGCTAAGAAGTAGAAGAAGCATGCCGTTCAAGCTGTTTACTCAATTTATTGTCACAAGTCGTGATTAAAAATTCGACTAATAATGAAGAATGGGCATTGTTTCGCATTAATAGTTCTATATCCCGTAATATCCATTGGCTTTTAGTACACAATGCAGTACCAAATCTATATTGTTCAATCAATGCTAAAACTTATCGGGTTATATACAACTGCTTTTCTAAATGATTATATGGATCGCAAATAGATCCAAACCAATCACACTACTTTTTTATGAGTCAGCTCATTTTTAAGGCACACAATGCCTGACATTTTTGTTTGTACCTTATCGAAGCGATCAATTCGATAACACTCACTTCTCGAATCACAGTAAATATATCCTAAGTTACAACCACGATAAATATTCATGGTATAATCAGTGCCAAACCATTCGCTTGATTTTGTATTAAAGAGCATTTTTCAAACCAGCCATATATTAGCCATTATTTTAAGCACTCAATTATGAATATATTCATAATTTACGATTGAATGTAACGTTAATTGCATATCGTATCGAAATAAGGTGATATCATTCACTGATTTTGCGGCTGACAATGCGATAATTAAATTGTTATTAATCCACTGATGTATACTCACTTCATTATCACAGGTATTTAGCAAAATCGAATTTGCAGATAAATCAATGTCAATACAATTTAATCCTAAAGATAAACCCATTCCCCGATATTTTATATAAGCCTCTTTAATCGTCCAGAGCTTCCAAAATAATAAAAAACCTTCATCATAAGTCAAACTGATGATGTTACGGTATTCATTTTCTGTAAAGAAGTTTTGACTAATATTTAAATGTGCAGTCGATTTCACTTGTGCTCTATCAAGGCTACGGACTCTTTCAATATCAACACCAACTTCACTATCGCGACTTATAGCAACGGCGATTGCATCTACAGAATGCGACAAATTAAAATACAATGGAACGGGTAATTTTGGAGAATTAATATATGGTTTGCCATAGCTATTTTGTGCAAAAACCCAATCCTTTTTATCAATATGAGGATAATAGTGAGCAAGTGCTAGTTTTAATATTTTTCGTGATAAAGCAAAAATAATTTTATCTTTGTCAATTTTTATTTTCTCAAAGCGACATAATTCTTCAGCATTTAGGTAACTTACTGTATCAGCTAAATCCTGACAGTTAAAATCAATCTTATCGGCAATAAATAAAGTAGTATTCATAAATGAGGCGATGCATGCTAATTAAAGGGTAAACTTGTTGATAATTATGTTTGCCATTTGTTTTTTTATTGACTATCTAATTGCATTTTACCAGTTTTTTATAATTAGTTCTTCTTTTGTTTTCGAGTTTATTCTATGTTTCACCTGACAATGTATTGAACTGAAAATGGCGAATGAAATCCTAAAAAAGGTACTTATATACTTTATTAATAATCTAAGTTGATGAAGTACACGTATAGCAAAAAAGCTTTATACTTAAACGTGTATTTACCTGAAACTTTTTGACGAAATTTTTGAGTTTTTATTAAATTAACGCTTAAAGCAACCTTAATCTAACCCAACGCTGACAATAGAAAAATGTGTTCTAAGTTTTATGATGGAAATTATCATATTTTGCAAGTATCCCTTTTAAGAGAAAGTTACAAAACTAACCTATTTGAACGGTATTGAGTACCAAAAAATAAATAGATTAAAAATGAAGTGACTGCTGTAATTATAATCTATTTAATCTTGACGGCTAATCAAGCCAGTGCTAATATTTGCACCCTATTCAGATAGACCTCTAAGGCGCGTTGGCAGAGTGGCCATGCTGCGGATTGCAAATCCGTCTACCTCGGTTCGACTCCGGGACGCGCCTCCATTAAAAACAATCGATCAATCTTTTGCTATTTTTTGTAATCACATTTTTTCAATTTTGTAATCACATTTTTTCAATTTTGTAATCTAACTTTTCAATATTAACTATGAGCTACTTTAATTATCATGCGAAAGCGAAGAAGTTAATCAAAGATGGTTGCCTTATCAGGTATGAGTTTGTAGATAATTGGAATGGTATCAAGCCTGCGTTAGTTTTATATTTTAAAGAGGCTAATCCTATGCCAATTAGAGAATATCGATGGAATGAATATTTACCATTATTGACTACTGGGGAGAACTTATTAAGATAAATGACTTTTCTTAATAAAGCATTAGGCTGATATGTTGAAGCAATATTTATTTTTCAAGGGCTAATGCTCAAATCACTGTCCCCATAATACTTTGTGTAGCATTAATTTAATCTGTGAATTTTTTCCTTAATTTATTTCTATTTTGCTAAGTTATATTCAAACTAATTTTATTATTGTAATAGGTATTGCGCCATGCGGTTTTGCCTAAAAAGAATGATTGAAAATTAAAAGAGTGAGAAACATTCGTAAATTTGTTTGAGGCTAGTCTAATCATATTGATTAATAAAAACACTTTTTAATGAGTGTAGTTTTAGCGTTAAATAGCCTGACTATATAATAAATTTGCCAACTGATAGGCTAAAGCGTAAAATGCCCATCTTATTTTGCTTAATCTATTACTAATTAGTAATACTGACCTGAAATCAGAGGCATTTTTAATGACAAATTTATATGCAAAACCAGAATTACTTTCTCCTGCTGGTTCTTTAAAAAATATGCGCTATGCATTTGCATATGGTGCAGATGCAGTTTATGCAGGGCAACCCCGATATAGTTTACGGGTTCGTAATAATGAATTTAATCATGAAAATTTAGCAATCGGCATTAACGAAGCCCATGCCCAAGGCAAGAAGTTTTATGTGGTGGTTAATATAGCACCACACAACTCTAAGTTAAAAACCTTTATTCGCGATTTAGAACCAATTGTAAATATGAAACCTGATGCCTTTATTATGTCAGATCCAGGTTTAATTATGTTAGTACGCGAACACTTTCCTGATATGGAAATTCATTTATCGGTACAATCTAACGCAGTTAACTGGGCAACGGTAAAATTTTGGCATCAAATGGGGTTAACTCGTGTTGTGTTATCTCGTGAATTATCACTTGATGAAATTGCTGAAATTCGTGAAAAAGTGCCCGAAATGGAATTAGAAGTGTTTATTCATGGCGCGCTATGTATGGCATATTCTGGGCGCTGTTTGCTTTCTGGTTATATTAATAAGCGTGATTCAAATCAAGGTACATGCACTAATGCCTGCCGTTGGGAATATAAAGTTGCTGAAGGTAAAGAAAAC
This sequence comes from Gilliamella sp. App4-10, assembly GCF_001690495.1. Classification (GTDB taxonomy): domain Bacteria; phylum Pseudomonadota; class Gammaproteobacteria; order Enterobacterales; family Orbaceae; genus Gilliamella; species Gilliamella apicola_G. The sequence continues at coordinate 176,179 of NZ_LZGS01000018.1, forward strand.
GAAGTAGGGCAAATTGTTCATAAATGTGAACCCATTCCAGTGCAACAAATCGAGCCAGCATTAGGGATTGGTCAAACTACTAATAAAGTATTCATGCTTGAAGAGTCAGGGCGACCTGGCGAATATATGCAGGCTTTTGAAGATGAACATGGCACATATATTATGAATTCAAAGGATTTAAGGGCAGTGGAGCTAGTAGGTGACTTAACTCAAATTGGTGTACATTCGCTCAAAATTGAAGGAAGAACCAAATCTTTTTATTATTGTGCAAGAACGGCGCAAGTATATCGCCAAGCGATTGATGCAGCGAGTGAGGGTAAACCTTTTGATCCTCGCTTATTACAAGAACTTAATGCACTTGCTCATCGAGGTTATACCGAAGGATTTTTACGCCGCCATAAACATGAAGAAATGCAAAACTACGAATATAGCCATTCGGTTTCAGAAAGACAACAATTTGTTGGTGAGTTTAGTGGTGAGCGATTAAATGGGTTAGCTGAAGTTATCGTAAAAAATAAATTTTCTGTTGGGGATAGTGTCGAAATGATGACACCAAAAGGTAATAAAACCTTCAACATTGAACGTATGGAAAACAAAAAAGGACAACCCGTTCCTGCAGGGTTAGGCGACGGTCATATTGTTTATATTCCAATACCTGAAGATATAGATCTTAATTATGCATTATTAATGCGTAATTTTGATTAGTGAATTGAACAATAAAAACTGTTCGGGTTATCCGAACAGTTATTTTAAATCTTACTTTGTTATTGGCGAATTAAATCATCGCCATAACCAATCCACTTATATGTAGTTAAAGCTTCAAGACCCATTGGGCCTCGGGCATGTAATTTTTGAGTACTAACAGCTACTTCTGCACCTAAACCAAATTGCCCACCGTCGGTAAAGCGTGTTGAAGCATTGACATAAACTGCAGCGGCATCAACCAAATTGACGAATTGCTGGGCATTAACTAAATCACGCGTTAAAATTGCTTCGGAATGTCCACTACCATAGTCACGAATATGTTCCACCGCGTGTTCAAGGGAGTCGACAATTACTACATTCAAGTCTTTTGATAACCATTCTTGGCGTAACTCATCATCTTTTACTGCAAAAGTATTTGCTATACCGGATTTTAAGATTTTATACGCATTTGCATCAGCGTGTAATACAACATCATTATCAGCCATAATTTGGCTAAGTTTGGGTAAAAATGTATTGGCAATTTTTGTATGTATAAGTAATGTTTCAAGTGCATTACATGTACTTGGGCGCTGAGTTTTAGCATTGACAATAATAGAAAGACCTTTATCAAAATCAGCCGTTTCGTCGACATAAATATGGCAGACGCCAATACCACCAGTAATGACTGGAATTGTTGAATGTTCGCGACACAATGTATGTAAAGCTAATCCACCACGTGGAATGATCATATCGACATATTTATCGAGTTTAAGTAATTCAGTGATGTATTTACGATCAGGATTATCAATATACTGTATAGCTGTTTCGGGTAATCCGACTTGAGATAAAGCCTGTTGAATAATTGAGATTGCGGCGGCATTGGTATGTATTGTTTCTTTACCACCTCGTAATATTGCTGCATTACCCGTTTTTAAGCAAAGTGCTGCAATATCAATCGTTACATTTGGTCGTGCTTCGTAAATGACTCCAATAACTCCAAGTGGTACTCTGTGACGTTGTAACTTTAATTTATTGTCTAACGTCGAACCATCAATAACCTGACCAATTGGATCTGTCAATGAAACCACTTTTTTTAGGTCATTAGCGATAGAGGCTAAGCGTTCAGGTGTTAACAATAAACGATCTAAAATAGCAGCGCTTAACCTTTGCGTTTTAGCAACTTGGATATCTTGTTTATTCGCTTCAAGGATAATTTCACTATGCTGTTCTAATAACTCTGCAATTATGGTTAAAACTTGATTTTTGGTTGAAGTGGGGCATTGTGCTAATTGGTATGATGCAAGTTTTGCTGCTTTACCCATTTGTTGTAACATTGTTATTGTCTCTAAAGTTTATTTTTAAAATTCTACTTGTTAAGCGTTATTTTCGCTAAAATAATTTTTTGCATAACGTTAATATTATATTGAAATTTGACAAGAAATTTTTATTTCATTATTTACTCGGTGTTTTCCTACATTTTATTCATCTTTAATGCCGATGATAGATATCAAAAATATACTTTTCTTGAAAAGAAGTAAAATCTAAGTAGGATATAACAATAATATTTTTCTATTTAAGTATTGCTGTATGAATGAAAATAAGAGCAAAGAACAGTGCTTCTTTGCTCTAATAAGCATCAATTTATGACTCTTTATCTTTTAAAACTGTACGTAAAATATTTAAAAGTTCTGTTTTTGTGTCATTATTTAAAACACTTAAAGATATCTTTAAAGTAGATTTCTGTTTACTTATTTTATCACAGTATTCTATAAATATTTTTTTACGCTCATATCTAACAGATTTGATTTCATCAAAAAGCACGCTTATATCGCTTTTTACTGGTGCAGGTTGAGTGTAATAAAATCTTCACCAATGGTAATATATACCATAAAATATTGCCAAATTGATATGACTAGTACCAATAGTAACAATGTAGTGTTATACCATAATTCTGGAACTATGACTAACATTACTATGATAGCAATAATACAAACGAAAATACGGAACATTGCCAAATATCGTGCATAAAATTGTTTAATGGTTTGATTTTTTGATTCCATTTTTTTATTCTATATATTGCAATGTCCTTTTATGTTCTAAAAATTGCGTCTTTCATCTAAAGATCTTGCATTTTCTCGACTCATAATTTTTCTTCCACCGAAAACACCAATCAATCCTAATGGTACAAAAAAAATACTACCTATAATGATTAATACACCTCCAATTTTTTTATTGTTTGTTGCAATAATTAATCCTATAGTAGCAACCAAAACCGAAATAATAGCAAATGGTAAAAGTGTTCGAGATGCCTCATCATAGTTTAATGAAGTATTAAGATAAAATATTAATACTGCCAACCAATTGGCTATTATTCCACCAATAGCTAATCCCATAATTTTCTTTCCTTGTTGTTTATTGTTTAATTATCATATCGTCACGGTGAACAGCAACGTGTCCATATTCATAACCAATAATTTGACTAATTTTTTGAGAATGATGCCCAGCAATTTGTCTTAAAGCATCACTGTTATAACGACTGACACCGCGCGCAATGCGTTTACCGGATTTATCGCAAATATCAATAACTTCACCACGAGAAAAATCTTGTTCTACATTGATAATCCCTTTAGGCAATAGTGAACTACCATTATTTAATATTGCATTAACCGCACCATCATCTAATTGTACTATGCCAGCTTTAGGAGCACCAAAAAGCCAGTGTTTTCGATGTTCTAATGGCGTCTTTTGAGGAATAAATCGCGTACCGACAGGGTGATTATTGATAATATCAATGATGACATTGGCTCTGTTTCCTGCCGCAATCACAACTTCAATACCTGCACTGCCAGCAACTTTTGCTGCTTGTAGTTTTGTTGTCATACCACCAGTGCCAAGCCCTGAAACACTATCACCAGCAATGCTGAGTAATTTATCATCAATATGATCGACTTCATGAATTAACTTGGCACTTTTATCTGATCTTGGATCGGCTGTATAGAGGCCTTCAATGTCGGTTAATAAAATTAGCTTATCGGCTTCGGCTAAAATAGCGGCTAGCGCTGATAAATTATCATTATCGCCAACTTTTATTTCGGCGGTTGCAACAGCGTCATTTTCATTAATAACTGGAATGATATGATTATCCAACATGGCTTTTAACACATCTTGCGCATTTAAAAATCGCTCACGATCTTCAAGGTCGGCACGGGTAAGTAACATTTGGCCAATATAGATTTTATAGATAGAAAACAGTTGTTCCCAAAGCTGTATTAATTTACTTTGGCCAACCGATGCGAGCAATTGTTTTGATGCAACATTATTAGGTAGAGTAGGGAAGTTTAAGTATTCGCGACCTGCTGCAATTGCGCCAGAAGTAACAATAATAATTTTATGTCCATCTTGATGTAAATTCGCACACTGCCTTATCAGCTCAACTATCCGTGCCCGATCGAGTTGTTTTGTGCCATCAGTTAACACACTGGTACCTAATTTAACAACAACAATTTGTTGTTTTTTATTGATCATAACATTGCACTTATTTTTAGCTGTGAATTATAAATTAGACTCCATCCATTTTACTGATTGAGTTAAAGCTTGATGCAAACTTTTTTGTAACTGGTTTTTTTGCACTGTTACTATTTTATTTTGCTTAATTGAATGAATCAATTTCGCTTCACAAAGATTACTTAGCTTATCATTCTCAAAGATGATATTCATTACTGGTACATGGCAAGCATGCGTTAAAAGACCTTGATTTTTTAGTGAAAAATATTTCAATTCAGCCGCTAATTGCTGATTGGATATTGAAGGTAGTCCTAAGCAACTCGCTAACATATCTTTGTAACTATTGGGTAGATTTTTTTGCAACTCATTATCTACAAAAATTTGATGAACAAACGGAGTAAAGTTAAATAACCCTCTTATTTTGTTTGGCATTAAATAGGCTAAGCGTGTAGCAATATTCGAACCAAACCGAAAACCTGCAATAAACACACGATGATCATCAATCCATGGTACAGACGACAATTGCTCTAATATAGCCTGATGAATTTTGCTACTATTTTGGGTTAAAGCAAAGTTACGGCTATAACCAATCGTCGGTAAATCAACGGTTAACATAGCAAATCCTTGAGGGGCTAAAAACTCACTAAAATAACGATAATAATCGATCTGCAAATTGCCTAGCGCATTACAAATTAGCACAACAGGGCAAGCCTTTCCAGTTTTTGGTAGATGCAAAATTGCTTTGACGCGACGATTATCAACTTTAAATTCAAGTTCCTTAATCAAAAATGGTGAAAAATTAAGGGCTTTTGCATAAGCTTGATAAGCACAAGTTTGGGCATACATTGCCAGACCATCATTTTTAAAATGGGGATAACTGGCAATACTTGAAAATTCACTGGCTATAAGGTAATAATTGAGTAAATTATTTTTATCTTCATAGGTAAGATTTGTTCTAACAATCGACTCTGCTTTTGCTTGCCAGATTGCTGCTTGGTTTAAAAATTCATAAACCCAGTTACCAGATTGATAACCAACAACCGTATCTAGCCAGTTATCATTTGTATGATGTCTAGTTGAAGCGGCAATTTTGGATAAAACCGCTTCAGCTTCTAATTTAGGTAATCCACGCCAATGCCACAAAATGGGATTAATAATGCGATACCATCTTGAATCAATTTCCCCATCTAACGCACTAATACTACTACCATCACTACTATCGATACGATTTATGAGTGTTGATGTTTCAGGATAATCAAATTGTGGTTTAAATATCTGTGCCGTTAGATTTTCGGTAGTTGCCATAACAACCTTAATTTCCTTATTGATTATTTATGATCACAAATTGGCTTAACGAACATGACACCAGTATCCCAAGGTTGTTCGATCCAAGTATCTTGATCGATATCAACAACATAATCATCAACAAGTGGTTTACCTGCTGGTTTTGCAAAAATAGTAACAAAGTGTGCTTTTGGATACATTTCGCGGATAGTATGAGCGGTGTTACCTGTATCGACTAAATCGTCAACGACAATAAAGCCTTCACCATCGCCATTTGCCTGTTTTAATATTAGTTTTTCGCGTTGATGATCATGATCGTAACTTGAAATACAAACCGTATCGACATAACGAATACTTAATTCACGCGCTAAGATCGCCGCTGGCACTAATCCGCCACGACTAACGGCAATAATACCTTTCCATTGATTAGCAGGTAATAGGCGTTCTGAAAGTTGGCGTCCGTAGGATTGTAACATTTCCCAAGTGACATTGAATTTTTTCTTTTCAGCAATAAGTTCTGCTTTGTGTTGTTTTTTTGCTTGGATTTCTGCTTCTGTTAATAAAGTTTGTTCTGTTGACATGTGTAACCTGCAATTTTAATCGGATGTACGAATAAATAAATATTAATGGATTAAAAATAGATGTAAAATTGCACCTTATTATAGAGTGATTAGTAAAAAAAAACCACTCATTAATTTATTACTTACTTAATATTGAGGTTAAATTATGCTTTCTACCTTAACACCCAAATTGGTTTGGCAGATTTTTGATGATATCTGTAAAATTCCGCATCCATCTCACCATGAACAAATGATAACCAAATATATTGTCGATTTTGCCAATACCCATAATATTGATTGTAAACTTGATCAAGTGGGTAATATTTTACTCACTAAATCCGCTACCAAAGGCATGGAAGCGTGCCCGTCGATTGTATTACAAGCACACATGGATATGGTGCCACAAAAAAACGAAGGCACGAGTCACAATTTTTTAACCGACCCAATTCAAGCTTATGTTGATGGTGAATGGGTAAAAGCCAAAGGTACAACATTAGGGGCAGATAACGGAGTTGGGCTTGCATCTGCGTTAGCTGTTTTAATCGATCCTGCTGTTGAACATGGGCCGATTGAAGTGTTGATAACGGTATCAGAAGAAACCGGTATGCACGGCGCCTTTGGTTTACAACCTAATTGGTTAAAAAGCCACTATTTAATTAACACTGATTCTGAAGACGAAGGCGAAATATTTACTGGTTGCGCTGGCGGTGTTGACTTTACCACAACGTTTGCTGTTACTTATGCAGTAATACCTGAAAAACATGATTGTTATATGAGCATTTCGCTTAAAGGGTTAAAAGGTGGACATTCAGGTTGTGATATTCACCTTGGTCGTGGTAACGCAATTAAATTAATGGCTCGTTTTTTCGCGCAATATTCACAAGATATCTCGTTTAGATTAGCCGATATAAAAGGCGGATCATTGCGCAATGCTATTCCAAGAGAAGCCTTTGCTGAAATCACACTAAATAAACAAGATTTACCTAAATTAGAAACTATTGTTAAACAATATCAAACTATTTTACACAGTGAGTTAGGTCATGCAGAGCCTGCTATCGAAATAACTTTATCGGAGGTTGAATCCAATAAAGTAAAACGTGTATTAACCACTGAACATCAAAATAAGATCATTAATTGGTTAAATATAGTACCTAATGGTGTGGTTAGAATGAGTGATCGGCTTCATGGTGTGGTTGAAACATCACTAAATTTCGGTATTGTTAATATTGAAGATAACCAACTTAATGTCCATTTTTTAATTCGCTCTCAAGTTGATAGTGCTAAAGATGCCGTTGTATCAACATTGATATCTCTTAGTCAACTCGTGAATGCCAATTATGAAATAAGTGGCGGTTATTCAGGGTGGGAACCTAATTTAGATTCACCACTACTAAAACTAGCCAAAGATAAATATCACGAAATTTTTTCTCAGCAAGCAAAAATAATGGTGATCCATGCAGGGCTTGAATGTGGTTTATTTAAACAAAGTTATCCAAATATGGATATGATTTCAATTGGACCAACGATTGTTTCGCCACATTCACCAGACGAAAAAGTTAACATACAAAGTGTTTACCGCTATTGGGAATTATTGATAGCGATATTAAAATCAGCAAGTTTTTTAAAATAACCTACCGCATTACCTGCCGATCTTTATCGGTAGGTATTTAAAGTTGTTTGCTTGTATTTATATTCACTCAAGAAAATAAAATAATAAAGTAGATTCACTTAAAAGATTAGGACA
>NZ_LZGS01000019.1 GCF_001690495.1 Gilliamella sp. App4-10
CATCACGTTAAAAGGTTGGCTCGGTTTTTATAAATTTAATGATGGCGATCAAGTCGAGGTGGTCGCCGAAAAACACGCTGACCATTACGAAGTGTACGCCATGCTCAAACCCAGTGAACAAATTATCTCGCTGATCCCTTTATGTTTTGCCGGGCGTAATCAAGCCTTCAAACAATATCGTCTACCTATGTTTTTCTTTTATGTTATTTGCGTGCTATTAATGAACTACTTTTTTTTCGATTTTTCGTTGGAAAATTTGACCATTGGTTTTGGTACATTAGGGGTAATATTAGGGGCAGCTTTTTTTAGGGTTTACAAAAATTCGCTTGCCACGCATGTCACGCTGGCGGAGCGCATTTTTACGCTATTGGGCTGGCAAGAAGTTACTAACATTAATTTAGCCAAAATAAGTATGCAATATGTTGCTAAATTAATTAAGCAAGGAAAATACTCAACTAAATATAATAATAGTACGGATCTATATACAAGACCACCTAAAACTGGAGAAGCATGGAACTTTTATTATTACGATCTAGATGTATTATGCAAAAAAGGCAAGACACCCTTACGAGTTAATAATAAAAACAGAAAAAAATAAAATAATACGTTAGAGAATATTATTATGCCTTACGCAAAATATGATGGTAACGACCCTATCTATAAAGATAAAGAGCAGCTATTAAAAAAAACCGGTATTAGTATTACCGATCCAATCCTACCGCCCAAAAATTTGGTTAAACTAACCGGCACCCTATCCGAATTTAAAGGTCTATTTTGCTATGCACCACTTGGTGATGGCGCTTATTTAAGTGAAGAACAAAAACAAAAACAGAAAAATCAGCTTAAAAAGGGTGCAGCTCTTGCCACTATAAATGGTAATAGCATTGCCGCATTAGCCGGCTTGGGGCATGCTAATGGTAATGACCGCAGTAATCTATTTGCAGCACAATATATCACTGCAAAATTAAATGACACCATCACGTTAAAAGGTTGGATCGGTTCTTATAAATTTAATGATGGCGATCAGGTCGAGGTGGTCGCCGAAAAGCACGCTGACCATTACGAAGTGTACGCCATGCTCAAACCCAGTGAACAAATTATCTCGCTGATCCCTTTATGTTTTGCGGGGCGTAACCAAGCCTTCAAACTATATCGTTTGCCTATGTTTCTCTTTTATGTTATTTGTGTACTATTAATGAACTACTTTTTTCTTGATTTTTCGTTGGAAAATCTGACCATTGGTTTTGGTACATTAGGGGTAATCTTGGGGGCAGCTAATTTAATAGTTTATAAAAATTCGCTTGCCTCGCATGTCACGCTGGCTGAGCGCATTTTTACCGTGTTGGGTTGGCAAGATGTTACCAATATTAATTTAGGCAAAATAAGTAAGCAATATATTGCTAAATTAATTGCCCAAGGGAAATATGCAAAAGAATACAATAATAAAACAGATCCACATATTAGACCGCCTAAATCAGGGGATGGGTGGTTCTTTTTTTATTACGATCCTGAGATATTGTGCAAAAAAGGCAAGTCTCCCTTACGGGTTAAAAATAAAAAAAGAAAATAAGTTTATAAGGAATTCGATTATGCCTTACGCAAAGTATGATGGTAACGACCCTATCTATAAAGATAAAGAGCAGCTATTAAAAAAAACCGGTATTAGTATTACCGATCCAATCCTACCGCCCAAAAATTTGGTTAAATTAACCGGCACCTTATCTGAATTTAAAGGTCTATTTTGCTATGCGCCACTTGCTGATGGCGCTTATTTAAGTGACGAGCAAAAGCAAAAACACAACAACCAGCTTAGAAAGGGCGCACTACTTGCTACTTTAAATGGTAATAGCATTGCTGCGCTGGCCGGCTTAGGGCATGCCAATGGCAATGACCGCAGTAATGATTTTGATGCTCAATATATCACCGCCAAATTAAATGACACCATCACGTTAAAAGGTTGGCTCGGTTCTTATAAATTTAATGATGGCGATCAGGTCGAGGTGGTCGCCGAAAAGCACGCTGACCATTACGAAGTGTACGCCATGCTCAAACCCAGTGAACAAATTATCTCACTAGTCCCTTTATGTTTTGCCGGGCGTAACCAAGCCTTTAAACACTATCGTTTACCTATGTTTATCTTTTATGTTATTTGTGTACTATTAATGAACTACTTTTTTTTCGATTTTAGTTTAGAAAATCTGACCATTGGTTTTAGTTCATTAGGGGTAATGTTAGGGGCAGCTTTTTTTATGGTTTACAAAAATTCGCTTGCCACCCATGTAACGCTGGCGGAACGCATTTTTACCGTGTTGGGCTGGCAAGATGTCAAAAATATCAATTTAGTTAAAATAAGTAAGCAATATATTGCTAAATTAATTGCTCAAGGGAAATATGTAGAAAAGTATAATAATAAGACTGATCAATATATTAGACCATCTATGTCGGGAGTAGGATGGAGTTTTTTTTACTACGACCCAGAAGTATTATGCAAAAAAGGCAAGTCTCCCTTAGGAGTTAAAAATAAAAAAACAAAATAATTTCATAAGGAATTCAATGATGCCTTACGCAAAATATGATGGCAAAGATCCCATCTATAAAGATAAAGAGCAGCTATTAAAAAAAACCGGTATTAGTATTACCGATCCAATCCTACCGCCCAAAAATTTGGTTAAGTTAACCGGCACCCTATCCGAATTTAAAGGTCTGTTTTGCTATGCACAGCTGGGGGATGGCGCTTATTTAAGTGACGAGCAAAAACAAAAACACAACAACCAGCTTAGAAAGGGGGCAGTGCTTGCCACTTTAAATGGTAATAGTATTGCTGCGCTGGCTGGCTTAGGCCATGCCAATGGCAATGACCGCAGTAATGAGATAGATGCCCAGTATGTTACTGCCAAATTAAATGACACCATCACGTTAAAAGGTTGGCTCGGTTCTTATAAATTTAATGATGGCGATCAGGTCGAAGTGGTAGCCGAAAAGCACGATGACCATTACGAAGTGTACGCCATGCTCAAACCCTGTGAACAAATTATCTCGCTGATCCCTTTATGTTTTGCCGGGCGTAATCAGGCCTTAAAATACTATCATTTACCCATGTTTATTTTTTATGTTATTTGCGTGCTATTAATGAACTACTTTTTTCTCGATTTTTCGTTGGAAAATCTGACCATTGGTTTCGGTACATTAGGGGTAATCTTCGGGCTAGCTATTTTTAATGTATATAAAAATTCAATTGCGACTCATATCACGCTGGCGGAGCGCATTTTTACCGTGTTGGGCTGGCAAGATGTCAAAAATATCAATTTAGTTAAAATAAGTAAGCAATATATTGCTAAATTAATTTCTCAAGGGAAATATTCAATAGATTGGAACAATAATATTGACCGTTTTATTAGACCATTTAAAGCGGGAGATGGATGGGGTTTTTATTATTATGATCTGGATATTTTATACAAAAAAGGCAAGCCACCCTTACGGGTTAAAAATAAAAAAAGAAAATAAGTTCATAAGGAATTCGATTATGCCTTACGCAAAATATGATGGTAACGACCCCATCTATAACGACAAAGAGCAGCTATTAAAAAAAACCGGTATTAGTATTACCGAACCAATCCTACCGCCCAAAAATTTGGTTAAATTAACCGGCATCTTATCCGAATTTAAAGGTCTGTTTTGCTATGCACCCCTTGCTGATGGCGCTTATTTAAGTGACGAGCAAAAACAAAAACACAACAATCAACTTAGAAAGGGCGCACTACTTGCCACCTTAAACGGTAATAGCATTGCTGCGCTGGCCGGCTTAGGGCATGCCAATGGTAATGACCGTAGTAATTATGTGCAAGCACAATATATTAGCGCCAAATTAAATGACACCATCACGTTAAAAGGTTGGATCGGTTTTTATAAATTTAATGATGGCGATCAAGTCGAGGTGGTCGCCGAAAAGCACGCTGACCATTACGAAGTGTACGCCATGCTCAAACCCAGTGAACAAATTATCTCGCTCATTCCGCCATGTCTAGGGGGAAGAAAACAAGCCTTTAAGCACTTTTATATACCTTTTTTTATATTTTATATTGTTTGCACTCTACTTATGAACTACTTTTTTCTCGATTTTTCGTTGGAAAATCTGACCATTGGTTTTAGTACATTAGGGGTAATATTAGGGGCAGCTTTTTTTATGGTTTATAAAAATTCAATCGTGACATACATTACCCTTGCCGAGCGCATTTTTACAGTATTGGATTGGCAAAATGTCACCAATATCAATTTAGTAAAAATAAGTAAACAATATATAGTTAGATTAATTGAACAAGGTAAATATTCAACTAAATATGATATTACCGATCAATATATTAGACCCCCAAAACCTGGCGAAGGGTGGGGTTTTTTTTACTACGATCCAGAGGTATTATGCAAAAAAGGCAGGCCTCCTTTACGCGTTAAAAATAAAAACAGAAAAAAAAGAAAATAATACGTTAGAGAATATTATTATGCCTTACGCAAAATATGATGGTAACGACCCTATCTATAAAGACAAAGAGCAGCTATTAAAAAAAACCGGTATTAGTATTACCGAGCCAATCCTACCGCCCAAAAATTTGGTGAAATTAACCGGCACCCTATCCGAGTTTAAAGGTCTGTTTTGCTATGCACCACTTGCTGATGGCGCTTATTTAAGTGACGAGCAAAAACAAAAACACAACAACCAGCTTAGAAAGGGCGCACTACTTGCTACTTTAAATGGTAATAGCATTGCTGCGCTGGCTGGCTTAGGGCATGCCAATGGTAATGACCGTAGTAATTATGTGCAAGCACAATATATTAGCGCCAAATTAAATGACACCATCACGTTAAAAGGTTGGATCGGTTTTTATAAATTTAATGATGGCGATCAAGTCGAGGTGGTCGCCGAAAAGCACGCTGACCATTACGAAGTGTACGCCATGCTCAAACCCAGTGAACAAATTATCTCGCTCATTCCGCCATGTCTAGGGGGAAGAAAACAAGCCTTTAAGCACTTTTATATACCTTTTTTTATATTTTATATTGTTTGCACTCTACTTATGAACTACTTTTTTCTCGATTTTTCGTTGGAAAATCTGACCATTGGTTTTAGTACATTAGGGGTAATATTAGGGGCAGCTTTTTTTATGGTTTATAAAAATTCAATCGTGACATACATTACCCTTGCCGAGCGCATTTTTACAGTATTGGATTGGCAAAATG
>NZ_LZGS01000020.1 GCF_001690495.1 Gilliamella sp. App4-10
TGGCAGCGACTATCGTTATGCTGAGCACTATCAAGGCTTAGCGAGCAACGGACAGGGAAATCCACACACTCATGGTGAGGATAATAGTGATAATGACCATAACACTTACGATAATCAGATTGAAAGTGGTCAGTGGTATGCCCGTATTCGTCATGAACAGGCGATTAGCCAGCAAATTATTCTCAAAGGCAAGAGTAATCACTATCACCTTGCCCCCGGTCAATGGATTAACCTCAACGGCAGTCCGCTAGCAGATATTAATGACGGTATCATTATTTTAAATGTACAGGGGCAAGGTAATCGCACTGATGCTTATGAGCTCACCTTTACCGCCATTCCTTATCAAGCCTTAAAACCCTATCGCCCCGCGCCCATACGCTGGCCACAAGTCAGTGGTACTTTACCGGCAAGGGTCACCAGTCCCGACAATGACATTTATGGCTATATTGATACCCAAGGACGCTATCGGGTTAAATTTAACTTTGATTTAAAAGAGTGGAAAAGTGGCATGGAAAGCTTGTGGGTCCGCTTAGCCAAACCGTATGCGGGTAACACCTATGGCTTTCACTTCCCGTTAATTGATGGCACCGAAGTGGCCATTGCCTTTATGCAGGGCAATCCCGATAGGCCGTATATTGCCCATGCGATGCATGACAGTGCTCACCCCGACCTTGTTACCACTATTAACAAACACCGCAATGTGATTCGCACGCCGGCTAATAACAAACTGCGCATGGATGATAAACGTGGGCAAGAGCATATTAAACTGGCCACCGAATACGGCAAAACTCAACTTAATTTGGGGCATTTGGTCGATAATAAAAAACAACCCCGCGGTGAAGGCTTTGAGCTACGCACCGACGAATGGGGGGCGATTGCCGCCAATAGAGGCTTATACTTAACCACGCAAACCCAGCCGAAAGCGCAAGGCAAACAACTCGATATGCAAGCGGCGATTGCCCAACTTGAAAATGCCTTAGCCATTGCCAAATCCCTACAAAATGCCGCTACCCAGTCCGAGGCACACAGCGCCGATACCGACAGCCAAGACCAACTTAAAGCCAACTTAAGTGAACTGACCCAAAGTGGCATTTTAGCCTATGCTCAAGAAGGCCTGGCCCTAACCAGCCCTGAAAATATTCAACTGACAACAGCGAGCAGCCTCACCTTAACCAGCGAACATCAAACCGACATTAACGCTTTAAACAACGTCACCCTTTCATCGGCTGAAGCGATTGGCTTATTTGCGCAAAAAGCGGGCATGAAACTGTTTGCCAACCAAGGCGATATTGAAGTACAAGCCCAAAATGCTAACCTTAATATGGCCGCCAAACAAGATATTAAAGTGGATAGTGTCGATGGTGAGGTAACTATCACGGCGAGCGATGAACTAACGCTCATCTGTGGTGGCTCTTATATCAAAATCAGCAGTGAAGGCATCGAACTGGGCACACAGGATAATATCTATCTTAAATGTAATGTACAGCAAAAGATGGGACCGGCGAATAAAAAGGTAGTAAATACGCTACCTATTGGATGCCAAAGGACATTATCACAACAAACAAAAAAACAGGGGGCATTAGTTGAACTATGACTAAAACAAATAATACGCCTGAACTTTTTCTATATGAAGATGATAAATTGTCTGATGGACAAATTAGTAAAATAGCAGATGAATTAATAAAAAACGCTAAAGAAGCAGACTATTGTTATTTGCTATTAGATTTAAGCTTGCGTGATCTCAGTGATTTAGCCTTAGAAAATCACGTGTATGCATATATCGAAGATAACTATTCAAAATTGCAATTTATTCAATTTGATCACCCCATGTTCAATATTCAAAATGTGCCAGTATTACTTCCATTCAATTTAAATGAACAAATTGAAATATTAAAACAATTAATCCAGTTATCTTTTCAAAAAACAAGAACAAAAGCATTATTATCTGGAAAAGGAAGAGCAATTTGTGGTTGGTTATTTTCGAATGAAAAAATACAAGATCTAAGTGATTATATTGCTAATTTATGCATTCAAAAGCACTCAATGTCATTCAATTATTATTTGCTACGTATTTATGATCCTGCGGTATTGAGTTCTTTGTTAAGTCTAATATTGCCGCAAATTAAAGATAAGATTCTTAGTGCAACAACATGTTGGGCAGTACTCAATGGCGATGGTGTATTAGAATGTTATAAAGCGGCAAAAATTCGCTGGGAATTTGTTGTTCATCGTTTAGGATTAAATAATCAAGAAATGAAAGATATTGCAAATATTGGCATCGAAAATCAAACATTAATAAAATATCGACATAAGTATAAAAACCAACCTCGTTATCACGAAGCACAAGCAAGAGAACATATACGAAAAGCACTACTCATTGCTAATCAATACCAATTAAATGATGAACAAGATAAAGTTTTGTTTGCTTTGCATTACTTAACGATAGGTAGTGAATTTCATCGTACCCCAAAAGTTGCAGCGTTATTAAAAGAGAAAGGAACATATTACCAGAAGCGAGTTGCATCAATGACAGAAGAAGAATGGCAAGTAGCTAAGCAACAAAGTCAAGAATTAAAACTAGGAGAAAGCTATGCATTGTGATTGTACTTCATCAAAAGGATTGACAATATTGCCGGTTAATTATTGTGCTATTCCAAAAGTTGAGGGGCTTAAACTGCCGAGTTGGGCAAATCATCCAGATATTACTAAAGCTAAACTCAAATATAATTATGACTATGCATTAAGAGTAGTTCGTGAAGGTTTTTTATATCTCTTTTATGAAGAAGGTGCTAGAGGAAGTAACTATTGGGAAGTCTACAGAATAGCTGAAAATGGTAGTTTTTGGAAACAACTTTCAACCCAAATGGCAAGTGCTGAGGAAGACTGTGGTTGTGCTGCCACTTTACAAAATACAGCCAGTGCTGAATTTATTTGCATTGAACAACCAAAGCAGTGTGGCAAAGTCTGGTTAGCTTATAGTGAGCATAAATGGCAAGACGATGTGCTAGAAAACTATGAAACGAATAGTCAGTTACGCAGTGAAAGAATGACAATGTTTGAGCCTAAAAACATGGCAGCAGGCGCAATAGCTGACGAAAAAGGTATCGCACAATTAAATCAACAAAATATAAAACAAATTATTGATTATGCAGATAAAGATATCAAATCAAAAATAGCCGATCCAACAATTAAACATTTTAATAATCTGGTTTCAGATGACATAAATCAATGGAATGCTAAGTTCTTAGATAACCATTGCACCGCTTTTCCATGGGCCGTTGACCGTCATTTGAATAATACTATTGAATCTGTTTCACAACGTTCAATTGAACCAAGTGGTTACATTGTAGGACTAATGGATGCGGTCGGCATTGCTTATGAATTAAATGGTTGGTGTAATGAAATTGTAGGATACTTACAGCTATTTAGTGAAGAGCGTGAACATGAAATTCAATCCGATGCACTATTAACATTTTTTGAAAATAGCTTTATTCAATCCACAGAAGACGAACGACGTAAAAATTTAAATATCTATGAAGAAATGTGCAGAGAAAAAAATAATTATTGGCTAGAAGAAGTAATAAAAACAGAGGGTACTGATTGGCTACAAAAGCGTAGAGGCCAATATTACAACCAATATCGCTTTGAACCCGACATGCTAGCTGGGCTAAATAAAGGCCGTGATCTGTTTGAGGATTGGATAAAAGATTCACGAGTTGTGTCGAGCAATTATCGACGATTGGATCTTGTCATGAAACGTGTGCAAAGTAATAAAGATATCAAAGCCTATCTTAAAACTATAGCCAAATTGCGCAAAGATGCAGAATTAACCATAGCTATACGCGAATTAATGCACAAAACCGAAGTCGACAAAATTCGCACTATACCAAGAGAAGAATTTAAAAAATACCAAGCCCGAATTAATCAACCGTTAAGAGACACCTATCACCAAAAATACGAACAAATCATGAAACAAGCAGGCTTGTTGCACGAACAGCGTAGCGAAAATGTATTTATATGGATCCAAAGCGATAATTACCTTAATGCGTTAAATGACTATAGTCAAAATAATATAGAAGACGGAATCGAATTTGAGCGTGTGGTTGTCACAGCGATAGACGGCGTGCAAGACACGAAAATAGGCAATGATATTATTGGTGAATGGATAAAAGCGCGTGAAATTCCTAAAACCAATCTACTTTGGCGAGCAGTTGCCTTTAACCAAAATGGTGCCGTTAAAGAGCTAGAAGAATTTTTACTGGATGCTGAAAAACGCAGTAAAGTCGACGGCGAAGGAAGACTGATTCACATCTTGTTCAATACGCCTAATAACTTATCTAACTTTACTGGAATTTGTCAAGAAATCAACGCCAACTTGCAAAAAAAGAAACCCAATGCCAATGTTAAATTTATTGATAAATTCGCCTACAAGCGCGATAAACTTGCCTCTATTTTAATTGGCAAATTTTTCCGTATTAAACCTATTAGCGTGGTGGTCGGCAATATGCGTATTGCAGCTGATCATATTAATCACTTTATCGCCCAAAAAATATTTATGGCAAGGGCAGGACTTGAGCCAGAAGTAGTTAACGGTGTCATGCATGAAGATTACATCCGTCGGACTTGGGTCGACAGAATGAAACAATTAAACATTGATAATCGAATGTTCTCAGGCCCTTTTCCGCAAGTAGGACAAAGAGGTATGAGGGGTATGTTGATTAATAGTTACTTAAAAAACTACACTCATAATATTTTAAGAAAAGTTATTATAAAAAGAGCGGAAAAACCAGATGATATTATCATTAAAAGAAAACACGATGAAATGTGGGGTAATCATAATAACCAATCATTTGGACGTAATTTAAAAGACACAAGGCTATCTGCCGTGTTGCTTGTTTTTCAGCTACCGGTTATAGCAACGTTATTTATTCAAAAAGACAATTACAACGGCGATGAATTTACTAACTTAGTACTGTCTGCTTCATTGAGTTTGGTCAGCTCATTCACCAATGTGCTAATCAAACCTGTCGAAATTTCCTTTAAAAGTACTAAACTAGTAACAAGGTTAAGAATTGCAGGGCATTTAACCAGTGGGGTATCGTCGATATTTGGATTATTATATGCAATTCCACAGATAACGAAAGAAAATCAAGATAATATTGAAAAATCTCTAAATGTATTAAATGTAGCTGTATATGTTAGCCAGTTTATAAAATCCAGTTCAGCTCTGTTGGCATTGTCGAATAGATTGGCTAGTCGAATTATTATTAAGCAGTTTATTATAATGGCTGGGTTTAGAGTTTTTACATTTTTTGCCACATGGTGGGTGCAATTAATTTTAATGGTGGTGGATTTTGTTCGGACATTGATTGTTGATGACGATATCCAAAAATGGATTAGAGCTACCCGTTTTGGTACTCAATATGATCGTGATGTATCCCCAAATTTTGACGCAGAATTAACAGCCTTTAAAAAGCTAATAAAAATTGAAGAAAATCAAGAAAAAGTTGAACAAGCCACCGACAGCTTTTTAACTTATATTGGTTGGGATAGTTCAATCTTTTCTGATTTTTCGCTTAATAATATTTTAGGCATTGATCCAGAAAGTAATTCACAGTTCCAATTAAATACTCCTTATTCACTAAATTAAGAGCGATAAGCATATGACCCTAAAATCATTTTATAAAATTCAAAATAAGATTGTAGATAGATCGTGGCGACACCCAGTAACTGATCCTGTACTGCCTTGTTGGGGTGATGAATTTACCTGCATTCGCGGAACAATAAAACGCATTGATTTACAAGAAGGAGAACGCCAATTTGAGATTGAATCATATGAAAACGTAAAAAAGAGTATTGAAAGAACTGAAAATGCAGCAAAAATAGGTGCAATTATTGGAATTATGCGGGGGCAATATGGTATGACTGGAGGAGCAAAAGTTGAACCTATTTCACGCAAGGCTAATTTTGTCAATGTACAAATTGAAAATGAAATTTATCGCGGTTGGGTTGGAGATTGTCCATTTCAACCTGGTGATGAAGTGATTGTGGTCGCTGAATGGCAATATGACCATTACGAAATTTATGCCATTGTTAAACCCGATGAACAGATGATTAGTATCTGTCCAAATTGTTGTAGGGGACGTTGGGCTTATTTCTTTTACGCATTTCCACGTACTATTCTCATGTTGTTAATTGCAATTTTGATAGATACAGGAATATATGCTCTATATGAGGGTCTTAATAAAGTTTTAGTCTTACATAAATATTATTTAAACCATCTTAGCATCGTTTCAATGGTTTTTGGTTTTATTGCCTTTATTGGTTTATATATTGCTTTAAAAGACTGTTTTAAAACCAAAGCCAAAATAGCCGAACAAATATTTAAAGCCCTAAATTGGGAAAAAGTATCATGGATTGATTTAAGGCGATTTACCAATAAAAAAGTCAGAAAATTAAGACGTCAAAGGAAGGTTAAAATTAAAAATGATAAAAACCAACCCACAATTAGGTTTTTCTCAATGCGTGATGATAATAATCTTTTTTACTATAAAAAAATGAATAAGAAAAATGGTGTACTGACATGAGCCTAAAAATCTTTTATAAAATTCAAAATCAAATGGTCGACAAATCTTGGCTATATCATGCCACGCCACCGGTTTTACCCTGCTTGGGCGATGAGTTTACCTGCATCGCAGGAACAAGAAGATAACGCATTAAAATCAATATTCAAAAAAATATGAAGATGAGCTAGCCGAATATTACGCCGAACAAGAACAAAAACGTATCAAAGAAAATATGCCCGTATTCTCATCGAGTGATTGGCAAATTATTGATAATTGGCCTATCCCTCAATAATTATATAAGGAATTCGATTATGCCTTACGCAAAATATGATGGTAACGACCCTATCTATAAAGATAAAGAGCAGCTATTAAAAAAAACCGGTATTAGTATTACCGATCCGATCCTGCCACCCCAAAATTTGGTTAAATTAACCGGCACCCTATCCGAATTTAAAGGTCTATTTTGCTATGCACAGCTGGGTGATGGCGCTTATTTAAGTGACGAGCAAAAACAAAAACAGCAAAATCAGCTTAGAAAGGGCGCACTACTTGCCACCTTAAATGGTAATAGTATTGCCGCGCTGGCTGGCTTAGGCCATGCCAATGGTAATGACCGTAGTAATCTATTTGCGGCACAATATATCACTGCCAAATTGAATGACACCATCACGTTAAAAGGTTGGCTCGGTTTTTATAAATTTAATGATGGCGATCAAGTCGAGGTGGTCGCCGAAAAACACGCTGACCATTACGAAGTGTACGCCATGCTCAAACCCAGTGAACAAATTATCTCGCTGATCCCTTTATGTTTTGCCGGGCGTAATCAAGCCTTCAAACAATATCGTCTACCTATGTTTTTCTTTTATGTTATTTGCGTGCTATTAATGAACTACTTTTTTTTCGATTTTTCGTTGGAAAATTTGACCATTGGTTTTGGTACATTAGGGGTAATATTAGGGGCAGCTTTTTTTAGGGTTTACAAAAATTCGCTTGCCACGCATGTCACGCTGGCGGAGCGCATTTTTACGCTATTGGGCTGGCAAGAAGTTACTAACATTAATTTAGCCAAAATAAGTATGCAATATGTTGCTAAATTAATTAAGCAAGGAAAATACTCAACTAAATATAATAATAGTACGGATCTATATACAAGACCACCTAAAACTGGAGAAGCATGGAACTTTTATTATTACGATCTAGATGTATTATGCAAAAAAGGCAAGACACCCTTACGAGTTAATAATAAAAACAGAAAAAAATAAAATAATACGTTAGAGAATATTATTATGCCTTACGCAAAATATGATGGTAACGACCCTATCTATAAAGATAAAGAGCAGCTATTAAAAAAAACCGGTATTAGTATTACCGATCCAATCCTACCGCCCAAAAATTTGGTTAAA
>NZ_LZGS01000021.1 GCF_001690495.1 Gilliamella sp. App4-10
TAAATCACATGATATAGCCATTGATTATATAGAGCCCGGTAGCCCATATCAAAACGGGTACATTGAACGATTTAATCGCACCTATCGTACTGAAGTACTCGATTTATATCTTTTTAACAACTTAGCACAAGCAAGGAGAATAACCGAAGAATGGTTAACGATTTATAACACCGAAAGACCGCATGAGGCATTAAATAACATGACGCCGATTGAGTATAAAACACTAAGACAAGCAGTATGATTTTCTACTTGAATCTTGTACTAAGTTTGGGGTATTTACAGCTAATTTTGATGGTAAAGATAATGATTTTTACATTTCTAAAACTACAGAAAGCCTTAATGAAAGAAATATCATTGACGCTTATTACTCTTATGATAAGAAACAAGATAAATTTGTTTATCTAAATTTAACAGGTCGTTTTATTTCTTTTGATTCTGAAAAAAAGACAGCAGAGAAAGTAAAATATTGCCCTAAAGATTACTTTAACCATGTCATTTTAACTGATTTATATCAATATACAGATAAAAAAATACACTTTATCAAATTCTGAATGTAAGTTTGAAAAGAAATCCGAGGATAATTATAAATTGTTATTTACTCGCCAATGCAATAATGAAGAAAGAAAATTTTGTATCGATGCTAGCGAATTATTAATCGATGATTATTTTGATTAAATATGGTGTTATTAATAAATACAATAAAATTATTTATTAATGATAACTTTTCTTTACCAGCTAACATAGGCTATATATCGATTTTACAATGGAAATATGGGTGACAAAGAAATAGAATTTCAGTTAGAAGAAGCTATAGGTTACATCGGCCATAATGTCAGCCAATCCGAACGTTTTGACGAGCCTAAAGAAGCCCCGTTATCGAACATGAAACGGGCGTTAGACAAGCAATTACAGCAAATGGCACACATTGAATTACTGACCTGTGATGATTTGCCGGCGTTTATCACTAAAACCCGCGCTTTAGCGGACAAGCTGCCTGAAAGCGAAAAGAGTATCATATTAGTTGAAAAAGAGGCGCAATTAGTTCAAGCTGCTAAACCGGCAGGTTGGTTAAGCCCTGGGGTGGCGATTCATTTTACCGACACTACCGAGAGCTACTATATTAAAATCAAACCGGTCTATACCGTCAATCTTCCCTCAAGATTTTTTCATACTTCAACCGAGCAGCCGTTATTCGACACAGGGGTTGGCAAGGTGGTTAATGGCATTAATGGAAAGATACAGGCAAAAAGCCCGTCAGCGCAACCGTACACCTTAACCGCAAGTGAGAAAATGTATGTAAGGCGGATATATCCCGAATTAACCGAGGCAGATATCCCCGATAAAGTTGAGCTAATTAGTGGCGGAAAGGGGCAAGATACGACGTTACCGAGTGTCTATTCTGAGCCTGCGAATGATGATGATTTTTTCACGATTCGCTTTATGATTGAAAACAAGCCGTACTGGATAGCCGCCAGTAAAGTCTTACACCTTAATGGCGAAGATGGGCAGCTCAATTCAAGCGTAAGTTATTGGCATGATTTTCCGTTATCATTAGATGACA
>NZ_LZGS01000022.1 GCF_001690495.1 Gilliamella sp. App4-10
ATTTTTTTCTTGGTGTTTTTTTGCATTTTTCTGTGTCAGCAAAGATGGCTTTGACATAAAGGTCGAAAACAATACCGACTTAAAAGCAACAGACAAAGGTATCTTCTTAACTGACGAGCAACATTGCCAACACGGTCAGCCATGCCATCTTGGGCGGGGTGGTTGCGCAGCTGCAAGGCAACTTAGCCCTAGTGGGTGTGGCATAGGCGCTGCCGTAAGTGAACGCAGTGCAGAAGTTATTGCGGGTATCCTTTACCCCGATAAAGACATCAAAGACCTAAGCCAAGAAGAAAGACAACAAATCAGCGCCCTAACCCAACTCGCGACTGGCCTAGCTACCACCGCGGCCGGTGGTGATATCCAAGATATCAATACTGGCGTTGCTGCAGGGAAAAATGCGGTTGAGAATAATTCGTTACTTGGTGATAGGTTTCGTGAAAAACATAAAAACAGTGTTGAATACTGGAAAACAGAAATTAGAGAAAAAATTGGTGAAAATACAGCATCTCAAATTCTTAATGGGATAATGATGTCATATGGTGATACGGTTGATTTTGGTGCTGGCGCTGCAGATACAGCATTAGATGCTATACTTGCATTAGGAAGTTGTACCATGGGGGCATCTTATTGCGATACTGCACTCGATGATTTAGGGAAAGCTAATAAAACTGCATCAGACGCAATGACTTCATTAATCAATGGTGATACGTGGGATCATGTTCGTGATGTTTTTGCTAAAGCACAAAAGGGAGAGCAACGATCACTAGAAGAAGTGGCTTCAATTCTAACCAGTATATTAGTACCATCAAAATTAGCAGGAAACGCCGGAAAGGTTGTTAATAATATTGATGATATTGTTCCATCTAAAACTAAAGCTGGAAAGGGGGCTATCAATAATATATCCACTCTGAATCCTAATGAAATTAGATTTTCACAAAATACGGTTTCTTATAATAAAGTAGAACGAGGGACTGACATGAAATATACTTATGACGATCTTGTTACAAACATGAAAACTAATGGTTGGAAAGATGAACCAGTTGATGTAATTAAAATGCCAGACGGAAAATTCACGAGTATGGATAATACTAGAATAGCAGCCGCTAGAGAAGCTGGTATAGATATTAAAGCTAATGTTAAACATTTTGATGATAAGCTTTCACTTGCTGAAGTAAATAGGTTTTCTGATCCTAAAAAAGGATTTGTACCTACAACTTGGGGTGAGGCAATAACAGGAAGAATTAATAAACAGTCTGGTGGATTTAGTAAAAATAATCCATATGGTTCAAGTACTCCTCCTCGCATTAGTGGTAAACCTAAGGATTAATAATATGGCTCATTACTTATATTCGAAAGAAGAATTACCCGAAGGATTTAAATATCCACCATCTTTTTTGGAAATTGTTTCTAAGAAAGATGTTCTAGATTTAGAACCATGGTGGTTTTTGTATGAATTTGAAAATTTTGCGAAACAATGGTTATTCGAGATAAAAAAACAATATCCAACTAGAAAACTGATACCATTTGCCAAAGCTTCTAATAATGATGATATTGTTTGTTTTGATGGTTCCGATATATCAGGCAATCCGAAAGTATACTTTGTTCATACTTTTGCTACCCCTGGATGGGAGGATAGAGGTAGTGTTTATAGTTTTGATGAATGGTTAAAACAAGCCAAAGAAGAATCAGCCCAATATAAAGCAGAACAGGCTGAGTTAGATAAGATTTAGTCAAATATTAAAAAAGTATTAGGAACAGTATTAGTCAACCAAATACCATTATCAGCCAAATAAAATTTAAAACCTTGTTGATACATCTGCAAGGTTTTTACTTTTAATACTACCGGTTTCCCATGTCTTTCTCCGACTTTATTAGCTGTCTTCTCATCACCAGATAAATGGACATAATGACGACTACCAGCAACTAATCCTTGTTTTTTAATGGAATCAATAAATCTGGTTGCAGTGCCATGATATAAAAACTCTGGAGGCATGTGTTCTACATGGCTAATTTTTACTTGTTGAGTTGAATGTCCTTGTGCTGCACGTATTTTTAGACCATCATCCGAAATCGTAAAACGTTTTTTATCACTTGTTTTAACAATTTGCTCAATCAACTCTCTAGTAAGTGGTTCTCCATGTTGATTAGCTTGCATGATTAGACTATCAATATTGACCCAACCATCAGAATCTAATGTGATTCCAATAGCTTCTGGTTGATGTCTCAAAATATAGCTTAAGAATTTACTTAATTTATCTAGTGGTTTGCTCATATTTATTCCCTGAATAATCCCCGGTCTCACTTTAAATTGGGATATCGTTTTTATCTGTTTCTAGATTTGCAGGGCAAGCTCAATAACCAGCTTGCCCTGCTGTAGTAGCTCAAACTTAATCTGACAGATACTTATTACTCATCGGCCTTCATTTTAACAAAATGAGTGTCCGATGCACAAAATAAATCCTCCAATTGCTTTTCCTTAACCAACCCTTTTGCCTCGTTCCAAGTTTGCCATGGTGTTTTTCTGGATCGGCTACACTAATTCATACAACTTTTTTAAGGGTTAAAGTAAACTTATCACAACTAAAAAGGATCTAATATGAATAAGATTAAACGCAAAAGACGAACATTCAATGATGATTTTAAACACCAAATGGTCAGTTTTTATCAACACGGTAAATCACGTAGTGAAATCGTTGCTGAATATGATTTAACACCATCAGCATTGGATCGTTGCATAACGCAAGCTAAAGTGCACATTTAAAACAATAGATAATCGCAGTCCACAAGAACAAGAGTTGATAGCTTGCGCAAAGAGCTTAAATAACTCCGTATGGGAAACGATATTCTAAAGCAAGCCGTACTGATAATAGAGCAAAAATCGCTATCCTAAAAGCCAACCAACATCGTTATAGCACAACAAAACTATGTCAATTTTTAGGATTATCAAAATATTACACAATTGTAAATAAAGTCTATCTATTTTAATTACAATTGCGCCATATATCCCTCTATTCAAAACATAAAAAATACACCAATCCATTATTTTTCTTATCAAAAAATGAGCAGTGGCTCGTTGGGGGTGGGTTATCAAGTTGGGGGAGAAAAAAATGGTCTTAACCTATCAGCCAATGCCAGCCAAAGCAAATCACGCGAAAAAGGCAATGGCACCGACTGGCGTGAAAGCGTGGTTGAAGCGGGCAATAAGCTTACTCTTATCACCGGTAATGACGCCAACATTGTGGCGGGACAAGTCAAAGGGGATAGGGTAGAAGCCGATATTGGTCATAACCTCAATATAGAATCGAAACAAGACCGCGATGAGTACCATTCCAAAAACAGCTCAACATCCTTGGGGGGCAGTGTTTCATGGGGGAGTACAAATGGCGCAAATGCTGCAGCAAGCCAAACCAAAATGGACAGCACTTGGCAAAGTGTGACGGACCAGTCGGGCATTTTTGCCGGCAAAGGGGGCTTTGACATTACGGTGGGCAACCACACCGACTTAAAAGGGGCAGTGATAGCCTCAGAAGCAAAAGACAAGAGCAAAAACCGTCTTGACACCGGCACAATCAGCTTTAGTGATATAAAAAACCAAGCGGACTACAAGGTAAGTAGCAGCAGTGCAGGCGTCAACACCCGTGGAATGCCATCAATACCAACGGGTCTTAACAAACAAGCAAGCAAAAACTCGACCACGCACTCAGCGGTATCGGCAGGGACGATGGTTATCCGCCATGAAAGCGAGCAACAACAAGCGATTAACGAATTAAGTCGTGATACCGAGCATGCGAGTCATGCGCTCAAACATATCTTTAACAAAGACAAAGAGCAAAGCATCATCGACCAAACACGGCTCGTGAGTGAAATTGGTGGTGAAACATTAACCATGCTCAATCACATTGACCGAATCAGCGCCACCTCAAAAGCGAAAGAGGCGTTAAACAAAGAGCAAGAAAAGGCCAAAAACAATAAAACGGTCTTAACTGACGAACAGCAACAAAAAATCTACGAAGACGCCTACAAAGAAGCGATGAATCAAGGCATGTCGGCGATGGGCAGTGAAACCCGTCAAGGCATTGACATGGCGGTCAATCTTATCAACGGCATCATCAGTGGCGACATGACAGGGGCGGTTGCAGGGGCACTGGCACCAAAAATTGCCAGTGCCATAAAAAAACAAACCGAGCATTACAACCCTGAAACCGGCAAATGGGAAACAGACCACATTGCCAACACGGTCAGTCATGCCATCTTGGGTGGGGTGGTTGCGCAGCTGCAAGGCAACTCTGCCCTAGTGGGTGGCTTAGGCGCTGCCGCAAGTGAACGCAGTGCGGAAGTTATTGCAGGTATCCTTTACCCCGATAAAGACATCAAAGACCTAAGCCAAGAAGAAAGACAACAAATCAGCGCCCTA
>NZ_LZGS01000023.1 GCF_001690495.1 Gilliamella sp. App4-10
GCTGCATCAGGGTTCCCCCCATTGTGCAATATTCCCCACTGCTGCCTCCCGTAGGAGTCTGGACCGTGTCTCAGTTCCAGTGTGGCTGGTCATCCTCTCAGACCAGCTAGAGATCGTCGCCTAGGTAAGCCTTTACCTCACCTACTAGCTAATCCCATATGGGTTCATCAAATGGCGCATGGCCCGTAGGTCCCATGCTTTGGTCTCTCAACTTTATACGGTATTAGCAGTCGTTTCCAACTGTTGTCCCCTTCCATTCGGCAGATCCCCATACATTACTCACCCGTCCGCCACTCGTCATCAAGTGCAAGCACTCATGTTACCGTTCGACTTGCATGTGTTAAGCCTGCCGCCAGCGTTCAATCTGAGCCATGATCAAACTCTTCAATTTAAAGTTTGATGCTCAATAACTGTCTCTGACATATTCAAATGAATCTTCAGTGTCACTTATCAAGACTTGATTCTTTTAAGTCCTTAGACTTTTAATTCTTTGTCTCGCAAGTGCCCACACAGATTGTCTGTTTCTTCTTTTTAAAGAGCTGACAGCTTCTATTCCTAATCAACATTTTGTTAATTTAGTTTGCTGTCTCAAGGGCTGCGTATACTACGCTACACCTTTTAATTCGTCAAGATCTTTTTTTCAATTTTTCGATCTTATTTTTTAACTCACTCACTGTCTGCTTGTCGCTGACTGCGTGTCAGTGGATGCGCATTATAGGGGGTTTAAAAAATCATGCAAGTATTAATTTCATTTTCTTCTCCGTTTGATTTTTTTTTGATCAAACAGTTCTAAAATTAGACTGAGCTTCAATATCTTCAGCTAAAATTACCAGATATTTTAAGGAATTCTTATTTGTATAAAATTTTAATAGCAGGATATGAGTGTTATTGTTCATGCATTATTTAATCGATATTAATACTACTTAAGTTATTTGAGTTTAGAGATCTTCTTTTAAAACGATATATTTAAATAAAGCGTTAATTAAGATTCTGCTTTTATTTTTTGGGGTAAATCCGCTAAACTATCAATTAACCAATCGGCTTGAGCCAATGTTTCTTCCGTTATCATATCACCTGTTTTTACTAGAACTGTCCTTTTAACACCAGCGTGTCTGCCCGATAATAAGTCAGATACACGATCACCTACCATATAAGAATTAGCAATATCTATGTTCAATTCTTTTGCTGCAGTTTGAATCATACCAGGATTTGGCTTACGACATTCACAAGTATCAACTAACGGGTCATGTGGACAATAATAAACGCCATCTAAATCAATGCCTCTATCTTGTAATGACCAATCCATCCATTCAGTTAACGTGTGAAATTGTTCTTCAGTAAATTTATTTCTAGCAATACCTGATTGGTTGGTTGTGATAACTAACAAAAAACCCATTTTTTTGAGTTCTTGCATTGCATCAATGACACCATCAATAAAATGGAATTTATCAATTGTATGTACATAATTATAATCTATATTAATGGTACCATCTCGATCTAAAAAAATAGCAGGCTTCATGTTTACGCTTTTTCCTTTTTATGTAGCTATTACTCTAATCTTGCATAGAATATTATTGATTGACTTAGATGTCTAGACGTCTTAATATTCATTTATTCATCTTTTTCTTTATATATTATGATACAACTACAACACATTTCGAAAACATTTGAGCATAATAAAACACCTATTTATGCTTTAAAAGATATTAATATCCATGTTCCTAAAGGGCAGGTTTATGGTGTTATTGGCAAATCTGGGGCAGGGAAAAGCACACTTATTCGCTGTATTAATCTACTTGAAAAACCAACTAGTGGTAAAATATTTTTCGATAATCAAGATATTACAAATCTATCAAATAGAAAATTAATTGAAATACGCCGAAAAATCAGCATGATTTTTCAACACTTCAATTTACTTTCCTCACGTACTGTATTTGATAATATCGCTTTTCCTCTTGAACTGAATAGAACACCTAAAGCAACAATAAAGCAAAAAGTAAATGAGCTTATCGAGCTCGTGGGATTGACAGAGAAAGCAAATGTTTACCCAGCTAATTTATCAGGTGGCCAAAAACAACGTGTTGCTATTGCCAGAGCTTTAGCATGTGATCCCAAAGTACTATTGTGCGATGAAGCAACCAGTGCGCTTGATCCTGAAACGACCCGTTCAATTTTGGCATTATTGAAAGATATCAACCAAAAATTGGGACTAACCATTTTATTAATTACCCATGAAATGGATGTAGTAAAACAGATTTGTGACCAAGTTGCTGTTATCAGTGATGGCAAACTAGTTGAACAATCATCAGTGGGTGAAATGTTTTCTAATGCGAAAACAGATATTGCGAGACAATTTATTCAATCAACCTTACACCTAAATATTCCTGATGATTATTTAATAAGACTGTCGCCTGAACATAAAGAAGGACTCAATCCTTTATTACGCTTAGAGTTTACTGGGGTTTCTGTTGATTTACCTTTGTTATCACAAATCGCTAAAGAATTTGAGATTGAAAGTAACATTATTAGTGCGCAAATGGATTATGCCGGTGGAGTTAAATTTGGCTTAATGCTCGCTGAAATGAGAGGAAAAACCAAAAGTATGGCATCAGCAATTCAATTTCTAGAAAAAAATAAAACTAAAGTAGAGGTGCTTGGCTATGTTTGATTTTATTCCTTCTTTTAAACCTTTCGAATCACTATTTCGATATTTAACTCAATACAATTTTTGGACTGATTTTGTTGCTTTTTGTTCATCATTTAATGGTTTTAATGAAGCGATGCTATTCAAAATGGCACAAGCAACAGATGAAACCCTTTTTATGGTCATCTTATCAGGTTTTTGGGGAACGATAATTGGATTACCGATTGGCATCTTACTCTACACTACTCGTAAAGGACAAATATTAGATTGTTATATTGGTAATAGTATTATTTCATTTATTACCAATGTATTTCGCTCAATCCCTTTTATCATATTAATTGTATGGATTATTCCTTTCACCACTATTTTAATGGGTACCTTTATTGGTAAACAAGCTGCAGTTGTACCATTAAGTATTGGCGTATCACCACTAATTGCACGTATGATTGAAAATGCTCTATTAGATGTGCCTAAAGGATTAATTGAAGCGGCTCGCTCAATGGGCGCAACACCGCTACAAATTATATATAAGGTTTTATTACCTGAGTCATTACCTGTAATTGTCAATAGTATGACAATTACCTTAATTACCTTGACAGGATACATTGCAATGGCTGGAGCCGTTGGCGCTGGAGGTCTTGGTCAACTTGCTATTCAATATGGTTACAACGGCTACAAGCCTGCTATAATGAACACAGTCTTAATTATATTAATTATTATTGTCTTTATTATTCAAATTATTGGTAATAGGATTGTTAAACGCGTTACACATCATTAATTTTTGGAGAAACATATGTCTATTAAAAAGCTAGCCCTTATTAGCACATTGGTAAGTGCATTTTTTTTAACTGGTTGTGATAATAATAAACAACCAGTCGCAACAGATAATAAACCTGAGGAGCCAGCTAAAGTGAGCACGCTTAAAGTAGGTGTGATTTCAGGTCCTGAACAAGAAATTGCCGAAGTTGTTAAACAACAAGCGAAAGATCTTTATAATCTAGATGTTGAACTCGTTATTTTTAACGATTACGTAACACCAAACCAAGCATTAAATGATGGCTTAATTGAGCTCAATGCTTTCCAGCATAAGCCGTATTTAGATGAGCAAATGAAAGAGCGTGGCTATAAATTAGCTGTAGTAGGTAATTCATTTGTTTATCCTATTGCAAGCTATTCTCATAAATTAAAACCCATTGATGAATCAATGGAAACAGGGGAAGGTGTAAAAGTAACCTCACCACGTGGTGAAACCTTCTTCATTCCAGCTAATTCAACCATTGCCATTCCTAATGATCCAACAAACTTAGGCCGATCTTTACTTTTATTACAACATGAAGGAATGATTACAGTTGATAAATCTAAAGGTTTACTGCCAACTGTTCTTGATATTACAAGCAATCCTTATAACTATAAGATCTTAGAACTAGAAGCGCCAATGTTACCTCGCTCATTGGATGATGCACAAATTGATCTAGCGATCATCAATAACGCCTTTGCAGGACAAGCAAACTTAACGCCAAGCAAAGATGGAATTTTTGTTGAGGATAAAGAATCACCTTATGTCAACATTATCGTTTCGCGTGAAGCTGATAAAGATAACGAAAACGTGAAAAACTTTGTTAAAGCATATCAAACTGATGCTGTTGCACAAAAAGCTGACCAAATTTTTAATGGCGGTGCAATTCGTGGTTGGTAATAATCTACCACTAAAGATTGTTTAATATCTATTCCGCCAATGTTTATATTGGCGGAAAATTAATGTAAAAATAATAAATTAATTGAATTAAAAAAATCGCTACTTATCAATAAAATTATCATCGAATAATGACATATCAAATTGAACCAATCGGCATTATCCATTCACCTTATAGTGAAAAATTTGCCGTTCCAAGGCAACCCAATTTAGTTAGTGCAGGGCAAGGTGAACTTTATTTGTTAGCGCCTTATAATGATCCTATCAGTGTTAAAGGATTAGAACAATTTTCACATTTATGGCTATTATTCCTATTTCACCATATTACTCCTGAAAAATGGGGATTAACGGTTCGTCCTCCTCGTTTAGGTGGTAATAAAACAATGGGCGTATTTGCCACAAGATCACCATTTAGACCTAATCATATTGGACTTTCAGCGGTAGAATTAAAAGATATTATTGTTGAAAATAAACAGGTAATTTTAAAATTAGGCAGCCTCGACTTAGTTGATGGTACACCCATTATTGATATCAAACCTTACCTTCCTTATTGTGATAGTCATTCGGAAGCACATGCAGGATTCGCGCAATCCATTCCAGAAAAAAAACTAGCCGTAGCTTTTTCACAAAAGGCACAATTAGTTTTAGAGTTACAAAAACAAAATTATCCACAACTCACGGAATTAATTACACAAGTGATTTCTCAAGATCCACGGCCTGCTTACAAGCAAAAGAACCTTAATGAACAAACTTATGGATTTACACTCTATCATTTTAATATTAAATGGAACATCATCAATCAATACGCTATTGTAGAGGATATCTGTGTAATTAGTAAATAAATACAATTTTTATTAGTATAAAGATATTAGATAACGATTTTAAACTAACAAATTTCTTATCATTTCAATGAAAAATAGTTTGTATCCTTTTTCCATTCTGTTAAATGGATACGGGCTTAATTCCCTATATTTCACTTCACCACTAAGGTTATGTATATGTATAATCTTAGTGGTATTTTTATATAAAAATCAATGATTATATACGTTATGTTTGTTTTTCATTTCAGCAATATCGATTGCATCGAATAGGTAATGCCTCCCACAATAATCGCAATGAATATCAATCTTACCCCCATCTTCCCTTAGAATTTCATCAATTTGATTAGCTGGCAAAGTCATTAAGCTATCTTCACAACGCTGAGGTGAACATCCACACTTAAAAGTAATATCATGCGTTTCAAAAAGACGTATTTCCTCTTGATTATATAGTCGATATAAAATCTCATCAGTGGAAAGCTGAAATAACTCATCACTCGTAATTGTCTCGGTTAATGTGCTAAAGTGTTCAAATGATTCAACTGTATTTTCATTAGCTGGTAAAACTTGTAATAAAATACCTGCTGCCATTGGCTTATTATCATGTACACCTATTTTCACAAATAAGCGTGTAGGAAGTTGCTCTGATTGCATAAAATAATTTTCGATACAACCAATAAGTGTATCTTTCTCTAGTCCAACGATGCCTTGATAACGTTCACCATGCTTTGGTGTAATAGTAATAACAATATAACCATTGCCAACCATATCTTTAAGCGTAGCATCATCAGCAATATCACCGTTAACCCGAGCAATACCACGTAGCTGCTGTTGATCATTGCCATTAACAACCGCTAAAGATAACGCACCATCACCTTGCAACTGAACAGCAATATCGCCTTCAAATTTTAATGTTGCCGTTAATAGGCTGGTTACAACCAATAATTCACCAAGCAAATTTTGTACCGCAACTGGATAAGTATGATTATCTAAAATTGCCTGATATGTCTGTTCAAGACGAGTAATTTCACCACGAATAGGGTGATTATCAAATAAAAATCGATTTAAAGTATCCATATTAATTGTTGCTACCTTGTTGCCTATTATATTTAAATTTAATCAAATTACGCCGCTCCTTTTTATCCGGTCTTCTATCTGGATGTGGCATTGTCAATGCATTAAGCTTACGTGCTTGTGCTATTGCTTCTCGTTTAGCAATACTTTCAAGGGTTTCTTGATAAAGTTGTTGAGCTTCAATGGCCGTTCTTCGTTGTTCATTAATAGCTAAAATTTGAATTGTTTTTTGATCCGAACCTTGGCGAAGTGTTAAGATTGCACCAATTTCAACAATTTTACTTGGTTTAGTGCGTTGACCATTATAGTGCACTTTGCCACCTTCAACCATTTCGCGAGCTAATGATCGAGACTTATAAAATCTTGCCACCCAAAGCCATTTATCTAATCTTACAAGATCCATTATCTCCTCATATTACTTATTATTGAGTTTGTTTTATACTCAAATGCACATAATACTTTAAACATCTTAACTAGTTATATAAGGATGTTTTTGTAAAAATCAATGTTCAAAATTGATGATATAATCATTCCCATTTGTAGTAAATTTACCTGAAAAATTAAATGGTTGTAATTTACCATGTAAATTAACTGAATAACTCATCGCTTTCGGCGGTTGTTTTACCAGTTTCCAATTTTCTAGCAACAAACTTGTTATACCATAAGCATTAAATTGCAAAGATAACGATTCATTTTGAGATAGATCAACTTTTGCTTCAGCCTCAATCATTCCACCATTAACTAATGAGCTAAAAGTTAACAAAGCATGATTTTCAGAATCAAATTTTAGAACAAGATCTGGATAACGAATATCAATTCGATTAAATGAACCTTTTTCTGATTTAAAAAAAACAGCTCCTGAAAATATGCCGAATTTTTGCTCTTTCGCTAAAGTGATATCTGAGCCTGAAGCTTGAAAATTATACAAACTAAAAGGGAAATCACTCTGTTTTCTAATTATCAAACTTTGAAAAATATCAAGCTTATCAACTTTAATATACCTAAACATCCTCGGTAATGCAGATAATTCTAACTTTTCAGGAAGTTCATAATTAATATCCGATAACGTTAATTGATCTATATGTAAGGCATTATCTTTCCACTTTCCAACAAAATTGATACTACCTTTATTCCATTTTGCTAGTACTTTTTGAATCGTCACCTCTTGGTCGTGGGATGATAATTGGGCTAATACCGATGAAAATAACTCATCATGCCAAACAACATGATCAGCAGTAAAAGCTAAAGAACTTTGTTCAAAATGCCACTGCTCATCATAACGAAGATTAGTGGCTTCAATATTGCCCTTTTCCATTAAAAAATTGGGTAACTGAATACTACTTTCCAATATTGATAATTGTTTGATCGTCAACTTTGGTAGAACATGAGAATATTTATTAAGAAAATCATCTTCCGTTGATTGCCAGTTTATATTGCAAAGCTTCAATTGTTCAATATTTAAACTGTTATCTGCAAGAATTTTTAATTTACTGACAAAAAAACCTTCATTAATATTTCCACCAAAATTAGTCATGGTTGTAACACCATCTCGATGGAATCCTTGAATCAGTAGTGATTTTATTGGGATTTGATTTACTAAAACTTCTTGCGACGTAAAATCAAATTGGTATTTATCCGCTCCTGATGTAGCAAAGGGTTTAATGCCTCCATTGATTTGGGTCAATGAAAGTTTATCCTTCCCATTATTAACCAGAATATTAGTAGTTGCATTGACAAATTTTAACGTATTGGTTGAAAAGTCATAATGACCAAATTGAGTATCATTAATATTCATATTTCCATTAATGACTATAACATAGTTAAAATGTGCTAATTGCCAAAGATTACTTTTATCCAATCCTACAACTAATTTAGGAACATTAACAATCTCTTGCCTATTATTACTGACAACAACATCATCAAAAACTAATTCGTAGAAATTTGAAAAAGAGTGATGAACCCTGCCAATTGAAATTGTATACGTACTCAATTTGGATAATTGCTGACTGATTACTTTAGCACCCAACGAAGTTTGTATAACAAAATAAGACAACAATATAAAAAACCAAATAATGGATAAAAAGATGATTATGTAAAATCGTAATCGTCGCATAAATAAATTTAATTGTTATAATGAACCGTTAATAATTACATTACGATAACCGATTTTAACCAAAATAACACCTCATTTTCAGTATAAATGATTTGTTATTAAACTAATTTTACAGTTAAGATATAAATATTAACTATGAAGTTTTTAAATAATTAACAGAACAATTCACTGTCCCTTTCTTTGGATTAAGATAAAGGATAGTTATTTTTGATTTACCATAAGTAAGAACGGGAGATACCTAGATGAAACAAATCCCAATGACAGTAAAGGGAGCTGAACTATTACGTGCCGAACTAGAAGAGTTAAAAAATGTCAAAAGACCACAAATAACAGCAGCCATAGCTGAAGCAAGAGCGCATGGCGATTTAAAAGAAAATGCTGAATACCATGCAGCAAGAGAACAGCAAGGTTTTTGTGAAGGTCGTATTCAAGAAATCGAAGGCAAATTATCACAAGCACAAATTATTGATATCACCAAAGTAAAAAATACTGGACGTATTATTTTTGGTGCAACAGTAACAGTCATAAATATTGAAACTGACGAAGAAACAACCTATCGCATTGTCGGAGATGATGAAGCTGACTACAGACAAAATCTTATTTCTGTCAACTCTCCAATTGCCAGAGGCTTAATTGGCAAAGAAGACGGTGATACAGTACAAATTAAAACGCCGGGTGGTGATGTAGAATTTGATATCGTTAAGGTTGAATATATCTAATATTGAATATCATCAACAAAGGCACATAAACAAACAGGGCACATAGCCCTGTTGTTGTATTTATTTAGGCAATGAGATTTTTTTATCTTCACTGGGTCTAAAAATCGTGAAAATTGATCCCACTTGTTGCACAGGTAAAGCTTTAGTTTCGCGAATAATAGCATCACAAATAAGCTTCTTCGTTTCGCGATCTTCCGCAGAAACCTTAATCTTAATTAACTCATGGAAATTTAAGGCGTTGTCAATTTCGGCAAGCACTCCCTCGGTAAATCCATTGGCCCCAATCATCACTATAGGTTTTAAATGATGAGCTTCACTTTTTAAATACTGTTTTTGTTTATTCGATAAATTCATTAAATTTTTATCACTTTAAGTTGTAATTTTGCTATTCTACCCTTATATATATTTGTAATCAATGAAGTGACCTCTTTACATTAAGGATTTATTAGCTGTGAGTAATAAAAAACGCTCAGCAAGTTCAACGCGTTGGCTCAATGAACATTTTAATGATCGCTTTGTACAACAAGCACAAAAAAAAGGCCTACGCTCTAGAGCATGGTTCAAACTCGAAGAAATACAAAAAAGTGACAAATTATTCAAACCAGGCATTACCGTTGTTGATTTAGGCGCTGCCCCTGGTGGTTGGTCACAATATGTCGCATCGCTTATTGGCAATAAAGGTCGCATTATTGCCTGTGATCTATTGCCAATGGACCCCATTGTTGGGGTTGACTTTCTTCAAGGTGACTTTCGCGATGAAGCAGTTTTAAAAGCGTTACTGGAACGAGTTGGCGAAGAAAAAGTCCAAGTTGTCATGTCAGATATGGCACCAAATATGAGCGGGCAACCTGCTGTTGACATACCTAGAGCAATGTATTTAGTTGAACTAGCATTAGATATGTGTAGAGACGTACTTGCGCCTAATGGCAATTTTATTGTTAAAGTATTTCAAGGTGAAGGATTTGAAGAGTACCTAAAACAGGTACGTTCAATGTTTAAAACAGTCAAAATTCGCAAACCTGAAGCATCGCGCTCAAGATCTAGAGAAGTTTATATTGTTGCAATGGGTATGAAGTAGCCAGTTTTATAATTTTGTAGTACCATACTACGTTAAATTTAGTCGTAACTGTTAATTTTTATGAGAGGTTTTTCTTTTGAACGACATGGTAAAGAATTTACTGATCTGGGGAATTATCGCTGTAGTATTGATTGCTGTATTTAACCAATTTGGCTCAATATCCAATAGCGGTCCTCAAATCGATTATACCCAATTTAATTCCGATATCACGACTGGTAAAATCCAAGAAGTGCATATTAACGGACGCGAAATCGTTGCCACAACTAAAAATAATGGCAATTACGTTACCTACATCCCTTATTTTGATGAAAAACTAATGGATGATTTGTTAGCCAATAAGGTGCCCGTCTATGGTAGTCCTGATGAAAAACCAAGCCTAATAGCCAGTATTCTTATTTCTTGGTTTCCTATCATTATACTCATTGGTTTTTGGCTCTTTATGATGCGCCAAATGCAAGGTGGTGGCAAAGGCGGACCAATGTCGGTAGGCAAAAGTAAAGCTCGCATGTTAACGCCCGATCAAATCAAAACTAAATTTACCGATGTTGCCGGCAGTGAGGAAGCAAAACAAGAAGTCACCGAAGTTGTCGACTTTTTACGCGATCCAGGTAAATATCAAAAATTAGGTGGCCGTATACCAAAAGGAATTTTAATGGTTGGCCCTCCTGGTACAGGTAAAACCTTATTGGCAAAAGCTATTGCCGGTGAAGCCAATGTACCTTTCTTTAGCATTTCAGGTTCTGACTTTGTTGAAATGTTTGTTGGTGTGGGTGCATCGCGTGTACGTGATCTATTTGAACAAGCTCGTAAACATTCTCCATGTATCATCTTTATCGACGAAATTGATGCCGTAGGTCGCAAACGTGGGGCTGGTTCAATGGGCGGTCATGATGAACGAGAACAAACACTAAATCAAATGCTCGTTGAAATGGATGGATTTGAAGCCAATAGCGGTATTATTATCATTGCTGCAACTAACCGAGTTGATATTTTAGATCCGGCATTACTTCGTCCAGGTCGCTTTGACCGTCAAGTTCAAATTGGCTTACCAGACATGAAAGGTCGTGAACAAATTCTTGCTGTCCATGTACGCAAAGTTCCTTTAGGGTCGGATGTTGATCTGTCAGTTTTAGCACGTGGGACACCGGGTTATTCTGGTGCGGAATTAGCAAATTTAGTCAACGAGGCAGCTTTATTTGCTGCGCGTCGAAATAAGCGCCTAGTAACAATGGACGAATTTGAAGAAGCCAAAGATAAAATCAACATGGGTACCGAAAGACGTTCATTAACCATGACTAAAGAGCAGCTTATTTCAACCGCTTATCATGAAGCTGGGCACGCTATTATTGGTCACTTAATGCCAGATCACGATCCGATTCATAAAGTCACCATTATTCCACGTGGGCGCGCTCTTGGTGTGACTTTCTTCTTGCCTGAAGGTGATCGAGTTAGCGAAAGCCGCGAAAAACTAGAAGGAGATATTGCAACCCTTTATGGTGGACGACTAGCAGAAGAGTTAATCTATGGTGCAAATAAAATATCCACTGGTGCATCAAATGACATAAAAGTTGCCACACAATATGCAAGAGCAATGGTAACACAATGGGGATTTTCTGATCGCTTAGGTCCTCTATTTTACGAAACTGATGATAATTCATATGGACGACCGAAAGATATTTCTGATGAAACAGCACGAATTATTGACGAAGAAGTCAAAGCCATTATCGATCGTAATTACCAACGTGCACGTAAAATATTGACTGAGAATATTGATGTCCTTCATGCAATGAAAGATGCGCTAATAAAATATGAAACGATTGGCGCAAAACAAGTTGCTGATTTAATTGCTCGTCGTCCTATTACCACTCCTGATGATTGGACTGAGCGTGACGAAAATGCAGCAGGTCAAATACCTAATGAAGGAAGCAATATACCGCCTCAATCAGGAAGTTAATTAATTTTCATAAAATATAACGCGCTACGGCGCGTTTTTTATCGGTAAAATAAAAATATCTTATACATCAATTTTCGTGGATAAACCGACAAACATTGAAAATTTAACTTGACCTCTACTTGATAATTTTTAGTATCATTTAAACTATCACATTATTAACTGTAGTAACAAATAGGCTTTTACTCATGGACATACATTTTCAAAACCAAGTGATGGATCTATCATTTCCACAAGTGATGGGCATTGTTAATATGACACCAGACTCGTTTTCTGACGGTGGTAACTATAACAATCTTGATGATGCTATGCGTCGCGTTGACAGCATGATTCAAGCTGGTGCAACGTTTATTGATGTCGGCGGTGAATCAACGCGCCCTGGTGCAGCCGAAGTTTCGGTTGATGAAGAACTTAACCGCGTTGTGCCATTAGTTGAAAAAATCGCCCGTTATTTTGATGTTTGGATTTCGATTGATACCTCAAAGCCACAAGTCATGACTGAATCAGCAAAAGTGGGAGCACATCTAATTAATGATGTTCGAGCCTTAACAGAACCTGGTGCACTTGAAGCAGCAGCCCAAACAGGACTACCTGTTTGTATTATGCATATGCAAGGCGACCCTAAAACCATGCAAAATGCACCACACTACCAGCAAGATATTTATCAAGAAGTTGACCAGTTTTTTGACAAACACATTGAGCGTTGCATAAATGCCGGTATTAGCCGTGAAAAAATCATACTCGACCCCGGTTTTGGATTTGGCAAAACACTAACGCACAATTACCGTCTATTGGCAACACTCGAAAAGTTCCATCATTTTAACTTACCTTTGTTAGTGGGCATGTCACGAAAATCCATGATAGGACAAGTATTAAATGTCCCACCGCAAGAACGTATGTTAGGTAGCGTTTCATGTGCCGTAATTGCGGCAATGAAAGGTGCACACATTATTCGCGTTCATGATGTTAAAGAAACCTTTGACGCACTGCGAATTGTACAAGCAACCCTTGCAGAACAAGGCTAATTGTATAAAGAAGAATGTTTATTTAAACGATTGATTTGGAGTTGTCGACATCTTTCTACTCTAAATAAAGCGCAATATTAATCTTTGGACGTTATGAAATAGTGTGTTTTTCATAAAAATCATTCAGGTAGAGCATTGATTTTATTTGATTTTTTGTTGTTTTTCAGTGAAATCAAATAGTGATAGGTGATTTTGTGGTGGTGGGATTTTGCACCCCCCTAAATCAGACGTAATAACCGTCGCTATTTTTAGCATCACATAGATAAAACGTCCGAAATCTAACTGTTCTGAAATAGCCTTTCAGTAATACCTTAAACCTTGTCAGAAAATTTCATTTAAATATTTATCTAAGCATGAAAATCTTAACTTTTAAGCAAAAAATAGTCCTAAAAACACAATCAAACCGACATAATTATTATTCATAAATGCGCGAAAACACTTATTTCGGTCTCGTTTTTTTATTAGCATTTGTTGGTAAATAAATAGTACTGTCCCCATTAATAAAGCGATATAGAATATCAATGATAATTGATTAATTAAGCCGATAAATAATAGCCCAATGACCGAAACTAACTGCAATAATCCAATGATTAATTTATCATGACGTCCAAATAAAATAGCAGTGGATTTTATGCCAATTTTCACATCGTCATTGCGATCCACCATGGCATATTGGGTGTCATAAGCAATTGTCCAACACATGTTAGTCAAGAAAAGCAACCAACAAGTTAACGGAAACTGTTCAGTGGTTGCGGCATACACCATGGGAATACTCCAACTAAATGCAATGCCTAAGGTGACTTGCGGTAAATGGGTATAACGCTTCATAAAGGGATAAATCAGTACTGTTAATAACGCAACACAAGCAATAAACCATGATAGCTTATTTAAATTTAACAATAAGCAAAGAGCAATAAGCAACAATACAAATAACGTCCATAATGCGTTTTTTTCGGTCAATGCACCACGAGCTAGTGGACGATTTTTGGTCCGTTCAACGTGCCCATCAAAATGACGATCGGCATAGTCATTCACCACACAACCTGCCGAGCGCATGACAAACACACCAAGCACAAAAATAACAGTTATATAAAGAGAAGGATCGCTTGCAAGCCAAATAGCCCAAAGTGTCGGCCAAAGTAAAAGCAATGTGCCAATAGGCTTATCTAATCGCATTAGTTGTAAATAAGCTAACATCAATATTATTTTACCTTAAAAAACATTGAGAGGGATTATACCGATTACGATAAAAGCTGCAATGTTACGATATAGCAAGTTATAGCTTCTCATTAAACGAAACAACCATTTTACGGTCAATAAACATACGAAAGATGCAAATCAAAGCATCTGTAAATAGTGCTCAACAATCACCGCTAAAGCTCGATAAAATGCGCTAATCTTGTTTTGCTTTAGCCCCTTTAAATAAGCTGAAGACCACTTCATCAAATGTTCATCAATTAATTGTTTTGCCGCTGTATAGTTATTATTTTCAAGCAACATGGCATATGCCATTAGCATTAATCCAAATTGGTCCTCAGGCTCATTCATTCCTGTATTGAGCCTCAAACCATGCTGTTGTAAAAATCGGCGATAGCATTCTTGTGATTCACCTAACAATAAATGCTCTTTATCTAAGTAAAATGATCCCCATGGCGGTGCTGGCATTGTTCCCTGCCCTTCAAATAGTAATGAAAATTGATATTCAAGATCAGGATCTTCCACGTGATTAGCTAATATATTGCACTGCTCACCAATAAAAATAGGATCAGGCCAATTTACCAGTTGATCAATATGCAATAATGCCTGCATTAATGGTGCTGTAACTTTACTCTTTGGTGAATAATAAAAAAGAGCACCAAATAGCTTTGCTAATGTGATAGCGGTGATGTTATCCAAATAAGTGTCCTTACTGATTCGATTTTAGCGTATCGAAAATAATAAAAAGACTATTGTATAGTGCTTTTTTTATTGTGTTTAAAAAACTTAAAAACGTTGCTAATGTTACATTTGAATAGTCCATAAATTATAAAATGCAATTCGTCCACATAACTCGGCAATTAAAACAAAAATAAAGGCTAAAACATAAATTATTGTTGATTGTTTAGATTGGCATATATTTAAAATGACTAAAATAAGTGCGATTGCTAATAATGCGCACTGAATAAACATCCAAATATGTTGCTTTGCAGTAAGTTCGGGTGATATTAAGGCCATTAAATTAAGATAAGGAATTTTTAATAGCAGAATGAATATTGCGCCAATAAAGAATAAAATCAAGCCAATTCGATATAACCCCAAAACGGCCGCAGCTATTCCTCCTAATACTAACATAGAAGTATACATCTGAATAGCTGTGTAATAGGTATTCCACGTTTTCACCGTTGGTAGCATATAAGTGAGCACAATAGTCCAAACAAAAACTAAACTCAAAATGGTCAACAAGAAAGATAACATCTTATGTAAATTGGGAATTCGATTAATACGTTGGCAAAGTGAACTAATCAATAACCATTTATTGCCGTTATTATGATGAAAAAAATAAGTTAATAAGACACATACTAATGTCATTCCAAATAAAAGACCAAAAGTAAAAATCTCGTTACTCATCGGCGAACGACCAATACCCCAAATTACATTTAAAGCTCGAAAAGGATGACCTAAATGAAACGAAGCAATAAACATCGCAATAGCCATTATAATCAGCGCGAAGAGGTTCATTTTATAAATGGCAATAGCGCTATGTGAACAACAACTTAAGGAATATAAACTGCTAATCAATACCATTCCTGCAGCCAATTGCCCTAATACTGTAAAAAATACCAATGGTAATTCATGCATATTACTTATACCTCCTCAGGATTGAGAACCTTACCTAAAGTATCACCAGATGTTTTGGATTGTGCATGGGGTTTTATCACAATATTGGGTTTTGTAAGCTGTGAGCTTGGTAGTGGTGCAATGTTGCATTCATCACCATAACATTGACGTAATTTTTCAATTTCGTCAAAATCTAACGCACGTTGTGGACACGACTCGACGCAAACAGGCTTTAATCCCTCGGCTATACGTTCATAACAGCCATCACATTTTGACATGACCTTTTTTTGATGATCAAATTGTGGTGCTCCATAAGGACAACGCATTTCACAATATCGACAACCAATACAAACATCTTGATTAACAACCACTAAGCCATCTTGCGATCGCTTATGCATTGCACCTGTTGGGCAACCTTGTACACAAGCAGGCTCTTGGCAATGATTACATGAAATAGATAAATAGTAGGTAAAAGTATCGTTTTGCCACATGCCCTCAACCTGCTGCCAAGTCCCACCACCATATTCATACACACGGCGAAAATGAACACCTAATGCATTATCTTTTTCATCTTTACAACTAAGTTGGCAGGTTTTACAACCAGTACATTTTGAAGAATCAATATAAAATCCATATTGCATTTTTATTATCCGCTCTTTAATTTACGACATTGACCCCACAACCGATAATGGTTTAACTTCAACCAGATTAGTATGCTGTGGATTCGATTTAGCAAGCACCGTTGGGCGCAATGATGTTAAACGATTAATACAACCGCCAATATCAATCCCTGTGGCATTAGTTTTTGCCCACATCCCTTGCGGAATAGCAATAACACCTGGCAATATCCTTGGTGTAACTTTGGCGGGAATATAAAGCCGACCGCGGTCGTTATAAACCTCAACTAACTGACCGTGTTTTATTTGCCTTTGCTCAGCATCCAATGGATTAATCCAAATACGGTTAGCGACAGCTTCTCGCAATTGCGGTAAATTACTGTAAGTGGAATGGCATTGCCCCTTGGTATGAAACCCGATAAGTTGCAACGGGTACTTTTGGCGTTTTTGCTTATCTTCACTACCTTCAATTGCTGGCAAATACGCAGGAATGGGGTAGAGTATATCTTCTGCATCAAGTTCCCAATTATTGGCAATGTTAGCTAATGCTTCTGAATAAATTTCAATTTTTCCCGATGGCGTATTTAATGCATTTTGAATCGGATCATCTCTAAAGGCTTTTAAGCCAATTTGTGTATCACTATCGGCAAGTTTACGATCGATTACCCCCATACCGTCAGTATTGGCAAAAGGAGGTAAATTCGGTTCACGTTTTCGCAATTGCTCATAACAATATTCTATCCATTCATCTTGACTACGACCTTCGGTAAATTTATCTTTTATCCCCATTTTTTCGGAAAGATCGCTTAACACATCATAAACAGCACGGTTTTCCCAAAGTGGTTTAATTGCGCGTTGCATACGGATTAGATAACTATACGCTCCAGATGAATAAGAGTTATTAATCAAATCATTATTTTCAACTGATGAAACATCGGGTAACAATAAATCCGCATATCTGGCTGAAGCAGTCATATGCGTATCCCACACAAGAATAAATTCACATTTAGACTCATCTTGCAAAATCTGGTGAGTACGATTGAGATCCGAATGCTGATTCCCTATGACATTACTGGCATAACTCCAGATAAATTTGATACCAACATCTAACTTATCTTTACCTTTCAGATATGCATTTTTAGCTGTCATACTTGGACCATCTTCAATCGCTTTAGTCCACAAAAAGAAAGGAATACTCGTTTTAATAGGATTTGGTAAACTTAAACTCGGAACAGGATAAGTCACACTATCTCCCCAAGTTCCTATATTGGTACCAGGCTTACCAAATTGCCCAGTAATAATAGGCAAAATCATAATAGCTCTTGCGGTA
Source organism: Gilliamella sp. App4-10 (assembly GCF_001690495.1). GTDB lineage: Bacteria > Pseudomonadota > Gammaproteobacteria > Enterobacterales > Orbaceae > Gilliamella > Gilliamella apicola_G. Next base: position 17,880 of record NZ_LZGS01000023.1, read on the forward strand.
TGTTCACCATTTTGCCAACGTTGTACGCCATAACCTTGCGAAATCCAAGCAGCATTAGCATCGACAATATCTATCGCTAATTTACGAATCTGTGCAGCCGGAATACCCGTTTTTTTAGCTGCCCATTCTGGCGTTTTAGGTGTTCTATCATAGCCCAAACCGAGAAGGTAAGATTTGTAATCACTATAAGGTGGAGCACTATCCGGCAAAGAATCGGCATTCCAACCAATACAGTATTGATTAAGCATATTTTCATCAATACGATCTTGTTCAAGTAATGTGTAACCAATTGCGGCAACTAATGCGGCATCGGTGCCGGGAATAATTGGGATCCACTCAGCATTATACGCAACCACACTTTCGCTACGACGGGGATCAATAATAATTACCCGCGCATTACTTTGTTCTAATGCATGAAAAAGCTCTGTAACTTGTCCGCCACCCGACATTCGGGTTTCGGCAATATTATGCCCAAACATCACAACTAGATCAGAATGCTTTATTTGATCAAGTAACGATTCTTTAGCATTACCAAAAATATAAGGCCGAATAGCCGAAATCTGTCCACTCGAATAATCACCATGATAATTTAGAAAACCACCAATCGTACTTAAAAAACGCTTACACGCATTACGTCCTGAAATATTAGCGCCGGTTGTTCCTGTTCCATATTGGTAATAAATCGCTTCGTTGCCATACTGATTAATAGTATATTTGAGTTTATTTGCCAGTAAATTAATAGCTTCACTCCACGAAATTCGTTTAAATTTACCTTCACCTCGTTGACCAATTCGCAGCATAGGATATTTTAAACGATCGGGATCATAAGTGCGCCAACGAACCGATCTACCACGAAGACAAGGGCGAATTTGGTGCAACCCAAAGACCGAATCATTAACGCCTTCTTCTGGTGATATTTTAGTAATAATATCGTTTTTTACATGGACTTTTAAAGGACAACGACTACCACAATTCACTAAACAAGCACTATAAACAATCTTTTCTTCATCAGTAGTATTTAAAATTGTCCTATTATTCACATCATTACCGGGCTTTGCATAGGCAAAAGGTAATTGTATATTACCGGTCAGTGCGGCTACCCCACCAATGGTTAATGATTTTTGTAAAAAATCGCGTCGACTTATTTTATTTTCTGACTTACTCATCGAATTCCCTTAATATTTATATGGGATTTATTTATCATAATACTAAAAATACGATAAAAAAACTGAAAAAGTCAAAAATAGCAGATAAATCACAATAATTAAATTGAATAAGAATTATTCTTAAATAGAAAAAGAAATGAGTGCTCTCCAATACCACCGCTGGATCTGTTCCATGTAAATTTATATTTCATGAGTCGTTTAATTTTTAGCAATAAAAAGTAAATAATCTTTACTAACCAATATGATAATTGGATTGATGATTTTAACTTGAACGCCTGTGCCATTGACCTTGGTCTTATTGTGTAAAGGTTGGTATAATAACCGTCATTTATTAGAGTAAATAGAAAATCTATGTCGCAATCTACTTATAATGCCGTTGATATTGAAGTATTAAAAGGGCTAGATCCTGTTCGTCATCGCCCCGGTATGTACACAGACACGAGTCGCCCAAACCATTTAGGTCAGGAAGTCATTGATAACAGTGTCGACGAAGCCATCGCTGGTCATGCTCGTCAAATCAAAGTCACACTTTATGAAGATAATTCACTAGAAGTCATTGATGATGGGCGAGGAATGCCTGTTGATATTCATCCGGAAGAAGGCGTGCCAGCAATTGAGCTATTGCTTTGCCGTTTACATGCTGGTGGTAAATTTTCGAACAAAAATTACCAATTTTCAGGTGGTTTGCATGGTGTGGGTATTTCGGTCGTCAATGCGTTATCAAAACGTGTTGATGTGACCGTTCATCGTGATGGTCAAGTGTACGAAATAGCTTTTGAAAACGGCAATAAGGTTGAGGATCTGCATGTTACTGGTACGTGTGGGCGACGTAATACGGGTACCAAAGTACATTTTTGGCCAGACGAAAAATATTTTGATTCTCCCCGATTTTCTGTCCTACGTTTGACTCATCTTCTTAAAGCCAAAGCCGTGCTTTGTCCTGGTCTTGATATTGTTTTTAAAGATAAAATCAACAAAACCGAACAACGCTGGTGTTATCAAGATGGCCTAAAAGATTATTTAATGGAATCTGTCAGTGGTTACTCACTATTACCACCAATCCCTTTTACTGGCAGCCAAATGGGTGAAACAGAAGCCGTAGAGTGGGCACTAGTTTGGATGCCCGAAGGTGGAGAGCTATTGACTGAAAGTTACGTTAACTTAATTCCAACGGTACAAGGTGGTACGCATGTTAATGGTTTACGTCAAGGCTTGTTAGACGCAATGCGTGAGTTTTGTGAGTTTCGCAATTTGTTACCGCGAGGCTTAAAATTAACTGCTGATGATATTTGGGAACGCTGTGCCTACGTTATTTCGGTTAAAATGCAAGAACCTCAATTTGCGGGACAAACCAAAGAGCGCTTGTCATCGCGACAAAGTGCGGCATTTGTGTCGGCTATTGTGAAAGATGCGTTTAGTCTTTGGTTAAATCAACATGTGCAAATAGCCGAATTATTAGCTGAAATGGTAATTTCCAGTGCGCAAAAACGCTTAAAAGCGTCCAAAAAAGTCATCCGTAAAAAATTAACCAGTGGTCCAGCTTTACCGGGTAAATTGGCTGATTGTTCATCGCAAGATTTAAGTCGTACTGAACTTTTTTTAGTGGAGGGGGATTCTGCGGGTGGATCGGCCAAACAAGCGAGAGATCGTGAATTCCAAGCCATTATGCCGCTTAAAGGTAAGATTTTAAATACTTGGGAAGTGTCATCTGACGAAGTATTAGGATCACAAGAAATTCATGATATTTCAGTAGCTATAGGCATCGATCCTGATAGCAATGATTTAAGCCAATTACGTTATGGCAAAATTTGTATTTTAGCCGATGCTGACTCGGATGGATTACATATTGCCACCTTACTTTGTGCGTTATTTGTTCGTCATTTTCGTACCATGGTTGAGCATGGGCATGTGTTCGTTGCTATGCCTCCACTTTATCGTATCGATCTGGGTAAGGAAGTCCATTACGCCTTAGATGAAGAAGAAAAAGATGGTATTTTAGAGCAGCTTAAACGTAAAAAAGGCAAACCAAATGTACAGCGTTTTAAAGGTTTAGGGGAAATGAATCCGCTGCAGCTGCGCGAAACAACAATGGATCCCAATACGCGCCGTTTAGTGCAGCTATCCCTTGATGATGCCGAACAAACCATGGCATTAATGGATATGCTACTTGCCAAAAAACGCGCAGAAGATCGCCGCGAATGGCTACAAGAAAAAGGCGATCAAGTTGAACTTGATGTCTAACAAACAGAATGATTTAGAGGAACAATAATGAGTGAGATAACTCATGACGGAGTAGAAGTCCAGTCGCTACGTACCTTTACCGAAAGCGCCTATTTAAACTACTCAATGTATGTCATTATGGATCGCGCACTACCGTTTATTGGTGACGGTCTCAAACCCGTGCAACGACGCATTGTCTATGCCATGTCAGAACTAGGTCTAAATGCGCAAGCAAAATTTAAAAAATCAGCACGTACCGTAGGTGATGTGCTTGGTAAATATCATCCTCATGGTGATAGTGCCTGTTATGAAGCTATGGTACTAATGGCACAACCATTTTCATATCGCTATCCATTAGTTGATGGACAAGGTAACTGGGGGGCGCCAGATGATCCTAAATCATTTGCTGCCATGCGTTATACCGAATCACGCTTATCAAAATATGCTGAATTATTATTAGGTGAGTTAGGGCAAGGAACGGTTGATTATACACCAAACTTTGATGGTACTTTACAAGAGCCAAAAATGTTACCAGCTAGACTACCGAATATTTTATTAAATGGTACAACGGGTATCGCCGTTGGTATGGCAACCGATATTCCTCCACACAATATTCGTGAGGTGGCAAATGCCGCAATTATGCTGGCAGATAAACCTAATGCAACATTAAGCGAAGTAATGGCTCACATACAAGGACCTGATTTTCCGACCGAAGCTGAGATTATTACGCCACCTGATGACATTGCGAAAATCTATAAAACAGGGCGTGGCTCAATTCGTATGCGTGCGGTTTGGAAAAAAGAAGATGGAGATATTGTGATTACAGATCTCCCCCATCAAGTGTCGGGCGCTAAAATCCTAGAACAAATTGCTTCTCAAATGCGAGCCAAAAAGCTACCTTTAATTGAAGATTTACGCGATGAGTCGGATCACGAAAATCCAACTCGTTTAGTGATTGTGCCACGTTCAAATCGAGTCGATTTAGAACAAGTGATGGATCATCTATTTGCAACAACTGATCTCGAAAAAAGTTACCGCGTTAATATGAATATGATTGGGCTTGATAACCGCCCGTCAGTCAAAGGCTTGATTGAAATTCTTACTGAATGGCTAGAATATCGCAAAACCACTGTCACTCGTCGCCTAAATTATCGTTTAGATAAAATTCTAAAAAGACTACATATCCTTGATGGCTTATTGATTGCATTTTTAAATATTGATGAAGTGATCGAAATTATTCGCAATGAAGATGAACCGAAACAAGAATTAATTAGCCGTTTTGCATTAACCGATATTCAAGCTGAAGCAATTTTAGAGTTAAAACTCCGTCATTTAGCCAAACTTGAAGAAGTACGTATTAAAGGTGAACAAAGTGAGCTTGCAAAAGAACGTGATCATCTGCAAGCTTTGTTAGCTTCGCCTAAAAAACTGAGTAATTTAATTAAAAAAGAGCTAAAAGAGGATGCTGAAAAATATGGTGATAAGCGCCGTTCACCGATCGTTGAGCGCAGAGAAGCTAAAGCTATTAGTGAACAAGAGTTAACACCATCTGAACCCGTGACGGTGATTTTATCGGAAATGGGCTGGGTTAGAACCGCTAAAGGTCATGACATTGATGCTACAGGTTTAAGTTATAAAGCGGGTGATAGCTTTAAAGTCGCCGCGAAAGGAAAAAGCAATCAGCCAGTTATCTTTATCGACTCAACAGGTCGTAGTTATGCTATAGAGCCAAATACCTTACCATCTGCCCGAAGCCAAGGTGAACCCTTAACTGGTAAACTAGCGCTACCTGCGGGCGCAACGATTGAACATGTGCTGATGTGTCAAAATGATAATCAAAAATTCTTACTCGCATCCAGTGCGGGTTATGGTTTTATTTGTCAATTTAGTAATTTAGTTGCTCGCAACCGTAACGGTAAGGCGGTTATCAATTTGCCAAATAATGCAAAAATACTCACACCTATGGAAATTCTATCTGAAGATAGTTTACTGCTGTCTATTACTCAAGCAGGTCGAATGCTCATCTTTCCTGTACGGGATTTACCCGAGTTGACCAAAGGTAAAGGTAATAAAATTATATCCCTTTCAGGGATTGATGATAGCCTTGCTTATATAAAACTAATTACATCAGAAACATCAATAACTTTATATGTTGGTAAACGCAAACTTACGCTAAATCCTGCTGATTTACAAAAATTTAGAGCAGAACGTGCGCGTAAAGGAAATGCTTTGCCACGCGGTTTACAAAAAATAGATCGAATTGAGGTAAACGAATAATATGTCTCTTATTTGGGCCATTATCACAGGCTTTGTATTGAGCCTTGTACTAAAAAATGGGTGGGGTTTTATAATTGGGTTATTTATTGGTCCAATGCTTTATCAAAAATTTTGTAATAAATTAACCGAACAAAAAACCAAAGCAAACCCAGAACTTTACTTAACAGTTGTTTTTGAAGTCCTTGGTCATTTAAGTAAAGCAAAAGGCGTGGTTACGCAAGATGATATCAATCTTGCTCGACAATTTATGAACCGATTACAACTCGATAACAACAGCCGAAAACTAGCACAAGACTCTTTTAATCGAGGAAAAGCGAGTGACTATCCTTTGCGATTGCGGCTAAAAGAACTTTATACGCAATACCGTTTCAGGCGCAACGTATTAAATATCTTTTGTGAACAGTTGATTCAAGCCGCATTAGTTGATGGGATTTTGGATGAAAAAGAACAAAAGATCCTATTTATTGTGGCTGATGAATTCAATATTCCTCGTCAACAAATGGCAATGTATATTCAAATGATGATGGGCAGTTATCATTTTCATCAACAAAACGATAACCGCCAGCAAAATCAGCGTAATGAATATCAACACCGTAATAATCATTACGGCAATTATCAGGGACGTTCAGCACAATCAGATCTACAAAATGCTTATAAAGTTTTAGGTATTAACTCATCAGCCGAAATCACGGAAATAAAAAGAGCTTATCGTAAATTAATGAATGAACATCATCCGGACAAATTAGTCTCAAAAGGCTTACCGAAAGAGATGCTTGAAGCAGCCAAAAAACGCGCGCAAGAAATTCAAGCGGCTTATGATCTTATCAAAGCATCTCGTGGTTTTAAATAGAGATTAACATCATGATGCATTGGCGCTCAATCCTTCGAATTATTGGGTTATTAATTGCCCTATTATCGATTTTCATGTTACTACCGGCACTTATTGCCTTAATCTATCGTGATGGTGCTGGTGCAATCTTTGTTCGTTCATTTTTTGCTGCATTGATATTAGGATGTTTATTATGGTTACCTAACCGTCACCACCGCCATGAACTAAGCACGCGTGAAGGCTTTTTTATTGTCGTACTGTTTTGGATTGTGCTAGGTTCAATCGGCGCCTTTCCTTTTATTTTTGATACACATATTAACTTAAATTTAACTACCGCATTTTTTGAATCATTTTCAAGTCTAACCACAACAGGTGCTACCACAATTGTTAAATTAGATCACCTACCTAAAGCTTTACTTTTTTATCGCCAATTACTGCAATGGCTGGGTGGTATGGGTATTATCGTACTAGCCGTTGCAATTTTACCATTGTTAGGCGTAGGGGGAATGCAACTTTATCGAGCTGAAATTCCCGGACCACAAAAAGACAGCAAAATGCGCCCTCGCATTGCTGAGACGGCAAAAACACTCTGGTCAATTTATATTTTGCTGACAACACTTTGTGCAATTTGCCTTTGGCTGGCTGGCATGAATATATTTGATGCAGTGTCACATAGCTTTTCAACAATATCGATGGGGGGATTTTCAACCCACGATGATAATCTTGCTTACTTTAATAGCGCCACAATCAATTACATTGTCACTCTCTTTTTAATTTTATCGGGTTGTAACTTTGCACTACATTTTGCCGCATTAAGTGGATTTTCAATTAAGGTTTATTGGCGAGATCAAGAGTTTAGAACTTTTATTTTTATTCTGGCTGTATTAATAGCGATTTGTATATTTGGCATTTACTTTTATCAACCAGAACGGAATATAAGCATAGATAAAATAGTCCTGCAAGTTGTATCAGTTGCGGCAACGGTTGGTTTTACAGTAGATGATATCAACACATGGCCATCATCCTTGCCTATTTTTTTATTGTGTGCTTCATTTATTGGTGGTTGTGCGGGTTCAACGGGTGGCGGTTTAAAAGTGGTTCGTGTGTTAATTTTATTTATGCAAGGCTCACGTGAATTAAAACGCCTTATCCACCCTAATGCTATTTATACGTTAAAATTAAATAATCGCGTGGTTTCTGAACGCATTATCGAAGCGGTTTGGGGATTCTTTTCAGCATATGCATTAGTCTTTTTAGTCAGTTTATTTATTATTATGGCAACCGGCATTGATACTACTGATTCTTTTTACATTGTTGCATCATCACTGAATAATTTAGGGGTTGGTCTTGGTAGTGTAAGCGATAATTTTGCCAGTGTCAGTGATATAGTAAAATGGGTAATGGTTGTTGACATGTTATTTGGACGATTAGAAATATTTACCTTATTGGTTTTATTTACGCCAACATTTTGGCGAAGCTAACTTTATACTTAAACACGCACTTTCCTGAAGAATTTTGACAAAAAATGTAATTTTTATAAATATTTTATTGATTATTTAGTCAATTACAGACAGAATTATAACGCAGCATGTGCTGTATTTATTAGAGGTAATCACCTGACATATGGAATGGATCATGGATCCTACAATCTGGATTGGCTTATCCACTCTAGTTGTACTTGAAATCGTCCTTGGTATTGATAACATTGTTTTTATTGCCATTCTTGCCGAGAAACTTCCTCCTCAACAACGAGACAAAGCACGCATAACAGGCTTGGCCTTTGCATTAATTACGCGAATATTGTTATTAATGTTTACTGGTTGGTTAGTCACACTCACTACACCGCTATTTTCGATATCTGGGCTCAGTTTTAATGCGCGACAATTAATCATGCTAATTGGTGGCATATTTTTGCTATTCAAAGCGACCATGGAGCTCAATGAACGCCTTGAAGGTGCATCAAATGAAGATGGTAAACCTAAAAAAACCTCTCACTTTTGGACTGTTGTTGCTCAAATCGTTGTGCTCGATGCCGTGTTCTCACTTGATTCAGTAATTACAGCTGTTGGAATGGTTGAACATATTCCCGTGATGATTATTGCCGTTTGTATAGCAATCTGCATTATGATGGTTGCGAGTAAACCACTGGCTAATTTTGTCAACGCTCATCCAACTATTGTTATCCTCTGTTTGAGTTTTTTATTGATGATCGGTTTTAGCCTGGTTGCCGAAGGTTTTGATTTTATGATTCCAAAAGGCTATTTATATGCAGCTATTGGCTTCTCAATCATGATCGAGTTTTTCAATCAATTAGCTATTTTTAACCGACGCAAAGCATTAAATAAAAAACCATTACGTGAACGCACTGCTGAAGCCATTTTACACCTATTAAAAGGTGATGCTGAAGAAGATCCCGATAATCACACTATCGATATCGTTTCTGATGCCAACAAAAAAGTGTCCGTATTTAATCAACAAGAGCTCAGTATGGTTGAACGAGTACTTGGGCTGGCACAGCGTTCAGTCAGCAGTATTATGACATCTCGACTTGACGTTGATATGGTCAATATTAATGACGATCGCGACGCGATTATAAAAGAAATTTTTGATAATCCTCATTCACGCTTAGTCGTCACCGATAATGACTCAATTGATGAACCTTTAGGTATTATCCAAGTCAATGACCTTTTAAAAGATGTGCTGCAAAGCACAGCGCCAACCGATATACACTCACTTATCAAACAACCTTTAATCTTTCCAGAAACCGTATCATTATTGGTTGCATTAGAGCAATTTAAAAAGGCCAAAACTCATTTTGCCTTCGTAGTTGATGAATTTGGTTCAATGCAAGGGGTTGTCTCGGTAACAGATATTATCGAAACCATTGCTGGTGATTTTCCAACTGAAGAAGAGGAAATTGATGCAAAACATGATATTCAATGTCTAGATGATAATAGCTGGATTGCGAATGGTTATATTCCGGTTGAGGAACTCATCCGTTTTGTACCAATACCGATCGATGATAAACGTGAATATCATACCCTAGCAGGTCTATTAATGGAAAAAGCGCAACATTTACTCAATATTGGTGAAACCTTGCAAATTGGCGATTATTTATTTGAAGTCGCCGAAATAGAAAGCCACAGAATTCTTAAAGTAAAAATCACGTTAAACAAGCTTGATTCTGTAACGTTATAGTATAGTGCAGCGAAATAACGAGAATAAGGCTTGACCAAAATAAATAACTCGCAATAATAACGCAGTAATATTTCTGTTTATCTGAAGGTGCGGAGCCACAGCTCCTCATCTTTTTTATTTTTATCTCTAGGTAAAAATAGCACTCTTTATAAACTTTTATTCTTGCTTATCAATCTAAATTAGGCTTTAACTTATGAATTCAATATTTGAAAAAGTATTTCAATTGAAAGAAAAAAAAACAACTATCGGAACTGAAATTATTGCAGGATGCACAACTTTCCTTACTATGGTGTATATCATCTTCGTTAATCCATCCATCTTATCTGCAACCGGCATGGATAAATCTGCGGTATTTGTACTAACTTGTGTAATTACTGCGTTGGCGACGATTTTAATGGGCCTATTTGCTAACTTACCCATAGCACTTGCACCGGCAATGGGGCTTAACGTCTTTTTTGCCTATGGTATCTGTGGTGCAATGGGCTATTCTTGGCAAATTGGTATGGGCGCCATATTTTGGGGTTCTTTAATCTTTTTTATGTTGTCACTCTTTAAAGTCCGCCACTGGTTAATTGAACATATTCCACAATGTTTACGTATAGGTATTAGTGCCGGTATTGGACTATTTATTGCTTTTATGGGCTTTCAAAACATGGGGATTGTGGTTGCTTCACCTTCCACACTCTTAACGATGGGGAATATCTTATCGCTTAAAGTCCTATTAGGATCACTAGGTTTTTTCATCATTGTTATTTTAGCGGCTCGCAACTTTCATGCTGCTGTATTAATTTCGATTTTAGTTGTGACATTGCTGGCACTATGGCTAGATCCTAATATCAGTTACCAAGGTATTGTATCTATGCCACCAAGTGTGACCAGCGTTGTTGGACATGTTGATCTAGCAGGTTCGCTTAATATCGGCATCATGGGTGTTATTTTTTCTGTGATGATTGTCAGCCTATTCGACTCATCGGGCACCATTTTGGCATTAACCGATAAAGCCGGAATTAGTGACGAAAAAGGCCGATTCCCTAAAATGCGTCAAGCGCTATTAATTGATAGCTTTAGCTCTTCTTTAGGGGGATTATTTGGTACATCATCAGTATTAACCTATATCGAAAGTTCAGCTGGTATTTCAGTTGGTGGTCGCACAGGCTTAACAGCTGTGGTAGTCGGTATATTATTCTTAGTCGTGGCCTTTTTATCGCCATTAGCCCATTTAGTACCAAGTTATGCAACTTCAGGTGCACTTATCTTTGTTGGAATTTTAATGGTTTCAAGCTTAGTTAAAGTTAACTGGTCTGACTTAACTGAGGCGACACCTGCCTTTATTACCGCAATCATGATGCCATTTGCCTTTGCTATTACTGAAGGCGTTGCGCTTGGTTTTATCTCTTACGTGGTATTAAAAACCTTTACGGGTAAATTTAAACAATTAAATCTTTGCGTAATTATTTTTGCTTTACTATTCGCTTTAAAATTTATTTTTATTGATCATCATTAAAAACGCCTCCCTCATCGTTACTGACGATGAGGGATATCAAATTTACCAAAATAGTTAACGTATGTGTTGATAGACTGTTTATCCAATTCTAAAATTAAAACCTACCGTTTTTTCATTAAAATAACGCTCCTCCTCTTATAAATAATTAATACCAGGATCAAGCACTTATTGATAGCAAAAACTTGACATTATTTCCCCTGGGGACTAGAATCTTGCGACCCAAAACTTATATACATAGGTTTTGGTCTACAGTTATTAATTACGTATCTAAAAAGCAATTTTAAATTTATTTTAATTAATCAGGAGCTTATTAATGGCAACAATTAATCAGCTGGTACGCAAACCAAGAGCACTAAAGGAAGCAAAAAGTAACGTTCCTGCGCTTGAAGCATGCCCGCAAAAACGCGGTGTTTGTACTCGTGTTTACACAACTACACCGAAAAAACCAAACTCAGCATTACGTAAAGTATGTCGTGTACGTTTAACCAACGGTTTTGAAGTAACTTCTTATATCGGTGGTGAAGGTCATAATCTACAAGAACATAGTGTAATTTTAATCCGTGGTGGTCGTGTTAAAGACTTACCAGGTGTTCGTTATCACACTGTTCGCGGTGCATTAGACTGCGCAGGTGTTAAAGATCGCAAACAAAGCCGTTCTAAATACGGTGTTAAACGACCTAAAGCTTAATGGAACTCCGTTAAGTAAGGCCAAACTATACAATTCCATTTAACTCATTTGAGTTTTGGGTAAACCTGAAAATTTATAACATATAAACGGAGTATTCCAATGCCACGTCGTCATGTTGTCGGTCAAAGAAAAATTCTTCCTGATCCGAAGTTCGGTTCAGAGTTACTGGCGAAATTTGTAAATATTTTAATGATAGATGGAAAAAAATCTATCGCAGAATCAATCGTATATTCAGCTCTTGATAAATTAGCTGAGCGTAGTGGAAAAGACCACTTAGCAGCTTTCGAAGTTGCACTAGATAACGTAAGACCAACTGTAGAAGTTAAGTCTCGTCGCGTTGGTGGTTCTACATACCAAGTTCCTGTTGAAGTGCGTCCAGTTCGTCGTAATGCACTTGCCATGCGTTGGATTGTAGATGCTGCACGTAAACGTGGCGATAAATCAATGGCTTTACGCCTAGCGAATGAACTTATGGATGCTTTTGAAAACAAAGGTACCGCTGTGAAAAAACGCGAAGATGTTCATCGTATGGCTGAAGCTAATAGAGCGTTTGCACATTATCGTTGGTAATATTCTCACTTGTATTTATATAAGTGACTTGAATTAGGACTGATAGCCCTTATTTGCTATCAGTCAACCAAAATGATGTTTTATTAAGCAAACGATTCTAAACAGAGGATTAATATGGCTCGTACAACCCCTATAGCACGCTACCGTAATATCGGTATCAGTGCACATATTGACGCAGGTAAAACAACAACGACTGAACGTATTTTGTTTTATACTGGTGTAAGTCACAAAATTGGTGAAGTTCATGATGGTGCAGCTACCATGGACTGGATGGAACAAGAACAAGAACGTGGTATTACTATCACATCTGCTGCAACAACTGCATTCTGGTCTGGTATGGGTCAGCAGTTCGAACCACACCGTATCAACATCATCGACACCCCGGGACACGTTGACTTTACAATCGAAGTTGAACGTTCTATGCGTGTTCTTGATGGTGCAGTAATGGTTTACTGTGCAGTTGGTGGCGTTCAACCACAATCTGAAACTGTATGGCGTCAAGCAAACAAATATAAAGTTCCACGTATTGCATTTGTCAACAAAATGGACCGTATGGGTGCTAACTTCCTACGTGTTGTTGATCAAATCAAAACTCGTTTAGCTGCAGTTCCTGTTCCTTTAGTTTTACCAATCGGTGCTGAAGAAGGATTTACTGGTGTTGTTGATTTACTTAAACGTAAAGCCATCAACTGGAATGATGCAGATCAAGGCGTAACATTCACTTATGAAGATGTACCAGCAGACATGGTTGAAGAAGTCGAAGAATGGCGTTCTTTCTTAATTGAAACTGCTGCTGAAGCAAGTGAAGAGTTAATGGAAAAATACCTTGGTGGTGAAGAGTTAACTGAAGAAGAAGTGAAAGCTGCATTACGTGAACGTGTACTTGCTAATGAAATCATCTTAGTCACTTGTGGTAGTGCCTTTAAAAATAAAGGTGTTCAATTCATGCTTGATGCAGTTATTGAATATTTACCAGCACCAACTGATGTACCTGCAATCAAAGGTGAATTACAAAACGGTGAAGCTGCAGAACGCCATTCAAGTGATGATGAGCCATTCTCATCATTAGCGTTCAAAATTGCTACAGACCCATTTGTTGGTAACTTAACCTTCTTCCGTGTTTACTCTGGTGTAGTTAACTCTGGTGATACTGTTCTTAACTCTGTTAAAGATAAAAAAGAACGTTTTGGTCGTATCGTACAGATGCATGCTAACAAACGTGAAGAAATTAAAGAAGTTCGCGCTGGCGACATTGCTGCTGCAATCGGTCTTAAAGATGTCACAACAGGTGATACACTTTGTGCTGAAAGTGCACCTATCATTCTTGAAAGAATGGAATTCCCAGAGCCAGTAATTTCGGTTGCTGTTGAACCAAAAACCAAAGCTGACCAAGAAAAAATGGGGCTTGCTTTAGGTCGTCTAGCTCAAGAAGACCCTTCATTCCGTGTTCACACTGATGAAGAATCGGGTCAAACTATTATTTCTGGTATGGGTGAGCTTCACTTAGAAATTATCGTTGACCGTATGAAACGTGAATTTAAAGTAGAAGCAAACGTAGGTAAACCACAAGTTGCTTACCGTGAAACCATTCGCAACGAAGTAGAACAAGAAGGTAAATTTGTTCGTCAGTCTGGTGGTCGTGGTCAATACGGTCATGTATGGTTAAAAATCAAACCATTAGAAGCGGGTGGCGAAGGCTACAAATTCAACAATGAAATCGTTGGCGGTGTGGTTCCTAAAGAATACATCCCTGCAGTTGATAAAGGCTGTCAAGAACAAATGAAAAACGGTGTTCTTGCTGGTTACCCAATTGTTGATGTTGAAGTCACTATCTTTGATGGTTCTTACCATGATGTTGACTCATCAGAAATGGCATTTAAAATTGCCGGTTCAATGGCATTTAAAGATGGCTTCATGAAAGCTAAACCTGTGCTTTTAGAACCGATTATGAAAGTAGAAGTTGAAACTCCAGAAGATTATATGGGTGATGTTATCGGTGACTTAAACCGTCGTCGCGGTATGATCGAAGGAATGGACGATACAGCAACTGGTAAAACAGTCAAAGCACAAGTTCCACTTTCAGAAATGTTTGGTTATGCAACAGACCTTCGTTCACAAACTCAAGGTCGTGCTTCTTACTCTATGGAGTTCTTGAAGTACAATGAAGCACCAACAAATATTGCAACAGCAATTATTGAAGCTCGTAAAGCGAAATAATTTTTATCTAAATAAAGTAACGCTTCCCTTAATGACTTAAGGGAAGTGATTTAATAAAGGAACATTAAGATGTCTAAAGAAAAATTTGAACGTACAAAACCCCACGTTAACGTTGGTACAATCGGCCACGTTGACCATGGTAAAACAACTTTGACTGCAGCAATTACATCAGTACTTGCTAAAAAATATGGCGGTCAAGCACGTGCATTCGATCAAATCGATAACGCACCAGAAGAAAAAGCACGTGGTATCACCATCAACACTTCACACGTTGAATACGATACACCAACTCGCCACTACGCACACGTAGACTGCCCGGGCCATGCTGACTATGTTAAAAACATGATCACTGGTGCGGCACAAATGGACGGTGCTATCTTAGTCGTAGCAGCAACTGATGGACCTATGCCACAAACTCGTGAGCACATTCTTTTAGGTCGTCAAGTAGGTGTTCCTTACATCATCGTATTCTTAAACAAATGCGATATGGTTGATGACGAAGAGTTATTAGAATTAGTTGAAATGGAAGTACGTGAGCTTCTATCTCAATATGATTTCCCAGGTGATGACACACCAGTCATTCGTGGTTCTGCACTGAAAGCGTTAGAAGGCGAAGCAGCATGGGAAGACAAAATTGTTGAATTAGCTGAAGCATTAGATAGCTATATTCCAGAGCCAGAGCGTGATATCGACAAACCATTCTTATTACCAATTGAAGACGTATTCTCAATTTCAGGTCGTGGTACAGTAGTAACTGGTCGTGTTGAGCGCGGTGTAATCAAAGTTGGTGAAGAAGTTGAAATTGTTGGTATCAAGCCAACCGCTAAAACAACTTGTACTGGTGTTGAAATGTTCCGTAAATTACTTGACGAAGGTCGTGCGGGTGAAAACGTTGGTGTATTACTACGTGGTACAAAACGTGAAGAAATCGAACGTGGTCAAGTTCTTGCAAAACCAGGTTCAATCACTCCACATACTGATTTCGAATCAGAAGTGTATATCTTAAGCAAAGATGAAGGTGGACGTCATACACCATTCTTCAAAGGTTACCGTCCACAGTTCTACTTCCGTACAACTGACGTAACAGGTACTATCGAATTACCAGAAGGCGTAGAGATGGTAATGCCTGGTGATAACATCAAAATGACAGTATCATTAATTCACCCAATCGCGATGGCTGAAGGTTTACGTTTTGCGATTCGTGAAGGTGGTCGTACTGTTGGTGCAGGTGTTGTTGCTAAAGTTATTAAGTAATTTAACTTGCTATCATAAAGCGCAGCTATTGATACGCTTTATCATCAGTAAAAAAGGTGCACTTTGTGCACCTTTTTTATTTTCTAATCAATGATTTC
>NZ_LZGS01000024.1 GCF_001690495.1 Gilliamella sp. App4-10
ATGAATAAAAACAATAAATTAATAATTATTTGTACAATAAAAATCCTTTTTGTCTTTTGCGAAATGGGATTATAGTATATTGGTTTCTCGCCCACTGCCGTTTAGGCCATTAATTCAAATAAAATCAATTTGATAATTATAAAAACACAATAATTTCTAAAAAATAATTGGCTATGTTTCTTGCACTATTTTGGCGTCAGAATGCGCCGATAACACAGTGAGGTCAACACGCCAAACAGGAATGTTTGGCGTGGCTATTTTCCGTCTGGAAAAAATTTGAACATCTGAGCAAAGTGAAGATGGCCTCGAAAAGACGAGTATCAGGATGATACGATTAAATCAAAGTTGACACATAAAGACTGAAACGTATCCAAATAGTCTTTAATCAACAACAAACTCCATAACTGCGTGATTTTATTTAAAAAAACATAAATAAAAATTTAATAAAATCAATATGCTATCTGAACATTTTTTATAGAAACAATCACACTTTTAAAATATTTAAAAGCGATTGTTACAATTTACTTGATAGTTATAAAAAGGCAAAAGCGAATGAATTTGGATTTGTATTTTCTATGATTTGACTATTTTGCGATTTTTTTACTTGTTATTTATTGTTATTGAGAATAATTCGCATTTTTACACTAAAAATAATTCTGATTATTTTTTAAGATATGTATCATTAATTTAATATGATTACTTTTATCAATACTGTTGTTATTTTTAGGAAACATAATGTCATCTCTTACCCTTAACCAGTTACCTTTAGGCCGCGAGGCGGTGATTACTCGCTTGTTACCTGAATCGTTACCCTTTCGTCGAAAGTTGCTTGCAATGGGCATTACGCCGGGTTGTAAGGTTTTGACTGTGCGCGTTGCGCCACTTGGCGATCCGATTGAAATTAAAATGCGTGGATTTGCACTTTGTTTGCGTCGTAAAGAAGCACAAGCCATTGAAGTGATGGAGGTAAGTGCGTGAAAATAGCATTAATTGGTAACCCTAATAGTGGTAAGACAACGTTATTTAATCTACTAACGGGTTCAAAACAGCGAGTAGGGAACTGGCCGGGCGTGACTGTTGAACGTAAAACTGGTATGTTCACTTATCATCATACACAATATGAAGTTATCGATTTGCCCGGTACGTATTCAATTGAGCCTGATCTGCTTAGTGTTTCGCAAGATGAGCTTATTGCGCGCCAATTCGTGCTGTCCGAAAGTCAATGCGTGATTATTAATATTATTGATGCAACTAATTTGCAACGTAGTTTGTATTTAACTTGTCAGTTAATTGATTTGCAAGTACCGATGATTGTTGTGTTAAATATGATCGATGCAGTTAAAGCCATGGGCGAACAGATTAATGTTGATTTGTTGTCAACTTTGCTCGGTTGTCCTGTGGTGGCAATATCATCTCGTCAAAAAACGGGTTTGCAGGGCTTTTATCAACAAATCGAAAACATGGTAATGCATCCATATGCAGCACAGCCATCGATTGATCTGCTTGGCGAGGATCAGCAAGCGGTGATTCATCGTTATATTTGCGATCTGCCTGAAGATAGTGTTGTGCGCCAATTTAATCGCTGGCAATTGATAGATGCTTTATTAGATGATTCGCGCTATCACTTATCACAACGTGAAACCAAAATGTTAGCGGACTGCCGCTTGTCGCTTGCAAAGTGGTGTGATAATGAAATTGATGTGGCACTTGCTAGCGCTCGTTATGACACGATTGATGTAATTTGTAAAAAAGTTATTGAAAAACCGCGCGAGCTTAGTGGTCGCTTTTCTGAAATCCTCGATAATATTACCTTGGGGCGCATTACTGGCATTCCGTTCTTTTTGTTGGCTATGTATGTCATGTTTATGGTGGCGATTAATTTTGGGGCGGTGTTTATTGATTTTTTTGATGTGCTTTGTGGCACGATTTTTGTTAATGGCACAACTGAGCTACTTCATGCCATCAATGCTCCAAATTGGATTACAGCTATTTTAGCCAATGGTATTGGTCGTGGCATTCAAACTGTTTCAACGTTTATTCCTGTCATTGGGGCGATGTTTTTTTGTTTGTCTTTTTTAGAAGATTCTGGTTATTTGGCACGTGCAGCAATGGTAATCGATCGATTGATGCGCAGTATTGGTTTGCCGGGTAAAGCGTTTGTGCCAATGCTAGTGGGATTTGGCTGCGGTGTGCCAGCCATTATGGGCACGCGAACGCTTGAAAGTACACGTGATCGTATTATGTCCATTTGTATGATCCCTTTTATGTCATGTGGGGCAAGGTTGCCGGTTTATGCATTATTTGCGGTGATATTCTTCCCTAAAAATGCCTCTATAGTGGTGTTTGCTTTATATTTGCTAGGCATTGCAGTGGCAATGGTGACGGGATTTGTGCTCAAATTCACTTTATTAAAAGGTACACTCACACCATTTATTATGGAAATGCCTGTGTATCGTATTCCGACTTTACGCAGCCTGCTTAGTTTGACTTGGCAGCGCTTAACGTCGTTTATTTTTAAAGCAGGTAAAGCCATTGTGCTTATGGTAACGGTGTTAAGTGTGCTTAACTCATGGGGTAGCGATGGTTCGTTTAAGCACGAAAGTACACAAAACTCTATGCTTTCTGTTGTTAGTCAAAAAATCACGCCTGCATTTGCACCGATGGGGATTAAACACGATAACTGGCCAGCAACAGTTGGTATTTTTACGGGTATTTTTGCTAAAGAATCGGTAATTGCAACACTCAATTCGCTTTATTCTATCGATGATGATAACGAGCAAGATGAACCATTTAGTTTGTCGCAAGGAATTTTAGATGCGCTAGCAACCATTCCAAAAAATTTGGCGAGTTTGTCGAATGCTGTTTTAGATCCGTTAGGGTTTAACACTGCTTCACAAGATATGGATTCACTACAGACTGATTTAGAGGTGGATTCGACAACAATTTCACAAATTAAAAATGGGTTTGGTTCACCTTCAGCTGCGATGAGTTATTTAATTTTTATTTTACTTTATACTCCTTGCGCTGCGGCGTTGGGTGCAGTTTATCGCGAAGCCGGTTTTAAGTGGATGGTGTTTGTGGCAATTTGGACTTTTACCATTGCGTGGCTAACGGCAACCATTTATTACCAATTTATGTTGCTTGGGCATTCTTCTGCGGCCGTTTGGTGGCTGATGGGGTGCAGTGCATTTATTGTTGTGATGCTATTGTTTATGCGTACTTTAGGGCGATATTCGTTTTTTAAGCAACCAACAGCACCAAATTCATCCCACTGTAAAAAATCATCGTGCTGTCAGTAAATAAATGGCTGCTAATTTAAATATAAAATAGAGGAAAAGCATGCAGGGGTCGCCCTGCAACTTTGATTATGGCTATGTTAATAACGTCAATTCGTGATTATGTACAATTAAAAGGTCGTGCACCATTGCAAGAGATTGCCAGACACTTTAGCCTACCAGAAAGCGCAACTGAGCAGATGTTACGTTTTTGGATCAGAAAAGGGGTGATAAAGTTAATAGCGCAAGATCGACCATTGCCTTGCCAAGCTAAACAGTGCCGTTCTTGTACCAGTTGTGGTTTAACCAGTCAACTTGAATATGTTTGGGCTTAATCAGTTAAATCATGGTTTAGCGAATTTTTAAATCTGCAAATTTTTTTGTTAACATTTGTCGATTTAAAGATCGATTAATGCAAATTAATCCTAATTTGATTTTGTGATTTAATTCACATAATTGAATTTATTTATACGATAAAAATAGTAAACTTGACTAATATTAATTAGTGATAAAGCCTGATTCTACCTTTTTTGTCCGCTTTTTGCGGTGTTTTTTTGCCGATAATAGAGATGAATCATCAGCCAATGACAATGTCGTTTTATTATTGAATAAATGTTATTATACTTCCATTATAATAACACGCTGTATGAGGATAAAAGTATGAGTCAATTAGATGAGTTTAAAAAATTAACTGTGGTGGTAGCTGATACGGGCGATATCGATTCGATTAAGCAGTTTTCCCCCGAAGATGCAACAACGAATCCCTCTCTTGTTTTGAAAGCAGCTCAACTTCCTCAATATCGCAATTTAATTGATTCTGCAGTGCAAACCGCTAAAAAGTTAGGTGGTAGTAAAGAACAGCAGTTAGTTAATGCCTGTGATCAAGTTGCTGTAAATATTGGTGCTGAGATTTTAAAAACTGTTCCAGGGCGGATTTCGACCGAAGTCGATGCGCGTTTGTCTTTCGATAAACAAGGTTGTATTGAAAAAGCGCGTAAAATCATTGGACTTTATCAAGAAAAGGGCATTGATAAATCTCGTATTTTAATTAAAATTGCATCAACGTGGGAAGGCATTAAAGCGGCTGAAGTGCTCGAAAAAGAAGGCATTAACTGTAATTTAACGTTATTGTTTTCGTTCGCACAAGCACGTGCATGTGCAGAAGTCAATGCCTTTTTAATTTCGCCATTTGTAGGGCGTATTTATGATTGGTATCAAGCTAAAAAACCAATCGATCCCTATGTAGCAGATGAAGATCCGGGCGTTGTGTCTGTTCGTAATATCTTTAATTATTATAAACAGCATGGTTATAAAACAATTGTAATGGGAGCAAGCTTCCGTAAGGTCGATCAAATATTGGCATTAGCAGGTTGTGATAGGTTAACGATTTCGCCTAATTTACTTGCCGAAATGCAACAATCAAATTCGCCTGTTGTGCAAAAACTCAATCCAAATCAAGCTGTGGTTGCTCGTCCTGCGCCAATGACTGAGGCCGAATTTAGATGGCAACATAATAGCGATGCCATGGCTGTTGAAAAATTAGCTGAAGGCATTCGCGCTTTTGCCGTTGATCAAGGCAAATTAGAAGATATGATTGGCGCATTGTTATAATCATATTGAACGAAATAGGGGAGTTAGCTCCCCATTTTTACACTATTTTTTCGTTGATTTGATTAACGATTTTGGAAGTTATTTCAACCTAGCAGGTATTAACAATTTTTAACTCAAGAAATTTTTGGAGATGACAACATGAATGCAACCAGACTATCTCACCGCGAACTGGCGAATGCGATAAGGGCATTGAGCATGGATGGCGTACAGAAAGCAAAATCAGGGCATCCTGGTGCGCCAATGGGCATGGCGGATATGGCCGAAGTGCTTTGGCGTAGCTTTTTAAAACATAACCCAAGCAACCCAAAATGGGCTGATCGCGACCGTTTTATTTTATCCAATGGCCATGCTTCAATGCTGATCTATAGTTTATTGCATTTAACCGGTTATGACGTGACTATTGATGATCTAAAAAACTTTCGTCAGTTACATTCAAAAACGGCAGGACACCCTGAATATGGTTATGTGCCGGGTGTTGAAACAACAACCGGACCACTAGGACAAGGTATCGCTAATGCTGTTGGTATGGCCATTGCTGAAAGAACCTTAGCTGCACAATTTAATAAACCTGATCATACTATCGTTGATCACCATACTTATGTGTTTATGGGTGATGGTTGTATGATGGAAGGTATTTCGCACGAAGTGTGTTCGTTAGCAGGTACTCTTAAATTAGGTAAACTTATTGCGTTTTATGATGATAATGGCATTTCAATCGATGGTGAAGTCGAAGGTTGGTTTACTGATGATACAGCAAAACGTTTTGAAGCTTACGGCTGGCATGTTATCCGTAGTATTGATGGTCATGATGCCAAAATGTTAAAAGAAGCCATTGAGCAAGCGCAGGCGGTAACTGATAAACCATCATTATTAATGTGTAAAACGGTGATTGGTTTTGGTTCGCCAAATAAAGCTGGTAGCCATGAAAGCCATGGCGCACCATTAGGCGATACCGAAATTGAAGCAACACGTAAAGCACTTGGCTGGAATTATCCTGCTTTTGAAATTCCTAAAGACTATTATGATGCTTGGGATGCCAAAGCTAAAGGTAGGCAGCTTGAAGATGAATGGAATGTTCGTTTTGATGCTTATGCTAAGGCCTATCCTGAATTAGCTGAAGAATTTAAGCGTCGTGTTAATGGTGATTTGCCGGAAAATTGGTCACAAATTGCTAACGATGTGGTGAATAAACTTCAAGCAAATCCAGCAACAATTGCTACCCGTAAAGCATCACAAAATGCTATTGAAGCGTTTGCCCCAGCTTTACCTGAGTTTTTAGGCGGTTCGGCTGATTTAGCACCAAGTAATTTAACCATGTGGTCAGGATCTAAAGAGATCTTAGCTAATGCGGATGGTAATTATATCCATTATGGTGTGCGTGAGTTTGGTATGTCCGCTATTATGAATGGTATTGCATTACATGGTGGATTTATTCCTTATGGTGCGACATTTTTAATGTTTATGGAATATGCACGTAATGCTATTCGGATGGCGGCATTAATGAAGATTCGTGCTTTATTTGTTTATACTCATGATTCAATTGGCTTAGGTGAAGATGGGCCAACGCATCAACCTGTTGAACAAATGGCAAGCTTACGTGTTACGCCAAATGTGAGTACTTGGCGACCATGCGATCAAGTCGAATCAGCTATTGCTTGGCAATATGCGATAGAACGTAAAGACGGTCCAACAGCGTTGATTTTTTCACGACAAAATCTTAAACAACAAGATCGCACTGCTCATCAATTAGCTGATGTGTATCGCGGTGGTTATATCTTAAATGATTGCATAGGTACACCTGAATTAATTATTATTGCGACGGGTTCTGAAGTTGAGCTTGCCGTTGAAGCTTATCAGCAATTGACTCAAGCAGGTAAAAAAGTGCGGGTGGTGTCAATGCCATCAACTGATGCGTTTGATAAACAAGATCAGGCTTATAAAGAGTCAGTATTGCCATCGTCAGTAACAGCTCGCCTTGCCATTGAAGCCGGTATTAGTGATTATTGGTATAAATATGTTGGTCTTAACGGCAAAGTAATTGGCATGACAAGCTTTGGCGAATCAGGCCCAGCAGATCAACTGTTTAAAGAGTTTGGCTTTACTGTTGAAAATGTACTTGCGCAAGCAAATAATTTGTTGAAATAGTTAATTTATTACACTAAAAAAATGCCATCAGCTAAGGGTTGATGGCGTTTTTTGTTATTTAAGTAATGGATATTAATTAAAAGGATTTGGATCCTTTTTTAATTTATTAAATTGATGTAATTTATTGTTATTCCAATCCTTCACTTTGATATTCTGTTGTTCGGGTATCAGAGAAAGATCATTTTGCATATAATCATGTTTTATATCTAATTTAATACCCATCCAGTTGCTTAACAAATAAACTAGTTGGAATCCCGATATTTGTTTATTAATTTTTTGTTGAGGTGATTTATCTGAATCAAAAAAGATAAATGGAACCCGATAACTTTCTTGATAGTCTGAATTGTGTCTTAAGTCATTATGTTGGTCTGTATGCGCAAGTCCATGATCGGCAAAGTAAACAACGGAATAATCTTGCTTGTATTTTTCTAACTTATCGATTGTTTGTGCAATAAGATCATCGGTTTCTTTAATGGTACTAACATAACAAGAGATGTTTTTATTATTCAGATCAAACTGTACTTTAAATTCTAATCGTTTACAAAAGTTAGAATGTGAGCCTATTAAGTGCATAACAATAAGTTTTGGTTTGTTATCTCCTTTTAATAAAATATTGTCTAGTTCAGGTAATAACAATGTGTCATGTTTTCCTTTTGATGATTTACCATTATATTCCCCTTTTTTGGTGTAAAAAGAATGCTTTGCATAAGCAGCAATACGGGGTACGGTAATTTCAATTGTACCTAATTTACCTTGATTTGAAAGCCAGTAAGTTTCAAATTCTGCATCATTAGCAATGCTGACAATATTATTATTGAGTTGTGCACTAACTTCTTTGTCGTTTGAGAAAATCGACTGGCTAATGAGGTGTGGAATTGATGATTGAGTATTTGGGGCGGGCGCAATTAATCCATCCCAAATAACACTGGCTTGGGTTCGAGCAAATGGTGTATTGTCATATTTAAAACCATAAGCACTCATATAGTCTTTTCGAACACTTTCGCCAATGATAATAACATAAGTTTTATGTTTTGGATTAACTGATATAATCGGTATGCTATTAGTTTGTTCAATTTGTTTAAGTTGCTGTTGCTTTTCGGTTATATATAGTTTTCCACTTTCATAAAATCCAATACAGAATTCTAAAATAGGATATTTGATGTTGCTCAAAAAAGAATAAATTATTGAATTGAAATTGTTTGGCTGATACTGAGCAATTATTTTTATTGGTTTATAACAACATAATCCTAATACAAAAATAATTAAATAGCGGTTGCTTATTTTTGGAAACGGAAATTTTTTAAATAAGATAATAAAAAATAATATCAAAAGTAGTGGAATAAAATAGAAATAAATAGGTAGTTGTGAACAAAACTCTGTCATTTCATCAAAATCTGTTTCAGCGACAGCACTAATCACGGCAACATTGGGGGAGCCATAATAAAACCCCACAGGTAAATAGAGTGCGGCTATCACAAACCAAATGCCAAAAAAGACTCGGAAAAAAGTGAATCGGGCTAGAAAAATAAGAGAAAAATAAGTTAAAAATATACGATCAAATCTTTTTTCAAATCCTAATAAATAAACCAGTAGAATAGAAAGGCAAAGACACACGCCGTGCGAAAATAGATTTTCTTTTTTTATCATCATATTAACTGTATTAATAATATCAATTTTTGGATTGAAAGATTATAGATTCATTCAAATTTTTAGCAATATTTTTTATTTAATCGAATGAATAATCAAATATCTTAATTTGCGTATTAATAAATGTTAATTTAATAGAAGTATCATTGGACAAGGTTATGTTTATTTTAGTGATAAACTTGTTTAAGGGATGGATAACGACGATGAGAAAGCAAAGAAGTTCCTTTATTGGGTGGTTTGCTATCTTGGACTAATGCTCGAATTTCAGCTGGAACAGCTGATCGCCCATAATTATTGAAGAATTAACCTATTTTCATTTAACTATTGAATATTCAATAATTGATTTTTAATAAAAACGTGGTTAATCCTTCTTATTTTATTAAATAACTTATATAACTAATATTATCTGGATGCGCGTTCTAAAATAACTTCAACTGCTTGTTTTTGGATGTAGATCATCCTAGCTATTAATAGTAATGCCGCAACGGCAAGTCCTAATATGATGCCTATCCAAAATCCAGCCGCGCCAATTGGCTCTATGATTAGGTCAGTTAATCCTAGAATATAGCCAACAGGTAATCCGACTACCCAATAAGAAAGTAGCGTGATAAAAAAGATGCTTTGGGTATCTTTGTAACCTCGTAGTACATTACTTGCCACAACTTGTAAATAATCTGATGCTTGATAAATCGCCAGTAATATAATGAGCTGCATACAAATAGCCATAACGGCTGTTTCTTTGGTAAATAGCGCTACAATCGGTGCTTTAAAAATAACTAAAATTAGCGCAACAATTATCGCCATGCTAAGTGATATGGCTAAACTAATATAAGCAGTTTGTTTGGCTAAAGCTGGTTTTTTTTTGCCCAGTAAATAACCAACACGAATACTGGTTGCAACACCAAGAGATAATGGAATAGCAAAGGTTAAACTACTGATGGTAAATATAATTTGATGTGCAGCAACGGTTATTTGACCTAAAGGGGCAATTAATAATGCAATCACAGCAAATAGGCTCATTTCAAAAAAGTAAGCCAGTGCAAGTGGGGTGCCAAGCATGACAATTTTTTTGATTATACCAAAATCAACTAGTTTAGTGATGGGTGTTTGACGAATATCGCGTTGGCTTGCGCTAGTGAGTGTATATAAGCGTATTAATATAAACATGAGCCAAAAGATGATTGTCGCTGTAATGCCACAGCCGACTCCTCCAAAAGCCGGTAAACCTAATTTTCCATAGATTAAAACGTAGTTAATTGGAATGTTGGCAAGAAGGGCAATAAATATGATCACCATTGCTGGTTTGGTGTTTGATAGACCTTCACATTGATTTCGATAGACCAAAAAGAGTAAGAAAGCAGGTACACCCCACATTATGGCGCGTAAAAATGAAACAGCTACGTTAACCATTTCAGGATCGATAGGGTGATCAGCTGAGCTTCTTAAATTAATTATTTTGTCGGAATGATATAGAAACAACATCATTAATATTGATAATATGAGCGCTATTACTACACCTTGACGAGTCTGATTAGCAACTTGATCACGTTTAGCAGCACCATTTAAGTTTGATATAATTGGCGTTAACACCGTTAACAAACCTTGCCCAAATAAAATCGTGGGTAACCAGATTGACACTGCAATAGCGACACCAGATAGAGCTGTTTTACTATAATTCCCAGCCATAATGGTATCGACAAACGTGATTGCTGTTTGTGATACTTGAGCAACGAGTACAGGAACTGCTAATTTAACGAGATTTTTTATTTCGTGTTTATAATGTTGTTTCATGGTTTTATTACCGTTTAACCGTTCCCCATAAGTCATATTCATCAGAATGTTCAATGTTCACTTGAACTATATCGCCAACGTGGACTTGATTTTCTTCGTTTAAATAAACAACGCCATCAATTTCAGGTGCATCAGCCATGCTGCGACCTATTGCGCCTTCTTCATCAACTTCATCAATAATGACAGCAAGTGTTTTACCTATTTTTGCTTGTAATTTTTGCGTTGAGATTGTTTGCTGTAATTGCATAAAACGATCAAAACGTTCTTGTTTGAGCGTTTCTGGAATTTGGTTTGCCAGTTCATTCGCCACGGCACCTTCTACTGGGCTGTATGGGAAACAGCCAACTCGATCTAATTGTGCTTGTGACAAAAAATCAAGCAGTAGTTCAAAATCCTGATCGGTTTCGCCAGGATATCCAACTATAAACGTTGAACGTAATGTAATATCTGGGCAGATTTCGCGCCATTTGTGAATACGTTCTAAGGTTCTTTCAATAGATCCGGGGCGTTTCATTGATTTTAAAATAGCCGGGCTTGCGTGTTGTAATGGCACATCTAAATAAGGCAAAATTTTACCATCGGCCATTAATGGAATTAGATTATCAACACTTGGATAAGGATACATATAATGCAATCTGACCCAAATTCCTAAATTTGCTAGTTGTTCACATAGTGTTTGGATATCCGTTTTTAATGGAATTCCATTCCAAAAGTTGGTACGATTTTTTATGTCAATGCCATAGGCCGAAGTATCTTGAGCAATGACTAGTAGTTCTTTAACTCCACTATCAGCTAGACGTTTAGCTTCATCTAAAACATTGCCAATTGGTCGGCTAACCATGTCTCCACGCAAAGAGGGAATAATACAGAATGTACAACGGTGATTGCAGCCCTCTGAAATTTTAAGATAAGCATAATGCTTGGGTGTTAATTTAACGCCTTGTTGTGGAATTAAACTAGTATAAGGATCATATGCTGGTTTAGGTGCATATTTATTAACATGACTAAGAACTGCTTCATAACTATGTGGACCTGATATTTCAAGCACTTTGGGGTGTACCGTTCTAATTTGATCTTCTTTGGCTCCAAGGCAGCCAGTGACAATGACTTTACCGTTTTCGTTTAGTGCTTCGCCGATTGCTTCAAGTGATTCTTGCACTGCACTGTCAATAAATCCACATGTGTTAACAATGACCAGATCAGCATTTTCATAACTCGGTACCACTTGATAACCTTGTGTGCGTAGTTCAGTTAAAATTCGTTCAGAGTCAACTAAGTTTTTAGGACAGCCAAGGCTTACAAATCCAATTGTAGGGGGTGACATATTCATAGTATTTATAATAGTGTTTTATATTTAAAGAGGTATTGTTTGAGAATTAATAAACTATATTTGTTAATTATCATTTACAATCAAAATGAGCTCGGTATTTTATCACATTTCATTATCGTTGATACACCGATTTTCTAATTTGAAATTTATATTAACTGTACTTTGGCTTATCTATTCGATACTCGTAATGACGCGGAAAGTAGCCAGTTTGTTTAAATAACAGCGATTACTTATTAGGTGTTATTTGACTATCAATATAAAATAAAGCCTTTATTGGCAATAAAGGCTTTTAAAGAACAGGAAGTTAAACTTATTAATTAAACGGCATTATTTTAATGCA
This sequence comes from Gilliamella sp. App4-10, assembly GCF_001690495.1. Lineage (GTDB taxonomy): Bacteria > Pseudomonadota > Gammaproteobacteria > Enterobacterales > Orbaceae > Gilliamella > Gilliamella apicola_G. The sequence continues at coordinate 12,140 of NZ_LZGS01000024.1, forward strand.
TTAATGACTTCGTCAATTTGACGATTTATGCTTTTTGCACCTCCACCAGATAAATACCATAGATCAGGCGTTAAATAAACAACATGTGTTTTACTTTTATTTAGTACTTGCTGAGAAAAATAGTGTTCAGCCATACCTTGATTGCCGATTGCTTTGCTACGGTCGATAACAAAGATAATATCAGGTTTTACCGATTTAATATAATTATCATCAACAAAAATTGGTGTTGGCTTGCCTATTGCGTTATGCGTAGGCATAACGGTGAGGGGGACCGCTCTTTTAACGTTTAGTACGTCATGAATCAGTGTCGCACTTGAGCTTGAATTGATAAGAATCATCTTTCCATCATTATGAATAGCAACGATAGCCTTTTTAGCACTGGCTTGGGCTATAGCTTGGGCATCTTGAATGGTTTTATCTAATGTCTGAATAATATTCTCCGCTTTGCTTTCAGTGCCTGTAATATTTGCCAGTACTTGGATATGATTTCTGGCTGATTCAACGTAATTTTTGGCATCAACACTTAAATTAATAACAGGGGCAATTTTGGATAAATCATCAGTTTTACTTGCTTGACGTCCATCAATAATGATCAAATCAGGCTTAACTTGCTTGATCTTTTCAATATTGGGGTCTTTCATATTGCCCGTATCGGTAATCGATGCGTTATTATATTGTTGCAAATATGATGGGATTACTGACAGTGGGGTGGCTACAACTATTGAACCTTTACCTAATGCATCTAACGTATCTAATGCACCATAGTTCATTACCACTACTTTTTTAGGATCTTTAGGAACGATCACCGTTTGGTTATCAGCAGTAATGCTCATTGTTTGTGATGATTGGCAGCCGGTTAAACTTAATGCCATCACTACAATACTACTCAAAAGTAACTTTTTTTTCTTGTTCATTTCTAATATCTCTCATTAATATAAATGATAATAATTATCATTAAATAAGGTGGAATTGTCTAGATCTAAATAATTTTTTATAAAGATATTGATAATCATTCTCATATAGTGTAGTGTTCTATGGTATATGAAACTATAAATATCATTATAAATAATGGAGTTATAATAAATGAATGCAAAAAAGAAGTTTAAATTGGCAAAACATGTCATCAATACGGGCATTTTGTTGTCATTATCAAGTAATGCGATAGCTGCTAGCAATTCAGATACTGACACTATGGTTGTTACTGCATCGGGGTTTTCTCAGCAAGTTAAGGAAGCGCCAGCAACTATTTCGGTTATTACACCTAAAGAGATCGAAAATAAACCTTATCGCGATGTTACTGACGCACTAAAAGATATTCCTGGTGTAAATATCACAGGGGGTGGGGATTCCACTGATATTAGTATTCGCGGGATGGATGCTAAATATACGTTAATATTAGTGGATGGTAAAAAAATTAGCACGCGTGAAACTAGACCAAACAGTGATAATTCCGGATTTGAGCAAGGTTGGTTACCACCATTAACAGCAATTGAACGTATTGAAGTTGTGCGCGGTCCTATGTCGTCATTGTATGGTTCTGATGCAATGGGGGGCGTTATTAATATTATTACCAAAAAAGTGTCAAATAAATGGCAAAGTGGTTTGCGTCTAGAATCGGTTATTCCTTATCGTTCAAAAGAAAAAGATACCTACACGGGCAGCTTTTCAACCATAGGACCAATTATTGATGATGTTTTAGGTATTCAACTGTATGGACAGTATTCAAAACGTCATGAAGATGAATTTCTTAGTGGTCATGCTGGGCAAAAATTACGCAGTTTAAATGGTAAATTATCGTTAAATGCCACAGAGACGCAAAAATTTGATCTGGATTTTGGACGAGCTTTACAAAATAGTAACGCAACAGCTGGCAAAACAAGAGATAAATCTAGAACTAATTTTAATCGAGATAACCAGCGCAATACATTTGCTTTAACGCATAATGGCTTATTTGGTGATGTGTCAACGACCTCATTTGTCGCTTATGAAGGAAATAACAATCCTGAAAGAAAAATGAAGATTCGAAATACGGATGTAGATACACGTGTTACTATTCCTTTTAGTATTAATATGCTGACTTTAGGTGGAAAATATAATTATCAAGAGCTACACGATAAAGGAAATCAATTAAAAACCACATTATCTAAAATTGATCGTTGGAATTATGCGCTATTTGGTGAAGATGAATTACGTATTTTAGAAAATTGGAGTTTAACGTTAGGATTACGTTACAACAAAGACGAAAATTATGGTAGCAACTGGAACCCTAGGGTTTACAGTGTTTGGAATATTGATGATAACTTTACCTTAAAAGGTGGTTATTCAACGGGTTATGCGACTCCACAATTACGTTATGTTGTAACGGATTGGGGGCAAGTCACTGGAGGCGGATATTCCGATGGGGTAATCATTGGAAATCCAAATTTAAAACCAGAAAAATCAAATAATTTTGAAATTGGCATAGGCTATACCAATGATTATGGTATCGATGCTTCGGCAACCGCATTTTACACAAAATATAAAGATAAAATTCAATCCTATTATATTTGTGATCGTAAAAGTGGCAGCAAATGTTTGTTGAGCGGTTATAGTAAAAAGTTTGACTTTATACAAGGTCGTGAAAATGTAGGTAAAGCTGATCTTAAAGGCCTTGAGCTCTCATTTAAAACACCTTTATTTACTAATTTCTTATTAAGTTCTAACTATTCTTGGACAAAAACAGAACAAAAAAGTGGTCAATATAAAGGACGAGCTTTAAATCGAACGCCTAAACAAAAATTCAATACTCAACTCGATTGGTATGCTACACAGCAATGGGACTTATGGGCTAAATTGGCCTATTATGGCATGGAATCATCGAATAATCGTAATGGTACAAAAGTTGACTATCCAGGCTATACTTTCTGGGATATAGGGGCATCTTATCAAGTACATAAACAAGCTAAGGTTTATGCTGGTGTTTATAACTTATTTGATAAAGATGTCAGTAACGAAGATTTTGGTAAAACATTAGAAGGTAGACGCTATTTTGTCGGTACCGAAATTAATTTCTAATTAACCAATATGTTAGTTTGGTTTATTATTCTAAGGCAGCTTTAATTTAGCTGCCTTTTTTATAAATAATCCATTAATTTATGCGTTTATTCACTAAAAAATTATCCATATAAAATATTAATTTTAATTGATTTTTTTGTTTTTGATAAAAATACTCTGTATCAATCATGAATTGAGTTTGTGATATATCTAGGCTTTTACTTACTTGCTCAATTAATACGATATTGTCAATGTGTTGTTTTAAATCTTTTACTTCAATCCCCGTTTTGAGGCGTTTCAGTGACTGATTTTGCCATAAATCACCTTGATTGATTAAATATCTGTTGATATATTTAAAACTAGAGGTGGGTACGTCCCACCTTTGATGGTTAATTGACTGGAAATGATATCAATATTATAAACAAGAGAATTAAGCGTATATTTATTCTTTTACTCTTTTCAATTCTTATCGAAAGCTGAGGGTTTATTTTATCAAGTTCCTTGCTGGATGGTTGCTGTTGCAGGATGCTTACTATAAAAGTCGATGTTTTATATAACATATTAAATTTTTACAGTGATTGGATTTATTTTAAATGGATTTTATGGGAAAAATAACTATCTTACTTTTATTTACGCTGTTATTGGTTTATTCAGCACAGAACTTTAATTCAGCTAAAACACATTTAACTAAATTATATAAATCAAACCCTAATCAAACTACATTTTATTGCGGCTGAGAATTTTCGTGGATAGATAAAAAAGTGTTGTTGATTTTGACAAATGTGGATAACAGACAAGAAAAATCAGGCTAGAGCTGAACGCTTTGAGTGGGAACATGTTATACCTGCCGAAAATTTTGGTAGACACCTAACATGCTGGCAAGCAGGTGGACGTAAAGCGTGCAAAAAAGATACTACCTTCAATCTTCACTAAAGAATTTAATCAGTATGGACAGCGTAAAAGCGCTGTGGATTTTAAAGCTCGTATATTCCTGCCGCGTAACGAAATCCGAGGAATGATAGCTCGCAGCTATCTTTACATGTCTGATAAATATAAAATTAATTTATCTAATCAAGAAAAGAAGCTGATGATGGCGTGAAATAAAATGTATGCACCTGAAAATTGGGAATGCAAGCGTAATGAGCATATAGCAAAAGTGCAAGGTAATGATAATAAGTTCGTTACTGGGTGGTATACATAATGAAAAAGTTAATCATATTATTTTTAATTATTTTTTGGTCGCAAATTGTAGATGCGGCGGTAATCCATAATATAACGTATCGTGGTTCAGATCCTGATGCAATTAGGTTGATCGGTGGTGTATCTTTTTTTGCTTTGATTTGTATCTGTTTTATTATGGCCAATTTTCTATTAGAAGAGACTGACAAACCAAAGGATGAGCAAGACAAATTAAAGCAAAATGGAGTGCGTTCTAGCAAAAAAAACAAGCCAGTGAACGAGAAATTCAAGAAATACGAAATATACACTTCTAAGAATTTTAAAAAGAAAAAATGAAATCGCTTGACTGTGTTTTTTTGTGTCCAGATTTTGAGTAATTCACTCAATACCAAATCGACAGCAATGCTATATACACATCATAATAAACAGCATTAGACTAAAGAGCGATTTAACTTTATGAAAAAATTAGGGAAGTAAGCAAGTAGAATGCTATTAAACTGGAAACGAGTTAAGTCAATTATTGAAAATAAGCAACATTCCTTCCACCAAAATAAAACTCAAATTTTAAGCAAAAAATTGGTCAGGAAAAGTATTGATTTTATTGAGGTTTTTTGCGAAAAATTTGTTTATTTTGAAGTTGTTAGCATTTAAAGAGCTATTCGATGATATCATTTTTACCCTCATTTTATCTCACTAATAAAAGATAGATTTAAGGTAATCACTTTAAAGGCTTTTTAGGTAAGGCTTTAGAATGGTACGCCTAGGTGGACTCTAACCACTGACCCCCCACTATGTTAAAATTAGGTTCTAACACTAAAAATAATGATATAATTCAATTAATTATTTGCTTTTAACTGTAAGAAAAAACAGGGGTTTAGGGAGTGTTATAGATATCAATAACTTAAACGAGTTTTACCCCCGCTTAAATTACGATTTGGATGTGCGGAACTTCAACCCATTCGGTATGGTTTTTGGTATAAAATTTAGTTGATTTTTCATCGCTATGAGCCATTCTAGTTTGAGAGTTTATTCCTCTATGTGTATAGGGAACAGCAGGTAAATCAACATTCATTAGACAGCAAGCCCGGTTTATCCCTATGTGTATAGGGAACACACAGATGGGTAGAGGTATAGCCCTCCGTGCGTCGGTTTATCCCTATGTGTATAGGGAACACAACTACATCATCGTATTCCTGTGCAGTGAGTCCGGTTTATCCCTATGTGTATAGGGAACACAACTTGAGCAATATCGATTTTCAAGGGGCTAACGGTTTATCCCTATGTGTATAGGGAACACGCCATTTATTAATCATAGCGCCCTCCTATTTGGCGGTTTATCCCTATGTGTATAGGGAACACACAGTTTCGCTGAACCCGGTCATTAACGCCTGCGGTTTATCCCTATGTGTATAGGGAACACTTACAAAAGGGCTAAAAGCATTGGCCAAGGAGCGGTTTATCCCTATGTGTATAGGGAACACTATTTTTCACCTAGTTGAATAATTATTTCATTCGGTTTATCCCTATGTGTATAGGGAACACTATAGTATAACTGAGAGTTAACGGATAGTGAACGGTTTATCCCTATGTGTATAGGGAACACTGTCCATCTCTTTTTGCCACCCTCTTGTTTTTCGGTTTATCCCTATGTGTATAGGGAACACTCCAATTATAACACATTGTTTTATTATTAAAATATTTAACACCAAATTTCTACCAACTTTTTCAATGATTTTAATAATAACAATGATTTTATAATGCATTGTTTTTATTAAAGTAATATTAGGATAAAATAGAGAGAATATTAGGATTTTTCATTCTACCAATTAATCTTTAAATTTCATATATTTATAGCACAGTCAGCAATAAAACTGAGCTTTTCTTTATTAAAAAAGACGGAATTTCTGGTTAACATATCCAAAAATCTATACCGCTTCAGCATAAAATTATTTTTCATTTAACAGGTTAAAAAATATACTTAATAAAGTATGGCGTTGCTTAAATCGCTTTTTAAATAAAGGCGTTAAGCAGCTACCAGATACTCGTTTAGTTAACAGATATTATTGATATTAAGCAAAAGTATTGATTAAAAAGGTTAACGTTGCGTTAAAATGGTTTATACTCTGTTTCCATTATCGTTTATGCTTAAAACAATACTATAAATAACGATAAGCCAATCACCTCATTAACAATAAAATATAGAGATTTTAGGGAAAATAGGAAAACAATATGGACAACACGCTTAATCCCTTAATCGGTGAATTTGGGGACGGATTAGTGACGGGTTTAGGGGGCGTTAGCCATAATCGCTATAGCTTAACTGTTGAGGGGCTGCGCTCGCCGATTTCGGTTTGGCATGTTGACGGTAATGAGTCGTTAAACCAGCCTTGGCGTTATGTGATTACTTTTACC
>NZ_LZGS01000025.1 GCF_001690495.1 Gilliamella sp. App4-10
TGTCCATATTGTTTTCCTATTTTCCCTAAAATCTCTATATTTTATTGTTAATGAGGTGATTGGCTTATCGTTATTTATAGTATTGTTTTAAGCATAAACGATAATGGAAACAGAGTATAAACCATTTTAACGCAACGTTAACCTTTTTAATCAATACTTTTGCTTAATATCAATAATATCTGTTAACTAAACGAGTATCTGGTAGCTGCTTAACGCCTTTATTTAAAAAGCGATTTAAGCAACGCTATACTTTATTAAGTACATTTTTTAACCTGTTAAATGAAAAATAATTTTATGCTGAAGCGGTATAGATTTCTGGATATGTTAACTAGAAATTCCGTCTTTTTTAATAAAGAAAAGCTCAGTTTTATTGCTGACTGTGCTATAACTATATGAAATTTAAAGATTAATTGGTAGAATGAAAAATCCTAATATTCCCTCTATTTTATTCTAATATTACTTTAATAAAAACAATGCATTATAAAATCATTGTTATTATTAAAATCATTGAAAAAGTTGGTGGAAATTTGGTGTTAAATATTTTAATAATAAAACAATGTGTTATAATTGGAGTGTTCCCTATACACATAGGGATAAACCGTTTGCGCGCTATGTCTTGAACTGATAGCGGTTGTGTTCCCTATACACATAGGGATAAACCGAAATCGATCACCAGTCATCCGATGGCAGTATGGTGTTCCCTATACACATAGGGATAAACCGTGTGATATTTATGTAATTAAGTTGCCGGGAACGTGTTCCCTATACACATAGGGATAAACCGGAGGTTTTAAAGGTGGTTAATGAGTTGAGGGAGTGTTCCCTATACACATAGGGATAAACCGCGTTGATACGTGTTTTTACTCTGCTGAGCTGTGTGTTCCCTATACACATAGGGATAAACCGAAACTGTACAAGACATATATCAAGTGGTGGCCGTGTTCCCTATACACATAGGGATAAACCGTAATGAAAATGGTGAGGTCGCATTTAGAATTAGTGTTCCCTATACACATAGGGATAAACCGGTTACCTAAAAGGTTGTCCTTATACTCCAATCGTGTTCCCTATACACATAGGGATAAACCGGAGTAAATAGAATGAATGTTAAAATAATGTTTGTGTTCCCTATACACATAGGGATAAACCGACTATTTCCCATTTTTTGAAAACGGAATGGAAGTGTTCCCTATACACATAGGGATAAACCGCTAACGAAATAACATGGTTTAAATTCGAGGGTGTGTTCCCTATACACATAGGGATAAACCGACATTTTCCCGCTCGTCGGCGATATGGATATCGTGTTCCCTATACACATAGGGATAAACCGTTAAAGATTGATGCCATCTGTATTTCCATTCAGTGTTCCCTATACACATAGGGATAAACCGGGCTTGCTGTCTAATGAATGTTGATTTATCTGCTGTTCCCTATACACATAGAGGAATAAACTCTCAAGCTAGAATGGCTCATAGCGATGAAAAATCAACTAAATTTTATACCAAAAACCATACCGAATGGGTTGAAGTTCCGCACATCCAAATCGTAATTTAAGCGGGGGTAAAACTCGTTTAAGTTATTGATATCTATAACACTCCCTAAACCCCTGTTTTTTCTTACAGTTAAAAGCAAATAATTAATTGAATTATATCATTATTTTTAGTGTTAGAACCTAATTTTAACATAGTGGGGGGGCAGTGGTTAGAGTCCACCTAAGCGTACCATTCTAAAGCCTTACCTAAAAAGCCTTTAAAGTGATTACCTTAAATCTATCTTTTATTAGTGAGATAAAATGAGGGTAAAAATGATATCATCGAATAGCTCTTTAAATGCTAACAACTTCAAAATAAACAAATTTTTTGCAAAAAAACCTCAATAAAATCAATACTTTTCCTGACCGATTTTTTGCTTAAAATTTGAGTTTTATTTTGGTGGAAGGAGTTTGATTATTTTTAATACGTGGCTTAACTCGTCTCCGGTTTGATAACATTCTACTCATTTAACTTTCCCCTTTTTCATTATCAATTTCAAAAAGCAATTTATATATTTCTTTCATAGATTCGAATCGCTCTTTAGTCCAATACTGGCTATTCTGTTATTGTTGTCGATTTGATATTAATAGTTTTTTGCTTGTCATTACTGAATATGCTCAAAAGAATATATAGGTTGCATGTTTTCTATTAGGTTAAGTATGCAGTCTTTGCTAAAACATAAGTATTTCTTGAAACTTTTGACAAAAATCAGTCACTTTTGTTGATACAATTTGCATACTTTCTGATTTATTTATATTTAAATGCTTTTTATCGTGGCAAATACTCTGTTTTTTAGTGATTCTATTTTAGAAATGGCTCCAACCAACTAGCTTCTCATTTTTGGTATTTATAAAATAAAAAAACAGCCTGTTTTTAGGCTGTTTTTTTTAAAATTTTTAAACCAGTTTTAGGAACGGTTAGCTATTCCCATTCTATAGTCGCCGGTGGTTTTCCGCTTATATCATATACGACACGAGAAATACCATTGACTTCGTTGATGATTCGATTGGATACTCGCCCTAAGAAGTCATAAGGTAAATGAGCCCAATGTGCGGTCATAAAATCGATGGTTTCAACAGCACGCAGTGAAACGACCCAGTCATATTTTCGACCGTCACCCATTACGCCAACAGAGCGTACTGGTAAAAATACGGTAAAAGCTTGGCTGACTTTGTGGTATAAATCTGCCTTATATAGCTCTTCAATAAAAATGGCATCGGCTTTGCGTAATAAGTCACAATATTCTTTCTTTACTTCACCAAGTACCCGCACACCTAAGCCTGGTCCTGGAAATGGGTGACGATAAAGCATGTCATAAGGTAGCCCAAGTTCTAAGCCCACTTTGCGAACTTCGTCTTTAAATAGTTCTCTCAAAGGTTCGACCAAGCCCATTTTCATATCTTCGGGTAAGCCACCAACATTATGATGTGATTTAATTACATGGGCTTTGCCGGTATCAGCAGCTGCCGATTCAATAACATCAGGATAGATAGTGCCTTGAGCTAACCATTTTACCTCTTTTAACTTTGCTGCTTCTTCATCAAATACAGCAACAAATTCACGTCCAATAATTTTGCGTTTCGCTTCGGGATCTGCTTCACCTTTTAGTGCAGCTAAAAAACGCTCTTCGGCATTTACGGCAATAATATTTAAGCCAAATTTATTACCAAACATCTCCATAACTTGTTGTGCTTCGTTCAAGCGTAATAAGCCATGATCAACAAAGACACAAGTTAACTGATCACCAATCGCTTGATGCAATAACAATGCTGTAACAGAAGAATCTACCCCACCCGATAAACCGAGTAAGACTTTGTCATTACCAACCTGTTCTTTAATTCGAGCAATAGCATCGGTAATAATTGAAGATGGTGTCCAAAGTTTTTCGCAGTGACAGATATCAATCACAAAACGTTGCAATAACTCGAAACCTTTAACTGTATGAGTCACTTCTGGATGGAATTGAACTCCATAAAATTGTTTTTCGTCATTAGCCATAATAGCAAATGGGCAAGTTTCAGTACGACCAATCAGAGTAAAACAGTCAGGCAAGGCTGTTACTTTGTCACCGTGGCTCATCCAAACATCAAGTTGATGAATACCTTTTTCGCTTGTGCTATCCAATATGCCATCAGTTAATTTTGACGATCCCACAAGATCCACTTTAGCATAACCAAATTCACGTTGGTTAGAACCAGTCACTTGCCCCCCCTTACCAACTTGAATGGCCATAGTTTGCATGCCATAACAGATACCCAAAACAGGTACACCAGCATTAAAGACATATTGTGGAGCTCGTGGACTATTAGCTTCTGTGGTACTTTCTGGACTTCCTGATAGAATAATACCTTTAGGATTAAATTGTTTGATTTTCTCTTCTGATACATCCCACGGCCAAAGTTCACAGTACACACCAATTTCACGAATACGTCGAGCAATTAATTGAGTAACTTGTGAACCAAAATCGAGGATTAATATGCGCTGTTGGTGGATGTCTTTTTTCATCAATTTTATTCCTAAACTATGAACTAATACAAAATCAGGGTGATATTGTACCATTTACCAAATAAATTGAGAGCATTAATTAAAAACAATTATAAATATTTTATATTATTAATAATTTTGAAATCATCTTATTACAGAATTCAATATCATGGTCATCAAACCAACCTTGTGATAAGTCAACAAATCAAAAAAATTGAATTCTCTTTACTTAATTAATAAGTAAACTTATAATAAGTTAACTTACCAAAAGGAGGCTCTATGAATACCATTTCAATTTCTTTCATATTACCAACCAAAGCTAAACCAACTCAAATTTGGCAATACTATACTGATCTTAATTTAAGAAAATTATGGGAAACTGATCTTGAAGACTTTCGTATATTTGGTAACTTAAAAACAGGGGCTAAAGGTATTTTCAAATTACAAAATATACCGAAAATGGAAGTGACTTTATCAAAGATTATTGATGAGCAAGAATTTACAGAACAATTTGATATGCCTGAAATAGGTTTACTGTTTTTCTCACATCAAATTATTGAAATATCGCATAATCAATATGCATTAAAATCAGAAATTTCTCTAAAACCGGATCCAAAAATGGATACTAAAGCATCCTATGATTTTATAAAACAGATTTCAGATGATATTATTGATAAAACTTACAAATTAAATGGCTTAGTTGAAGGGTAAATTATGACAAAGGACAATAAGTTTTTGACTCAATTCCAAACTGATTCTGAATCTATTGGTTTTATTTTTATGAAAACTTATTCGTCCTGGCATACGAATATCAAAAATTGCTTGAAAAAACAGTCTATCACTCATCCTCAATTTATAGTGCTTGCAACGCTTGCTTATCTATCACAGCAACCAGACGAAATAACACAAGTTATTTTATCAAATAAAACAAATATCGATGTGATGACAATGTCCCAAATATTAGAGAATTTAGAAAAAAAGGATTATATAAAACGCTCTTGCTCAATTAAAGATAGTCGAGCAAAATCCATTCAATTAACACAAAAAGGATTGAATAAAGCAAATGAAACTGTACCTTTGGTTGAACAAATAGATAAAGATTTTTTTTCAACACTACAAGGTGATAAAGAACAATTTATGAAAATGTTATTAACACTATTAAAAACCAACATGGAGGGATAAAATCATTTATAAATTTTTATTATTTATTGTTTTTATCAACTTTGAATGCTTGGATTTGACTTAAAATAAGTTTTTGAAAACTTTGTCTCAAATTTCTAAAACAAAATACTTTAAAACTGAATCGTTATAACTCAAGCTGTTAAAGCTCATTACTTGACTAAATTTAATTAAAAAAAGGTGATATTACATCACCTTTTATCTATAGTTAGAACGTTTTGCTAAACTTATTTTGCAGCGTTTTGTTCTTGTGCTGATTGAATTGCGGTTAATGCAATGGTGTAGACAATATCGTCAACTAATGCACCACGAGACAAATCATTAACAGGTTTACGCATACCTTGTAGCATAGGACCAATCGAAACAAGATCGGCTGAACGTTGTACAGCTTTATATGTCGTATTACCTGTATTAAGATCAGGGAAGATAAATACTGTTGCTTTACCTGCTACTTGTGAATTTGGCGCTTTCGATTTTGCTACATCTGGCATTACCGCGGCATCATATTGCAATGGACCATCGATCATAAGATCTGGACGTTTTTCTTGAGCAATGCGAGTTGCTTCTTTCACTTTTTCAACATCAGCACCTTGACCCGAGCTACCTGTTGAGTAAGAGATCATCGCAACGCGTGGTTCAATACCAAAGGCAATTGCTGTATCAGCTGATTGAATCGCAATTTCGGCTAACTCTTGTGCATTTGGATCTGGATTAATTGCGCAGTCGCCATAAATATACACTTGATCAGGCATTAACATAAAGAATACTGATGAAACAAGTGAACTACCCGGGGCAGTTTTAATTAATTGTAATGGTGGACGGATAGTATTAGCAGTTGTATGCACAGCACCTGACACTAAACCATCAACTTCATTTGCTTCAAGCATCATTGTACCAAGTACTACATTATCAGCTAATTGCTCTCGAGCAATTACTTCTGTCATACCTTTATTTTTACGTAATTCAACTAAACGAGGTACATATTTTTCACGAATTAATTCAGGATCAACAATTTCAACACCTTGACCTAAACTCACGCCTTGAGAAGCGGCAACTTTACGCACTTCGTCCGGATTACCAATTAATACGCATTTAGCGATATTACGCTCAGCACAAATTGCTGCTGCTTTAACTGTTCTTGGTTCATCACCTTCTGGTAATACCACTACTTTTTTCGCATTACGCGCAAGTTCAGTTAATTGGTAACGGAATGCAGGAGGAGACAGACGACGTGCAGAATTTACCACTTCATTTAATGATTTAACCCATTTAGCATCGATATGGTCAGCTACATAATTTTGGGTATTTTCCATACGTTCTTTATCATCCACAGGGATTTCTAAATTGAATTGTTGTAAATTAATCGACGTTTGGAAAGTGTTAGTTTTAACTGTAAATACAGGTAACCCCGTATCAAAAGCAGGTTGGCATAATTTTGCGATTTTTTCGTCGATTTCGTAACCACCAGTTAAAAGTACACCACCAATAGCCACACCATTCATAGCAGCTAAACTAATCGTCACTAATACATCAGCCCGATCAGCAGAAGTCACTAACAGTGCATTTGGTTGTAGATGACTGATAATGTTAGGCACACTACGTGAGCAAAAAGATATATGTTTAATGCGGCGATTTTTGATATCACCTTCATTAATAATTTTAGCGTCAAAATGTTTAGCAATATCAATAGAACGACAAGCACTTAAATCCATATTCCAAGGAATACACCCAAGTATTGGCAATGGACTATGTGCATTTAAATCATCGATAGTGATTTTTTTATCATCAAATTTAGGTGTGTGATAAATTTCAGCGACATCAGGACGAGCAAGACTTTGTTCTTCAACTGGCGCATTGACTTTATTAACAATCACACCAACGATTTTTTCGTTTTTAATGCCACCAAAGTTAGATCGAGCAATTTCAATACGATCTCTAAGTTGCTCTGGCGTATCTTTGCCCATATTGACCACAAAAATAATTTCGGCACCAAGTGTTTTAGCAATATTATTATTGAGTTCATTAGCAAAAGGATAATCAGACGTAGGTACAATCCCTTCAACCAAAACAACATCAGCACCTTTCGTGTTTTCAGCATAAAGGGCTACGATTTCTTCCATTAACACATCTTGTTGATTTAAACCTAATAGGTTTTCAACATGGCTCATTTTAAGCGGTTTTAGTGTTGGGATTGAAGTGTTATGACTAACTAAAGTTGTCGTATTGTCTGGCGCATCGCCACCCGCTCTAGGTTGTGCTACTGGTTTGAACACGTTTAAGTTAATACCTTGACGCTCCATAGCTCGAATAACACCAAGACTCACCCCCGTTAAACCAACGTTGGTACCGGTAGGAATGAGCATAATAGTACGAGACATAATTTTTACCTCTTAATTCTTTTTATATAAAAAACAAACCGCCATTTAGGCGGTTTTAAATATTTATTACGCAGTTAGGCGCGCAGCATCTTGAGCAATGACAAGCTCTTCATTAGTTGGGATTACCATCGCAATAGCTGAACCCTCTTTAGTGATTGTGCCACCTTTACCAAAACGCGCAGCTAAGTTACGCTCTTGATCAAGTTCAAAACCAAGAATAGTTAATTTTTGTAATGCCATACGACGCACTTCTTCAGCGTTTTCACCGATACCACCAGTAAATATGATAGCATCTAAACGACCGTCTAAAAGCATTGCATAACCACCGATATATTTGACTAAACGATGAACAAACACATCTAAAGCGTTTTTAGCGTTTTCATCTGTTTCGTAATTATCGGTAACATAACGACAGTCGCTACTTACACCTGTCAAACCTAATAAACCTGATTTTTTGTTTAAAAGATTATTAATATCAGCAACCGACATTTTTAAATTGTCGTGTAAGAAGAACATAATCGCTGGGTCGATATCACCACTTCGTGTACCCATGACTAAACCTTCAAGTGGAGTTAAGCCCATTGAAGTTTCAACACATTTACCATTTTTAACGGCAGTGATTGATGCACCATTACCTAAGTGACAAGTGATCACATTAGTTTCTTCAACTGGTTTATTCAATAATCTTGCCGCTTCGCGACTAACATAATAATGACTAGTACCGTGGGCACCATAACGACGAACTCCATGTTTAGTATAAAGTTCGTTAGGAAGAGCATATAGATAAGCTTCTTTTGGCATTGTGGTATGGAATGCAGTATCAAATACAGCAACGTTTTTAGTTTTTAAGTGTGGGAAGGCAGCAAAGGCTTCTCGAATACCGATTAAATGCGCAGGGTTATGTAATGGTGCAAATGCAGCGGCATCTTCGATTCCTTTTAATACTGAATCATCAATAATCACTGATTGTGTATATTTTTCGCCACCATGAACGATACGGTGACCAATCGATTTTATACTATCTAATAATTCTGGTTTTTGTGGGAAGATGCTATTAACAATAAAACGAATTGCTTCGCTGTGTGCTGCGCCAGCACCTAAAGAAGCTTCGTTCTTAACACCATCAAGTTTCCACTTAATACGAGCATCAGGAAGATGAAAACATTCAGCTAATCCAGATAAAAACTCATCACCATTTTCAGGGTTGATAATGGCAAATTTTAATGATGAACTTCCGCAATTAAGAACAAGAGCGTTATTACTTGATGACATAGTAATTCCTATAAATTGAATAAAAAGACATATACCAATCAAAATTGGTAACTTAACACATGATTAAAATCAATGTGACTACGCTAAGGTGACTTCTGATATCTTGTTTTTTGAGATAGAATAAAGAGAGCCCCCAATTTGAATGGGACTATTTTAAGATAATAAGAAGTGAATGTCGAGGAATCACAAAAATATGAATTTAATAAATACATTTAAAGCGGGACAAAGATATATAAAGCTTTGCCCGATAGACAAACAACTAGCTCATTCATTTCCTGAATTAAAAATCATTAATTACATAAAAACCGCAACTAAATACTTGCCCCCTATCATTATTGGCTTACTACTTTGGCAATATTACATGTCGGCACAAATTGCGGTAACAGTAATAACCATACTATTTACCTTAAGCATGCCGCTACAAGGAATATTTTGGTTAGGCAAACGCGCTCTATCCCCCCTTCCGCTTAACTTAATTGATTGTTATAACCAATTAAAAATAAAGTTAATTGCTAAAAAAATCATCGCCGAACATAGCACAAAAGACAATAAATTAACATTTGAAGCTTTTATGACCCTTATCAATTTAGCGAAATTGCACTTAGGAGATTATTTTGGACAAGATGATGATTCCTCACCTTATTAGAAAAGGTAACAACAATGGCAAATTTACTCACAACACTACAAAATCAAATTGACAAACTAGAACAACAAATCAATTTAACAAACGAGCAACAATTTCACGAGCCTTATTTTGACGAGCAGCTGTTTCAAACAACTAAAATAGTGACAGACAAAACGTTTTACCTTGAAAAAATCAAACAAACTTATCAAGCATTAGTCGCGAATATCGAATCAGAAAAAATTGAACAAATGACTTTTTTATCAGAAACATTAGTCAACCAAATGGCAGCCCTAACTCGCGAACTTGCGACCCATAACTTGCGCCAAAAAAAGTCTCAACCCATTATTGAAGAAACTTTGGCCCAAAAACACATGCGTCATTTAGATTACTTGCGCCGACTACAAGAGATGAAATACGAACTAGAACTATCACCTGAAATTATTAACCAAAGCAAAATAGCCACACTTGATAACCGAATTTACCGCTGTGAACAGGCGATTAAAAAAATTGAATTTGATATGGAATGTGATATTGATGGATTTCATAAAAATACTGAATTAGATTAATACAACATAAAAATCAATAAATTAATTTTAACAAATATTAAAATATCTAAACACAGATAAGCGAGATCACCTGTTTATTGAAATTTAATACAAAAATAGCATACAAATTATTATATATTTGTTAAAACATACCCCTTTTATCAATACTATTCTTATGTCCAAAACGAATATTGTTATAATTATTAATTAGTATCATCTTTTTAAGTTATCTTTATAATAATAACAAAATTACTAAGATTATCCGTTTTTAAATCATTTATAAGGATTCATCCATGAGTAGAATATTTGATGATAACTCGCAAACTATTGGTTATACGCCTCTTGTTCGTCTAAAACACTTTGGTAATGGTAATATTTTAGCCAAAATTGAGTCCCGTAATCCAAGTTTTAGCGTCAAATGTCGAATTGCCTCGAACATGATTTGGGACGCAGAAAAGCGCGGTTTATTAACCTCTGATGTTGAATTAATCGAACCAACAAGCGGTAATACAGGTATTGCGCTTGCTGCTGTTGCGGCTGCTCGTGGCTATAAATTAACTTTAACCATGCCTGAAAGCATGAGCATTGAACGTCGAAAACTGCTAAAAGCCTTAGGTGCAAATTTAATTTTAACTGAAGCAGCCAAAGGGATGAAAGGCGCAATCGAAAAAGCCGAAGAAATGGTGGCAAGTGATCCTAAAAAGAACCTCATGCTACAACAATTTAGTAATCCTGCTAACCCAGAAATCCACGAAAAAACAACGGGCCCCGAAATATGGCAAGATACTGATGGTCAAATCGATATTTTTATTGCTGGTGTCGGAACGGGTGGTACATTCACTGGCGTAACGCGTTATATCAAAAAAAACCAAGGCAAAAATATTACTGCGGTTGCCGTTGAACCCACCAATTCACCCGTCATTAGCCAAGCACTAGCAGGCGAAACTATTAAGCCAGGACCGCATAAAATTCAGGGCATTGGAGCTGGTTTTATTCCTGCAAATCTTGATTTAACTTTAATTGATATAGTCGAAAAAGTATCAAACGAAGACGCTATCGAAACAGCTCGCGAATTGATGGAAAAAGAAGGCATATTAGCTGGAATATCATCGGGTGCTGCCGTTTTTGCTGCGGATCGCTTAGCAAAATTACCTGAATATGCCAGCAAAACCATTGTGGTGATTTTGCCATCTTCTGGCGAGCGTTATTTAAGTACCGATTTATTTAGTGGGATTTTTACTGAAAAAGAACTCGGTTAAGTCAAAATTAGTAATATAAAATTAGTAATAAAAAACGTGATTCATCCAATAATCACGTTTTTATTCACATTAAATCGCTCTCAACCTTAACCTAATTATCCTGAATAATGCCAAAATGGCGATACGCATGTGGTGTTGCGATTCTGCCACGAGGTGTTCGTTGAATATAACCTTGTTGAATTAAAAACGGTTCGAGAACATCTTCTATCGTTTCGCGCTCTTCACCAATTGCAGCAGCAATATTATCTAATCCGACTGGACCGCCCATGAATTTTTCGATAATAGCCAGCAACAATTTACGATCCATATAATCAAAGCCCTCATTATCAACATCGAGCATATCCAGCGCTTGAGTTGCGATTTTTTTGTCGATAATCCCTTTTGATTTTACATCGGCATAATCGCGTACACGGCGCAAAAGACGATTTGCAATTCGCGGTGTACCTCGTGAACGTTTAGCAATTAAATGCGCGCCTTCGTCTGACAGATCCATTCCCAAAAATTTTGCACTGCGGCTAACAATATATTCCAAATCTTCAACTCGATAAAATTCAAGGCGCTGCACAATACCAAACCGATCCCGCAGCGGTGAAGTTAACGATCCAGCACGAGTTGTTGCGCCAATCAATGTAAAAGGCGGAAGATCGATTTTAATTGAACGCGCTGCTGGTCCTTCGCCAATCATAATATCTAATTGGTAGTCTTCCATCGCAGGGTATAGGATTTCTTCAACTACTGGGGACAGTCGGTGGATTTCGTCAATAAACAGTACATCGTTAGGTTCTAAATTGGTCAGCATGGCGGCTAAATCGCCGGCCTTTTCTAACACAGGGCCTGATGTAGTGCGTAAATTAACATTCATTTCGTTGGCCACAATATTGGCTAACGTTGTTTTACCAAGTCCTGGAGGGCCAAATATAAGCACATGGTCGAGCGCATCACTACGCTGTTTAGCAGCTTGAATAAAGATTTTCATCTGTTCGCGAACTTGTGGTTGACCTATGTATTCGTCCAAATATTTAGGACGAATGGCACGATCTAATGATTCTTCTTCCTTTTGCACTTGTGGAGCAATCAAACGATCCGCTTCAATCATAATCAATCCCTATTTACAATGCTGATTTTAAAGCTTCACGAATCAGCGTTTCGCAATTCATGTCAGGATTAATCACCTTATTAATG
Organism: Gilliamella sp. App4-10; assembly: GCF_001690495.1. Lineage (GTDB taxonomy): Bacteria > Pseudomonadota > Gammaproteobacteria > Enterobacterales > Orbaceae > Gilliamella > Gilliamella apicola_G. The sequence continues at coordinate 12,460 of NZ_LZGS01000025.1, forward strand.
ATACGGCTAGCTTCTTGTGGCTTATACCCTAATGCAACTAAAGCCGAAACCGCCTCACCTTCAATTTGGTTAGCCGATTTTTGAACGATATTTGTATCAATAACCGAGCTAGAACCTAATGATTGTTCTCCAAAACAACGCTTAATGCGATCTTTCATTTCAACAATTAATCGCTGTGCGGTTTTATTGCCCACGCCCGGCAATTTAACTAGGCTTTTAATTTCACCTTCTTCAACAGCATTAATAAATTGCGATGCTGACATGCCCGAAAGAATGGCTAATGCCAATTTAGGCCCCACGCCATTAACTTTAATGAGTTCACGAAATAATTCACGCTCTTGTTCTTGATTAAAGCCATACAATACTTGCGCATCTTCACGCACGGCAAAATGGGTTAACACAATGACTTCTTGCCCGTTTTCGGGCAATTCATAAAAACAGGTCATCGGCATAAACACGTCATAACCAACGCCAGCGACTTCAATCAGTACTTTAGGAGGTTGCTTTTCAATAATGGTGCCACGTAAACGACCAATCACAATATATCCTTAATAATAAAGCGTAACTAATAAGCAAATAATAAGGTGTAGTTTACCTGATAGCAAAAAAATAATAAAGAAAAACTGTATAAATAGACAGTTAAACCAAATATTAATTATCATCAATATCATTTAACTAAATGATATATAGAGCCTATTTATATATAATACCGGTAAAAAATGGTCAATTTGTTTATAAACGTTGTAATTATTCAATAATTAAGAAATATGCTTTGAAGACATAATTTATTCCATTAAGGAGCGTTATATATGATTAGTCAAATAAAAAAACTTTGTAAAGATAAAAATAATGAAGATGCCTATTATGGATTTATAAGAGCTTTGGATGAAGGAAAGGATTATTATTTTGCTAAAAAGGATTTTGATAATTTACCTATAGATGAAATAGGTCTACGAGTGACATTTACTGCCAATGAAAAAGATTCCGGTCAACGATTTGCAACAAATATCAAAATTATCAGCGATCAAGCAGCAGAAAACAATGAACAGAGTTTGTCTACTAATAAATCTTTGGCAAATAAAATTGATGCCAAAGGCTATCAAACACGTTTAATAAATTCAGTCCAACAGATCAAATACATTGATGATCCACTAGCGTTTGAAGATGCCGTCTTCGATTTATTAAAAGTGACTGGTTTAAACAAAATATTTCAATTTGATCGTGATAATCAAGCGGGTAAGGCCGATGGTTTTTTTATTATCGAAAATTTAGCTGTAATGTATGACTGTACGCTACAAAAAACTTTGAATCGTTTAAAGAAGAACAGATAGAAAACTACATCAATAAACTGAACCAAAAAGCACAACTAACCTTCAATATTAAAAAAAATGACGGCGGAATCACCCCTAAAACGATACCATTAACGGGCAAAAATAAACAAGTTTGGATCATTACCAAAGGAGAAAGCAAGGAGATAAGCGATTTCGATAATGTAAAAGTCAAAGAAATTTCGATATATGATTTGTGTGAAATTTACAAAAAACGATTAAGTGATATTACTTACGATAATGAAAAACTAGTAAACGATTTTATCTTTATTGGGAAATAATTCTGACGGAAAAAGCGGAAAGCAAATATAATTTGCCTTTCCGCCTACTGTCAAAATAAGCTACACTTAAAACGGCATTTTAAAACCTGGTGGTAATTGTATACCACCGGTAACTTGTGCCATTCTTTCTTTTTGAGCTTCATCTAAACGGCGAGCCGCATCATTATAAGCCGCTGCAATAAGATCTTCTAACATCTCTTTATCATCAGTCATAAGAGATGGATCAATTTCGACACGCTTACAGCTGTGTGTACCATTAATAGTGACTTTAACTAAACCAGCACCCGATTCGCCAGTCACTTCTAATTTAGCGATCTCTTCTTGTGCTTCTTGCATTTTTGCTTGCATTTGTTGGGCTTGTTTCATTAAATTGCCCAAACCACCTTTTCCACCTGAAAACATAATAATTCCTCATAAAAAAAAATACAGCTATAATTATACAGGACGAACACTTGCTTCATCAATCTTGGCGTCAAAATATCGACAAATTATTGCCACTTTTGGATCTTCAGCAATGTTTTTTTTGGCTTGCGCCAATTTTTGTTGATACAACTCGTCGCGCATTTCAATTGGCGTCTTATAGTTTTGATTATCATCAACAATAATCTTTACATCAAGCTCTTTCTTACGATGTTCACAAAGAGCTCTTTGCACTTTAGTCACATTATTTATTGAATTAATCAAATGTTTAACTGCCGAACGCATATGCAGCACAATAGTGTTATTATCCACTTTTTCAAACGCAGAATTAACTACGATTTGCTTAATCAACGGCGACAAATCCAATTGTTCAATTTCGGCACACCAAGCATCTTTTTGTGCCATTTCGGTAATTAGTTTTTGGATCATTTCAGGCGTTTTACTGCCATTAAGTGACTCACGAAAGGCCTTAGTATCAATCACTAGCTCTTCCTTCATAGCAATTAAACCACTGGCTTGCCATTGATAATTTTCAGCGGTAATTTCTTCTACATTATTATCGCAACTACTATTATGACTATCAGTATTATCATCGCTTACTGGCGTGGTGTTATGTTTAATTCGCGCCAATGATTCATGCATGGTTGAGTTTTTAGGTTGATGCACCTCAACCGTTTCAGACTTTTTTGAATTTTGTTCCCCGTTCATCAACTGCATACGCATTTCTAAAATACTTTTGGTCATCGACGAAACTTCATCGGGAATAGTTAGATCAGCCGTTGCCGGTTTGGCTGCAGTTGTTTGCTTTGCTTTTGAAGGTGCAACGGTTGCCAAATCGCTTGTTTCTTGGTGCTGACTTTGTTCCTTTGGTGATAATAAAGACGAACTTGCCTTTGGTTGTGACGCAATCTGCTCAGCGTGATTAAGTGGCGGGCTGACATGCAGTGCACTTATGGTGTGTGTAGATTGAGATTGTTGAATTTGAGTTTGTTTTTTAACTTGATTTACAACCTGATTATTAATTTCTGCTTGCTTATTCGTTCTCGTCTGCACCGTTGGTTGTGGTTTCGCATCAACCGCCTTTGGCATAAAAGCCAAGGCACGCAAAAAGCTCATTTCAACGCCAATTTTTTTATCGGGTGAAAAAGCAAGTTCTTTACGACCCATTAACAAAATTTGATAAAACAACTGCACATCGTTGGGCGCCATATATTGCGCTAAAAAACGGATACGTACTTCGTTATCGGTATAATCGCCCAATGCACTTGGCACTACTTGCAATAACGCAATTTGATGCAACAAGGTGATAGTTTCAGCTAACAAATTATCCCAATCAATACCTTGCACGGCGGCCGCTTCAATTTGTTGCATTAAGGCATTACCATCACCATTATGCAAAGCTTCAATAATAGTAAACGGAATTGACTTATCCAGCGTGCCAAGCATGACCGCCACCGATTCGGTATCAACCTTACCGTTGCCAAGGGCAATGGCTTGATCAGTTAAACTAAGCGCATCACGCATACTGCCATTAGCAGCTTTAGCTAATAACGCAATGGCTTTGGGATCGTTATTGATTTGCTCTAATTGTAAAATATGCTCAAGTTGCTGACCAATTAACGCTGTATCAAGTACATTTAAATGCAAATGCAAACAGCGTGACAATATCGTTATAGGTAATTTTTGTGGATCTGTAGTCGCCAATAAAAACTTAACATGCTCAGGTGGCTCTTCTAAGGTTTTAAGGAGTGCATTAAAACTACTTCGCGACAACATATGCACTTCGTCAATCAAATAAACCTTAAAACGTCCTTTGGTTGGTAAATATTGGATATTATCAAGGATTTCGCGCGTATCTTCGACCTTGGTACGCGATGCAGCGTCGATCTCGAGCAGATCGACAAATCTGCCTTGCTCAATATCACGACAATTATCACAAATCCCACACGGCGTTGCAGTAATGCCAGTTTCACAATTCAGTCCTTTTGCTAACAAGCGCGCAATCGACGTTTTACCTACACCTCGAGTGCCCGAAAACAGATAAGCATGATGAACTCGCCCAAGCGAAAGTGCATTAGACAGAATTTTAAGAACATGTTGCTGCCCCACAACCTCAGAAAATGATTTTGGTCGCCATTTGCGTGCCAGAACTTGATAACTCATAATCACCATAACTCATTGCCTTTGAATTTGACGCTAATCATACCATAAACTGGCAAAATAATCTTTATACAGACAATAATTGATGCAATACTAAGCAATACAAATTAAACTGCTACAAGTCAAAATTTGCTGTTGGCAAACAAAACACTATTATTCTCAACTACAAAAAATGAAGTTATCCTTGTTGCTATTCCATTATGGTAGTCATTAACTATGCAAACCTATTCATTAATATTTTTCCTTACCATTTTCTCGCACTTTCTCGGTAACATAACTAGCAATAGTAATACAGATAATAATCTCTAACCAAAACTGGTCAAAACTAGGTTAATTCACGTTTTGTAATCATTCATTTTAAGAATTTGATTGGGATGACAACACATTATTTAAACCCAAAAATTAAGAAATATTTGTTAAACTCGATGGTAAAAATAGGATTTTTGTTTTCAATAACCTTTTTTATGGCTTTTTAGATTTCTGTTTTTATCACTTTTCATTTAACAATAAAGATGGTTGACAGGTTTGTATTTTTTCGATAATGCGTAAATTTAACCGCTAAAAAATTCAGATAATGATTTGATTTTATTTGTTTTTTCTTTATGTTTTTTAGAGGAGGAAACTGCAAAAAATAAACAAGCTCTCCACCTAATTTATTCGCAAGTGATTGGAATCGTTTTAAGATTAAATCCGGCCTCTTTATATAACTTATATCTTGCCCTTGCAAGTGACTTTAGTCGTTCATTAACTGGCACAAAATCAATAATATCATAATAAACACCAGCAAATTCCGGAAATTGTTCTTGTAAATTAATCAACAACTGGCGAGTGCTACTACTGCGTTTTTCTGGCCAGCAGATTTCAACGGGAGATCCCCCTTTCATGCCTTCGCCAGCTAAATTGTGTGGTACAAAACTGGCGGTATCGAGTTGCCAAAGGTATTCATCTATTCGCTCGGCTTGAGCCTGATCTTGACAAGCAACTAGCACGCGCTGTTTGGCGTGCCAGGCTTTAACTATCTTTTGGCATGCTAGCTTTTCATAAAATAGCATGCCCGATTCGTTGGCTTCTGTTTGGTTTTCAAGTAAATAGAAGATCACTTTTTTCATAAATTCTTAGCTCGTTTTATTGATCTTGTAGATATTGAATCAACATCGCAACTGGGCGACCTGTTGCGCCTTTTTGCCCGCCCGACTTCCATGCAGTGCCGGCAATATCTAAATGTGCCCATTGATATTTTTCGGTAAAGCGTGATAAGAAGCAAGCAGCGGTAATGGTGCCACCATCACGTCCACCTGCGTTGACAATATCAGCACAAGTTGATTTGATTTGTTCTTGGAACTCACTATCAATTGGCAGAGCCCATGCTTTGTCGCCCGATTTGTTGGAAGATGCTATCAATTGAGCAATTAGCTTGTCGTTGTTACCCATTACCCCGGTGTAGTGATGACCCAACGCAACGATACAAGCGCCTGTTAAGGTGGCAATGTCAATAACAGTTTTTGGATTGTAACGTTCAACATAAGTTAACGCATCACACAATACTAAGCGCCCTTCGGCATCGGTGTTAATGACTTCAACCGTGGTGCCTGACATGGTGGTGAGTATGTCACCAGGGCGATAACTGTTGCCGTCGGGCATATTTTCACAACCCGCCATGATGCCAACCACGTTAATAGGTAATTTGAGTTCAGCTACAGCTTGCATAACGCCATAAACGGTCGCCGCGCCACACATGTCGTATTTCATTTCGTCCATGCCAGCAGATGGTTTGATGGATATTCCCCCTGAATCAAACGTTAGCCCTTTGCCGACTAAGACATAGGGTTGGTCTTTTTTATCTTTAGCGCCTTGGTATTCCATCACTGTCATGATTGATTCATTTTGCGATCCACGTCCGACGGCTAAATAGGCATTCATGTTTAATTTTGCCAGCTCGTTTTCGCCAAGGCAGGTAACTTTTAATGATGAGTGTAATTTGCCAAGCTGTTTGCCTTGTTCGGCTAAGTATTTTGCATTACAAACATTTGATGGCATATTGGCAATCGTTTTTGTTGTCGCAATGGCATTCGCAATAATTTGCCCTTGCAACAAGTTATCAGTTAAAGCTGATAATGCTTTTTTGTCGTGGATTAATAATGTGACGTTAGTTAGGCTAGGTACTGGGGTTTTCGTAGTTTTAAATTCATCAAATCGATAAGTTATGTCACTCACAATTTGTGGCAGTTGTTTGGCAACTTCAAGGCTATTTACTTTATTGAACGCAAATAAATCCCAGGTAATATTTTTAATTTTTTTAGCAAGTAACTCTTTTATGACCGCTTGAATAACTTTTGTAGCTTGAATTAAGTCAAAATCTTTGTTTTTGCCACATCCAACAAATAAGATCTTTTGTTTTAAGCTATTACTGTTTGGATATAACAAGGTGGTTTGACCCAGTTCACCACTTATGTCGCCTGATTTGATAAGTTCACTAACTAAGCCATTGGTTGATTTATCGATATCTTTAACAAAATCAGACTGGCTTTTTCCTGAATCAATTGAAATAACTAAACACTCTGTTTTTTGTTTGGTTATAATAGCGCTGTTTTTTATTTGAAATTTCATAATGCTTCTCATTTGTGAATGGGTAGAGATTGTTAATATTCTATCGGTTCATTGTTAGATAGCAACAAAAAGATAACTAAAACCAAACAAATCAGATTATAATAATCTGATTTTGTGCCAACATGTATAGGTAAAATGTGATAATTCGTCGATATTTAGTTAAAGAGACATTGAAAACCCAAGGGGCAATATTGTTTATTTTATTGCTGATTTTCTTTTCTCAAAAATTAATTAGAATTTTGTCGAGTGCGATTGACGGTTCAATCCCCCGTGAATTAATTATGCCGTTGTTAGTTTTGGGCGTGTCGAATATGGCTGATCTTATTTTGCCGTTGAGCCTTTTTCTTGGTGTATTAGTTACCTTTGGGCGCCTTTATTCTGACAGCGAAATGGTGGCAATGCATGCTTGCGGAGTTAAAAAGAATTTGACTTATCAAGTGGTGCTTTTTCTTTGTATTTTAACCTGCATATTAACGGCACTCAATTCGCTTTGGTTTGGTCCTTGGTCTAACGTTAAGCAAGATCAGTTGCTTGCCAATGCTAAGATAAACCCTAGTTTAGCGGGGTTGTTAGCTGGGCAATTTCAACAAACACCTGATGGTAATTCGGTGATTTATATTGGTAATGTGAATAATAATAATTTAGAAAATGTGTTTATTGCTCAAATTAAACCAAAAGCAAATCAACGACCTTCTATTATTATTGCCAATAAAGGTAAGACTGGGCATGATAATGAAGGTAATCAAATCATCACTCTTGAAAATGCCAATCGTTATGAAGGCACTGCGCAATTAAAAGATTTTCGGATTTCAAACTTTCATAATTATTTAGGCATCATTAAACCCAAAGAGTTAAATACCAACGAGGGCTCAGACAAAGTGGATGTTCAGCAGCTGGGGTTATTAGCACTGACCAACATTAATACGCCTAAAGCTAATGCAGAATTTTATTGGCGTGTAACGTTGATTGTTTCGGTGCCATTGATGGCATTTTTAGTTATTCCACTGAGTGTATCTAACCCACGCCAAGGACGCCTTGCACAAGTTTTACCGGCTTTACTACTTTATTTGGTTTACTTTTTGTCGGCCAGTTCCATCAAAGCTAATGCGGGTAAAGGTCGATTAGATCCCGAATTATGGTTCTATATGCTGAATTTAGGATATTTTGTATTGGCGTTAATTTTGAATTGTTGGGATAACCTATTTATGCGTAAACTTCGCTTAAAATATACGGCTTCTTAAGGAGAAAAGCGTGTTTTCGATTTTAGATCGTTATATCGGTAAAACTATTTTAAGCACCATTGGTGTTAGCCTTTTTTTACTTATTAGTTTGTCGGGTATTATCCGTTTTATTGATCAGCTACGAAAAATTAAAGTTGATTATGATGCGTTTTCGGTGGGTATTTATACCCTGTTAATGGTGCCAAAAGATTTAGAAGTGTTCTTTCCTATGGCAGCACTGTTAGGAGCTTTAATTGGTTTGGGCTTGCTGGCATCACGCAGTGAGTTAATTGTAATGGAAACCTCGGGCTTTAGCCGTTTTAAAATTGCGTTTGCGGTGATGAAAACCGCTTTACCATTAGTGTTAATTACCATGGCGATTGGTGAATGGGTTGCGCCGGTTAGTGAACAAACTGCACGCAATATGCGTTCTGAAAAACTTTATGGTAATTCGTTAATGGCCGAACAAGGTAGTCTTTGGGCAAAAGATGGTAAAGATTATGTATTTATTGGGCATGTGAATAACGATAATTCAATTTCTAATGTTTATATTTATTCGGTCGATGATAATAAGCTACTATCTATTACCCACGCCGCCTATGGTGTTTATGAAAACGATAGTTGGACTTTGTCGCAAGTCGAAAAAAATGAGCTAACGGTGCCCAATAAAGTAGTGGGTGTCAATATGGTCTCCATCCCTTGGAAAACGAATATTACTCCTGATAAATTAAGTATTGTAGCGTTTGATCCTGACTCGTTGTCGGCTTCGGGACTTTATCAGTATTCACAATATCTCAAAAATTCAGGACAAGATACCAAATATTATGATTTGCTGTTTTGGAAAAAGATTATCAAACCAGTATCCGTTGCGGTGATGATGTTGCTAGCGTTGTCGTTCATCTTTGGTCCGCTACGCAGCGTGTCAATGGGAATTCGGGTGCTGATTGGCATTAGCTTTGGTTTCTTGTTTTATATTGCCGATAATTTGTTTGCTCAAGTGAGTATTGTAATAGGTATTTATCCTATTATTGGATCGCTAATAACCAGTTTTGTATTTTTGTTGATTAGTTATATTCTATTTAAACGAAAGAATTAGACTCGTTAAGGTTTTATTAATCCTATCATCTTAGATGATAGGATTTTTTATTTTGTTACGTTTATTCTGTCCGTGTTTATTTACTCTTTGTCAAATAGCTTTAAATACTGCCCATAGCCTTCATCTTCTAGTTCATCTTTAGGTATAAATCGTAAAGAGGCCGAGTTGATGCAATAGCGCAAGCCTCCTAGGGCTTTTGGACCATCATTAAAAACATGCCCAAGATGAGAATCAGCATTCATGGAGCGTACTTCAGTACGTCGCATACCAAAACTGGTGTCTTTTTTTTCAACGATATTGCCCTTTTCTATCGGTTTAGCAAAACTGGGCCAGCCACATCCTGAATCAAATTTATCTAATGAAGTAAATAACGGTTCACCAGATACAATGTCAACATATAGTCCTTCTTGATGATTGGCGTTAAATTCATTTTCGAACGGCGGTTCTGTCCCATTTTTTTGAGTTACATAATATTGCATAGGTGTTAATATGGATAGAGCTTTTTCTTTCATCGTTTTATTCATAAGCCACCTTCTCGTTATGTTATTTAATGTTGTTTATTTTAATTAATGGTGATTAATTTCGATTTAACATCGATTGCAACACTTTATCTTTAATCCAAAAATAATGATACAAAGCACCAACTATATGTATGATAAGTAAAACTAAAAATAAATATGAACAAACTTGGTGAATTTTATGAAATAATAGATAAGTTTCATTTGGCATATCAATGGCAGGTATAGAGATGATACCAAAAATATTCAGTGATCTGCTGCTCATCAAGTAGCCTGAAAGCGGTACAATAATTAATAAAATGTAAATAAATCCTTGCGTTGCTTTTGATAAAATACGCTGTAGTTTTTGATTCCTTGGCAAACCATCAGGAACGCCTTGTCTTTTAATGACGAAAAACCGCCATATTGTTATTACAAAAATCAGCATACCAAAGGATTTGTGCAATACATAAATAGTAAATATACCACCCAAATATTGTGACAACGTCACTTTAAACATCATCAATAAAAACGTTAATACAACCAGTATTACGGTTAACCAATGGATCCATTTTTGTTTACTACTGTATTGTGGGTAGTTTTGCATTATTAATTCATCCTTTATTTGATTTTTGCCAATGTTGAGCCAAAAAATCAGATCGCCTTGATAATTGGTAATATTGGTTGTATTGTTGAGGCTGTTTAGTGTAATAATTTTGGTGATAGTCTTCAGCTGGATAAAAAGCCACCGCAGGCTCTATCGCAACACCAATTGGCTTATCAAACTTTCCACTATCTTGTAACGTTTGTTTAGACGCTAATGCTTGTTTATGTTGATATTCATTGTGATAAAAAATAGCTGGGCGGTAAGAATTTCCACGATCAGCAAATTGCCCTTGAGAATCGGTTGGATCGATTTGTTGCCAAAAGATTTCAAGCAATTTTTTATAGCTGATAAGTTTGGGATCAAACGTAATGAGGACTGCTTCGGTGTGCCCTGTTGTACCTGAACAGACTTGCTGGTAAGTTGGGCTTGCAACATGACCACCGGTATACCCCGATACAACTTTAATCACCCCTTCATACTGATCAAAGGGTTTTACCATACACCAAAAACAACCGCCTGCAAATGTTGCTTGTTCATATTGCTGCATAATAATCTCCGATTTAATAATGACTTTATTTTTACCTAACATCAGCATTATCATTAAAATGAGTTACCATTAGTTAACATCTTACTTGAAAATGTTCAAAAAAAACACCATATCATTAATCAACTATTCCAGTTATAAAAAGGATACATTTATGGCAAGTGGATGGGCATCTGACGATGCCGTTAATCAACAAATCGAAGGCACTATTGCCGATGCTATCGAAAATGCAAGACGACAACTCAATCACAGTACCACTAGCGCTCATTTTTGTATTGAGTGTGGAGAACCTATTGCCGCAGCCAGAAGAGCGGCATTACCCGGCGTACAATATTGCGTATCTTGCCAACAAGAACTCGATAAGCAATTGGCTAAAGCGACAAGTTTATATAACCGCCGTGGTAGTAAAGATAGCCAACTGCGTTAATCAAAACATAAATCTAATTAATCAATCTAAAAAATGGGTGGATTACTCCACCCTAGAAAAGGGATAATGGTTATTTTTTACCTTCACGAATCGCATCATAAGGATAAATAAGTAACTTATTATCAAACCATTCAGCACAAAAAATATCTTCTATTTTTTCATAACCTTGTTTTGAAATTTCACGTTTAACCCAATCTTCATCTTTTTTGAGTTGATCAAGATTATCATGACTAATGCCGCCATTTTCAATGATAAGCACAGCGATATCTTTATCGCCTTTTTTGATTAGGGTTAAAGAACCATTGAGTTCATACCAAACTTCTTTTAATTCATCAAATGAAGCTATACCTTGTATATTCACTAAAGTTTCAAAATCTCTTACCGGTAAGTTGGCTTTTATAAAATTATCTGTTATTAAATGTCCATTTTTCACTAATTGGATTGGTTCGCCATCTATGGCATCGCGTAGGCGTGAGTTTTTAGATTTGATAAAACGAATTAAAACCAGTAAACCCGCCCAAATAGCGACTAACCCAGCGGATTGCCAAGGCGATACTGTTGGGCTAAGTAATGCGCCCCCAACCAGAGCACCAATTACCATGCTACCAACCTGATCAAGCTGGGACATTGGCGCAATTTGGCTTTTGCCTGACAACTTCACATAAACAAGTAAAATAATTAATGCTAACAAAAATTTTGGCGTCATTTCTAATAAATACATTTCCTTTCTCCAAGTTAAACATTATATGTTGAACTACAATCCCAAATGCAGAATTAAATAGAAACTTCTATATTGAAACAGGTAACAATTTATATAAAAATCGAAGTAACTTTTGTTTGATAGATTGAAAATTAATCCATGTTTATTTTTTTATGATAAAATCTAAACATGTTTACAATTATTAAGATAAGCTAGTAACTATATTATACTCGAAAATTTGAATAAATTATAAGATTATTATTTTGATTGCAATAACTAATTTCTATTATGTAATGCGATTTTGGCATGATGAAATATTAAGTGATTGTAATGGATAAAATACGATTAATTATTACTTAAAAACTTGCTCGCATTATGCAGGCCATTATTTGCAAATTTTCAAAGTCACAATAGCTAATGCATTGTCTTCCCTCCCTTAGAATACTTACTGTTAAATTAGCAGTACCTTTCATGATAACTTTTGTTTACGTCGAATTATGAATCTAGTTTGATAAAGTTAATTATTTATTTCAATTAAACTATAAGGTTAGTCGCTTATTCTCATTTATGAACTTTACTATTAAAAAACGCAAACCAATAGAGCAGCCACTTGTTTTTCCAGTAAAATTATTAATAATGTACGCAAAGATGACTAAAGCGTTAGAGTCCGATAACACCGGAAACAGTAAGAAGCTAAAATCATAATGAACTTGACTTGTCGTTAACAATATGACTAACGGATTAGCGCCTGCTGGCGGATGCCCACATCGAAATAACTACATTGCAAATGGCACTCCCCACAACCAAGGCGATAACTAATGCTGAGTCACCGAGCAACTTTAAAAATAATAAGCCGATAAGCGCTGATATTAAGTGCCCAAAGATGATATTCCTAGGCTGCGCCAAAGGAGGCTGAGAAACGGCAAATAAAATAACACACAAAGCTTCAAATGGAGCCATGATAAAATAGCTAGCAGAGTATGTTGTCAAATGTAAAAACTATTTGAGTGGCATGAAAAGTGGTCTTGCAAAGAGAATTTTTACCGTTGCTTATTTATGCGAGCAATGGAAGAAATGTATAAAGATTTGCCCTGCATATCGGATATTGTTATCGAACATAATGCATTCATTCGAAAGATTATTTTCTCAAAGCTTGAAGATTATCCTGATAAAGCCTCTTTAACCAATAAGCTAATGGTAATACTTGAAGGAATGCTTAATATTAGTGTGGTATACAAAACGGATCAACGCCTGCATAAGCAAACTCAACAAGATACACTTAGCCTTGTACCTGATTTGCTAAATAACGAGTCGGTCATTAAGACAGATTAATTAAAAGTAAGTATTGTATTAAAAAGCCAAATAGTTCGAAATAAAAGCGAAGAAACATAATGAAGTGTGTATGACACATCCAGCAACACTAGCGCATTGCTGTTGAATATTAAAGTCATAAACAGCAGTTATCTGGCTTTTTTAGTATGTTATTTGTAGGTTCATTACAGTAACTTAAAGAATGACTGTAATAAACCTACAAATGAAAAAATAAATGTTGTTATATACCATTATTACTCCCCCACTACTTTGAGAATAATTGATTTTCTTGAGTTTCAGCTACACGAGATATTAATATTTGATCAAGATCTTTATTTGCCTCTGTGGTAATCCGTAAATCAAAATTTTCTTGCAAAATATTCAGCAAATTTTCAGTTAAAAATTCTGGTATCGAAGGACCTACATAAATTCCTTTTATTCCAAGCGATAATAACGTAAGTAAAATAACAATGGCTTTTTGTTCAAACCAAGATAACACCAATGTTAACGGTAACTCATTCACTTCTAGTTTAAAAGCTTCAGCTAACGTAAGTGCAAGTTGAATTGCGGAATATGCATCATTGCATTGTCCAATATCCAATAAACGAGGGATACCATTAATATCTCCAAAATCATGCATATTAAAACGATACTTACCACATCCCAATGTCAGAATAACACTATCTTTTGGCACTTGCTTTGCCATTTCTGCATAGTAATGACGTTCACTTTTACTACCATCACAGCCCCCTATTAAAAAGAAGTGTTTAATATTACCTGCTTTAACCTGTTCAACAACGGTTGGAGCAACATTTATTAACGTATTTCGAGCAAAACCAACAGTAATATAGTGTTCAATTTCTGTATAATCAAATCCGGGTAGCTCTAAAGCACAATTAATAACAGGGGTAAAATCATTCGTTTCAATATGAGTTACTCCCGGCCAACCAACCATGCTTCGAGTAAAAATACGAGTGCCATATCCGTGAGAAAAAGGATTAATTATACAATTTGAAGTCATCACAATTGCTCCAGGAAAGTTAGCAAATTCTCTTTGTTGATTTTGCCAAGCACTACCGTAATTACCAACTAAATGTGGATACTTCTTCAATTCGGGATAAGCGTGAGCAGGCAGCATTTCACCATGGGTATATACATTGATGCCTTTTCCTTGAGTTTGTTCTAAAATCAAACTTAAATCATGAAAATCATGTCCAGAAACTAAAATACATTTGCCTGCAATTGGCTTGGTATTAACCTTTGTGGGTACAGGATGACCAAACGAATTCGTTTCACCTGAATCAAGCATCGCCATAACTTTATAATTCAAATGCCCAATTTGCATTGACAATTCAAATAACTGATCAATGTCGGTCGGATTATCACCTAATACGTTCATAAAATGATGATATTCACCATATATTTCATCGTTAAATTGCCCTAATACAGCCGCATGTTCCATATATGCTGCAGCTCCTTTTAAACCATATAAAGCTAATAAGCGTAGTCCAATAATATCATCCCCTACTTGCCCTTTCTCTCGATTTAACATGACATAAGGTGCAAATTCTAAAAGCCCTTTCTTTGTATTTGGATAGTTAAGTTTTGCGACAAAAGTTAAAGGAGGTATAACTTCATTAGCTTTATTCGCAGCTTCTTTAGCTTTTTGTTCCAATTGTTGACTAATTTTTTGTGCTTGTTCAAGATAATCTAGCATTCTATCTGCATCGAAATTGACATTGGTTAATGTGGAAAAAAAAGTTTGAAATGACCACCTATCTATTTCACTGTCTATAATTTGATATTTCCGGCAAACAGATGCCCAGAATGAAACTCTTTGTAAACTAGCAACTAAAACATCTTGCAGATCAGAAACCTCAGCTGTTTTACCACACATACCTTTTACATAACTACAACCTTTTTTATTTGATTTTGTTATTGTTTGCTCACATTGAATACAAAACATAATATCTCCCTGATTTTATCTCCTTATATAACCCTATATATAAAATACATGTTTAATAAAAAAATAAAATGAAAACATTAAATTTTGTTGATGTAACTATTCCCTAAAATAGCACAGCGTCTATTTTGAGATAGTAATACCTTTTTAACTTTGTTGCATTGCATTTCAATACGACTCATTTGTAAACAATAACCGCAGCTATTAGAGAAAATTAACGCATATTTAGATAAAAATACGTCAGGAAGGTTATTGATTTTATTTGATTTTTAATTATATTAAAATCAATTAGTTATATAGGATTGCTATTTTATTATGTTAGCTTAACCGCCTATGCGGCGGTAAACAAGAAGCGGGTATACTATAAAACTTGTTTGGCAAAAGACAAATATGATTTTTATTTTCAAAAGCCCTTTTTTATCAGTAATATTTAATTTTTTGTTTTTATTTATTGATAAAAAAGGGTTAGATGAGTTTTTAATTTTTTGATAATAAGTAAATTTTATTGTTAAAAAAACTTTCAGGTAGCTTATTGATTTTATTTAATTTTAATCTAACCATAAACCTTTGCTACGCCGTATTTTCCTCACGATAAAAATATCCTTTGTTGCCTACATTCAATAATAAAATTACAATAATTTTCTTTTAACCACTTATGGTAAAAAACATGATCACTTACCACAATGCTACATTAGAAGATTTACCTTTTATTGTCGATGTTTATAATTCAACGATTGCTGGGCGCCAAGCGACTGCCGATACGGAGCCTGTTTCTGTTGAAAGTCGATTAGAATGGTTTTACCTGCATAACCCTAAAAATCTTCCGATTTGGTTGATAAAATATCAAGATCAGCCTTGTGGTTGGATTAGCTTATCTTCGTTTTATGGTCGCCCTGCTTTTTATAAAACCGTTGAGATTAGCTTATACCTTCATCAAGATTTTCGAGGTAAAAAAATTGGTCAATTTATGGTAGATAAAATTGAACAATTTGCCAAGCAGGCGGGAATTGAGGCAATTTTTAGCTATGTATTTGGGCATAACTTACCTAGTGTTAATTTATTTAAAAAAATGCAGTATCAACAATGGGGGCTTCTTCCAAAGGTCGCTGAACTGGATAATGTTCAGCGTGATTTGCTGATATTGGGCAAACGATTAGATTCATAAACCGCTTTCAATAAAGTTTCACTATCCTAAAGGATTTTTAATGAGTACCTTAAATGATATTAAATATTACGCAAGTCAATCTAAAATCACCTCGACTTTAGTGGTGATAAATATCCTTTGCTTTTTTGTCTTTCGATTACTTGATAGTCGTGGTTTTTCGATACTTTATGAAAATGATTTTTTGATTGATTGGGGTGCCGATGTTGCAGGACTGACCTTTTCTGGCCAATATTGGCGTATGTTTACCAATTTATTTATGCATGCTAGTTTTACCCATTTAGCTATGAATATGCTGGCGTTATGGAGTATTGGACCAATTTTAGAACAGCGTATACCGCACATGGCTTTTATTGGTATTTATCTTTTTTCAGGACTAGTGGGGAGCTTATCAAGTGATATTGCCACCATTAATCAAAATGTGATCAGCTGTGGTGCTTCGGGGGCTATTTTAGGCATTATTACCGCCTTACTAGCTTATTGCTTGGTGTTTAGAAGCAATATACAAGAAATGCCGATCAAAGCGATGCTGGTCAGTTTAGTCTTAACGGCTGGGCTAGGGATATTACCTTCAATCAATAATATGGCGCATATTGGGGGGGCTTGTGCTGGTTTTGTGCTTGGTGGACTGATTTCGTTGTGTCTTAAAACGTTTAAATATCCAAATAAGTTAATCTTATTTATTATTAGTTTACTATTTGTTATTACCGCATTCGGGTTATATATAGGGTATATGCATTATGCCCTACCCAATGGGTATTACCTTTACTATAAATGATAAAAAAGCGCTGATGATAAACAATCAAACAGCGCCTTTTTATGCGTGCTTAATGCTAAAAACTATTTAAAATTCGAGCAGGTTCGATCTTACAAGCTCGTTTAGCTGGATAATAGCTCGCAATTAAGCTAAGTAACATGGAAGTTATAAACACTACCAACACATCAAATAGATGAATTTCGGAAGGTAAAAAATCGATAAAATAGATATTACTATTTAAGATTTTATGCCCCATTAATGACTCAACAATCCCCATAATATTCGACAGTTGCCAAGACAAGACTACCCCTAAAATTACCCCGATTAAGCTGCCAATTAATCCCGAAATCACCCCATACCAAATAAAAATATGTGTGATTAGTTGGTGGGTTGCGCCTAAGGTTTTTAATATAGCAATATCACGTTGTTTGTCTTTTACGGCAATAACTAACGTTGACACAATATTAAAACAAGCAACGCCAATAACCACAATCATAGCTAGATACATAATTTGCCTGATCATTTGAATATCGCGATACATAAAGCCAAAGGTCTGTTCCCAACTATTAAATAACAGATTTTCGTCAAGCTCTAATGCGGCTTTACCCATAAGGTTATTAGCTTGATAAACATCTTTCACATTTACCATAATACCTGTAACGCTATCGCCCATATTCAATAGTTTTTGTGCATCGGTCAACGGAATCAACGCCACATTGTTACTTAAGCTACCGCTTAATTCTAAAATACCGACCACTTGCAAACGGACTCTTTTGGGTGGTTTGAGTTGGTTTGGACCGCTCGAAACAGGAATTAATAACGAAACCCATCCCCCTTCGTTCACCGACAAGTTTTTGGCAAGTCCTGCACCAATAATGATTTGTTGACTATCGGGTTTAAAATCTTGCCATTTATTATTCAGCACATAATTGGGTAGTGCACTGATTTTTTTTTCTTGTTCGGGGTCAAGGCCTTGTACTTGGACTGCACCAAGTTTGCTACCATTTTCAATTAATCCGGTAAAATTAACAAATGGTAAGGCTGACACAATATTGTTATCGGTTTTAAGCTCTTGTTGCACATGGCGCCAATTAGCTAAATTGCCATATTCTGGATATAATTGACCATGTGGTACGACCGATAAAACACGATGATGTAGCTCCCGTTCAAAGCCATTCATAGCACTTAAACCAATAATTAAGGCTGCGATACCAATAGCAATACTGAGTGTTGAAATAATCGAAATTAACGACACCATACCACTTTTGCGACGCCCTTTTCGAAACTTGATGGCAGTAATTAAAGACAAATTCATATTCATTATCCATTAATTGTTATCTGATGATGCACTATCGAAAAGTTGCCCATCTCTCATTACCCATTGTTTATCAAGTTTCTTGGCTAATTCAAGATCATGCGTTACAACCAAAAACGCTGTGCCGTGTTCACGGTTTAATTGAATTAGCAGTTCAAAAATGGAGTCAGCTGTTGATTTATCAAGATTACCCGTTGGCTCATCAGCCATTACTAAAGCAGGGTTATTAATTAATGCACGCCCTATTGCTACTCGTTGACGTTCTCCCCCCGAAAGTTCAGAAGGTCGATGATTGGCGCGTTTGACTAAGTTAACCGAATCTAGCATTGCCATAGCCCGTTTTTTAGCTTCATGTGGCAAAACGCCACCAATTAACAGTGGCATTGCGATATTTTCAAGCGCCGTAAAATCAGGTAATAAATGATGAAATTGATAAACGAAACCGATTTCTTGATTGCGTAGACGTGCCTTTTCTTGTTCGGATAATTGATTTAGCTGATGAGATTTAAAAATAATTTCGCCTGAGGTTGGTTTATCAAGTCCACCGAGTAAATGCAATAAGGTACTTTTACCTGAACCGGAACTTCCAATAATGGCAAGTAAAGATTTTGAATCAATATCAAACGAGACATTTTTTAACACCTCGGTCACCATTTTGCCTTCATTATAGGTTTTATAAAGATTTTTTGCGCTTAGCAATATTTGTGAATTATTCATAACGTAAAGCCTCGGCAGGTTGAATATTGGCTGCACGATAGGCAGGATAAAGAGTTGAAATTAACGATAACATAAGTAATCCGGTAATAATTAAAATAACTTGCGATGGTTCGACCAGTGACGGTAGCAAAATACCCGCTAAAGATAAACCTAATACTTGCATGATTTCGTTTAAGTTAATAGCAAGTAGCAGCCCTAAAATACTACCTAACAACGTACCAATTATCCCGGAACTTGCGCCTTGAATAATAAAAATTAACATAATTTTAAAACGAGACAAACCTTGTGTTTTTAAAATAGCGACTTCGCCTTGCTTTTCCATTACTAACAAGCTTAACGAGGTAATAATATTAAAAGCTGCCACAATCACAATCAAGCTAATGAGTAACCCCATGACATTTTTTTCCATTTTAATGGCTTGAAATAATTCACCCCGTTTGGCTCGCCAATCGTTAAACACTAGGCCTTCTGGTAATGGCATATCCGTTACCGACGCGATATCTAACGGGTTGTCTAAAAACAGACGCCAACTGCTAATCATATTGGCAGGATAACGTAATAGATTTCTAGCATCAGATTGATTGATATAAATAAGCGATTGATTAATATCATGGTTAACACTAAACAGTCCAACAATGTTAAATAAACGCTGCGAAGGAATACGCCCAACTGGGGTGATTTGACTTGCGCTGGTCACCAATAAGCGAATTTTGTCACCCACAGTTACGCCCAATTGATTGGCTAATGTTTGTCCAATAATGACATTATACTGCCCCGCTTGTAGATCCCATGCCGATCCGCTATAGATATAATCATTGATAGGATCATAATCTTCTGGGTTAATCCCCATCAACGTACTTACGGTAATACTTTGTTCACTCTGCAATACCACATCGCTAGTGACTAAAGGTGTAATACGATTAACACCTTTAATCTTTTCAAATGACGAGCTAGGATTAGCACTTGGATCAAGTTTTCCTTGAATAGAGGTGATTTGTGCTTGGGGAAAGAATCTTAAAATACTGTTTTGCATCTGGTCTTCTAATCCATTCATCACAGATAACACAACAATTAGACCAATAGAACCCAGCATAATGCCAATCATTGACAACCATGACACAAAGCGACCAAATCCATCCGTTTTTTGCCCGTATACATAACGCAAACCGATATAAAATACTAATGGACGAAATATTTTTGACATAAACGTATATATTACCTAAAACTTTTAGACAAAGTTTTGCTAGTTAAATGCAAGGTGCTTATCATACAGGATTAAACAGTTATAGAAAACAACCACGTACTTACGTTATAATCTGGCGATAATTTTTCAACGATATCTACAAATTCATCATGCCTAAAACAGTTAATATTTCAAACATAATTCCTCAAAAGTCAGGTGAAGTAAAGCAAATTGGGCAGCTTGTTGGCTCATCCTTATCACAATTTTGTGCCCAAGCAATAGATGCACATGAAGGTTTAGTTGTGATTGTGACCGATGATATGCAACAAACCTCGCGTATTCACGAAGAACTTAAACAATTTTCACCATTTCCTTCTATTATCTTTCCTGATTGGGAAACATTGCCTTATGATAGCTTCTCGCCCCATCAAGATATCGTATCAGAACGCCTGTCTTGTCTTTATCATCTTGGACATTTAACCAAAGGAGCATTAATTTTACCCATTAATACCTTAATGCAAAAAGTTTGCCCACAAAGCTATTTGGGTGGGCACGTGTTTATGATGAAAAAAGGCTTACAAATTAGTCGTGAACATTTACGCCTTCAACTTGAAAATGCTGGCTATCGCTCAGTCAGTCAAGTAATGGAACATGGCGAATATGCTACTCGTGGTGCTTTGTTTGACATCTATCCGATGGGCAGTGATAAGCCCTATCGTATCGATTTTTTTGATGATGAAATCGACAGCATTCGCACTTTTGATGTCGAAACTCAGCGTACCTTTGATGAAATCGCTGAAATACAATTGCTACCAGCGCATGAGTTTCCTTTTGATAAAACGGCAATCGAACTGTTTCGTAGTCAATGGCGAGAACAATTTGAGGTCAGATTAGATGCAGAAAGTATCTATCAGCAAGTGAGCAAAAATATTTTGCCAACGGGTATTGAATATTGGCAAGCACTGTTTTTTAACGAACCATTAACACCGCTATTTTCTTATTTTTTAGCTAATACCTTAATTATTAATACCGTTAATATTGAGCAATATGCTAACAAATACTGGCAAGACATTACCCAGCGTTATGAAAGCCGCAAAGTTGATCCTATGCGACCATTGCTTGCACCTAGTGTTATTTGGTCTAAAACTGACGAAATTTTTGCCAATTTTAAATGCTACCCAAGAATGGTTGTATCACATGTGGCAACGGCAGAATCAAGTAAAAACCTTAACTTACTTTATGCCGAGCTACCTAATATTGCTATTGAGATCCAACAAAAAGATCCTTACTTGCAATTTCAAAAATTTGTTGACGATTTTTCAGGAAAAATCATCTTTTCAGTTGAATCAGAAGGACGCAAAGAAGCATTACAAGAAATTCTTGGACGCATTCGTATTCATCCAACCACCATCAATCAGCTTGATGAGCTCAAAAATTCTGATAGCCGATTTTATTTAATCGTTGGTGCTAGCGAGCAAGGTTTTATTAATCAGCAAGATAATTTTGCGTTTATTACCGAAAATGAGTTATTAGGGCGGCGGATTATTCGTCGTAGAAAAGAAAGTAAACAAGCCATTAATACCGATTCACTTATTCGAAGTTTAGCTGAACTCACACCTGGTAAACCCGTTGTTCATTTAGAACATGGTGTCGGTCGCTATGCAGGGCTCACCACATTAGAAACAGGCGGCATTACGGCAGAATATCTCATTTTATTATATGCTAATGAGACCAAACTTTATGTGCCAGTTTCGTCATTAAACTTAATAAGTCGTTACTCTGGCGGCGATGAAGAAAACGCCCCACTAAATAAACTAGGCTCTGATGCTTGGAGTAAAGCTCGGCAAAAAGCAGCCGAAAAAGTGCGCGATGTCGCAGCGGAATTACTCGATATTTATGCCGAACGTGAAAGCAAACCCGGATTTCAATTTCAACAAGACCGAGAGCAATATGAACTATTTTGCCAAGGATTTCCTTATCAAGAAACCAGCGATCAACAAAATGCCATTGGAGCAGTCATTGGCGACATGTGCTCGCCTTATGCCATGGACCGATTAGTCTGCGGTGATGTGGGGTTTGGTAAAACCGAAGTTGCCATTCGTGCTGCATTTTTAGCTGTTATTAATCACAAACAAACCGCTGTTTTAGTGCCAACAACTCTACTTGCTGAACAACATTACGAAAGCTTTTGCGACCGTTTTGCCAATTGGCCTATCCGTATAGAAAGCCTGTCTCGCTTCAAAACCGCCAAACAACAAAAAGCCATTATAGAAGCCCTTGGCGAAGGCAAAATTGATATTGTGATTGGTACACATAAATTGCTACAAGAAGATATCAAGTGGAAAGATTTAGGTTTACTAATTGTTGATGAAGAACACCGCTTTGGCGTTCGTCAAAAAGAACGCATTAAAGCAATGCGAGCAAATATCGATATTTTAACGCTAACAGCAACCCCAATTCCACGAACGCTAAACATGGCGATGAGTGGTATGCGAGATCTTTCGATTATCGCAACGCCACCTGCTCGCCGGCTGGCGGTAAAAACCTTTGTTCGAGAATATGATGATCTTGTGATTAGAGAAGCCATTTTACGTGAAATTTTACGTGGTGGTCAGATTTATTATTTACACAATGACATCTCTGATATCGAAAAAGTCAGCGAAAAACTGGCAGAACTGGTGCCCGAAGCACGCATTACCATTGGACATGGGCAAATGCATGAACGCGACTTAGAACGTGTGATGAATGACTTTCATCATCAACGCTTTAACATACTTGTTTGTACTACCATTGTTGAAACGGGTATCGACATTCCTAACGCTAATACCATTATTATTGATCGTGCCGATAAATTCGGTTTAGCTCAGTTACATCAACTCAGGGGGCGAGTTGGACGTTCTTACCATCAAGCCTATGCTTATTTATTAACGCCACATCCTAAATTACTCACTAAAGATGCTAAAAAGCGCTTAGAAGCTATTGCCTCGCTTGAAGATTTAGGCGCAGGTTTTGCGCTAGCCACACACGACCTTGAAATTCGGGGGGCAGGCGAGCTATTAGGTAGCGATCAAAGTGGGCAAATTGAAACTATTGGCTTTAACCTTTATATTGAACTGCTGGATGAAGCCGTTAAATCACTAAAAGAGGGTAAAGAGCCAACCCTAGAATCATTACTCAATAATCAGCAAACTGAAATTGAGTTACGTTTGCCAATACTGATTCCTGATGATTTTATTCCCGATGTTAATACACGCTTATCGCTATATAAACGCATTGCGAGTATCACCGATCTTGTTGAACTCACCGACATTCAAGTCGAAATGCGTGATCGTTTTGGTCAATTGCCCGATGCTGTGCTGTTTTTATTAGAAACCACCAAAATCCGTTATCATGCAAGTCAATTAGGCATTACCAAAATCGAATTTGGCGAGAAAGGTGGTTATATTGAATTTGGTAGCAATAATAAGGTATCAGTCGATTATTTAATTGAAATGATTCAAAAAGAGCCAAAAAATTATCGCCTAGAAAGCTCAAATCGATTAAAATTACAAAAATCAGAATTACAGCGAATCGATCGTATTGAATATATTAAAAATTTGTTGTCTGATTTTGCAAATCATCAAGAATGATAATTTAAAATATAATTAATAAGAGAATTATAATGAAAAAAACCACACTTGCTATAGGAATCGTTGCTGTATTAGGTATTGCCTACGTAGGTACGTCATGGTACACCGGTAACATGCTCGAAAATCATATCGACCACCAATTAACACAAATCACAAACAAAGTTAACCAGAGTCAAGACGATTTCACGTTTTCTGTTACCCAAAGTCATTATCAAAAAGGTATCTTTTCAACTAAATTACATTTAACCGTTACAGCGTCACCTCAAAATGCAACAGGTGAAGATACTCAACCAAAAACTTTTTTTGATGATGATGTCACCATTCATCATGGTCCCTTCCCTATTGCGGCACTAGCTAAAGGAACCTTTGTTCCACAAATGGCTTGGTTAGAATATGAAATGACCGAACAAGCCAATACACAACTTTGGAAACTAGCCGGTAATCAGCCTTTTATTACTGGACATGTAGGTGTAAGTTATGGAGAATATCTCACAGTTAAACTAGCAAGCAAAGCGATTAATGTCACTCAAGATGAATTCCCATCAATTGATGGTGGATTTGAACTTGGAAAAGGCGATTATACCATTAAGAGCAACTCTAATGGCTCTGACATTTCAACTAATATAAAAATCGATAAACTTTCATTAACCTATCCTATTTCGTTTAAATCAAAACCCGTTTCACTGGTTATTAATAAATTTGTGATGAACCAAACAAATGTCTTAAATAACACCACCAACACTGTCGATGGTTCGTTTTCAAGTAGTGTTGATTCGATTATTTATGGTCAACAAAATCTAGGTAATGGATCATTAGATATTAACTTTAAAGGGCTTGATAAACACCTGTTTAGCAATCAATTGGGAATGGGCGAATCTGGCTCAGAGGATGCCGATAAAAAGCACAATATCCAACTCTCGTTAAATAAATTCAATTGGCACACTCCTGCTGGCGATATTAATGCGAACCTAATGTTTGATCTATCTGATGTTGATAGTGTAGCTATTGATGAAGCAGATTACGACAAAATCAACACACTTAAATTAAAGCTTGAAGCGCCATTTGACGTATTAGCTCATTTATCTGCGCAAATTGAAAACCCTAACGCTAACGATGTAACGCCAGAACAAGTTGCTAAAGCAAATCAAAACTTACAATTTATGTCGGCATTAATGATAAGTAACTCTCAATTTTTGACTACAAGCAATGGTGAAACTAAAGGTATCTATTCTGATGTTAGCCTAACTAAAGATAGTGATGAAGTTAGCGTAAATGGCAAAACAGTAACCAAAGAAGAATTCTTTGATCACTTATAACTAGCCAATTAATTTCTCAAACTAACCCATTCCGCCACTAATGCTGGCGGTATTTTATCTTTTATAACTAGAACAAAAAAGCACACTTATGAATACAAATTCATCATCCACATCGGAAAACCAATTTAAACGAACTATGCAAACCCGCCATTTAATTATGCTATCGCTGGGTGGCGTTATTGGTACCGGTCTATTTTTTAATACAGGATATATTATCGCCACTGCAGGCGCAATGGGTGCTATTATTGCTTATTTAATTGGTGCACTAGTCGTTTATTTAGTGATGTTGTGCCTTGGTGAGTTGGCAGTTGCTATGCCAGAAACCGGCGCGTTTCACTCCTATGCTTCGCGCTTTATTAGCCCAGGTACTGGTTATACCGTTGCTTGGCTGTATTGGTTAACTTGGACAGTGGCACTCGGTTCCAGCCTAACCGCAGCTGGCCTATGTATGCAATATTGGTTTCCTACTGTTTCGGTCTGGGTTTGGTGTTTAATCTTTTGTATCGTGATTTTTGCGTTAAACATCGTGACCGCACAATTTTTTGCCGAAAGTGAATTTTGGTTTTCAATCATTAAAGTGATCACTATTATCATCTTTATTATTGCCGGTGCCACTGCTATCTTTGGCTTTGTTCCAATGAAAAACGACATGCCAGCCCCCTTTTTACATAATATTACCGATAATGGTTGGTTACCGAATGGCATCACCCCAATTATTATGACCATGGTTTCCGTCAATTTTGCTTTTTCAGGTACAGAGCTAATCGGCATTGCAGCAGGCGAAACCCATAATCCTGAAAAATCGATCCCACTGGCGATAAAAACAACTATTTTAAGATTGATTATCTTTTTTATTGGAACGATTTTTGTGTTAGCGGCGCTATTGCCTATGGATCAAGCTGGCGTTATTACCAGCCCATTTGTGATGGTATTTGAAAATATCGGCATTCCATACGCAGCCGATATATTTAATTTTGTCATTTTAACGGCTATTTTATCAGCTGCCAATTCAGGGCTTTATGCCGCTGGGCGTATGTTGTGGTCGCTGTCGAATCAAGGTACATTACCAAAGTGCTTTGCTAAATTAACCCATAAAGGCATTCCAGCCACCGCTATTGCAGTGAGTATGCTTGGCGGATTATTAGCATTATTTTCAAGTGTGATAGCGCCCGATACTGTGTTTGTAGCATTAACCGCTATTTCTGGCTTTGCCGTGGTGGCAGTTTGGTTAAGTATTTGTGCTTCGCATTACTTTTTTAGAAAGCAACTATCTGCAACTGAGCAAAAAGCACTAAAATATAAAGCACCATTTTATCCGTTTGTACCTATTTTAGGCTTTATTTTATGCTTAATTGCCTGCATTGGTTTAGCATTCGATTCTGAACAACGCATTGCGCTTTATTGTGGTATTCCTTTTGTGATTGTCTGCTTTATTGCCCACCACTTTACCCAAGCCTATCAAAAGAGAGTAGTGAAAAATGATAACTAATCATCCAATTAGCACATTGTTAAAGCAAAAAAAGCACATCATCATTGATGGTGCACTAGCCAGCGAACTGCAACATCGTGGATGCGATCTTAATGATAGTTTATGGTCAGCAAAAGTGTTAATTGAAAAGCCCGAACTAATCCGCCAAGTCCATTATGACTATTTCAAAGCTGGTGCTGATTGTGCTATCACTGCTAGCTATCAAGCCTCGCCATTAGGGTTTGAAAAAAAGGGGATTACGTTTGAAGAATCTATCAAACTAATTAAAACCAGCGTTGAACTTGCACAGCAAGCTAAGCTGCAGTATTTGAATGAAACAAACCGAAATAAAACATTATTAATTGCCGGTTCAGTCGGTCCTTATGGGGCATATCTTGCCAATGGTTCAGAATATACCGGTGACTATCAACTTACCGAATCTGAATTTATTGTCTTTCATCGTGATCGTATTCAAGCCTTGATTGAGGCTAAGGTTGATATCCTTGCTTGCGAAACTCTACCTTCATTTGCTGAAATCAAAGCGTTAGTTAAATTGATACAACAGTTTCCTACAATCAACGCTTGGTTTTCGTTAACATTAAAAGATGCCCAGCACCTTAGCGATGGTTCGCCGTTATCACAAGTTATCGATTATTTAAACAATATCGAACAAATTGTGAGCATTGGTGTTAACTGTATTGCGTTAGAAAACGTGACACCAGCGTTAGAAGTACTAAATAAACTCACCTCCAAACCATTAATTGTTTATCCAAATTCAGGTGAACAATACAATCCAATCACTAAACAGTGGCACAAAAATCATCAACATAATTGCACTTTCAGCAATCAACTGCCAACTTGGGTTAAATTAGGCGCAAAATTAATTGGCGGCTGCTGCCAAACAACGCCGAATGATATTGAAGAAATTGTGAGGTTATTAAAAAGCTAATTGTATGAAACTATTTCAAATGAAATGCTTAATGTAGACAATGGTAACTTTTAGATTTAGCGACTAAATAAAAGCAAACAGTAATACATATTAATAACCCGCCTAGCGGATAAAAAAGAGATATTTCTTAAAAAAACTGAATGTTTTTTGTCAAGAAATTTCAGGTAATACCTATGTTTTAGTATAAAACAACATAATAAATTCAATAGCAAGAGAGCAAGCTATTTGTTGTTTAGGTCATATTCTGTAAAGATGGGCGAAAATGAAAATCCTATAGGTATACGAAACACCCTTGATTAATGTTTATTAATGCGTATTGATACGGTTTATCCCTATGTGCATAGGGAACACACCTCTTCTGCAGTGGGGTTTTCGTCAATAAGCGGTATCCCTATGTGCATAGGGAACACTCCATCTGCGTGTTTAACGGCTTCTTCAATGGCGGTTTATCCCTATGTGTATAGGGAACACTTGTTTACCGCTATTGAAACCGACACAAATATCGGTTTATCCCTATGTGTATAGGGAACACTAAATGTCCACTTAATGATAACCGAGAGTTTACGGTTTATCCCTATGTGTATAGGGAACACCGATTTAGTAATTGCGTTAATGCTGGTTGATACGGTTTATCCCTATGTGTATAGGGAACACCTATTTACTCCTTGCGTAGCTAATTAAAGTATACGGTTTATCCCTATGTGTATAGGGAACACAATACAAGGGTTTTGATGATTTTTGCAATTACGCGGTTTATCCCTATGTGTATAGGGAACACGATAACAATGATTTTGCTTGCTCGAGCAAATCCGGTTTATCCCTATGTGTATAGGGAACACTCCAATTATAACACATTGTTTTATTATTAAAATATTTAACACCAAATTTCCACCAACTTTTTCAATGATTTTAATAATAACAATGATTTTATAATGCATTGTTTTTATTAAAGTAATATTAGAATAAAATAGAGGGAATATTAGGATTTTTCATTCTACCAATTAATCTTTAAATTTCATATAGTTATAGCACAGTCAGCAATAAAACTGAGCTTTTCTTTATTAAAAAAGACGGAATTTCTAGTTAACATATCCAGAAATCTATACCGCTTCAGCATAAAATTATTTTTCATTTAACAGGTTAAAAAATGTACTTAATAAAGTATAGCGTTGCTTAAATCGCTTTTTAAATAAAGGCGTTAAGCAGCTACCAGATACTCGTTTAGTTAACAGATATTATTGATATTAAGCAAAAGTATTGATTAAAAAGGTTAACGTTGCGTTAAAATGGTTTATACTCTGTTTCCATTATCGTTTATGCTTAAAACAATACTATAAATAACGATAAGCCAATCACCTCATTAACAATAAAATATAGAGATTTTAGGGAAAATAGGAAAACAATATGGACAACACGCTTAATCCCTTAATCGGTGAATTTGGGGACGGATTAGTGACGGGTTTAGGGGGCGTTAGCCATAATCGCTATAGCTTAACTGTTGAGGGGCTGCGCTCGCCGATTTCGGTTTGGCATGTTGACGGTAATGAGTCGTTAAACCAGCCTTGGCGTTATGTGATTACGTTTACCAGCTCTGACAAAGCGTTATCCATTGATTCAGTGCTTAATCAAAAAGCCACATTCTCTTTTAATCCTGTTATCCATCAACCGTATCAAAGCGTAATGTCAACAATCTCATCGTTAAGTGACTTACCGTCGGTGAATGATAAGCGCACCTTACATGGAGTGATTACCGAATTTAGCCAGTTATCCGTCAATAAAGAGGAAGCCCATTATCAGGTGGTGTTATCCTCGTGTTTAGCACGGCTGGCTATTGGGCAACATAGTGCCATATTTCAACAGCAAAGCGTGGTGAGTGTAGTTGAAGACGTGCTGCGCAGTCATGGTTTGACGGGCATTGATTACCGTCTAGAGTTAAAAGAGAGCTATCCTGAGCGGGAGTTTATCACGCAGTGGCAAGAAAGTGACCTTGAATTTATTCAACGCTTATTGGCTGATGTGGGTATCTGGTTTCGCTTTGAAACCCACGCCGAGCACCACTGTGATGTAATGGTGTTAAGTGATTATGAGCAAGGCTATGCGCAAGTGGCCGATATCGACGATAAACCGCCCAGTGGCACGCTCGATAGGGGTGTGGAAAGTGTGTGGGATATCAGCCTGCATAGCGAAGTGGTGGTCTCCTCAGTCAAAGTACAAGACTATCACTACCGTGATGCCCTCGCCGATTTACAGGGCGAAATAAACACCCAACCCAAAGACCGCACCACCTATGGCAGCGACTACCGTTATGCCGAGCACTATCAAGGCTTAGATAGCAACGGACAGGAAAATCCACACACTCGTGGTGATGATAATCGTGATAACGGCAATAATTCTAATGAGAATAATACGCATGACGATAATCAGATTGAAAGTGGTCAGTGGTATGCGCGTATTCGTCATGAACAGGCCATTAGCCAGCAAATTATCCTCAAAGGCAAGAGTAATCACTATAACCTTGCTCCCGGCCAATGGATTAACCTCAACGGCAGCCCGCTGGCAGATATCAATGACGGTATCATCATTTTAAGTGTGCAGGGGCAGGGTAATCGCACTGATGCTTATGAGCTCACCTTTACCGCCATTCCTTATCACCCCTTAAAACCCTATCGCCCCGCGCCCATACGCTGGCCACAAGTCAGTGGTACGTTACCGGCAAGGGTCACCAGCCCCGACAATGATACCTATGGCTATATCGACCCGCAAGGACGCTATCGAGTTAAATTTAATGTTGACCTGAAACAATGGAAAAGTGGCATGGAAAGCTTGTGGGTCCGTTTAGCTAAACCGTATGCGGGTAACACCTATGGCTTTCACTTCCCGTTAATTGACGGCACTGAAGTGGCCATCGCCTTTATGCAGGGCAATCCCGATAGGCCGTATATCGCCCATGCGATGCATGACAGTGCTCACCCCGACCTTGTTACCACCATTAACAAACACCGCAATGTGATTCGCACGCCGGCTAATAACAAACTGCGCATGGATGATAAACGTGGGCAAGAGCATATTAAACTGGCCACCGAATACGGCAAAACTCAACTTAATTTGGGGCATTTGGTCGATAATAAAAAACAACCCCGCGGTGAAGGCTTTGAGCTGCGCACTGACGAATGGGGGGCGATTGCCGCCAATAGAGGCTTATACTTAACCACCCAAACCCAGCCGAAAGCGCAAGGCAAACAACTCGATATGCAAGCGGCAATAAGCCAACTTGAAAATGCCCTCTCTATTGCTAAAGCCCTACAAAATGCCGCCACCCAATCCGACGCGCACAGCGCCGATACCGACAGCCAAGCGCAACTTAAAGCCAACTTAACTCAGCTAACCCAAAGTGGCCTACTGGCCTATGCGCAAGAAGGCATGGCCCTAACTAGTCCTGAAAACATCCAACTGACAACAGCGAGCAGCCTCACCTTAACCAGCGAACATCAAACTGATATCAACGCTTTAAAAAATGTCACCCTCTCATCGGCTGAAGCGATTGGCTTATTTGCGCAAAAAGCGGGCATGAAACTGTTTGCTAACCAAGGCGATATTGAAGTGCAAGCCCAAAACGCCAACCTCAATATGGCGGCCAAGCAAGATATTAAAGTGGATAGTGTGGATGGTAAAGTCACCATTACCGCCAAAGATAACCTCACCCTCATTTGTGGTGGCTCTTATATCAAAATTAGCAGTGAAGGCATTGAACTGGGCACGCCAGATAATGTCTATCTTAAATGTAATGTGATGCAGAAGATGGGGCCGGCAAGTCATCATTTATCCACAAAACTGAATATTAATAATCAAGAGCTCGAGGCCTTATTAAAAAAACATATATCGTTTAACTCAAAAGGCTTTTCCGCATAAGGAATAAGGCAATCAACATGACCATAAAAAGAATCGACAATTTCAACTTTCCCGTTGGTGAAAAACAACTCAGTCAAGATGCGTATTATAAAGCGTTATCAGAGGCAATCAGTGGCTTTTATCCGTTTGGTGAAAATGGGATATGGCATGGGGGGATCCATCTTGATGAAAGGGTACTAAAGAAAATTGATAATGACGGTAAATTGCGTTGTATGGCTCATGGCGAAGTGGTTGCTTATCGAGTCGATAATATTTACCATAAAATAGTGTATCAGGACAATGTTGAGCTAAAAACGCCTTATAAAGAACAGCAAAAAGTGGCGTATTTCTCAACAGGATTTGCCTTAGTTAGACACCTATTACAAATGCCTAAAGTCGCAAATGCAACTAATACGCCCCCCTCAATAACCTTATACAGTTTATATATGCATCAACTCGATTGGTATGGTTATCAGCAAAAAGGACAAGAAAGCGGTAGTCAGGTGAATTACCCTTGTTATTGGCAAGCGCAAGCAGGGAAAGTGGATGAAAAAAAAGCAGACACCATTGCTGGCAGCGTGATATGTGAAAAGGGAAAAGACACAAAGATTATGGGTTTATTGCTTAAAGGCAGTAAAGTACGTTTAGGTGAACAAAAAGCAAATATGCCTGGTTGGTATAAAATTGTGTCGATAACCGCAGGTACGGTGGTGACACCAAACGGCTTTCAAAATGAATTGGGCAATATTACCGGTTATGTTTGGCATAATGATATTGGCACGACAGCAGCCGATAGACCGACAGGAAAGACAGCGGAAGCCAATAAGGATTATGAAATCTGCAAAGAAGATAATAAAAAAGTGGGCAAACCCGAAGTTGAAGTCAAAGGCATTGCGGTTTATGGCACCGCGAATGACAGTCAAAAGTTGACCTATTTGCCACAAACCGCGACTTTTGAATTGGATGGGCAAGAAAATGGCTATGCTAAAATCCGTAAAATTGGTAATTGCACTGTGCCGGCGGTCTTGGTTGCAGAAAATGGCGGGGATGAAGCGCCACATAAAGGGTATGTCAAATTATCCTCACTAATAGTGACCCAACTTAAACCTGAAAAATTAGATAAAGTGGTGGTATTAAAAACGCCTGTGCCAATTAATAAAGGCGACTTTATAGGTTACATCGGCCATAATGTCAGCCAATCCGAACGTTTTGACGAGCCTAAAGAAGCCCCGTTATCGAACATGAAACGGGCGTTAGACAAGCAATTACAGCAAATGGCACACATTGAATTACTGACCTGTGATGATTTGCCGGCGTTTATCACTAAAACCCGCGCTTTAGCGGACAAGCTGCCTGAAAGCGAAAAGAGTATCATATTAGTTGAAAAAGAGGCGCAATTAGTTCAAGCTGCTAAACCGGCAGGTTGGTTAAGCCCTGGGGTGGCGATTCATTTTACCGACACTACCGAGAGCTACTATATTAAAATCAAACCGGTCTATACCGTCAATCTTCCCTCAAGATTTTTTCATACTTCAACCGAGCAGCCGTTATTCGACACAGGGGTTGGCAAGGTGGTTAATGGCATTAATGGAAAGATACAGGCAAAAAGCCCGTCAGCGCAACCGTACACCTTAACCGCAAGTGAGAAAATGTATGTAAGGCGGATATATCCCGAATTAACCGAGGCAGATATCCCCGATAAAGTTGAGCTAATTAGTGGCGGAAAGGGGCAAGATACGACGTTACCGAGTGTCTATTCTGAGCCTGCGAATGATGATGATTTTTTCACGATTCGCTTTATGATTGAAAACAAGCCGTACTGGATAGCCGCCAGTAAAGTCT
>NZ_LZGS01000026.1 GCF_001690495.1 Gilliamella sp. App4-10
AAAACATGATCACTGGTGCGGCACAAATGGACGGTGCTATCTTAGTCGTAGCAGCAACTGATGGACCTATGCCACAAACTCGTGAGCACATTCTTTTAGGTCGTCAAGTAGGTGTTCCTTACATCATCGTATTCTTAAACAAATGCGATATGGTTGATGACGAAGAGTTATTAGAATTAGTTGAAATGGAAGTACGTGAGCTTCTATCTCAATATGATTTCCCAGGTGATGACACACCAGTCATTCGTGGTTCTGCACTGAAAGCGTTAGAAGGCGAAGCAGCATGGGAAGACAAAATTGTTGAATTAGCTGAAGCATTAGATAGCTATATTCCAGAGCCAGAGCGTGATATCGACAAACCATTCTTATTACCAATTGAAGACGTATTCTCAATTTCAGGTCGTGGTACAGTAGTAACTGGTCGTGTTGAGCGCGGTGTAATCAAAGTTGGTGAAGAAGTTGAAATTGTTGGTATCAAGCCAACCGCTAAAACAACTTGTACTGGTGTTGAAATGTTCCGTAAATTACTTGACGAAGGTCGTGCGGGTGAAAACGTTGGTGTATTACTACGTGGTACAAAACGTGAAGAAATCGAACGTGGTCAAGTTCTTGCAAAACCAGGTTCAATCACTCCACATACTGATTTCGAATCAGAAGTGTATATCTTAAGCAAAGATGAAGGTGGACGTCATACACCATTCTTCAAAGGTTACCGTCCACAGTTCTACTTCCGTACAACTGACGTAACAGGTACTATCGAATTACCAGAAGGCGTAGAGATGGTAATGCCTGGTGATAACATCAAAATGACAGTATCATTAATTCACCCAATCGCGATGGCTGAAGGTTTACGTTTTGCGATTCGTGAAGGTGGTCGTACTGTTGGTGCAGGTGTTGTTGCTAAAGTTATTAAGTAATTTAACTTGCTATCATAAAGCGCAGCTATTGATACGCTTTATCATCAGTAAAAAAGGTGCACTTTGTGCACCTTTTTTATTTTCTAATCAATGATTTCATATATATTTAAATCAAATTAGCCAAATCACTCAGTCATATTGGCTTCTTCAAGTATTAAAACATTCACTATTAAAATATTACCGTTAACACAATACCATTTTAGATTATTACATTAAATATCAATCCATATTTTGCTGGTTTATCTAATATCAATTTTTGCGATTTGGTTGATAATCAAAAGTAATTTAACTCATTACTATAGTACTTAAACCTATTATTAGTGAATTTAATTCATGATACTATCAACCAATACCTTATTTATCTCAATAAATATAGCGTTTAAAATAATTTAATCAATGTGTGTTATTAGCTGGTTATTAGAAGAATAATATTTATTCATACTCATTTATTATAATAAGGAGGATTTTATGGAATATTTACATCTTGGCAATTCTGATATTCAAGTATCTCGCTTTTGTTTAGGATGCATGAGTTTTGGTGACCCAGCCAGTAAAATGCATGCATGGACTCTTAATCCCGACGAAAGTGAAGCAATTATCAAACATGCGCTAGATTTAGGCATTAATTTTATTGATACTGCCAATACATATTCAGCAGGCACAAGCGAAGAATATGTAGGGCGAGCGATAAAAAAAAATATAGCACGCGAAAAAGTTATTCTTGCAACTAAAGTCTATTTTAATGAGGGACATCTTTCGAAAACCGCTATTGATAAAGAAATTAATGGATCTCTTAAACGTCTTGGCACAGACTATATAGATTTATATATCATTCATCGCTTTGACTATACAACACCAATCGAAGAGACAATGGAAGCATTACATAATCTTGTCAAAGCAGGAAAAGTCAGAGCATTAGGGGCTTCAGCCATGTATGGATACCAATTTTATAACTTACAACTTGCGGCTAAGCAAAATGGTTGGACGCCTTTTGTTTCGATGCAAAATCACTATAACTTACTGTATCGTGAAGATGAGCGTGAATTAATTCCTATCTGCCAACAATTCAATGTGTCACTGACCCCATATAGCCCTTTGGCTGCTGGTAGACTGGCTCGTGTAGAATGGCAAACCCATACATTACGCAGTAAAACAGATAAGGTCGCTATTGCCAAATATGATAGTACACAAAAACTGGATGCTAATATTGTACAAAGAGTCAACGAGCTTGCCGGAAAATATGGTGTGACAATGACTCAAGTAGCATTAGCTTGGCAATTTGCTAAAGGGATCACCGCACCAATTATTGGCGCAACTAAAACCAAGTATTTAGATGATGCTGTTGGCGCACTGAAGATCTCATTATCGAAAGAGGATATCATATATTTAGAAGAGCAATACATGCCACATCGTATTGTTGGTGCGCTTTAGCTATTATTCTAACCTAATCGGGTAACATCAGTATTGCTTGATTTAAAACTGTATCTATAAAGCCATGTTGTTACCCTTAATAGTAAAGGATATGCAAAGCAAAACATAGCTTAATAGAAACTAAGCTGTGAACGCAATGACTTAATAGCGTTTTTTTGCTATAGTAAGCGCCATTTTTATTTAATTTGGAAGAATTATAAACTATGGAATCTATCCCTAATTGCCCAGTTTGCCAATCTGAACATACTTATCATGATGGTTCGTTTTATGTTTGCCCTGAATGTGCCCATGAATGGGATCCAAACGAAGTTGTATCTACTGATGCGGGATTACAAGTAAAAGACAGTAATGGGAATTTGCTTGCCGATGGCGACGATATTATTTTGATTAAAGATCTGAAATTAAAAGGATCTTCAACAGTATTAAAAAAAGGAGCTAAAGCCAAAGGTATTCGTTTAGTCGAAGGCGATCACGAAATCGATTGCAAAATTGACGGTATGAAAATTATGCTTAAAGCCTGCTTTGTTAAAAAGGCTTAATTAAAAAGCCCCGTTAAATACTCTATTAAAACTGATAAGATCCGCATTAATAGAGTATTTAGTTTTAGATATGGCTTAATATGCTTTATTACACAATAAAAAACAGTCAGGTAGCACATTGATTTTACTTAAGTTTTTATTTAGCTGTTTTTGTGTATTTATAACTAAATCAATATGTTATAACATAAACCTCTCTCAATAGCCACAAAAAGCAAGTACAAATTACATCGGTACTTGGCAAACATTTTCTGTGGTTTGCGAGCAAATATAACAATATTGTTCGATTTGATTATTGATGACGTTGAAGAAAGAGTGCTTTGTGAGACCGACCTAATAGCAATCTTTCATATTCATTATTAGCCTATTTTATTATGCGGTCTCATTGCTCCTCGGCATCATTAAGCCGAAAAATAAGTGTTAATAAGCCTTCTGACTTTATTATGAAGCAAATAAAGTTGAGCCTTTGAAAATCATGCTTTTTCAAAGGCTATATAGAAAAATGCAATAACCCGTGACCTCATTTCAAAATCAGTTTCATCGTTAAGTAAAGCGAGTCTTTCTGCCTACTTTATTAATTCTTGTTCTTTGCTTATAGTCAATTTCTTATCTATCATAATTCAGAAAGCCAATCATTAGGATAATAAATAAGACTTGCTGTCGGTTGCTTAGTTTATCATTGATCATTTTCTAAATAAATTAACGTTCAACGAAGAATAGTTAGTATTAAACATCTAATAATAATAATTTAAGGATTTTTTTGATCGCAAGTATCAATGAGTTAAATACCACAACATGTTAGCAATGCGCTCAAATATTTGTTCAAAAATAAATTCTGAAAATGTCGGTAGCGTTGTAATTAAGTAAGTTAGCATAAGCAAGCCTAATAATAGTGTCACCGGATAGCCAACGACAAATATCGATAGCTGTGGTGTCATTCTATTAAGTAGCCCCAATGATATGTTGATGGTTAATAGTAAAGTCATTAAGGGGAGTGCTAACATAATACCATTGATAAATAATAGCTTACTGGCATCAATGAGTGCTAAATATCCGTTTGCGGGTAATGGCATCACGACAATTGGAATGATGTCAAAACTATTTGATATACCATATAAAAGCCATAAATGACCGTCCACACTCAAAAATATTAATAGAGCAATGATGTTAATTAAGCGTGACAATACTGATGTGGATGGGCCGCCAATAGGGTCAAAAAAAGTCGCCATGCCCAGCCCCATTTGCATGCCAATTAATTCACCCGAAAATCGCACTGTCATAAATGCCAACTGCATGGTAAAACCAATTAGCGCGCCAATCATTATTTGCTGCGCAATAATCCATATTCCTATAAGAGAGTATATTTTGATATTGTCATCGAGATGAGGAAGTGGCAGTACAATCGCAATCAGCAGTGCCAAGCCAATTTTAACGCGATTGGGGATTTCTTTTTCGCCAAAAATAGGCGCTACCATGATCAACGCTAAAATACGAACAAAAGGAAAAAAGCAGTCCCTAACCCAAGAAAAGAAATCAATATTAAAGAAACTGTTGATATCAAATTCCATTACTTTTAACTAGTTAAGTTAGGAATGTCAGTGATAACGGTTTGGATATAGTCGATCATGGTTGATAGCATGGATGGACCCCATATTATCAAAACCACAATAACCACTATGATCTTGGGAATAAATGATAATGTCATTTCGTTAATTTGCGTTGCTGCTTGTAATAAGCTAATGATTAACCCTGTTACTAATGCCGCTAACAGTAATGGTCCTGCTAGTGATACAGTGACTTTTATTGCTTGTATTGCTAAGGTGCTAATATATTCAGGTGACATAGTACGACTCAACTAAAAAAGCTTTGCGCTAGCGAGCCAAGTAATAAGTGCCAACCATCTGCCAATACAAATAACATTAATTTAAATGGCAGTGATACTGTTGCCGGTGGCACCATCATCATACCTAATGCCATAAGCGTACTGGCTACCACGAGGTCAATGACTAAGAAAGGAATAAAAATGGTAAAACCGATTTGAAACGCTGTTTTTAATTCACTCACCACAAAAGCGGGAACGAGCACTCTTAAAGGAATATCTTCACGTGTTTGAATATCATTTTGATGAGACATATTAACAAATAACGCTAGGTCGTTTTCGCGCGTTTGGGTAAGCATAAATTCTTTCAATGGCTTTGTTGCTTTGGTTAAACCTTCTTGCATAGTGATTTGATTTTGCGAATAAGGCACATAAGCGTCTTGATAAATGTTATCAATTACCGGCGACATAATAAAAAAGGTCATAAACAGTGCAATACCCAAAATAACCTGATTGGGTGGTGCTGATTGTGTACCAAGGGCATTACGTAACAGACCTAACACAATGATGATACGCGTAAAGCTGGTCATCAAGAGTAATATGGCCGGTATAAAGGTCAGTAAGGTCAAAAAGACTAATGTCTCAACCGGTAAAGACCAACTTTGCCCACCGCTCAGGGGCTGGTTCATGACGGATAATACGGGAATTTCAGCATTAACCGATAGGCTACACAACAATAAGCTTAGCAAAATAGTTAAATTTAACCGCATTTGTTGTTACTCCTTTTTCAGTTTTAAAACGGATTGTAATATCTGCTGAAATGCATGACTTTTCGTTAGATTTTTATCTGTCGCATTTTGCGCAAGTAACATTTTGCTACGTTGTTCATTGATGGTATGTAACAGTGTCATTTGTTGAGGAGTAATACCCACCACTAATAGTTGGTTATCGACATGAACCAGTATAATACGTTCTTTAGGCGTAATACTGTATGTGGCTTTGACATCAATCCATTGATCGGATGTTTTTTTCCAACCCATTCGTTTGGCAAACCACCCTAACAATAGAATAAAACCGAGGACCACAACAAGCATCAATCCCATTGATGATCCAACTTTGGTGTAAATATTTAAATCAGTAGGCGACGCCGATAAGGTATTCGTGTTGATTGCACCAACCGTAGGTTGAGCCAAATTAGTTTGCTTTATTGTCATTAACGACTCAATCTTCTTACACGCTCCGATGGGGTAATAATATCGGTGATGCGCACACCATAGTTATCACCAACCACCACAATTTCGCCTTGGGCGATTAAATAACCGTTAATTAATATATCCAATGGCTCACCCGCAAGTCCATCTAATGCAATTACCGACCCTTGGGTTAGATTTAACAGATCTTTAATGGCTATTTTGGTTCGACCAAGCTCGACACTTAATTCAACTGGAATGTCTAATATAAGATTAATATCTTGCTTTTTATCTTCATTTTGTTGTGGAGATAATGTCTCAAAAATAGCTTCTTTAGTGATAAGCTCATCACTCGCTACTTTTGTTTCTTGGTTTTCATCGTTATTTGGTTTGATGTCAGTCATTGAACACTCCCTCATTCAATTGTTCTATCACAGGATTAATGACCTGTTCTACTTGAATTGCATATTGTTTATTTACTTTACCGTAATGACCTTTTAATACCGGTACGCCACCGACTGTTACATCTAAATTTGTTGGTTTATCGATCACTAAAATATCATCAACTTTTAAGGCTAACAGTTTAGCAACGGTTGTGTGAATATGGGTAAAGTTGGCAACTAATTCGACCGTTGATTGTTTGATCCCACTAGTTAATGAACTCATCCAAACCTTATCATCTTGATAAGTCTGCTGCTCGACAGGTGGTTTGATTAATAACTCTTTGATTGGCTCGACCATAGAATAAGGGATACAAACGCAAAATGTTGCTTTGCTA
Source organism: Gilliamella sp. App4-10 (assembly GCF_001690495.1). Lineage (GTDB taxonomy): Bacteria > Pseudomonadota > Gammaproteobacteria > Enterobacterales > Orbaceae > Gilliamella > Gilliamella apicola_G. The sequence continues at coordinate 6,672 of NZ_LZGS01000026.1, forward strand.
TGACCCACTTCAACTTTAAAATTGGTTGTTAACACGACATCGTCAGGTGAACTAGTAATGTTGGTAAATTTACTTTGCATTTCAGAACGAATATATTCGGTTTCAATTGCATAAATATCAGCCCATGCATTTTGATAAATAACTAATGCTAACTCCAATACTCGTTTAATGATTTGTTGTTCAGTGTGGGTAAATTCACGCCCTTGAGTTTCAATGTTAGATGTATGTCCATCCCCCCCAAATAATGAATCTACGATAATAAAAACTAATTCAGGTGAAAACGAAAATAAGCTCGAACCTCTTAATGGGTTAAGGTGCACTAGATTTAAATGGTTTGCCGATGAAATATCAGAAAACTCTTTGAATGTTTGTGGTTCAATGGGTGATGCAACTACATCCGTATTACGACGTAATCGGTTGAATAAACCAATTCGAAACTGACGAGCAAAACGTTCATTAATAATTTCTAACGCAGTTAAACGCTCAGGAATAAAGCGATGTTTGACCGATAGATCATAGGGTTTAACGTCGGCTTTTTTCCCGGAAGGTAACGAGACAACGGAAGCATCGATATTGTCATCATCTTCAGCTATCAAAAAACTTTCAGATTTTTGTGCTACGTCATCCTTTTCATTTATATCTGTTGTGGCTTCGATCTTATCGGGCATAATAATCACCGTATAATAAAATCAGTAAATAGAACTTCATCAACTTTTACCCAATTTTTTGCATCATATTGTCGTGATAACTTATTTTTTATCTGTTCTTGTAAATCGGTTTTCCCTGCTTCTAGTTTTAGCTTGTTGACATACTGCTTTGAAGTTAAAAGCAGCATATCATTTCTTACTTCCGGTAAATAATCTAATAACACTGTTTTTTGATCTTCATTAGCCACACGTAAAACGATGCCCATATAAATAATTTTGTTGATATCGTTATTTTCTTCTGAAACAGGTAATGAAATTGTAAATGGTTTTAATGTTAAAAATACGGGGGATAAAATTTGGGGTTCTTCTTGCTCTTTATGGGTGTTTGGTGAATGGTTTTGAAACCACAAATAAGCCGCAAAGCTTATCGCTGATAGCGTCATCAGAATAAGAATTAAATTTAAATTACTGACTTTTTTTGAGGCTGTAGGCATATTTATTCTTGTCTCTATAAAATTTAAAAAGATCTCTAATCCATTAACTGGACATGGTTACAAGAATAATAAAGCATATTTTTAAAATCGATTTGAAGAATAGGCAATAAAACATTACCTATTTATGCGCTTCAACTTATTTAAATCAAAAATTAAAAATAATGTTAATCGTTAAGCAAATATGCTAAGACCAGAATTGTGCGCACTATTTTCAACGATGATTTGCTCAACACCCACATCGGACGCATCAAGCGTTTGCACGGTCGGTATCGGGTTATTTTGTGCTTGTTGATGCATAGCGGATTGCTGTGAATCGTTCATCATCGAAAAGTCACCAATATTGGCTTGCTCTAGCATGATGCCTTGATCTTCCAATGATGTTTTTAAAAAGGGTAATGCCGATTCTAACATACCTTTAACAACACTATGCGCAGCCATCATATGAAGATTCATCTTATCGTTATTCATGGCAAGTTTAATATGCAATGATCCTAATGCCTGTGGATGTAATTTTATTTCGGCAGTTTGAATTCCTTGACGATTAAACATAATAATTTGTTCACTTAATGAAGTTTGCCATTGCATAATAGGTTGTGTTGGTAAATTTAACGTAGCTGAGGTCGCGCTAACATTGGTTGGCGATAGTAACAGGCTTTGTCCATTTGCATGAGTCAACAAAGAATGTTCTTGATTGCTATGTACTATCCCATCTTTATTGTGATTATTTGTTATAAATGGAGTTTGATGAGCCGCTAGTTTTCGCATAATATCACTGGCATTTTTCGCATTATTTTCTTGGTTAACATGAAGATTATTAACTTTACCTTTAATGCTTGCGACTTTTTTATGAGCAAGATCACCTTTTTTCGCCTTTTTATCGTTTGATAATGACATTACTTCAGTTTGTGAGGTGACTTTATTAATTACATCTTCACTGTCATAAATAGAAGTAAGTAACTGTGTTGCCTGCTCATTCATTAATGTTTCTGACGATAAATTATCGAGAGAATTAGCATTTAATATTTCAGGAATATCACTCCTTTTTTGTGAACTTGCTAAAGCTTGTTTTTCTTGTTCATAATTCTGTACATTAAAGGGATAAATGGTCGTCATAAACATATCAACATCATGGTCATTATCTTCGTGCGCATCATCGGTAACAGTTAACTTGCCATTAATTGTTTTTTTACCTTGATCTGATTGGTTTTCATTTAGTCGCAATAATTGTTGAAAGCAATCATTATTAGTTGTTAAATCTGTTCCAACTCGCACTGATTGATGAGTAGTGGTAAGGTTCAAATCATTCATAAGATTAATATTCATTTAATGCTCTCCTTGCGAGTTGTAACTGTGCAAATTCATCTGTCAGTTTTTGTTGTAAACGATTTTGTTGTTGTTGCTGTTTTTTATATTGCTTGTCTAATAGTGTTGTATAGGTATTTAAGCTTTTTTGCGATTGATTAAGTTGATTGGTGATTTGCTTTTGCTTAATATCCAACGTTAACAATACTTTTTGCTGTTGCGCAATGCCTTGCTCAATAGTTGAAATAAAAGCATTAAAATTATTCAACTCACCACCTTTAATACCACGAGATAAAGCGTTATTTAATTTTTGTTGATACTCGGCATAATAGTCATTTAATACATGCAGTTGCGATTGTGCATGACGGTGATTTTCATGCGCTTTTTTTAACTTAATTAACGTCTCATCGACCGATTTTTTTGCTAGTTTTTTTAATGTTAAAAACGCAAATTGCCCAGAATTTTTATTTGCCATTACGCTTTCCTAACTCGTTAATGTTGGTTCGACAATACTCACTAATTGTTGATAAGCATCTTGATAGCTACAATGTGCATTAATACTTTGCTGTAAAAATTTTTGCATGGCAGGAAACAATACTATCGCCCTATCCAATAAAGGATCAGTCCCCGTTACATAAGCCCCCACATTGATCAAATCGCGGTTTCGTTGAAAGCTTGAAAACAATTGTTTAAATAATCGGGATTTTTTTTCATCTTCAGGCGCAGTAAGATCGGTCATCACCCGACTGATTGAAGCTTCAATATCAATGGCTGGGTAATGCCCAGACTCAGCAAGCGAGCGAGATAAAACAATATGCCCATCTAAAATCGCTCGGGCCGAATCGGCAATCGGATCTTGTTGATCATCACCTTCTGTCAATACCGTATAAAATGCCGTAATGGAACCTTTTCCATTTTCATCATTACCCGCTCTTTCAACTAATGCGGGTAATTTGGCAAAGACCGACGGAGGATAGCCTTTCGTTGCTGGGGGTTCCCCTATCGCTAAAGCAATTTCGCGTTGTGCCATTGCATAACGCGTTAAAGAGTCCATAATAAGTAAAACGTTAAACCCTTTATCGCGAAAGTTTTCGGCAATTTTTGTTGCATACGCAGCACCTTGTAAGCGCAATAATGGCGACACATCGGCGGGAGCTGCCACCACAACCGCTCGAGCCAATCCTGCTTCGCCTAAAATATTTTCAATAAAATCTTTAACTTCTCGCCCACGTTCACCAATCAGACCGACAACAATAATATCCGCTTGTGTGTAGCGTGCCATCATGCCAAGCAAGACACTTTTGCCAACCCCTGATCCTGCAAATAAGCCCATTCTTTGCCCTTTACCAACCGTTAGCAAAGCATTTATGGCTCTGACGCCAACATCAAGTACCTGATGAACAGGGGTACGTTTTAAGGGATTAATCGCTTTATGAGATAATCCTTCAAACTCAACCTGCTCAGATAGCGGTTTACCATCTAACGGTTTCCCCATAGCATCAACCACTCGACCTAATAGGCTCATTCCCATGGGTAAGACTTTATGACTAAAGTGCGTTAGATCATATTGCTTAGTATAGACGCGTGCGCCTAATAAAATACCGTCCGTTGATTCAAACGGCATTAAATAAAGTGTTTTATCATTAAAGCCAACCACTTCGCACTCAACTGCCTCCGTTTGACCATTAGTTTGTCGTTCAACCAAGCAGTTAGATCCCAAAGGTAATTTTAATCCAACAGCTTCAAGCACCAATCCGGATGCTTTAACTAAGCGTCCGTATTGGCGAATTAATGATAGTGATTCAAGTTGTTGTGTAGCTTGGTCAATTTTACTTAGCCATTGTGAAGAATATTTCACGTTAATAATCATCCTTTTTTAGGCTATCAGATATTATTTGCCAGTGGTCATTGATATTGGCATCAATTTCATTAGTATCGGTTATAATTTTGCAACCGCCTATTTCAATGTTAGGATCGGCAATGAATTGCCATTGTTCTTGCTGATTTTCTTCATTCAATAGGGGTTCTAACCATTGCAAATCAGTAGGATTAAGATGTAACGATATCGGTTCTGATAAAATTGGGCACTGCTCAACTAATGTTTGTATGGTATGGCTTAACTGTTTTTGTTTTACTTTAGCCATGCTGCCTACTGTTTTTTGTGCCGCAATTAACGCCAAATCAAACAATTTAGGTACAATTAACTCATCAATATCATTAATTGATTGCTGAAAATTACTGACTAAATCCGTTATAGCATGAACGGCTTTATGTTTTTCATCATTAAGCTGCCGTTCAATCTGTTCACGTCCCTCCTGTTGTCCCAGGCGATATCCTTGTTCATAGCCAGCTTGTTTACCTTCTTCAAAGCCTTCAGATCGACCTAAATTAAACCCTTCTTGGTAGGCTTTAGCTTCAATCTCCTGCTTTAACTGCTCCAGTGTTTGTTCGATCTCGTTAGGTTCAATGGGTTCATACTCAAAATTAGGAGCAGACGTTGATTCACTAACCTCTGGTTGCTCAATCTCATTGCTTTGGCTTAATTCTGATAGCTTAGATGGTGTTAAATCCCGGAAACTGAGTGGCTCCCAATCTAATCTATCGGGCTGATTATACATATTCATCATCACCACTAGTTAGAATCATTTCACCGCTTTCAGCTAATCGACGAGCAATAGCCAGAATTTTCTTCTGTTCAGTTTCTACTTGAGATAAACGTACAGGCGGCCTATTTTCTAAATCTTCACGTAAAATAGATGCTGCTCGCTGTGACATATTACTCAATAGTTTGTCACGTAATTCAACTGATGCTCCTTTCAATGCGATAATCAATATTTCATTATCGACTTCTTTAAGTAAGCGTTGAATACTTCTGTCATCCACGTCAACCAGATTTTCAAACAAGAACATTTCATCAATAATTTTTTGCGTTAACTCTCCATCATAATCACGCAATGCATTAATAACCTGCTCTTCTTGTTGTGTTTTCATTAAGTTAATAATTTCTGCCGCAGTACGTATTCCACCAAGATTATTCAGTTTGATATTTTGACCATGTAATAATGTCGATAATGAAGATGAGAGTAATTGCAGAGCAGAAGGCTCAACCCCACCAAAAGTTGCAATACGTAGCATGACATCGTTACGCAATTCATCATCAAACAGATTTAAAATTTCTGCTGCTAAATCACGATTTAAATGAACTAAAATAGTCGCAATGATTTGTGGATGTTCTTTTTTGACCAGATCAACGGCTCTTGTTGCATCAACATAGTTGAGCATTTCAAGACCATCGGTTGCTTCTTCTTGATCAGTAGATAATAGTTCATCAAGTAAACGTTCAGCTTTTTCACTACCCAGTGATCGACCTAATATTGAACGTAAATAGCCATTTGGATCGGTATTTAAAACCGCACATTCTTCAAGAGCAACTTGGCACTCGTTAAGTATACCTTTCAATTGTTCTTGAGAAAACTGAGGTAATGACATCATTGCACTACTGATTTGTTGCACCTCTTTTTGATTAAGATGTTGCATGACTTGTGCCGCAAGCCCTTCACCTAATACCATTAAAATCGCCGCCGCTTTTTGAGATTCATTTAAAATCATTGTTTAGTGTCCTCCTTATTTATCCAATTACGAATAATTAATGCCATGACACGCGGTTCTTTCTCAACAATTTTCCGTATGTGCTGTTGTTGTTGCATATTATCTTCAAATATTTTGTGCTGTTGTTTACTGTACGCTCTGTAATCTAGCTTCTCATCTACCGTTGATTGAGCATCTAACAATTCCCCTTTTTCGATAAGGAATTTACGTTGCAATTTCATCCATACTGAACGTAATACCTTACGCCACATAAACCAGAAAATGAGGATATAAATGAGATATTTAATCCCTGTTTTGGCAGTATCATAAAATTCATTGGTTTTCCAAAATGCGATATCGTCATTGTCATCAAGTGCTTGATCGGTAAATTTCAAATTCGCAACAGTTAATGTATCGCCACGTAAATCAGAAAAGCCCATTGCTTGACGCGCGAGTGCTTCAATATTTTGAAGTTCATCATTATCTAACTTTACCCATTGTTCTGTTATGGAAGATGACGGGTTGTCATTGTCATCATCTTCAGATTTAGCATTGTCTGACTCAGTTGTGACAAATTTATAATTCACCAAAACAGCAACCGATAAACGTTTAATCCGACCTTCAGGTATTTGACTGCGTATCACTTGTCTATTGACTTCAAAATTGACGGTATGATTTGATTGTAAGCTGTAATGTCCTTGTTTATCATTTTGTTCAGTCGCTTCTTTTTTTTCATCTTGTTCATCAATCGGTGCACTAGAAATTGGTACAGGTTGATTAGACAATGCACCCGGTACCCCACCTATACCATAACTTTTAGCGGATTGGCGATTTTCGACTTGTTGCTTACTGCGAATAGTTTGATTAGCAATATCGCTATTCGGGTCATAAGTTTCTGATGTTGCTTCTTGCCGACTAAAATCAATATCAGCATTCACTTGTACCTTAACATTATTTTTACCCAAGATAGGAATGATGATTTTTTCTACTCGTTCACGAACACTATTTTCAATTCGCTCACTAAATTCGAGTTGTGCGATATTGGTATTTCGATCACGATAGCCTTCGCCTGTTAACAGGCGACCATGCTGATCAATAATGGTTACTTTATCTGCTTGTAATTCTGGCACACTACTAGAGATTAAATGGATAATGGCATCAATTTGACCTTGTGATAATGAGCGACCTGGGAATAACGTTAATGCTACCGATGCTGAAGGGGATTTTCTTTCCCTGACAAATAAAGATGGCTTAGGCATTGCTAAATGCACTCTAGCATCATCAATACTACTGATAATGGATATGGTTCGAGATAATTCCCCTTCTAAAGCCCGCTGATAATTGATTTGTTCATTGAATTGGCTCATACCAAAACTTTCTTTATCGAGCAATTCAAAACCAACGGATCCACCTTTAGGCAAACCTTGTTGTGCAATACGTAATCGGGTATCGTAAACTTTATCTTGTGGAATTAAAATAGTGGAGCCAGAAGATGAAAATTGATAAGGAATATTCATCTTATCAAGCTGGCTAATAATTTCGCCACCATCTTTATCATTTAAATTACTAAACAAAACACTATAAGACTCATCTTTAGCCCATAAATAAATAAAACTGATAATCGCTATCGTAACCACACCGGCAATTAACAATGCCATTTTGGTGTTTTGTTTTAGTTGATTGACAAAAGGTAACTTATTTAAGATTGATTCACCTTTATTATTGACTGTCTGACTAGCCATAGGCACCCTGACTCTAAACTATTTAGATTAACTCTGCGCTTTATTATCCATGTATTTGACAAATTCAATGGCGAGAAAAGCGTGCAGTTTTTCCCTTACTTAAACCCTTTGCTTTTTTATTTTTATGTTAAATTTAGCGATACAGGAACAAAAGAGCTAAAAAGCAGATATCAAAATGAATACAATCAACGCATTCAATCCAATTGAACTCACTAATTTAAATGAATCAACGTCAATAACCCCAAAAACGCAGTTTGCAGATAAAAACTTTGTTTTAGAATTAAAAACCGCTTTAGATAACATCAGTCAACGACAAATACAGGCAAATAATGAAGCCAAAGCTTTTGAAATGGGAGAGGCGAATATTTCTTTGAATGAGGTCATGGTTAATATGCAAAAATCATCGGTTTCATTGCAATTTGGTATTCAAGTGCGCAATAAACTGGTTGCAGCTTATCAAGAAATTATGAATATGAATGTCTGATATAAATAGCCTATCCTAAATTTTGGTTCTTTTGCATTTACAGATAACCTTGAATTCTGGTACTCAAGGCGATAATTAATCAATTCACCGAACATTCGAAAAAACCGAAAAAATCTATTGACCGATATGATGAGAGCGATTTATTGAATTCAGAAACCAATCAAGATCTTGGCATAAATATTTGTTATCCGGTGTACAAAACCTTTTTTCAACAAATAGTAAACAATGATAAAAATTTAATCACTAAAAATTTTTAAATTACCCATAAAAGAATTCATTATTTAAAATAGAAGTGTTTGTTAAAGCTATTTAATAGCAATATTGACTTGAACCTTAACTAATGAATAAAGCTCAAGCAGATCAATTCACAAATTTACATTAAACTGGCAATTTGTTGATAACTATCTATTTTGGTCTGATAATTGACATGTTCACCAATCCATTTTCTGAGCTGGGTATGATACGCCTTCATTAATTGAGTTAATTGCTGTTGATAACTCAGTATGTTTTTAATATACATTCGAACAATGTCTTGATGTTGTAAGGACATATTTTCAATTACCGAAAAATCATCAACCAACATAATACTTTTTGATAATTGATGGTATTTCGCCTGCCAACTCAACAATAACTCCCAGTTTTCATTCTGTGCATTAATCAACATTTGTTCAACAATATAATTAAATTGTTTGTATTGTTCTAATAAGTTAATTCCTTGCATAATCGTCCTTTTTATTTTGCAATTTCACGCCAAGATTCAGCAATATTATTTAACAAATCAAAACAAGTTTGCAGTTTTTCTTGATCATTATGTAAATTGGCTAAAACTAATTGCTGTCTAATATACTGGTATAGGCGATCTAAATTTTCAGCGATTTCACCCCCTTTTTCTAAATCTAAGCAACTTTTAAGCCCATTATCAACAATATTAATCGCTTTAGAAATAGCATTACCTTTACCTACAATATTGCCTTTTTGAATATACAAGTTAGCCAATTTAATTGCATTTAGTGCTCCATCAAATAATAAAACGATTAATTGATGGGGGGATGCTTGATTAACTTGCGTTTCTAAATTCACTTGCTCATAGGCTTGAGAACCTAATTTATACATCACTTCCCTCTATTTTTTTAAGTTTGCCATCATATCAAATTGGGTAGTTAAATAATTACTCATGCTATTTAACGAGTTAATTAAAATATCCAATTGGGTAAATTGAACGCGGTAACGTTCAATGGTTTGTTCAATAGAATTGCTCACTTGTTCATGGCGTTTATCTAATGATTTTAATGTGGTATTTAATCCATTAGTTGCCGAATCAATCATACCATCACTATCAATAAATCCACTGACTTTGGCAAAAACCTCATTGGCGATCCCTGTGTTTTTGCCATCACCGGTAAACAGTGTTGCCACTGCATCACTATTTTCATTCAATGCTTTTTTTAGCTCATTTTCATTAATCGTTAACGTGCCATTCTTATCCATATTAATACCAATTTGAGCCAATACCGAATATTCACCCGATTGTCCTTTGGCAAAGATAGAACGGATACTTTGGTCAATATTGCGTAATGTCGCATCACCCACAAGTGGACCATTACTATTATTTAATTCCTTTGAATTTTTATCTTCTGTGGTGAATTTAGTTAACGTTGATATTGTTGACTGTAATTGATTAAATGCTTCGACCCATTCTTTAATGGCTTCTTCTGTTTTTTCGTTATCGGCACTTATAGTAAGATTTTGGCTGGTTGTCGTCACCTCTTTTAACGTAATATCAACGCCATCCATTACATCTTTAACGGTATTTGAGGCGCTGGTTATCGCAATACCATTAAACGAAAACTTGGCATCTTGCGCTTTTGCAACTTCAGCCATGGGGCTATTGCTCGCCTGATTAATGTCAAATCCAATAATATGGTTTAACTTATCATCATCGGATGAAATAGAGGTAATGGCTTGTTGTTCCCCCGTTTCTTTCGACGTAATCACTAATTGATAGCCATCGGTCCCCGAACGCACAATCGTCGCATTCATTGTTGAAGAACTCTCTGCTCCATCATCATTAATCACTTTAGCATTATTAATGGCGTTCGCTATTGATTCTAATGACGTCTCATCTTTCGATAAAGTCACATTCAGTTTATGACCATTAGCTTGTTCAATGGTAATGGTTCGTGTTGCATTATCATTCCCCAATTGAGTATTTTTATCCTTGATTGCCGATGTCGCAACACTATGAGATGTTGCTAATTGATCAACAGTAACAGCATAATTACCTAATGCAGCTTTGCTATTTACTTTTACCGAAAAATAATTATCATTACTTACTGCAGATCGACTTTGATATAACTCTTTTTTTTGGAGTTTTGCCGTTGCTGTATTAAACGTTGTTAATGCACTTTTTAATTTGCCAAAACCACTAATTTTGGCATTAATCGCTTTTTGCTGCATTGTAATGGGTGTTAGGCGTGTCTTTTCAGCCGCTTCTAATTGATTCAAAATTTCACCAAGATCGATTCCCGAACCTATCCCTAATGCACTCATCGCCATGATTTAGCCTACCTATAACAATTATTCACTGTTATTTATATCGGCTGGCACTTAAAAAAATTTAGTCATCATTTAACTATTTATTTAATAGGTTAAAAGAACTTTGTTTTGAATAAAAAATTATCATTAAAAAAATTCCTAATAAAAATATAATATATTGATTTACCTTGTTATTTTTATTATATTTACGACTACATATGTCTATTTTAAAAAAATAATCATTAAAAATATTAAAGTTCCCTATTTTGTTACCGATAAGTTATTTATCAGCAAAAATATTGAATTAAATTTAAATATCTTGTTGATTTTAATATTTATATTATCGGAGATAAAAATGGCACAAGTAATTAATACTAATACTATGTCTTTAATGGCAAGAAACAATCTTAACAATTCTCAAAGCGTTCTTAGCACATCTATCGAGCGCCTTTCATCAGGCATGCGTATTAATAGCGCAAAAGACGACGCAGCAGGCCAAGCTATTGCTAACCGTTTCTCTTCAAACATCAAAGGTTTAACTCAAGCTGCTCGTAATGCAAATGATGGTATTTCACTTGCGCAAACCACTGAAGGTGCACTAAATGAAATCAACAATAACGTACAACGTATTCGTGAATTAACGGTTCAAGCAGCAAATGGCACTAACTCTGAAAGCGATCTCGTATCAATTCAAAACGAAATCGATCAACGTTTAGATGAGATTGATCGTGTTTCTAAACAAACTGATTTCAATGGTTCTAAAGTATTATCTGAAGATAAAACACTTAAAATTCAAGTGGGTGCAAACGACGGCGAAACCATTGAAATCAATTTGAAAAAAATCGATAGCACGGAACTTGGTTTAAATGCATTTAACGTATCTGATACACCAACAGAAGATCCATTAAAAACCATTGATGCCGCGTTATCAAAAATTGATGCATTACGAGGACAACTTGGTGCAGTACAAAACCGTTTCGAATCAACTGTTACTAATATCAACAATACTGTAAATAACTTAAGTTCTGCGCGTAGCCGAATTGAAGATGCGGATTATGCAACAGAAGTATCAAACATGACTCGTGGTCAAATCTTACAACAAGCAGGTACTTCAGTATTAGCACAAGCTAACCAAGTACCACAATCTGTACTTTCTTTATTGCAGTAATTCTATTTACCTATTTTTGTTCATCCTAAATTTGTCACATCCTCATAACGGCATTTATATAATGTCGTTATGACTAATCATTATAATTAGCTATTTTTTATCCCTTTATTCTGCCCATTAAATTCATCAACTATCGTCATAATACTATTAAGCATTTTTTTAACATTGGTGCAAAAATGGATGGCAGTTTATATAACTCACACGGTGTAATAAATCAAATCGATTGGAAACAATATATTCATTTGGTTCGTAATGAAGCTTTGAAATTAGCAGTTCGTTTACCTGCAACGGTTGAACTTGATGATTTGTTACAAGTTGGCTATATCGGTTTATTAGACACAATAAAGCGCTATGACACCTCTCAAGGCAATACTTTTGCGACATTTGCTATACCAAGAATTAAAGGCGCAATGCTTGATGAACTACGTAGTCGTGATTGGCTACCAAGGCAAACTCGTAAAAAAATTAAAGATGTCACAACAGCAATTAATAAACTAGAACAAAAGCTAGGTACAGCGCCTAATGATTATCAAATTGCCCAATATTTAGAATTGCCGATCAGTGAATACCGTAAAATTTTATTAGATTCAAATAGTAGTCAAATATGTTCTTATGATGAAATTCATAAAAAATTGGGAGATAACATTGATGCCATTATTGAATATGAAGAAGATAATAACCCTTTTTCAGCAATCATAGATGAGGAAATTCGCAATACCGTTATTCAACAAATTGAAAACTTACCAGAAAAAGAAAAACTTGTTTTATCACTTTATTACCAAGAGGATCTCAATTTAAAAGAGATTGGTAAAATTATGGATATTAGCGAATCAAGAGTAAGCCAATTACATAGTCAAGCAATAAAAAGAATACAAAGTAAAGTTGTTTTTTAGAAAAAATAAAAAAATAATTTAAATAAAACGAAATTAATCGAAAATAAATTGAAATGATTTTTTTATTGACCTTTTCCTTTTAAAAATGTAATTTTAAGCACAAAAAAAATATTAATGTTTTAATTTTACTTGTTGTTCGTTTTTTTATGCGAATAAAAAATAAATAGAGATTGGTGATTAAATTGGTAAATATACTCGATGACGATATTCTTAAATGCATACATCATTTGAATCTGTCAACACTACTGTTAAGCCAGAAAATGATTGAAAAAGATAAAGTTATGGCAATGTATCGATTAGGTATAGATGAAAAAACGGCTGATATACTTAGTAGTTTAAGTACCTCGCAAATGTTGGTTTTATCAGAAACCAATCAATTGACATTTCAGCTACGATTTGAAAACGCAGAAATGATGGAAAAACTTACAGAAGAATCCCGCGTTAGTGATATAAAGCAAATGCATACAGGTATTTTGTTATCAAGTTTGCTATTAGATTCAATGAATAAGTAGGTAAGGATCCGAATATGTCAGATAAAAGTATTATCCAAAAATATAAGGAAACCGAACTGGCTATCAAATTAATTTCCCTTGGTGGAAGAATTCAAATGCTGGAAAGTGAAACAAATTTAAGCCGAAATAAACTGATAAAACTTTATAAAGAAATTCAAGGTTGTCCACCACCTAAAGGTTTATTGCCGTTTTCAACCTCATGGTTTATGACATGGGAACCCAATATCCATGCTAGTATTTTTTATAATGCTTACGCTTTTTTAGTTAAAAATGGTCAGAATTCAAGCATTCAAACTATATTAAATGCCTATCAGCTTTATTTAGAACAATGCCAAGTTTCACATAAAGACGAGCCTGTTTTAGGGCTAACCAGAGCCTGGATTTTAGTCAAATTTGTTGAAAGAAATGTCATGCAACAATCATGTTGCACCGCATGCCGTGGACTTTTTATTACACACGCTTATCACCCTCAAAACACGTTTACCTGCAGTTTATGTCAACCACCGTCAAGGGCAGATAAAAATAATAAAACACAAAAAGAAAATGACGAAAAATGCCTGAAGGTTTTATCAAAAGCAAATTATTTAAATTCATCAGTTGTAAAACAGATATTCGCTTGAATAAAGATTAGAGATATTAAAGTTATTTAACTGATATTTTTTGGAGAAAAAAGAAAGCCTATGCTAATAATTATAGGATATATCGTTGTGATCGCGTCGGCACTAGTTGGTTATGTGCTAAGTGGTGGCTATTTAGCCGTACTATTTCAACCACTTGAACTGTTGATTATTGGTGGCGCTGCAATTGGCGCTTTTATTGTCAGTAATGAACAAAAAACAATAAAAGCAACACTCAAATCTTTAGGGCAATTATTTAAAACATCTAAATATAATAAAAACCTATATCTAACACAAATTAATTTGATGTATACCATTTTAACGAAGATTCGCCAAAATGGGGGGCTATCTATTGAATCCGATATTGATAATCCACATGAAAGTGAATTATTTAAGCAGTACCCGCTTATATTAGCTAATCCTAGAATCTGCGATTTTATCACTGATTACTTACGACTGATGATTAGTGGCAATATGGATGTATTTGAAATAGAAACACTAATGAGCGAAGAAATTGAAACATTTGTCCACGAGCTTGAAAAACCTGTTGATGCCATCTCAGGTATTGGTGATGGTTTACCGGCATTTGGCATTGTTGCAGCAGTAATGGGGGTAATTAATACACTTGCACAAGCTGATAGGCCTGCAAGTGAACTCGGTGAACTTATTGCCCATGCTATGGTAGGGACTTTTTTAGGGATCTTACTTGCTTATGGTTTTGTTTCACCACTAGCCGCCTTATTGAAACAAAGAAACGCCGATATGGTAAAAATGTTAGAGTGCACAAAAGTCATACTTATTGCCAGTATGCATGATTATGCTCCACAAATTTGTATTGAATTTGGACGAAAAACGCTATTTTCTCATGAAAGACCATCATTCTTTGAATTAGAAAAATATATCCAAGAAGTTAAAGATAAAAATCTCAAAAAAAATGAAAATAACGAATAATGAACGATAAATCTGTAAGAATAATTATTAAGAAAAAATCAGGGCATGGCGGTGGTCATCATGGTGGCTCTTGGAAAATTGCTTATGCCGACTTTATGACGGCAATGATGGCTCTATTTTTAGTCATGTGGTTAATTGCAAAGTCGACTCCTCAAGAATTACAAGGAATCGCAGAATATTTTAGAACACCATTAATACTTGGTCTAAATGGTGGAAACAATATTAGCGATAGTGAAAGCCCAATACCAGGCGGTGGAGATGATGTAAGTAAACAAATTGGTGAAGAAAAAAATCATATTCTAAATCCATTACAGAATGAATTTGAAAAACAACAACTTGAAAAAATACAGATGATTGAAGCTGCGCGCAAGATTTATGAAATTTTCGAAATCGATGAACGCCTTAAAAAATTAGCGCCGAATCTTATTGTTGAATTAACTGAAATGGGGTTACGCATTCAAATTTTGGCTTCAGATGATAAACCCATGTTTAATGTGGGTAGCGCAATGATTGATCCCAATATGAAAGAAATTTTACATGCATTAGCGCCGATCATCAATTCTTTACCGAATAAAATCACTTTATCAGGCCATACGGATGAACGCCAATATACAACGGGCGATCGTGGTTATAGCAACTGGGAATTATCCGCCGATAGAGCCAATTCATCAAGGAGAGAGCTCATTGCTGGCGGATTAGACTCCAGTAAGATTATGCGCATTGTTGCATTAGCTGACACCGTTAGTCTAAATAATCCTAACTATAGTAAAGATGCGAATCGACGTATTAGCATCTTAATTTTGAATAAAACAGCACAACAGTATATTGAAAAAGAAAATAACATGACCGGCATCGATTTTTTAAAACAATCACAACAAATTAAATCAGAATAAATACAATTTAAAAAAACGATTGTAAAAATTATTAAAGTTTTGAAAAGTTAAGCCGATATAAAAGATAACTTATTTTTAATGGATATTATTAACTAAAACTATATTGAGGAGTTTTTATGGCAAATTCATTAATGAATACCGGTATTAGTGGATTAAATGCAGCACAAAATATGCTTAATGTAATTAGCAATAATATCAGTAATGCACATACAACAGGTTATAATCGCCAACAACAAATTTTACGTCAAGCAAATGGTACTCAACATCGTTTCGGATTTGTAGGTAATGGCGTTGCAATATCATCGGTTAATCGTGCTTTTAACAACTTTGTGGTCGGACAACTACGCCAATCACAATCACAAAATGGTTCTATTAAATCCTATTATGGAGAGTTATCCAAAGTCGATAATTTATTAGCAGAAAATGATAATAGTATTTCATCACAACTTAACAATCTTTTTGCCAGTTTAAATAAACTCACATCAAATGCGGGTGATGCATCAACGAAACAAACGGTGATTAGTGATCTGACTTCTTTAACGAGTCAATTTAATAAAACAGAAACAAATTTAAAAAATCAAATCGCCAATATTAATACTGAATTAAGCAATAATGTTGATAAAGTCAACTCCTATACTCAACAAATTGCCGAGCTTAATCAAAAAATCTCACAACTACAGTCAGTTGGGGGTGGAAACGAACCCAATGCATTACTTGACCAACGCGATCAGCTAGTCAATGAATTAAGCGAAATCATTGGTATCACTGTTACTGAACAAAATGGGCAATATAATCTTTCGCTCACTAATGGTTTAAATTTAGTTCAAGGTTCTTCGATTAACTTATTATCGGTACAACCTTCAGCAGACGATCCTTCTTTAAATACCATTATTTATACTCATCATTCAGGTGCCAAGCAAGAACTGACTAGTCAAAACATTACATCTGGCACATTAAATGGTTTATTAACCTTTCGTGAAGGACCACTAACCGAAGCTCGTAATCAATTAGGTTTAATTGCGCTCAATTTAGCTGAACGCTTTAATGAAGTACATATGTCCGGTGTTGATATTAATGGTAATCAGGGTGAAAAGTTATTCGATTACAATCATCCTAGTTGTATCACAAATACGAAAAACCAAGGGAACGCCTCGGCTAAAATCGAGTTTAACGCTGTGACAGAAGTAAAAGCTTCTGATTATAAAATCGAATTTGATGGCAACAATTGGATTGTCACACGATTATCAGATCGTCAGCAAATCACTCCACAAATTGAAGACGGTAAATTGGTTTTTGATGGGCTAGCTATCGAGATAAACGGAAATGCCGTTAGTGGAGACTCTTTTATCATAAAACCTGTTGCCGATATTGCCTCATCATTACAACTGCTAGTGAAAGATGTGAATAAATTAGCAACGGGAATTAATGATGAAGAAAATGGTGCAGGTGATAATCGTAATGTCACTAAATTATTAGAAATCCAACATGAAAAACTCATTAATGGTACCACAACATTAAAAAGCGCTTATACGACCTTAGTCAGCTATATTGGTAGTGAGACCCAAACAGCGAAAATTTCGGCTCAATCAAGTCAAAATATTACCCAACAAATTTATGAACAAAATCAATCAATATCTGGGGTTAATATTGAAGAAGAATATATCTCTATGCAGGTCTATATGCAGTATTATCAAGCTAATGCAAAAGTGATTGATGCCGCAACCACACTATTTGATACCATTTTAGGTTTAACTAAATGATAAAAGGATAAAAAATGCGCCTTAGCACAAACTCACTCTATCAAAAAAACTTGCAAAGTATTTTAAATACCAATAGCAAATGGCAAAAATCGGGGTTACATTTAGCGACTGGCAAAAAGATTTTATCGCCTTCTGATGACCCAATGGGCGCATCACAATCATTAATAATAAAACAAGCGCAAGCACAAAATGAACAATTTCAAGCAACACGCGAAAGTGCCGATAAATTACTAAGTCGCCAAGATACTATCTTAGCGGAAGCCAATACTGTTATCCAATCCATTCAAGAAACATTGGTCTATGCCTCAAACGAAACCTTAAATGAAGAAAACAGACGCGATCTTGCCAACAAATTACAAGGTTTAAAAGATCAACTTTTGTCATTAGCTAATGCAAAAGACACTAATGGCAACTACCTTTTTGCGGGTAAGAAAAACGATACTCCCCCTTTTGTTATGAACGAAGCTGGCGAAGTGAGTTACGTTGGCAGCACAACATCGGTAAATGTTTTGATTGATGACTCGCGCGAAGTATCGCTGAGTTTTACCGGCATTCAAGTATTTATGACAGGTTCAAATGTTAAAGAAACTGATGGTTCACCGGCAGAAAGTAACATATTTGCCAGTATTGATTATGCAATTGAAGCGTTAAAAATAGATCTAGATTATGATAATGAAGATACCGTTGAACAATTTAGAGCTGGATTATCAAAAGCGCGTCACGGCATAGACAATTCATTTAATAATATTTCAACACTGAGAGCAGAAGGTGGCTCGATATTGGCCGAAATTGATAGATTAACCGCACTAGGTAAAACATTAGATATTGAATTTCAAACACAAATCAGCCAACTTGAAGATGTTGATTGGTACGAAGCCATTTCAGAATATGTGATGTTACAAGCTAATTTACAAGCAGCACAATATACCTTTATGACGATGCAAAATATGTCACTGTTTCAAATGAAATAGCACGAAATTATTGTTACATAACAATATTAATGCTGTTACCTTAATTAATCCTATTTATTCAACAATATTCATCCAATAAAAAAGAGGCTTATTGCCTCTTATATTATGAACAAACCACAATATAATTTTGGGTTTATTTTTTATTTAGTAAACAAATCAGCTTCTTAAGTTGCACGCCATAGACAAACTAAAAACAACCTAAAACACGATAATAAAAATAGCTTTATCGCTATTCAAATAGTTGATTTTAAATCAATACAATACTTGCTTCCAAGGTAAGTTTGCGAAACAATGTTAGCAATTTTAGTTAATATGTATAGGAACTTGTTGTGAACGATGCAAAAATAGTTGTTAACCCCCAGATATTATGGCAAACCATTCGACAAGAAGCCTCAGCATTAGTTGAAAGTGAACCGATGCTAGCCAGTTATTTCCATGCAACTTTGCTTAATCATGAAAACCTAGATAGTGCCTTAAGCTATATTTTGGCTAACAAGCTTGTTTCTCAGGTTATGCCAGCTATTGAAATTCGAGAAATTGCTCGGCAGGCTTATCAAGCTGACGAAACTATTATTCAATCAGCAATAAGCGATATTATGGCTGTCTATATTCGCGATCCAGCGACTAATTATTACTCAACGCCACTGCTTTATTATAAAGGCTTTTTATCGTTACAAGCTTATCGCATTGCTCATTGGCTTTGGCAGCAAAATCGTAAATCATTGGCCATTTTTTTACAAAGCCAGATTGCAATAGTGTTTGGCGTTGATATTCACCCCGCGGCAAAAATTGGCTGTGGAGTCATGTTTGATCACGCAACGGGGATTGTGATTGGTGAAACGGTTGTGATCGAAAACGATGTTTCTATCTTGCAATCAGTCACCTTAGGTGGCACAGGAAAACAAAATGGTGATCGTCATCCTAAAATACGCGAAGGAGTGATGATCGGTGCGCATTCAACGATTTTAGGTAATATTGAAATAGGTAAAGGGGCTAAAATTGGTGCAGGTTCCGTCGTGTTAGATCCTGTGCCACCGCATACAACTGTTGTGGGTGTACCTGCAAAAGTGGTGGGTTGCCCTGATTGTGAAAAACCTGCTTTAAATATGGATCAAGATATTTAATCGCTATTAAAGAATAAACAAACTCCGTCACTGGGCATCGACGGAGTTTTTAATAAATTACGACTTAGTGTTAACATTTACATCCATGGTTGGATAAGGAATATTGATATGATTTTCAGTTAATCCATTTTTGATATTTTCAAGTAGCTCCCCTTTTACGGTGCCATAATTTTCATTTAATGTCCAAACTAATACATTAAAATTCATTGAAGAAGCATCTAAGACATCTAATCGAATAGTCGTTTCTTTAGATGTTAATATATTACTAGTTTTACCAACCGCTTGTTTTAGCACTTGATAAACATTTTGAATATCTGAATTATAACCCACATTAATCACTAAATCTAAACGCCTTTCAGGTAAACGAGTATAGTTAATAATATTGGCGCTCACGACCTGACTATTCGGGATCACGACTAATTCATTAGTTGGTGTAACAATAGAGGTTGAAAAAATTTGTATAGAATCAATAATACCTTGCAGACTATTAATGACGACTGTTTCACCCACTTTAAATGGGCGAAAAATAATTAAAATAACTCCAGCTGCAAAATTAGACAGCGAGCCTTGTAATGCCAAACCAATAGCTAATCCCGCTGCACCAATAACAGCAACAATGGAAGCTGTTTGCACCCCTAATTGACCCAAAACAGCAACCAATGTCATAACAATGATGATATAGTACGACAGCGCACTAACAAATTTAACAACAGTCGGATCAACGTGACGGTTAAATAATATGCGCTTTAATTGGTTGCTAAGCAAACTTGCGACGGTTCTACCAATAGCAAAAATAATAATGGCAAAGAAGAAATGAGCAATATAGCTAAATACAACCCCATCATATTTTTTGATAAATGAAAGGGCATAATTTAAAAAATCTTCAACATTCATATTATTATCCTCAGTAATAGGTAAAAGAAATTTTTGTCAAAGGGAATTTGTACAAAATTAATTAAACTAACTGCTTGGCTAATAAAGTCCAACGTGTATCAAAATTAGTTGTTGGTAGATATTTAAATCCTGAACGAGAATAACGTGCCATCATACCTTCACAAAAAGCTAATAACTGACTGGATAAAATGCGTTCATCAGTGATGAAAGCGACACCTTCACGAATTTTTCGTTCACGTAAAACTTGTTTGATTTGGGTTTCAATACGTTCAAATAGTTGGCTAATACGTTCTTGTAACTGTTCTTGTTCAAACATTAACGCATGACCCGTCATAATTCTAGTTAATCCGGGATTTTTTTCAGAAAAGCCCAATATTAACGCTAAAATCAGTTGCAAGCGAGTAAAAGTATTAGGCTCATCTTGTATAATCACATTAATGCGAGACAATAAGATATCTTCAATATAGACAATTAAGCTTTCAAACATTTTTGTTTTGCTTGAAAAGTGTCGATATAGCGCTGCTTCAGAAACACCGACTGTTGCAGCTAATTTAGCTGTCGTAATTCTTTGCGTGCCTTCATTGGATTCAAGCATCTTTGCCAATGCTTGTAAGATATCTTCTTTACGATTTTTATTTTTGCTGCTCACAATCATTTTTTACCCGAATGTCCAAATCCACCCTCACCGCGTGCTGACTCAATAAACTCATCAACGATGTTAAATTCTGCTTGTACAACCGGAACAATGATTAATTGAGCAATGCGATCGCCTGCCTCAATAACAAAAGGTGTTTGACTACGATTCCAAACGGGAACAAATAGTTGACCTTGATAATCAGAATCGATTAAACCAACCAAATTACCAAGCACGATACCATTTTTTGAGCCAAGGCCTGAACGCGGTAATACTAAAGCGGCCAGATTAGGATCGGCAATATGCATTGATAACCCCGTCGGCGTTAAGATAGTTTCACCAGGTTTGATTTCAGTGGTTTTATCAAACATCGCGCGTAAATCAATACCAGCGGATCCTTCTGTTGCATAAGTAGGTAGTGGAAATTCATGACCTAAACGTTGGTCTAATACTTTTATATCAATTTTTCTCTTCATCGTGACTCGCTTTATATCGTGTTATAACTGCTTGAAGTAACTGTGTTGCTAATTGTTGTTTACTACTTAATGGCAATGTTTGCTCACCGTTTTGCCAATATAGCGTTAATGCATTTTTGTCGGAATTAAAGCCGATGGTTTTGTCTGAAACATCATTAGCGCAAATTAAATCTAGGTTTTTTGTGGTTAATTTTTTTAGTGCATAAGCTTTGACATCGTGAGTTTCAGCAGCAAATCCTACTACAAAAGGACGATGCGTTTTTAATGCTGCGACACTTGCTACAATATCGGGGTTTTTCACTAATTCAATAATAAGTTCATTGTTATCGCTAGTTTTTTTGATTTTTTGCGTCGCAATTGTTTTAGCATGATAGTCAGCAACCGCCGCACACGAAATAAAAATAGTTGATTTTTGCGCGTGATTTAATGCTTCATCGTACATCTGTTTAGCGCTTTTAACGTCAATTCGGTTGACATCATTTGGCGTATCTAAATGGACAGGCCCACTAATTAATGTGACTGTAGCACCCATTTGAGCGGCTGCATTTGCTATTGCAAAGCCCATTTTTCCTGAACTGTAATTACTAATGTAACGAACCGGATCGATTTCTTCGATTGTTGGGCCTGCTGTAATGGTAATAGATATATCTGAAAGTGCAGAAGTGGCTTTAAAATAGTGTGCAATTTGTTCAACAATAGCATGTGGCTCAAGCATACGCCCAGGTCCAATATCTCCACAGGCTTGGAACCCGTTATCTGGTCCTAAAATTAAAGTATTTCTTGAGGCTAATACTGATAAATTATGTTGCGTTGCTGCAGCTTTATACATTTGTTGATTCATTGCAGGCGCAATGGCAATCGGTGCAGATGTGGCTAAGCAAATCGTTGATAACAGGTCATCAGCAATACCGTTGGCCATTTTGGCTATAATATTGGCGGTTGCCGGTGCAATTAAGACTAAATCTGCCCATTTGGCAAGTTCAATATGACTCATAGAAAGCTCGGCAGATGGATCGAAGAGATCACAAGATACCTGATTGCCAGAAACGGCTTGTAGCGTCATTTTAGCCACAAAATGACTAGCAGAATTTGTCAGCACGACATGCACTTGTGCGCCTGCTTTTTTTAAATGGCGAACCAGATCAGGGCATTTATAAGCAGCAATGCCACCAGTAATGCCTAACAAAATACGTTTACCCGATAGACTCATGATCAAGCTTCCTTCACACCTAAGATGAAAGCGCTATATTACCACAATTCAGTTAGATAATAAGTAGCTCTTTCGCATTAGCTAATGTTGCCTCTGTAATTTTATCGCCACCTAATAATCTGGCTAACTCATTTAACCGTCCATTTTTATCTAATTTTTGCATGTCGGTTGAAGTTTGTTTGCTATTTGTTTGTTTATTAACAAAGTAATGTTGATTTGCTTGCCCTGCCACTTGTGGTAAATGGGTAACGGTAATCACTTGGGTTGATTGCCCAAGTTGCCTTAATAGTTGCCCTACTTTTGCGGCAGTTGGACCACTGATACCGACATCAATTTCATCAAAGATTAAAGCTGGCGTATCCATTTTTTGCGCCGTTAAAACTTGAATGGCTAAGGCGATACGTGATAATTCACCGCCAGATGCTACTTTAGCGAGCGGTTGTGGGCTTTGACCGGCATTGGTACTGACTAAAAAAGTGACTTGATCGGCGCCATCTTCATTTAATCGATTCCCGTCAAAAGCGATATCGATACTAAATTGCCCATTAGGCATGGATAATTCATGCATAATGGTCGTTACTTTTTTAGCTAATGTTTTGCTTATCGTTAACCTTTTTTGATGTAATTTAGCGGCAATGTCAACGGCGATTTGATGGTATTTGCTAATATCGGTTTTAAGTTGTTCATTTTGTTCATCTTGCTGATTTAGCTGTTTAAATTCAGCCAACAAGGTTTGATGCAAATCAGGTAATGCTTCGGGGGCAACATGATGTTTACGCGCTAAAGCAATTTGTTTAGATAATCGCTGTTCAAGTTGCATGATGCGTGCCGGATCGAGCTCTAAACGTTCATTATAATGCCGAAGTTCATCGCTTGCTTCTTTAATCTCAATGGAAGCCTCTTCAAGCATGTTATAAACATTATTTAAAGTGGGATCGAGCTCTGCCAGCTCTTGAACACTATTTTTAACATTTCTGAGTAAATTACTGACGTTATATTCATCGGCTTCATCTAACAACAACACAGATTGTTGGCTCAGATGGATCAATTGTTCACTGTTGGATAATCGTTTGTATTCTTCATCAATTTGCTGATATTCACCAGAAATTGGTGAAAATTCGTTTAACTCTTTTAACTGATATTGCAAAAGCTGCATATGCGCCTCACGCTCTTGTCGTGAGGTTTGGTATTGCTGGTAGGCTCGTGTTGCTTCTTTCCACTGTTTATAGGCTTGCTGCATTTGGGCAAGCAAGGTGGATTCATTCATATAATGATTTAGTAACAGCTGTTGATAATCACTGCGTAACAGCCGTTGATGTTCATGTTGCCCATGAATTTGAATCAACATTTGCCCCAAATCTTTTAATTGCGAAATAGGTACCGCACGACCATTAATAAATGCTTTAGAACGCCCATCTTGATTAATCACTCGGCGTAAAATGCATTCATTGCCCTCATCAAGCTGATTTTCGCTCAACCACGCAAATGCAGCCGGCGTATCATCCAGCACAAAACAAGCCGAAATATCAACACGATCAGCACCATGCCGAATAGATGAGGCATCAGAACGATTACCCAAGCATAATCCCAATGCATCAATAGCAATAGATTTCCCCGCGCCCGTTTCACCCGTAATAGCAGTCATACCCGAAGTAAAATCGACAAGAAGCTGATCCACAATAGCAAAATTATTAATAGTTAGTTGAGTTATCATAATAAATTAATACATAAGGCTAGTTATAATATTGGCAGTATAACAGCAAAAACACTGTAAATAAATACAGGTGATTGTTTTTATTTCTTGAGATGTTTTGGGAGGGAAGCTTGTGTTCAAGTATAGGGAGATTGAGCATCAATTACGGTAAGCAGAGTGTAAAGGGATAATTGATTCTAAGTTAGATTGACTGATTATTCTTCGATAAAAGTTAAATAAAGAGAAATAAAATGGGATTACCAAAAGAATTTAGGACTGAACAAATATTA
Organism: Gilliamella sp. App4-10; assembly: GCF_001690495.1. Classification (GTDB taxonomy): domain Bacteria; phylum Pseudomonadota; class Gammaproteobacteria; order Enterobacterales; family Orbaceae; genus Gilliamella; species Gilliamella apicola_G. The sequence goes on from NZ_LZGS01000026.1 coordinate 31,550, forward strand.
GCATTGGGAAATGAATTAAAAAATTTTGAAGTTGAGTTATTAGAAAATTTAACTAATGAAGACTTTAGAATATTAGGTATGTATATACAAACTGACAATTTTATTGATTTAAACATTAGGCGTTGTTTTAATATATTAAAAGAAAAAGGGATTTTAATTACAAGTCAAAAAAAATTACATATTATTCCTAATTTAGTTAATAAAATTATATCTTGTCTTTCAGAATTAAACCTAAGCCATGAACAAAAAAAGAAGCAGAAGAGAAACTTGAAGAAATCATAGAAATATTTTTGCTCATTTTGCGGCAAAAAGAATTCCTAATCAAGATGCAATTTTTTATGCTATATATGATATTGCTGATATAAGAGGATTAGTTAAACACGTATTATCGTATGAGAATTGGTTAGCTCAATTTACTTCAATGATTATTAAAATATAAGACTCTACTTATAGGGCCAATTCTACTTTGCTCCCTCCATCACCTTAACTGTGTACTCTCTAAACTCTTGATAATATTCTAAACTGCCAACTTAATACCAACCCTATCACATTGTAAGATCAAACGAAAAATAATGTAGCATATGTCACTCTAAGCAGTTATTAATCAAATCATTCTACCCGTTCACTTTTTAAGTTATATTTTTTGTAAAAAATATCCAGAATTCTATACCGTTTTAATAATAAATCATCATACACAATGATCTAGTTAAGTTAGTTTTACATGATTACCGTGCTCAATTATTTATCAACAAAACAAATTGCTCTAAAAATTACTTTTTCCTCAAAGCAATACAAAACGTTTTATAAATAAATTATCCTCCATTATTCCAATCACTTTTACAATCAACCAATCCTATTTATTCTTCTTTTATCTCAAACTACTGTGCAGTATAATCCAAACACCTATTTATTATAACTATGGAAAACCGAGTATGTTTGGAAATAAAACAAATCGCCAAGTAATTATTTGGACTACTATCATTGGTGGTTTTATGAGTGCTTTAGTTAAGTGGGGGTCTGAAGTTAATATGCCCCCTCGTGTTCCAGGGGAAATTTCGCCGCCTGCAGCCCACATTGATGCTTGGCTTGGTTGGTTAGATATTGATTCTCATTCGCTTGATTATATTTATCAAATAAATACTGTCTCTGGTGCAGTGACACTTTATCATTGGCTATTTAGTTTTGCCTTTGCTTTTGTATATGTTTATGTTGCCTATTTTTGGAATAATATTCGATTATGGTATGGGGCATTTTTTGGCATTCTTGTTACTGTCGCTATGCATGGTTTTTTAATTCCATTACTAGGTTTTCGTCACCCTATTTATGATGTGGAAGGCACTGTTGGTTGGTTATGGAATTTAAATGGTTATGAGCTATGGAGTGAATTTTTAGGTCATATCTATTGGGGCGTATCGATTGAAATTTGTATGATTGCTGTACTTGCTCATTTTTCAAGACCAATTCATGGCAAGTGGCGTCAATAGCTGGCTTAGCTTTTATTAATTAATTTTGAATCCTACTATTTAACCATAGTGGGATTTTTTATTTTATTAGATATAGTTAAAAACTATAACAACTAATAAAAAACTATAATTATTCAATACCTGTTTTTTTTGTTATCTTCTTTATCACTGAAGAAAATGGATAAAAAGGGAACAAAAATGAATACTGCTGTTATTGGATATCCTCGTGTTGGTAAGCTTCGCGAACTCAAATTTGCAACAGAAGCTTATTTTAAAGGTAATAAAACCCAAGCTGAATTATTAAACGAAGCCAAAGCGTTACGTGCTGAGCACTTAAAACAACAAGCGGCACAAAAAATTGCTTTTATTTCATCGAATGATTTTTCATTTTATGATGCCGTACTTGATACCGCATGCTTATTGAATGTGATCCCAAAACGTTATCAAGATTTAGGTTTACCTGAACTTGACCGCTATTTTGCGATGGCGCGTGGTTATCAGGGCGAAAAAGGCGATGTGCGTGCGCTGGCTATGAAAAAATGGTTTAATACCAATTACCACTATTTAGTGCCTGAAATTGAAGATTCAGTACAGATTAAGTTAACAGGTACAAAACCTTTTGATGAATATCAAGAAGCCAAAGCACTAGGCGTGCAAACCAAACCTGTTGTGATTGGCGCATTAACCTTTTTTAAATTAGCACAATACTTAGGCAACAAACAACTGGTCGATTTTAAAGCAGATATTATTAAAGCTTATCAAGAGATCATCCAAAAATTCACAACGCTTGGCGCTGAGTGGATTCAAATTGATGAGCCAATTTTAGTGACCGATCTAAATAAAGACGATATCGCCTTATTTACCGAACTTTATCAAGCAATATTATCAGTTAAAGGTAACACCAAAATTGTTCTACAAACCTATTTTGGTGATGTGCGTGATTGTTATAAAGAACTTGTCGCTTTACCTTTTGATGGGATTGGGCTTGATTTTGTTGAAGGTAAACAGTCATTAGCTTTACTTGAAAATAATGGCTTCCCAGCTGATAAAGTATTATTTGCTGGTGTGGTTAATGGTAAAAATATCTGGAAAAATAATTATCAAAAAACCTTAGCTTTACTTGGTCAAATAAAACAAAAAGCCACAAATATTGTGATAAATACATCTTGTTCATTACTGCATGTTCCTTATACCTTACAAAATGAGACCAAATTAACTATTCAACAACGTGCTTATTTTGCTTTTGCTCAAGAAAAGCTACAAGAATTGGCTGAACTTGGTCAGTTATTTAATGATGCAAATCCTGATAACCATGCAGCTTATAAAACCAATCAAACACTATTTACCCGTGAACGTGAAGGTGCAAACCAAGCGGTTCGCCAAAAAGTGGCGGCATTAAGCGCGTCTGATTTTACCCGTTTACCTGAGTTTTCAGTGCGTGAAGCAGCGCAGAAAAAGGCCTTTAATTTACCATTATTACCAACCACAACCATTGGATCATTCCCGCAAACGCCTGATGTGCGTTTAAATCGTGCTAAATTCAAAAAAGGCGAAATTTGCTTAAACCAATACACTGAATTTAACCAACAAAAAATTGCTGAGTGTATTAAATTACAAGAAGAAATTGGCATTGACGTGTTAGTGCATGGTGAATTTGAACGTAATGACATGGTCGAATATTTTGGTGAAAGCTTAAATGGCTTTGTGTTTACCGAAAAAGCTTGGGTGCAATCTTACGGTACACGTTGCGTTAAGCCACCGATTGTTTGGGGGGATATTTCACGCTCTAAACCGATTACGGTTGAATATTCAAAATATGCACAAAGCCTGACTGACAAACCAGTTAAAGGCATGTTAACAGGGCCTGTCACCATTTTAAATTGGTCATTCCCACGTGAAGATATTTCCCAAAAAGAATCGGTATTCCAAATTGGATTGGCCATTGGTGATGAAGTGTTAGATCTCGAAGCAGCTGGCATTAAAATTATTCAAATTGACGAAGCCGCGTTAAAAGAAAAATTACCACTCCGTAAAGCGGATTGGAACAGCGAATATCTTGATTGGGCGATTCCGGCATTTAGGTTAGTACACAGCAAAGTCCAAGCTGATACCCAAATTCACACACATATGTGTTATAGCGAATTTGCTGACATCATTAAAGATATTGATGCAATGGATGCCGATGTGATTTCGTTCGAAGCCTCTCGCTCTAATCTGCAATTAATTGATGTGCTCAATGCCAATAATTTTAAAACCGAAGTTGGGCCAGGTGTTTACGATATCCATTCGCCACGCGTTCCGCCTGTTGCTGAAATTAAAGCGACGATTGAAAAATTACTGGCGAAGATTGATAAGCAAAAATTATGGATTAATCCAGATTGCGGTTTAAAAACACGTGGCGAAAAAGAAGTCGTTGAAAGCTTACAGCATCTTGTTGAGGCTACATTAGCAGTAAGAAAAACACTGAATTAGGCACTATTTTACAAAATCGTTAAGCTTATTTACTAAAACATCATAATTTGTTAATCCTGACACTTCCGTCACCTATTTGGGTGGCGGAAATATTAATAAGGAAAATAAGTGATATAACGAATGGATAATACAAATGAAAACAAATCTATTATTTAATCAAAAAACGGTGTTCTCTTTTGAAGTTTTTCCCCCTAAAAAAACCTCACCTTTAGCAACCATTTATAGCACGCTGCGTGAACTGGGTTATTTTAAGCCCGATTTTATTAGCGTCACTTATGGCGCAGGAGGTAGCTTAAATGGTCAAACCACCATTGATATTGCGCATTCGGTTAAACATACTTATGGCATCGAAAGTGTTGCGCACTTACCGGGGATCAATTTTGATAAAGCCGAAATGCAAAAAATCCTACATGATCTTAAATGTGCAGGGATTGATAATGTGCTTGCTTTGCGTGGCGACATCAGCCCGAATGTACCGCCCAAAGATGATTTTCGTTTTGCCAGCGAACTGGTGACCTTTATTAAAGAAAACGGTGATTTTAACGTGATTGGCGCATGTTATCCAGAAGGTCATCTTGAAGCATCAACACTAAAACAAGATCTGATCCACTTAAAAGAAAAGGTCAATGCCGGTACTGATCAACTTATTTCACAGCTATTTTTTGATAACGACTATTTTTATGCATTTTTAGATAAAGCACACGATATGGGCATTAATGTGCCGATCGAAGCCGGCATTATGCCAGTGACTAATAAAAACCAAATTGAGCGCATGGTATCGATGTGTGGAGTGAATTTACCGAAAAAATTCAAACAAATGATGGAAAAATATGAACATCATCCTGATGCATTTCGTGATGCCGGTATTGCTTATGCAATCGATCAGATTGTTGATTTAGTTTCACAAAATGTGGATGGCATTCATTTATACACTATGAACAATAGCTACATAGCCAGACGCATTAGCGAAGCTGTCGCGACGTTATTAGCTGTACCAAAATCAAAATAGTGATGATGAAAAAAGATATATCAAGGATTGATAGGAATTGGTTGCGGGGGCTGGATTTGAACCAACGACCTTCGGGTTATGAGCCCGACGAGCTACCAAGCTGCTCCACCCCGCGTCAAAGAGATGGCTATATTATAGTAATAAAATAATAAAGCAATACCTTTTTAAATCAAATGCCACATTTTTAAACATTATTGAGTAAATATGGCGTATTTTTTTACATAAACACACCTGCCTAAACGTTTTGACCCGTATTTTTATTTTCGTTAAAACCGAATATGCCAGAAACCTAACTACACTAAAATAGCAATCACCCTATAACTATTTGACTTTACTTAAAAACTTGAAATAAAACTTCAATAAAATCAATGCGCTACCTGAGCTGTTTTTATCAGAATTCACAAGCTTTATATAAAAGAGTAAGGTAATTATTGCGACTCTATGCTAAAAATAGCCTAGTTTTATTAGCATAAGCGAGAGAATATTGCGGGAATAACTTAATGATTTTTTTTTATTATATTCAAGATTATTATCATCATCTAAAAAATATTCACATTTGAATTCTTTATTGTCTTTTAAATATTGAAAATAACTGACATAGGCAAAACTATCTATTAACATGAGAACTGATTACTCATAACCGATTTTTTATATTAGCAATCATGCGATAAAACCAATACAATCTTTGTCACTTTGATCAATAGTTAGGTTTTATTGATAAGTTTATTTTTCTGTAACAGGAGCGATTTCAATCGATGAAACACGTCGGAAAGAAGAAAATGATTTTCTTTTTTAGCCCTGATCATTATTTGTCTCAGTGGTATCCTTGCCATTTTGTTATTGATAATATTCAATTTTCTAATGCAGAACAGTGGATGATGTATTCTAAAGTGTTGTTATTTAAAGATATCGATAGTGCCAACGCCATTTTAGCTATCCCGTTATCTAAAATGCAAAAAAACTAGGGCAAGCAGTACGTCATTTTGATGAAAATATCTGGAATCAGCATAAAAAAGAGAGTGTTTTTGCCGGTAATTATGCCAAGTTTTCGCAAAATGGTGAGCTTAAACAATATCTATTATCCACCAAAGATAAAGTGTTAGCCGAAGCTAGTCCATATGACAAGATTTGGGGAATTAGTTTAAGCATTGATGACGAAATGAGATTTAATATAACGAAATGGCGCGGCAAAAACCTACTTGGTAAAGTTTTGATGCAAGTGAGAGAGGTTCTAAAAGCGTAATCTAAATTTAGTCATTAAAAGAGATGATGAATATTTGCTTTTTTAGGTCTATTTTTTGCCTAAACAACTATTTTTTATACTTAAATGCATAGTTACCTGAAACTTATTGACAAAACTTTTGACTTTGCCTACTCCCCACTTCTGGTTAATACGTTGCCGTTAAATTCATTTTTTCATTAAAATTCAAAAATATCCCAAGTCAGATCCAACTCGTTTCTAAAAATAATAAACCTGGAAACGTGTTGGAAAATATGTCGGGATATTGTATTTGTTATTATGGAAAATCGGTGCTTATTTCTGTATAAGAAAGCTTATTTGCAGTATTTTAGCAATATTACTCACTAGCAACGGTAAAACGTTGCTTAATATGCTTGGCTTTTTCTGCCTCATCAATCATGGCAATGGCATAATCGGCATAGCTGATTTGGCTTTTTCCTTGGCTGTTAAATAACACCTCTTCACCGCCCAAGATATAATGCCCAGTTCTTTCCCCGTCAGCGTTAAACTCAATGGCTGGGCTTAAATAAGTCCATTGCACATCATCGCACGTTCTAAGCGCATCAAGTGCTTTGGCCATATTGGTGGCTAATGGTTTAAATGTATCAGGAAAATCAGGTGAATCAACCAAACGTAGTGAATGCTGTGGATTAACATATAAACTGCCAGCTCCCCCCACCACTAATAGGCGATTTGTTTTACCGCTTAATATATCCGTTAAATGTTTTAAACTGGTTTGATGCAACGGCAGTGATTCCAGTGACCAAGTACCAAATGCATCGATAATCACATCAAAGGGTTTTAAATCAGTATAGGTTAATTCAAACAGATCTTTAATTAGCACATTTGCTTTTGGATCGAGATGTTGACTCGTTTTACGCACTATTGCAGTAACGTCATGTCCTCGTGAAATCGCCTCTTTTACCAAGAGTTGCCCTGTTTTACCACTCGCACCAATAACTGCAATTTTCATACTTTGCTCCTTTCAAGCGTTTAATGAGTGACATGATATTACATCTTATGTCCGCTTTGTGATCGACAATTTATTATGATGAATAATTTTATAGCCTAATTTAACCCATTTTATTTGCCGAATAATAAGATCATTTTACACAAAAATTCAATCAGCTATGCATGCACAACATTTTTAAGGCATTAATGGCGTTATTAAAAACCATCTATTTTTTACAATTTTACTATTTGATTATGTATTGTAAAAACATAAATAACTTGATAACAATAGTCAGCAAAAAATTATCAACATTCTATTTTTGGTTAACAATAAATTATTTTAGAATATACATAAAAATAAATAACATAATCAGAAAGGAAAGCAATTGGACGAGATAAAAACATATTGGTTTTTAGGTGCAAAATTTAAAGGTAATAAGGACCAAACAGAGAATTTTATTAGTTCAGGTATCTGGCAAAATGGTTATGATAATAAACTTTTGGATAACGTAAAATCTATTTCTGTTGGCGATAAAGTTGCCATCAAATCAACCTATAATCAAAAAATTAATTTACCCTTTGATAATAAAGGTCTGTTTGTTTCTGTTATGGAAATTAAAGCGATTGGTATCGTAACGAAAAATCATGGTGATGGAAAATTGTTAGAAGTCGATTGGCAACAAACTAATCTGAATAAGAAATGGTACTTTTATACCTATATAAACACTATCTGGAGTGTTAAAAATGATAATTGGCTGAATAAACAATTAATTAATTTTGCATTTTATGATCAGCCACAAGATATTGATGCTTTTCGCAATGCTCCATATTGGAAATCTCGTTATGGTGACAACAACGATAATAATAAACCACTCTTAGAATGGATACCTTTTTATGAGGAAATTGCTGATAAGTTGTTAAGTTACCAAGATAAAAATAAAAGACTTAAACTGATGACTTTTATTAATCAGCTAGCTTTAGAGTTTAAACTATCCTATTTAATAGATAAAAATTTGCACGATATTTGTCCTTTTACTGTGCTGGGAACATTTAATAGAGGAAATGCCGAAGAAATCAGGAAAAACATTGCTCAAAAATGGGCTGAATTTTTTGATGTTAAGGAACCAGTACCGAATTCTTGGGAAGGAATACCATTATTAAATAATCAAATCTCTTGGTTTTTCACCAATTCAGAAAATCAGCAGCAAGAAATAGATAATCTTTGGGATCTTTATTCTGTCGCTTTAAATTTTTCTAATATTGATGACAATTATCAAGAGGATTTTAAGCAAAAATTTGATTTGGCTATGGCGCAACCTTATTGCTCTTGGCAACTAACCAATGGTTTATTTTGGATTCGTCCTAATGCTTATTTAGTGTTAGATAAAGTAACAAAAAGTTACTTAAGTCAGTATGTAGAAATTTTCAAAAATAAAAACTTAAGAAAAAGCGATTTCAGCGGTAATGATTATCTGAAATTGCTTGATGATTTAACTGTGAGGTTTGCTGATGAAAATTTTCCTGTTCACTCTTATCCTGAACTTTATTTAACTGCATTGCGTAACAATGAAAATGCGATCTTAGATACTGATTATGAAGCTAAAGAGCGTTTAAATAACCAAGATACTACTGAACCTTTAATCATAAAACAACCTTATACCCTAGATGACCTAATCAATGAGGGTTGTTTTGTTGATGAACAACAGTTGCAAGCCATATTAAAGAGCTTAAAGTTGAAAAAAAATATTATTTTACAAGGCCCGCCAGGGACAGGTAAAACTTGGTTAGCTAAACGTTTAGCGAATATTATTGTTGGTTATAAAGATTCAAAGAATATCAAAGCCATTCAGTTTCATCCTAATATGTCTTACGAGGATTTTATCCGCGGCTATCGACCAACCAGTGATGGAAAATTATCGCTGACTGATGGACCTTTTTTAGAGATAATTAATCAAGCAAGGAATGATGCTCAATCAAATTATGTTATTGTGATTGAAGAAATTAATCGTGGCAATCCAGCACAAATTTTTGGTGAAATGTTAACGCTACTTGAAGCTGATAAACGAAATCCAAATGAGGCATTAGAATTAACATACCAACACCAAAATGAAAAAGGCGTATTTATTCCAGCCAATCTTTATGTTATCGGCACTATGAATATTGCCGATCGTTCGTTAGCGATGCTCGATTTTGCTTTACGTCGTCGTTTTGCCTTTTACCATTTAAGTCCTCATTTTGGCGAAAATTGGCTCAACTATATGCAAGAAAAACACGCCTTTTCACCGCAACAATTACAAGATATAAAGCGCCGTATAGAGGCATTAAATCAATATATCAGTAATGATAGTTCACTCGGCAAGGCATTTACCATTGGGCATAGCTATTTTACCTGTTCTAACCAAAAAATGACTGCGCAAGATTGGTTTAAGCATATTGTTCGTTCAGAAATCGAGCCCCTATTAGAAGAGTATTGGTTTGGCGAGCCTGAAAAATTTAGCGATGCGATGAATATATTATTAGGTAATGGACAATAATGACCACGATAAATAATCATCCGCTATTAACCAATACGACCGTTGCCAAAATACCAATTAGAAACATATGGCTACTTTTGCTCTATGCTTCTGATTATTATAAAACTGTAGGGCAAAAACAGAGAATAGAGCTAGAAAATAACCCTGAGGAATTAATGACGCTCGCTGCCAAACTATATTGTCAGGCAGCAAATAAATGGTTAATACATCACCTTGCTACAAATTATCAGCTCACAACAAAAGCACTTAATCGTGTCAGAGGAAAAATAGAGGTTTTAACTACTCAGCGAAAGCAATTATTGGCAAAAGGTAAAATTCAATGTCGATATGATGATTTAACGATTGATACCCCTAAAAATCGCTATATTCATGCTGCGGCTCATTTATTAGTAAAAAAATTAAACGATGCGAGCTTAATTGAACAATGTAGAAAAATCATTCATCAATTTACTGCGTTGAAGATTGGTCAAACAACGCATTATTGCTATGAAAAGGAGCGTTTTAACCATGCAAATCTTAAAGATAATACTTTAATCTCTTTAGCAAAACTGATTTTTAGCTTGTCCATTCCCACTCAATTCCAAGGATTACATACCATTGAACAACTAAAAAAAACCGATCATTGGTTACGTGAATTATTTGAAAAAGCGATAGTTGGCTTTTATCGTGTAAATTTAGATCCTCGGCAATGGACTATTTATGCGGGTAAAAAATTAAATTGGCAATATAGCAATGTGACCGATAATATCACCGCCTATTTGCCAACTATGAAAACCGATTTAATACTTGAAAATCGCAGTCATATGCAACGTTTAATTATTGATACTAAATGTACCTCAATTTTAAAAAAATCACGATTTAGACCTAACTCGTTTAGTAGTCACCACCTTTATCAATTGTATGCTTATTTAAGAAGTCAGGAAAAAGATAGCGATCCTTTATCCGTTTGCGCCTCTGGCATGTTGCTATACCCGACTGTCGGTGTGACGGTTAATGAAAATATAACTATCCAAGGACATAAATTATCCTTTTGTACTATTGATTTAATGCAAGATAATAACACGATTAAAGATAGTTTACTGGCGTTATTACATGGTTTTTGACTCGTGCTAATTCAGATTTTATCATTTTTACCTGATTTTAATTCTAACTATTGTTTAGCAAAAATCCAATTTACCAAGCCCAAATAAACAATCTGAAATCGCTATTTTTTCTAAAATAGCTTAGTATAATTTTATTGATTTTTGTTGGCTAATTTATGATGAACAGATCCTCAAATCATTTAACCATTAAAGATATTGCCAAGCTTTGTGGGGTGAGTAAATCGACGGTTTCACGGGTGATTAATCATGATCCAATGGTGAAAGCAAGTACCCGCGCCAATGTGATGGCAATCATTGAACAGCATCAATTTACGCCGTCGAAATCGGCTAGGGCGATGCGTGGCTATGGGAATAAAGTGATTGGGATTATTGTCACTCGGCTTGATTCACTGTCTGAAAATCAAGCGGTGCAAAGCATGTTGCCTATTTTTTACCAGCAGGGTTATGATCCGATCATTATGGAAAGTCAATTTAGTACCGCCAAAGTTAACGAACATTTATCCATGCTCAAAGACAAGCAAGCTGATGGCGTTGTTATCTTTGCCTTTACAGAGCTTGAGCAGTCATTATTATCCGTCTGGCAGGATAAAAGTGTGGTGATTGCACGAAAATTCCCAGCACATACTTGTATTTGTTATGATGATGTGGGCGCAGTTAAAATGTTATTGGCTCATTTATATCAATCGCAACAACATCAAAAGATTGGTTATATTGGGGTTGAGCAACAAGATCAAACCACTGGCGCACGGCGTTATCAAGCCTATGTGGATTTTTGCCAGCAATATCAACTTAACCCAAATGCGGTTTTAGGGCCATTAAGTTACCGTTCAGGCTATGAGCTTGCCGAGTTTGTGTTAGTACAAAATCCATCGGCTATTGTTTGCGCAACCGATGCCATTGCGTTGGGGTTAAATAAATACTTACACGAAAAACAGCTTAAACATATTACCGTTGCCAGTATTGGCAATAGTGAGCTACTGAGTTTTCTTTTTCCTAAAACATGTGCGGTTGAACTGGGCTTTGATCAAGCCGGTCGCTATGCGGCGCAAGCGTTACTTAATATGTTACAAAATCATCTTGAGTTTAAAAGTATTACCGTTCCTTGCCGATTAATAAGTTAATTTCAACCATGGTTATTTAATTTGTGCTTATTTCATCCTAATTTGTGATATAAATCACAAAAAAGGGAACGTTCCCATTTATTAATTTAGCAATTCAATCTATGCTTAATTTCAATCAAAAAAACAGCCAGATTATTGATAAAAATAAAATGATGTCGGCTGCGTTTTTACCGATAAAAGGGGATGTTATTATGGCTACAGATTTAAAAATAACCACAGAATCAATCGAGCAACTAATCGTTTTTGTTGGTGGCAGTAAAAATATTGCGAGTGTCACCCACTGTCTGACAAGGTTAAGGTTTGCGCTAGTTGATCCCAAGGCGGCTAAAATTGATGCCATCGAGGCATTACCCTTTGTCAAAGGGTGTTTTATTAATGCTGGGCAGTTTCAGGTGATTATTGGTACTAATGTCGATCGTTATTACAAAGTACTTATTCAACAATTAAATCTAAATGAGACAAGCAAAGAGCAGACCAAAACCGCAGCCAAACAAAATATGTCGGTTTTTGAAAGGTTGATTTCTAATTTAGCCGAAATCTTTATCCCCCTATTACCAGCTTTAATCGCGGGTGGATTATTACTGGGGCTGCGTAATGTCATTGGCGATATGCCATTTATTGATAACAAGCCTCTTACCGAAAGTTATCCCTGGTTAGCGCCGATCTATAGCCTGCTTTGGCTACCTTGCGAGGCGATTTTCCACTTTTTACCGGTTGCCATTTGTTGGTCAACCACAAAAAAAATGGGGGGCTCGCCGGTGCTTGGTATTGTGCTTGGCATTACGTTAGTTTCACCCCAGTTAATGAATGCTTATGATCTTGGAAGCAAAATTCCCGAAGTATGGGATTTTGGTTGGTTTACGATTGCTAAAGTCGGTTATCAAGCGCAGGTGATTCCATCGATTTTTGCAGGGCTGGCACTTGGCTGGATCGAAACTCATTTACGCAAAATCGTTCCTGACTATTTAAATTTGGTGATTGTACCTATTATTGCGTTAATTACTTCGGTCTTTTTAGCCCATTTTATTTTAGGTCCAGTGGGGCGAATGTTAGGCAATGGCATGGCCGATATTGTTAAATATTTAATGACGGGACATTATGCCTTCATTGGCGCAGCCATTTTTGGTTTTATCTATTCACCACTGGTGATTACCGGTATTCATCATACAACGCTCGCAATTGATTTGCAGATGACCAATAGCATGGGCGGAACACCAATCTGGCCCATTATCGCTCTATCCAATATTGCGCAAGCCTCGGCAGTTGTGGGTATTATCTTGGTCAGCAGAAAACAAAAAGAACGTGAAGTGTCAGTGCCAGCGGCGATATCGGCCTATTTAGGGGTAACCGAACCCGCCATGTATGGCATCAATTTACACTATAAGTTCCCGATGTTATGCGCGATGATTGGCTCGGCGTTAGCGGGATTAATCTGTGGTTTAGCCGGAGTGTTGTCTAATGGGATTGGCGTTGGGGGATTACCGGGAATATTAACCATTAAGCCGATATATTGGACGATTTATGCCTTTGCTATGTTAGTGGCAATTGTGGTGCCAATTGCTTTAACCTCAGTAGTTTACAAGATAAAACTGAAAAAAGGCACGTTAAATATTCGCTAAGTAATACTAAGCAATACACAATACATAGTAACAATTCGCCATTGTATAAACAAAACGGTGGGCGATTAACTGATTAACAAAAGAGAATACAATGAACAAAATCAATATTCCTTGGTGGCAAAATGGTACTGTTTATCAAATTTATGTCAAAAGCTTTCAAGCCAGCGGCACAAGCCCAACGGGTGATCTACAAGGTATTATTCGGCGCTTAGATTATTTACAAACGCTGGGGATCAGTGCGATTTGGTTAACCCCAATATACCCTTCCCCACAAATTGATAACGGTTATGATGTATCAGATTATTATGCTATCGACCCAAGCTATGGCTCAATGGCTGATTTCGAGTTACTGGTTAAACAAGCGCACCAGCGTGGGATCCGAATTATGATGGATATGGTGTTTAATCATACGTCAACCGAGCATCCTTGGTTCAAAGCCGCTTTAGATAAAAGCAGCCCTTATCGCTCCTTTTATATTTGGAAAGATGCTAAAGCTGATGGCTCAGAGCCTAACAATTGGCGCTCAAAATTTGGCGGTAAAGCATGGCAATGGCATGAACCATCAAGGCAGTACTATTTGCACTTATTTGCGAAAGAGCAAGCTGATCTCAACTGGGAAAACCCAATTGTTCGCAACGAAATCAAAAAAGTGTGTCAATTTTGGGCCGATAAAGGGGTAGATGCCCTCAGACTGGATGTGATTAATTTAGTCTCGAAACAGCAAGATTTCCCTGATGATGATAACGGCGATGGACGACGATTTTATACCGATGGACCTCGAATTCATGAGTTTTTACAAGAGATCAGCCGTGAAGTATTTCAACCCAAGCAACTTAAAACTGTGGGCGAAATGTCATCCACCACATTAGTAAACTGCCAAAAATATGCCAATTTAGATGGTAAAGAGTTGACCATGACCTTTAATTTTCATCATCTCAAAGTCGATTACCCCAATGGGAATAAGTGGTGTTTAGCCAAACCAGATTTAATTGAACTTAAAAACATTATCGGTTACTGGCAAATGGGCATGCAAGGTAAGGCGTGGAATGCGATTTTTTGGTGTAATCATGATCAACCACGCATCGTCTCACGCCTTGGCAATGAAAGCCAATATCACACACAATCCGCTAAAATGTTGGCGATGCTACTGTATGGTTTACAAGGCACACCTTATCTTTATCAAGGTGAAGAAATTGGGATGACAAATCCTCATTTTACCGATATTTCACAATATAAAGATGTTGAAAGTCTTAACATCTATCAAGAAAAAATAGCAGATGGTATGTCTAAAGCAGAAATTTTAGCTATTCTAGCCAGCAAATCCAGAGACAATAGCCGAACGCCCATGCAATGGGATAGTTCCGCCAACGCTGGCTTTACGCAAGGTGAGCCATGGATTGAGGTTGCTAACAATTATCCACAAATTAATGTTAAAGCGGCACAAGATGATCCTGATTCGGTGTTTTATTGCTATCAAACCTTAATTAAATTACGCAAAGAATATCCGATCTTTATTTTTGGCGATTATCAAGACCTCACCCCCAATATTGCCGATTATTGGGCTTATGTGCGTCGTTCGGAGCAGCAACAACTACTCGTGATAACCAATCTGACCGATAAAACGTTAACATGGTCATTACCAAAATCGTTACAACACTTAAACTGGCAACGGTTATTGGGTAATTACCAAGATAGTCCTCTGTTAGGTGTTGAAATAAGGTTAAGACCTTATGAAGCCATGTATTGGTTACACCAAGCGGATTAAGCAGGCAATATGGGCTATCAATAAAAGCTGGCCCATTTTTATGTATGATAATTGCCGATTTTTAATGACAATATGTTGATTTATTTAATTAAAATTCCATTTAAAAATTAGACTAAAAAGTTATAATATTATGTTTAAAAAATGGATAAATCTAAAAAAATAAAGAGGAATGATGATGGAAGATAAAATAGCGTTGTAAAATATCCACGCTATTGAAAATAGTTTAGCAATGAAGTTTCTTGAAGAATATGTCGCTCATTTACTTGCTGAAGATCGTGATGCTATTCCCCATACAGGTATTTATATTGAAGTAAAAGAAGAGATATGACGTCGTCCACAAGCAATGGATGTAGGTCTTTTTTGGACATTTTTAATATCCTGCTTATGGTCAACATCGGGTCGCCAATCAACTCCATCAAAAAGGCATATTGGTGTCAGGGAGTAGTGTACGTTCAATTTGGCTACGTCACGATTTAGAAAGTTTTAAAAAACGCCTAATCACCCCTAGAAATCAAAGTGGTGCAAGATAGATGTGTGCTCACATAAAATCAATTACAAGCCCTCGAAAAAGCCAAAGCATCACGAGAAGCGCATGGCGAAATTGAGACCCATCATCCAGGTTATTTATGTGCACAAGATACCTATTATGTGGGACATATTAAAGGGATGGGGAAAATATACCAACAAACAGTCATTGATACCTATTCCAGACATGCTTTTGCTAAAGTCTATACCGAGAAAAACAGTCTCATCGCTGCCGATATGCTCAATGATAAAGTGCTGTCTTTTTTTGATAGTGAACAAATACCGCTTTTACGCATTCTTACAGACCGAGGAACGGAATATAATGGTCATAAGTAGAGCCATGCTTATGAACTGTATCTTAATCTAGAAGATATTGAACACACCAAGACCAAAGCCTATAGCCCTCAAACTAACGGTATTTGTGAGCGATTTCATAAGACGATGAAAACAGAATGTTATGATGTTTTATTTCGACGTAAGATTTACACGCAATTGAGTGAAATACAAACCGACATTGACCAATAGCTTGAATTTTACAACCGAGAAAGGATACATTCTGAAAAATATTGTTATGGAAAAACACCATGGCAAACGTGGAACGGGGCAAAAGGGTTGGTTAAGAAAAAGCAATTGGAGAACTTATTTTGTGCATCGGACACTCATTTTGTTAAAATGAATGCCGGTGAGTAATATGTGTCTGTCAGATTAAATTTGAGCTACTACGGCGAGATATGGCCATTTTCTATCCAGAAAAAACACACTCACTATGTGTAACGTGGAGCTTTACGTATATATTTAAGGCGCGCTTTGCCGTCAGACATAAAATAGGTCCCATATTTGACCAGCGCCCCCTCTTTGAAATGACAAACTAGTTCATAAGCTAATACCATGGTGTCAGTATTTTGTTCATCAATATTAATTTTAATCGATGCCAATCTTGGTTCATATTTTAATAACGTTTGTTCAATTGCCCTCATCAAAATATAGGCAGATGAGGGCAAAGCCTGAAAGATTGTTGACATATCAGGTAAACCATAGTCTGGCAGGTGTTTTATAGCGCCAGCTCGGCTATTTAAAATACGCTCAATATTATCCATCACGCTGATAATGGTCTGTTCATTCTCAGGCACATCATCAACCGCTATGCCTGACTCAAAATAACCGTAAAGCTGCTCGTAAAGTGAAGCGCTCATTTATTTTCTTCCACCAATCTAATTGTATATTGACTTGCGATTATTTCGCGAGGTTTAGTGATATTTAAATCGCCTCGTTTTAACACTATCCGCCAGTTATTCTCTTTTATGTTCGGCTCTTTATAAAGTGCAGCGATCCCTACCGCTTTAGCCTGCTTATGAAATGGAGCATCAATAGAAATAGCCGTATTGGGTTTTAGTACTATTTCTTTACTTTCAAGCAATGATTCTTTTAATATATCACTATCTTGATCAACTAACTCTTGATAAGAAACAGAGTTAAATGCGTCAGCTTTTTTTAATTGATAAATACGGATAACAACAGGCGAGGAGTGTCCATCATCATCCATATTTAATTCAGATCTTGCCATAATATCTAAATGCAATGCTCTTACATCCCATGTAAAAATAGAGTTGCTTAAATCGACCGCCCTTTCCGAGGCGCTTTGTGCAATACCACATCCCGTTAGCCACAGAGATAATAAGATAGCAGTAAATACAGTAATTATTCTCATATTTATTTCCTTTTAAGTGTTATGCGGCATAATTCATTCCACAATAGCATCCTAAATTTACAGCAATTTCATCTTGTATAGATTCACCATTTACTGTTTTAGTCAATGCAGCTGTTTGTCCTAGTCGACTATTTCTCGATTTAAGTTGACTACGAGGTAAAAATTGACGTTGGATATACAGTGTCATTTTGGCATCCACTTGATAACCTAAGTAAGCCCGCAATAAAGCTAACAAATCATCATATAATTGCCCACCTGGTAGCAAATCTTTAATCTGGCTTTCGTGTTGTGGTGTAATTGCAATATGGACGGTTTGGTTGCACTCTCTGAAGCGAGATCCTAATATAGTACCGCCATCTAAAGTGGCGCGTTGTTGCCCTTTACCTCCCAACTGCACAGGATTATCCATTGTTTGCCAAACTGGATAAAATTCACTTACGACGACTTTTGCATCATCTACTAATACTCGAATTAATCCGACTATCCCTTCGGATGTACGTGTTTTTTGTGTGATTAAACCTAATAATGCTAAAAATCGTGATAATGGTGAACCAATTTGTTTACTCGTTCCTTCTATGCCAAATCCCGTTAATCCAAGTAAACATAGTGATATCGGATCTTTACCACCGTTTAAAAAGCTTGATGGATAATGATATTTGAGCCAAATCCGATAAAATTGGGTTATTACTCGATGATTAAAGATATCTAAAAAATCTGTCATAACTTGATAGTTTTCTTCACGACGAATAATATTATCAAGCAAACCCAATGGTAATACAGAATCAACACCATATAATCCTAAAAATCGAGTTCTAACTGTGGTTGGGCGATTAATATAAGGCGCCCGCTCAATGCATTTTAGCTCACTTGCAGGAAATGACATATCAATTGATGGAGCAAAACGCAGAGGGTCAGCGAGAGGTGTTTCGTGCTTACCTAATACGGGTTCATCTGCATACATTTGTTCAATTAACTGACAAAAACGATAAAAATTTATTTTTGGCAGCTTTTTTTCAAGTGCCTGCATTAAAGGGCTGTTTTCGATGCTTTGCTGTGATTCCATACAATTTTATTTCCTGTTGGTAAAATAACAATCACTAATTGAGTAAATAAGTTAACATCGGCATATAATGCAAAAAATTGATGTAACAACTCACCAAAAAGCATCACATCGCCTTCACCTGTAAATTGATAACTGTTAATTGTCACCTCAATCTCTATACCACGTTGTAACATCCCTTTTTCGGTACGTTTAATCATTCGATGAGAGACATCGACTATACCTTCTAATCGGCGACGATTTAATTCGTTATCTGTCCAATCATATAAAGCAAGAGTTCCCCGTAAGACTTCCGCATTCATTAATGACAAATAGTTAGGTGCTAAATGAGATAATACTCGCCAATAAAAGCGATCTTCTGTTGGTGGATAGCAAGGTAATGTTGGAGAACATAAATTTTGCACTTTAGCAATACTATTTTGGGCGCTACATAGCTCATTAATTCGAGCATTACGTAATGTTTTACGTGGTAACATACCATTAGTACCCGTTATGCGTAATGATAAAGTCTCGGGCTCAAACACCTCGTGTCTATCCCAAATCTTACCTCCCAAAATTAACCAGGTATCATGTAGCCCTGAAGCACCTTTACGAACTCGGGTATGATAGTACCTTTCTGGGGCATCATGTCGTAACATGCCACCGCGATGTTTAAAACTTGTAAAAGGTACATAGTGATAACGCCCATGACGGGTGATTGCTTCCACATGCTCAACTGAATAAACCTCAACATGCCCATCTTGACGGAGTAATGGGCGAAGTAAATATTCACTCTCTAACTGATTTACAACTATTGGATCAGCTTCCATATCGAATAAATTAATGGCAGGTACACAATGTAAACGAATATTATTATGATCAAATGGCATATCACTTGGCCAGCTTTGGTTAAGCAATAGTTCAATATCAATGTAATCACATTGTTCTGGAACATCACGGATATTTAATCCATGTAAATCAACAAACATAAATTTTTCGCGAAAGGCAAAATATTCTAATAAAAGTTGATATCCTGCAAAAGCATTATCGGGTTTTAACCATAACCGTTCATCTTCAGCAAAACCAACTGGGGTTATTTTACCTTGTAAATTTATACGTTCTTCGGGTTGAGTTGCATAACGTAAGTGCATTGATTCAACCTGTTGCGTTAACATATAATGTAACGTCGAGGCAATCGGTCCGTCGGCATTCAAATATAATCGTAGTTTAGACAAGTCAAGTTGTTCAAAATCAGCTAACTCCCCAAAACTGAGACGAAGCGTAATCATGCTTCGCCCATCATGATGTAAACTCAGTTTTGCTTGACTGATTCTAATCGGTTGTAATGTTACCGTCTGTGTTGTGCGATATGGACATCGAGTGCCTATCTGACCTAGTGGTTCTGTCTGCACTTGTAATCCATGAGGAATTACTTCTGGGCGAGATAACATTCCATAATTTGGTGTTAACTCGATAATAGACAATGACGGAATTAATCGCAAATAGTGCGGCCAAAGTAAACTCACTAAGCTTTCGGTAAGTTCAGGTAAGTCATCATCAATTTTTTGGCGTAATCGTCCAGTTAAAAAGGCAAAACCTTCAAATAAACGCTCTACATAAGGATCACGATCACCAACGCGATCTAAGTTAAGTTGACTTGCTCTATCAGGATGAATTTTGGCAAATTCTTTTCCAGCTTCCCGCAAATAACGCATTTCGGATTCGTAATAACGTAAAATTAAATCATCCATTGTTTATCTCTTTATTGTTTATATTAGTTTGATTATTTTTTATCGTTGATAAAATTACATCACACTTAATGCCCTAGCAGGATCTAGCTGGATTAGCTCTTGCTGTAATAACTCAGCTAACTCCAACATATGTGGTTTTATCATCTCTTTAGATTTGTTTTTTTGTTTGATTAATCGCAATAAGCATCGCTTAACATCAAATAATAATTCTTGTTCCCACTGAATTAAAGTTAAAGATTGCTGTTGTTTATTTAGTCCAATTAATAGGTTTAATGCGATATCTTGCTTGCCAGATTGTTCAGCAACTCTTGCTTGGGTATATTGCAACAAATATCGTTGCTTAGGCGAGCGCAGCAAGGGTAAATTTTGTAACCATTGAAACGCCGTTTCTAAATTTTCATTATGAACAAGCTCTAATGCTTGCTTCTCAATTTCATTCCAATCATTCTCACCGTGTACGGTAATAGGTCCCATACTATCGCCCTCATCTAGATGATGAATACGTGCATTATTGGCAATCCAACTTAATGTTTCATCATCTGCAAATGGCATACCATTTTCAAAACAGAGGCGTTCAACACCATTTAGTCGTTCAAGCATTAAACCGATATCTGTTAAATAAATATCAGCCCAAGATTGATAAGGCTCTCCCATTTTTTGGAGCGACATCACTGTGGCTCTTTGTAAATCTAACCAAAAATGATTAGCACTTTCCATAAAAGCAGTTTCAACACGTTCAAAAAGTTCTGACCATTGTTGTTGAAGAATTAAACGGCTAATATGCTGTTTAAGTTCATTTCTTGGTGCTGGTAGCCGTGTTCTCCCTCGATGATCTGCTGGGGGCAAATCAATAATCATGTCCCACCTAAGTACTCGCAAAAATCGCCCTGCGGCAAGATATCCCTCTGGTTTTTCACGTAAAAATGCTGCCATTTTACGCGCTTGATCAAACAAATCACGTTGAGAGCGAAACTTCATTTCTGTTATATTTGTATGGGATTGTAATTGCGAAGAAGCTGGCGATGCTATCGACGTAGTCTCATCAACATTAGTTGTTTTAACAGAAAGATTTTTATCATTATTCTTTATACTATTATTAAAGAAGTGAACTAGCGCTGACAAATCAGGAGCAGAAATAGGTTGATTAGGATCATTGCTTACAAACAACTTTTGGCAACAACTATCAATCTGGTTCAATGCAATAATAATGCGTGTCAAGCAAGGTTCAGGTAGAGGTTGCAATTGAGTGAGAGGTTCAACAAATCTTGTATTAGCAAGCCACTCTACAGCGTTTTTACGAATATTATGCCGTGAAGGGAAAATTGATGATCCAAATTTGTCCAATAATCCAGCTAAGAGTTCAACACCATCAGCAAATCCCTCTGCACCATCGATATGTAATCGTGCCAAACAATAATAGGTTGCGACTCGAATATCTTTACTATGTTGTTTTAATATGGTTTCACTTTCAGTAACAATCAGCGAATAATCAATTCCCGATAATTTTGTGATCTCTTCCTTAATTTCCTGAAAGGTATCGTGATAGGTTAAATCATCACCCGCGGGTTTATCAGCTGTAACTGGTTGTAACCAATCAAGCCAACGTTGATTTAACTCAGCAGTTACTAATTCATTAGGGCGTTGTTGCCCCAAAAAACGGCTTAATAATTGGCTAAACATGATAATAATCCATTATTTTAATTAATTGTTATTCAAATAC
Organism: Gilliamella sp. App4-10; assembly: GCF_001690495.1. Taxonomy (GTDB): domain Bacteria; phylum Pseudomonadota; class Gammaproteobacteria; order Enterobacterales; family Orbaceae; genus Gilliamella; species Gilliamella apicola_G. Next base: position 53,570 of record NZ_LZGS01000026.1, read on the forward strand.
CTTTTTAGGTAAAGTAAAGTTACGTAATTTCAATAATGTTAATGGTCCTTTCCCTAGCTGAGTACGTAAAATAAATCTTAACTTACGTTCATCTGGTGCTTGCCAAATTAGTTCATAACGGCTTGAATCTAACGGCTTGACAGATGCAGATTCAAGCAAACGGATCCACGCCCAATCGCCACTATAATATTGATAGAGTCGTAATCCTGACGTATCACTACTCCAACTTAATTGAGAATAAGGCGAGTATCCATCCCCCGGCCAATTGAAACGTTGCCAGGTAGGAGATTGGTTAAAATATTCCATCTTTTGTTTATTAATCAACAATTCCATTCGCACAATTTTACTACCACTACGAGGCATAAGATCAAACGCCACAGAGACATCACCGGTTGCAAGTAACTCTGTCGATAATTCATTAAATAAATTTAATGCATTAAGAAATTTAGATGAAAAATTAAGACCTTGAGCATTGACAGAGTTAATAACCCAAATTCCCCCTTTCTTTTCCAATACACCACTTAGCTCACTGGTGATAAAACTATCAATAATTCCTGTGTCAGCACGTAAAAAGCGTGCAAGCTCAGCTAACGATGCCTCATTATCACTATTTTTAAAAGGGTAACGACCTGCAAAAGATTTTTCCCATTGATTGACAATATAATTTTGCCAAACATCGTTAAAACTATTGGCAGCTGGTGCTAATACTACTTGCCATGATTGTTCTAGCGGTTGTTTAAATAAGCTATAACCGAACCCTGACCACTCTTCACCTAAATTAGCAGCAATTAAGTTACCATAATCTCGTGTTTCGGTTAAATCAACAGATGTACCTTTAAAAACACTTTTTGCAAGCCCTTGCATCATCGCTTGGGGATCAGCACTATTGGCTATATTTTGTAATTTTAAGCGAACTTGTGTAATACGCGATAGATAGGTTTGTAAAGAAAGCCCATTCTTATTGTCATTATTAAGCAAACTAGTGACAGGTAAAAAAGTTGTAGTTAAAGGTCCCGTTACTTCATTGCTTTCTGGCAAAGCAATTTTTGATTTATTATCAACAATTTTTTTTGCAGAGCGAATTAAATTATCTGAAAAACCATCACCTTTGTGAGCAACTTCGGATTGATATTTAACCACATTAATTAAAGCGATCAAAGGAGACTGACGAGTATCAGCCAATAGTGTAAGCTGCTCAATAATATCTGAAACATTATTATATGATTGCCACTGAATCGTATTTAAAAAGTATAGCCATGCAGCACTATACTCACTAAAATAACGGTCGGTAAGTTGTTTTTTTAATGCGTCAGGAGAAATTGAAGCAGTCAGATCACTTTCTCCATCACTTAAAACCCAGTCAATTTGTTCTTTCCGATATTTTGCTGCTTCAGCAATTTCATCCTCGATAGAATCTTCCCAAGCTTTACGCGTATAAACGCCTGGTATTTCAGCATTAGAAAAAAATAACATTTTGCTATCTAAACCTTCGAGCAACTGATTCAAGTTTTGATTTGCATAATGTTGGCTCGCTCGTTGAATCATTTCTTGATAAAGAGTATTAACGGCATTTTGTACACCAATTTTATTAATTAATATTTGCCTAATATTTTTTATTAAATGTACATCATTATTTTGTGCCCAATTAGGGTGTAGTTTGAGCAATTGTCCCCAAAAACGCACTAAATCTGGCATTAACATTTGCCACTCACCATCGCTCACGCCTTCGGGTGTTCGCCATTGTTTTGAAGCAAATTGACTCAAATAAACCCCATCACTTCTCTCTGGATGCCCCATCATTAGATAGACTTTTAGCACATCATATGCTGAATCAACCATTTTTATTCGTTTTGGATCATCGGGTGGCAATTCAGTTAACAAGGTCAAATAGTCAGTCATAATATTATAAAATGGCGTAGCAATATTACGCGAATTTGTTGCTCGGTAAGTAAGCCACATTCTTTTGAGGACCTCATCATTATGATTTAAGCCAAACCGATAAAGTAAAGGTGCGCCTTGTTGCTGACGATAAAGTAACTGTTCTAAATGCTGTTGTAACTGATGTTGTATGTGTAACCGTGAAGTATAATCTTGTTTAACGGAATTATCAGCCTGTTTCACCAATTCAATACTATCATCAATGAGTGATACATTTCGAAAATACGAAGTCCCCAAAGCCAAACACATTGTTCCCATAAGTGAAAGTAACGCATAACAAGACCAAGTTCCCCATTGAATTCCCATGCGACGTCCCAATTGTGAATGGGCATCATCACGAATTGATTGCCATGTAGGAGTCATTGCCAGAGAATGATCAAAAATGGTCATATTTTCATTATTTGGCTTTGATTGATGAGGTGTAAAAAATAGCCCTCTGACATAAGGAGAATAAGGGAAAGCAACGAGTGATGTTAAATAACGTTTAATATTTGTGATATTACGCTTAGCTAAATCCTGACTTAGTTTAAGTAAAAACGAATAATGCAAATTATCTTTAATTTGTCTTACACCACGCTGACAACATGTTTTTGCTAATTGATTAAGAGATACAACAACAGACTCCATATCCTCTTTTTTTAATTCAGTAAATAAGACTCCAACACTTTGTTCTATGCGTTCTGTTTGTAACCGCTCACACTGCTGCCCTGCAACTAAATAAAGTGGTGCTGACCATTTTAAAACTTTATTACGTGTTTGTAACTTTAATACTGCATTTTCGATCCTTGATTGCTGTTGCCGGTTATCATCAAGATAATGCTTAGATGAAACCCAAATAACAGCATCAAGCGGTTTACTAAAAAATGGGAAAATACGTGAGAAATGTCTTTTTAATGCTTGTAACCACAACGTATTTGGGTCATCTTGAATATCACCACCGTATACCATTAGCATATTATCAGATAATTGCCATTGATCTTTTGGCAAATTAGGTAACAAAAGCTCAACGTCAGAGAGATTCCCCAAAACTAAACATTTACAAACTTTATAACGCCAAAAAAGTCCTAGACGATATCTACACTGTTTTTTAATATCCAGAAATTCTGTAAATAGCAGAGATTCTTTTGGTTTTTCATTTTGAATGGGATTGAGTAACTCACGTTTAGTTTTATCTTGTGCCCACAACCTATAACTGTTGGTAATAAGAATTGGGGTCAATAATAAACCAAATAACAGTAACATTCCTTGTAACCATATTTGTACTTTTTGCCCTGTTGCTGTATAGCCAAGCGAATCACCCCCAAAAAATAGTCCTAATGCTAATAATATTGCACCTAATAATATAATAAAAATTAATCCAGTCCATTTCCATTTATTCATTTACGACTCCCTACTTCATTTTGCCACAACTGAAAATAACCATTGATTTTGAGTCATTGTAGCAATTAAATTATTTTGTTTTTTTTGCGTTACCATTTCGCATGTTAATGCTAGTGAAAGCCAGAAAGATAATTCAGTTTGATTACCCACTATACTTTCTAATTGATGCATCTGTTCGGGGGAGATATCCCATTGCGCCAACTGTTTAGTAACATCTACTTGTTGTTTGTTATCAAGATTTGAAAACCAAAGTTGTTTTGCATGATGAATGGCATGTTGGATTTCGACCATCTGCTGAATGCCTAAAGACATATCCGAGGTGATCATAGGTCGTAAAATTTCACTTTTTGCTACGTCAATAGTTAAATCTTGATAAGATGTTTTATCAGTCAATAAAAAACCACATAAGAAAGCAGATCCTAAGGAGCTAGTATTATCAATAATAATTAACTGTAAGGCTGATTGAGGACTATCAATCAATTCCATTAATTTATCAATATCAACATGATTCATGATATGGAAGGACACCGTATAAGGTTGTGCAATTTTTGCATTTTTATAGGCATCATTAATATTGTTTCCAATAAGACCATATGACTCAGGTGACGAGTAAACAATAATATTGATAGGTTCTTTAACCGGCAATTGAGATAACATATCTCGCATTGATATAAATAGACACTCAATATGTTCATTTAAATCAAATTTTTCATCAAATGCTAATGATTTATTAATTTTAGAACTCACATTTGGATTATTTGTCAAAAGGTCGTCTAGGTTGAGTTTATTAGGTAAAACATAGAAACTATCAAGAACAACTAATGATTGCATTGCCCAATCTTGCCAATTTTGCTCAATATTTTTTTGTTCATGTTGCCATATTTCATACTCTTCTTGCGCAAGACCGTAAAAATAAAGCCGGACACTAATAGCAATACTTTCTATCACTGTTGAAATAAACACAATGCTTAACCAAAATTGCCATTGTAAAAAAGAGTTGTTATCAGGCCACATTAAAGCAAGCACGATACTTGTAATTAAAAACAATATGATAAAAAAGCATAGCCATCTTCCACGATGTAATGCCTTAGGCGCTTTTAATATATCAATAATGATAGGTTTAGACCAAGACATAATATTATTCCATTATCGATGAGCTAATTGTTGCAACTACTTTACAGCCACATTCACATAAACACTGATCAAGGACCACAGCCTTACCATCAGAAAAACTCGTTTTAGCCCCTTCAATAATTTTATTTATGCCATGACCTTTTTTAGGACAGCTAACAAGATCACCAATCAAAGCGACAGTTTTGCCTTCAATTATTGTCGTTGAGGATGCCGATATTACAGAACCTCCATGTGTTGTTGGATCGCCTAATCGAACCACACTTTTTCCCATTGTTTTATTCCTTAATTTTTTATATTTATTATTAATATGATTATTGACTCATGCCTAAAATCTTTATATTTTAATCAAATTTAATTTTGTATAAAAATGCCTTTACTACTCATCCTGATAAACACATCACCTAAACTTGGTAAAATCAGAGGGTTGGTTGAAGTCCATCATTACCTATCCACTATCGTATCTTGCCTTGATATCTTAATTTTTTGACCTTTTATGAGTAAATCGCCTTAAATCAATCCATGATATTTTGTAGGAAAACGCAGGATTGTATAAACGCTTAACAAGCTTTATTTTTGCAAATATGATACAACCGAAGCGGTAAATTGTATCTTACCTACCATGATCAATTGTTTATCTTTTTTGATAAATACACTATCAATAGCTAACGCTAATGCCAACCAATATGAACAATCTCCAGCATAACCAATTGAAGTATCGATATTAAAATTATTTTTTGCTTCAAACTGTATTTGATTAAAAAGTAGTTTATCATTTCATTTTTAAATTTGACGAAATACCGCTATACCAAACTCCACCATAATGGTTATCATCATCATTGCCCCCACAATAAGGCGTTATCAATAGTCTGTTTTAGTTTTACTACGATAAATTTTTATTAATGGTGAATGAAAAGTAAGAAAAAATGGCGCTCTAATTACCTTTTCTCCTAACAAAAATAGCATTGAAGCAAACTCATCATCATGATCTCTATCATCTAACCATGTTTCTATAAATATAAATGAATGGCTTGGCTCTTCAATTGCAAAACTAACAGGATGATAAATTATTTTTCCCAATGTTTCCATCCATAATGCCTTTATTTTATCGTTTGAAATTTCAGCATCAATAAATAACCTGACATGCAAACTAATTGCATTGATTGGGTGCGACCATAACAAGCAGATATTGCTTGTCTGCCCCTTGCTCTATTTTGACCTTAGCCAACTGCTCTTCACAATCAGTTAGATAGACCACACAGGTTTAACGGCTTTGCGCGCTAAAATGGGGAAGTTTAAGATGTACGTGCAAACCACCTGTATAATCTAATATATCAAGATCATTTTGGCTACATATAAAATAATTCTCAAAAAGTAGTTCATTAATAGCACGCAAATAACATAAAAGATAAAATAAGGTATATAAAAGTGCTTAAAGGCCTGCTTTCTTCCCCCTAGACATGGCGGAATGAGCGAGATAATTTGTTCACTGGGTTTGGCATGGCGTACACTTCGTAATGGTCAGCGTGCTTTTCGGCGACCACCTCGACCTGATCGCCATCATTAAATTTATAAAAACCGAGCCAACCTTTTAACGTGATGGTGCCGTTTAATTTGGCGGTGATATTTGTGCGGAGAACAAATTACTACGGTCATTACCATTAGCATGCCCTAAACCGGCTAATGCGGCAATGCTATTACCATTTAAAGTAGCAAGTAGTGCGCCCTTTCTAAGTTGGTTGTTGTGTTTTTGTTTTTGCTCGTCACTTAAATAAGCCCCATCACCAAGTGGTGCATAGCAAAATAGACCTTTAAATTCGGATAGAGTGCCGGTTAGTTTAACCAAATTTTTGGGCGGTACGATTGGATCGGTAATACTAATACCGGTTTTTTTTAATAGCTGCTCTTTGTCGTTATAGATAGGGTCGTTACCATCATATTTTGCGTAAGGCATAATAATATTCTCTAACGTATTATTTTCTTTTTTTTCTGTTTTTATTTTTAACGCGTAAAGTAGGCCTGCCTTTTTTGCATAATACCTCTGGATCGTAGTAAAAAAAACCCCAACCTTCGCCAGGTTTTGGGGGTCTAATATATTGATCGGTAATATCATATTTAGTTGAATATTTACCTTGTTCAATTAATCTAACTATATATTGTTTACTTATTTTTACTAAATTGATATTGGTGACATTTTGCCAATCCAATACTGTAAAAATGCGCTCGGCAAGGGTAATGTATGTCACGATTGAATTTTTATAAACCATAAAAAAAGCTGCCCCTAATATTACCCCTAATGTACTAAAACCAATGGTCATATTTTCCAACGAAAAATCAAGAAAAAAGTAGTTCATAAGTAGAGTGCAAACAATATAAAATATAAAAAAAGGTATATAAAAGTGCTTAAAGGCTTGTTTTCTTCCCCCTAGACAGGGTGGAATGAGCGAGATAATTTGTTCACTGGGTTTGAGCATGGCGTACACTTCGTAATGGTCAGCGTGCTTTTCGGCGACCACCTCGACTTGATCGCCATCGTTAAATTTATAAAAACCGATCCAACCTTTTAACGCGATGGTGTCATTTAATTTGGCCGTAATATACTGAGCATCTACCTCATTACTACGATCATTACCATTGGCGTGCCCTAAGCCGGCCAGCGCAGCAATGCTATTACCGTTTAAGGTGGCAAGTAGTGCGCCCTTTCTAAGTTGATTGTTGTGTTTTTGCTTTTGCTCGTCACTTAAATAAGCGCCATCAGCAAGTGGCGCATAGCAAAATAGACCTTTAAATTCGGATAAGGTGCCGGTTAGTTTAACCAAATTTTTGGGCGGTAGGATTGGATCGGTAATACTAATACCGTTTTTTTTTAATAGCTGCTCTTTGTCTTTATAGATAGGGTCTTTGCCATCATATTTTGCGTAAGGCATAATCGAATTCCTTATGAAATTATTTTCTTTTTTTATTTTTAACCCATAATGGTGGCTTGCCTTTTTTGCATAATACCTCAGGATCGTAATAAAAAAAGAACCAGCCATCACCTGATTTTGGCGGTCTAATATATTGATCAGTTTTATTATTATACTTTTCTACATATTTTTCTTGGATAATTAATTTAGCAACATATTGCTTACTTATTTTGGCTAAATTAATGTTAGTAACATCTTTCCAGCCTAACACAGTAAAAATGCGCTCGGCAAGCGTGACATGCGAGGCAAGCGAATTTTTATAAACCATGAAATTAGCTGCACCAAATATTACCCCTAATGAACCAAAACCAATGACCAAATTTTCTAAACTAAAATCGAGAAAAAAGTAGTTCATTAATAGCACGCAAGTAACATAAAAGAGAAACATAGGCAAACGATAAATTTTGAATGCTTGATTACGCCCGGCAAAACACAAAGGGACAAGTGATATAATTTGTTCACTGGGTTTGAGCATGGCGTACACTTCGTAATGGTCAGCGTGTTTTTCGGCGACCACCTCGACTTGATCGCCATCATTAAATTTATAAAAACCGATCCAACCTTTTAACGTGATGGTGTCATTCAACTTGGCAGTGATATATTGTGCCGCAAATAGATTACTACGGTCATTACCATTGGCATGGCCTAAGCCAGCCAGCGCAGCAATGCTATTACCATTTAAAGTGGCAAGTAGTGCGCCCTTTCTAAGCTGATTTTGCTGTTTTTGTTTTTGTTCATCACTTAAATAAGCGCCATCAGCAAGTGGCGCATAACAAAATAGACCTTTAAATTCGGATAGGGTACCGGTTAATTTAACCAAATATTTGGGCGGTAGGATTGGATCGGTAATACTAATACCGGTTTTTTTTAATAGCTGCTCTTTGTCGTTATAGATAGGGTCGTTACCATCATATTTTGCGTAAGGCATCATTGAATTCCTTATGAACTTATTTTCTTTTTTTATTTTTACCCCGTAAGGGAGGCTTGCCTTTTTTGCATAATACCTCAGGGTCGTAGTAAAAAAAATACCAGCCACCACCTGATTTAGGCGGTCTAATATGTGGATCTGTTTTATTATTATATTTTGTTGCATATTTCCCTTGGGCAATTAATTTAGCAACATATTGTCTACTTATTTTAACTAAATTAATATTGGTGACATCTTGCCAGCCCAACACAGTAAAAATGCGCTCAGCCAGCGTGATATGAGTCGCAATTGAATTTTTATATACATTGAAAATAGCTAGCCCGAAGATTACCCCTAATGAGCCAAAACCAATGGTCAGATTTTCCAATGAAAAATCAAGAAAAAAGTAGTTCATTAATAGCACACAAATAACATAAAAAATAAACATGGGGAAATGATTGTATTTTAATGCCTGATTACGGCCGGCAAAACATAAAGGGACAAGTGAGATAATCTGTTCACTGGGTTTGAGCATGGCGTACACTTCGTAATGGTCAGCGTGTTTTTCGGCGACCACCTCGACTTGATCGCCATCATTAAATTTATAAAAACCGATCCAACCTTTTAACGTGATGGTGTCATTTAATTTGGCGCTAATATATTGTGCTTGCACATAATTACTACGGTCATTACCATTGGCATGCCCTAAGCCAGCCAGCGCAGCAATGCTATTACCATTTAAAGTAGCAAGTAGTGCGCCCTTTCTAAGCTGGTTGTTGTGTTTTTGTTTTTGCTCGTCACTTAAATAAGCGCCATCAGCAAGTGGTGCATAGCAAAACAGACCTTTAAACTCGGATAGGGTGCCGGTTAATTTCACCAAATTTTTGGGCGGTAGGATTGGCTCGGTAATACTAATACCGGTTTTTTTTAATAGCTGCTCTTTGTCTTTATAGATAGGGTCGTTACCATCATATTTTGCGTAAGGCATAATAATATTCTCTAACGTATTATTTTCTTTTTTTTCTGTTTTTATTTTTAACGCGTAAAGGAGGCCTGCCTTTTTTGCATAATACCTCTGGATCGTAGTAAAAAAAACCCCACCCTTCGCCAGGTTTTGGGGGTCTAATATATTGATCGGTAATATCATATTTAGTTGAATATTTACCTTGTTCAATTAATCTAACTATATATTGTTTACTTATTTTTACTAAATTGATATTGGTGACATTTTGCCAATCCAATACTGTAAAAATGCGCTCGGCAAGGGTAATGTATGTCACGATTGAATTTTTATAAACCATAAAAAAAGCTGCCCCTAATATTACCCCTAATGTA
>NZ_LZGS01000027.1 GCF_001690495.1 Gilliamella sp. App4-10
CGGACCCACAAGCTTTCCATGCCACTTTTCCACTCTTTTAAATCAAAGTTAAATTTAACCCGATAGCGTCCTTGGGTATCAATATAGCCATAAATGTCATTGTCGGGACTGGTGACCCTTGCCGGTAAAGTACCACTGACTTGTGGCCAGCGTATGGGCGCGGGGCGATAGGGTTTTAAGGCTTGATAAGGAATGGCGGTAAAGGTGAGCTCATAAGCATCAGTGCGATTACCTTGCCCCTGTACATTTAAAATAATGATACCGTCATTAATATCTGCTAGCGGACTGCCGTTGAGGTTAATCCATTGACCGGGGGCAAGGTGATAGTGATTACTCTTGCCTTTGAGAATAATTTGCTGGCTAATCGCCTGTTCATGACGAATACGGGCATACCACTGACCACTTTCAATCTGATTATCGTAAGTGTTATGGTCATTATCACTATTATCCTCACCATGAGTGTGTGGATTTCCCTGTCCGTTGCTCGCTAAGCCTTGATAGTGCTCAGCATAACGATAGTCGCTGCCATAGGTGGTAAGGTCTTTGGGTTGGGTGTTAACTTCTCCCCGTAAATTGGCGAGGGCATCACGGTAGTGATAGTCTTGTACTTTGACTGAGGAGACCACCACTTCGCTATGCAGGCTGATATCCCACACACTTTCCACACCCCTATCGAGCGTGCCAGAGGGGGGGGTTATCGTCAATATTAGCCACCTGCGCATAGCCTTGCTCATAATCACTTAACACCATTACATCACAGTGGCGCTCGGCGTGGGTTTCAAAGCGAAACCAGATACCCACATCGGCCAATAAGCGTTGAATAAATTCAAGGTCACTCTCTTGCCACTGCGTGATAAACTCCCGCTCAGGATAGCTCTCTTTTAACTCTAAACGGTAATCAATGCCCGTTAAACCATGACTGCGCAGCACTTCTTCAACCACACTCACCACGCTTTGCTGTTGAAATATGGCACTATGTTGCCCAATAGCCAGCCGTGCTAAACACGAAGATAATACCACCTGATAATGAGCTTCCTCTTTATTGACCGATAACTGACTAAACTCAGTAATCACCCCATGCAAGGTGCGTTTATCATTCACCGACGGTAAGTCACTTAATGATGAGATTGTTGACATTACGCTTTGATACGGTTGATGGATAACAGGATTAAAAGAGAATGTGGCTTTTTGATTAAGCACTGAATCAATGGATAACGCTTTGTCAGAGCTGGTAAAAGTAATCACATAACGCCAAGGCTGGTTTAACGACTCATTACCGTCAACATGCCAAACCGAAATCGGCGAGCGCAGCCCCTCAACAGTTAAGCTATAGCGATTATGGCTAACGCCCCCTAAGCCCGTCACTAATCCGTCCCCAAATTCACCGATTAAGTGATTAAGCGTGTTGTCCATATTGTTTTCCTATTTTCCCTAAAATCTCTATATTTTATTGTTAATGAGGTGATTGGCTTATCGTTATTTATAGTATTGTTTTAAGCATAAACGATAATGGGAACAGAGTATAAACCATTATGAGGTAAAATTTAATGGTTTTTTATACTGGGACAAAAACCAAGTGATTGCAATTAAATCAGCCGAACCACCGGGGCTTAAATTGCGTTTTATTAATTCGGTGTCAAGTTGATATAGGTTGTGTCGACCATCAGGATGAATGATACCACCTTGATTAATGAGTTTCTTGGCTTGTTTTTGAACAAAGGTTAATCCATCTAAGCCTCCTCTTGAAACTACATTTGTATCTTGATTATAAGCAAGTAGATGTAACATGGCTTGTAATAAGCAACTTTCTTCATCATAGCCACTGTTTTGCATTTCTTCAAAGATAGGCAGTGAGATATTTCTAACTGTTGCATAGCCGGATTCAGCTTCTCCTCTTGCTCCAGTAAGGTTATGGAGCTTAAATAGCTTCTCGCCTACAGAACTCGTTAGATTATTTTGCTTTAGTTCGTTTTGAACCATGCCTTGGCAAAAGGATGAAACCTCGTTGCAAATACTTTGCGTGTTGAGGGGTAATTCTAGCTGTTCTAATTTGCCAATCGCGCCGAGTAGTAGTCCAAAGGCGAATATCCCCCCTTTATGAGTATTAACTTGATTGGTGGCTTGTAACATGGCTTGTTCACACTCAATACCAATCGGTCTAATTCCCGCTAAAAATAGTTTGTTATTGTGTAAAGCGGATGCTTTGCCATATTGATAAAAACATTCAAACCAGTTGCTAATGGCACTGATACTGTGGACAAAGGTTTGAAAATCCATATCACGATGCGCACCACTATTATTCATATCAACCAATCCGGGTTTTGGTGATAGGCAAATTTCTTTTATTAATGCTTGAGTTGCTAATTGCGCAGGTAAACATCGATTGGGGGCATTATTGAGTTTTAATTCTAATAATGCGATTTGCTGATAATAATCACTCATTATTATGGGTTACCTATTGGGATGATATGTATCATGTTATGTGATGCTAGGGCGTCATAAACCAATTCATTGCCTAAAATGGATTAGTTTATGACAAGGATTAATAATTGCTATGTGTAGATACCGCTAGTACTTCCCGATTACCATTGTGGCTTGGAGCGCTAATGATGCCCTCTACTTCCATTTGTTCCACAATGCGGGCAGCTCGGTTATAGCCAATTCTAAATTTTCGTTGTACGCTAGAAATAGATGCTCTCCGCGTTTCTACAACAAATGCAACAACTTGATCGAATAATGGATCGAGCTCTTCACCTAACATATCTGCGTTACCATTTTCACTTTCGTCGGTTGCTACAGTGACATTTTCGATATATTTTGGTGTGCCACGAGCTTTCCAATCTTGTACAACGGCATGCACTTCTTCATCGCGGACAAAGGCGCCATGAACGCGAATTGGAATGGAACTATTAGGAGCTAAATAAAGCATATCCCCCATACCAAGTAGTGATTCAGCGCCCATTTGATCCAAAATAGTACGCGAGTCAATTTTACTTGATACCGTAAAAGCGATACGGGTTGGAATATTTGCTTTGATTAAGCCGGTAATGACATCAACCGAGGGGCGCTGGGTCGCTAATACCAAGTGAATACCAGCCGCCCGTGCTTTTTGAGCAAGCCGTGCAATTAACTCTTCGACTTTTTTACCAACTGCCATAATAAGGTCAGCAAACTCATCAACCATAACCACAATATATGGTAATTTTTCCAGTGTCGGCATGTTAAGATCCATGCTGTCTGTTGGTTTCCAAAGCGGATCGGGAATAGGCCTGCCCATTTGTTCTGCCAGTTTGATTTTTTCGTTATAACCGGCAATATTACGGACACCTAACGCCGACATGAGTCGATAGCGTCGTTCCATTTCGTTAACACACCAATTAAGCGCATTGGCAGCATCTTTCATATCAGTTACTACTTGGGTTAATAAGTGTGGTATCCCTTCATAAATAGATAGTTCAAGCATTTTCGGGTCGATCATAATAAACCTGACATCTTCAGGCTGTGATTTATACAAAATACTTAAAATCATTGCATTAACGCCGACTGATTTACCTGAACCTGTCGTACCGGCAACTAATAGATGTGGCATCTTTGCCAAATCAGCAACCACTGATTGCCCAGCGATATCTTTCCCTAAGACTATCGTTAGTGGTGATTGCGCATCTTTAAACTGTGGACTATCTAAGACTTCTCTAAAATAGACCGTTTGGCGATTTTTATTAGGTAATTCAATGCCAACATAAGGCTTACCCGGAATGACTTCGACCACACGAACCGATGGCATGGATAGTGAGCGAGCTAAATCACGGTCTAGCGTTGAAATTCGAGCAGCTTTAATACCTGGTGCCAGTTCAATTTCAAATCGAGTAATCACAGGCCCAGGTAAATAATCAACCACTTTAGCTTTAACTCGGTAATCTGATAGACTCTTTTCAATTAGTTCAGCCATGGCGTTTAAAGCGGCATGATCAACTTCGATTCGCGCTGTCGGTGGTGCAGTTAATAAGTTTAGCGACGGCAAAGGTGTAGTTGGTTTAGGTAATGGTTTATCATGACGTCGCAATAATGGATGAATTAAACTTTCTTCGTCGCTTTCATTGGAATAATCTTGAATATCTTCAACGCGATCTTCTTCAGGGTAGATGTCGTCAATGATTGGATTGGCTTTTTTTAGCGCTTCAGTATCAATATATTCCAGTTGTTCTATGTCTTTTTTTACTTCTGTTGTAATTTCTGTATCTGCTATGTTTTTTAAGCCTGTAATAACTTCTGGCTCTTGTATAAATGGTTGCTCGGCTTCAATTGTTTCAATCGTTGAAACGTCTGTGGTGGGTTCAAAGGGTGTTTGTTCATGAGTGAATTTAATTTCAGGTTCGTGATGTGCTGAAGTAAAAAAGGGTTTACTTGGGGCATCTGAAATTTTGTATTTATCTGATTTTTCAAATGATAATTTTTCTTCGGAGTTTTGCGTTTGTATAGCTTGTTTAATTTTCTCCATTGATGACGACAACGCTTGCTCTTGAGCTGGAGTGGTTTTATTTCCATTCATGTTTTGAATAATCGATTCAAGACGAGACAAAATTTCGTTTGGATCGAGTTCTTTCTTTGGCGAATTATTGTCAATTGTTTGCGGTATCGCTGTTGACTGTGGTAATTGCGTATTTTTGCGAGTTGATTCGATTAATTCGTCAGTGGTTTTTATTAATATTTCTTCATTGTCAGTTGATACGATTGTATTTGAAGACGGTTCTTGAGATGTTTCATTACTAGGGATAGCATTCGATGTTTGAATGATATGAGTATTATCATTTTTTGTATCAAAAGGCATAGTAAATTGAGGTTCTTGGGTGTCCTCATCAGACCTTGCTGTTGGTTTTTCATGCTGTTCAAGTTTATGAGTTGTACGATAATTAATGAACCATCTAATCGGCGACAGTAGCATCATGACAAAAGCGCCTAATTTTTCAATTAGATTGAGCCATGATAATCCAGTTAATAACGTGACACAAGCTAAACAAATTCCAAGAAGAATTAATGATAAAGCAACGCTATTTATAATGGGTAAAAGGCTTTCAATGACTATCGCACCCAGATAGCCACCCGCTTCAAATTGTTCAGAATCACGGATATTTAAAGCAAAAAATCCAGTCGCACTAAATATAAATGCTAAAATACCAATAATCCGAAATGAAAGGCTAAAGTAGTTAATAGGATCATTTGCATGCTTATAAAGATAAACGATTGTCTGTAAGCAAATAAAGATAGTAATGAAGGGTAGGCTATAAGCAATAAAGCCTAAAAATTGAAAAAAAATATCGCAGGTATATGCGCCAATATAACCACCAAAATTGCTAATAGGGTAGTGCCAAGCAGTACGAGACCAACCGGGATCGGATGGATCGTAACTGAACTGTGATAATAATAAACAAACAGATAAACCTATTATTGCGAGGAGAATGAATTGAGTAATAATCTGTTTTCTTGTCATTTTTGGCTTTTTCAAACAAGTACCTAAAAACTATTGCTATTAAAATTGCGAGCATTTTATCATAAATTGTGTCTGCTCACAGAGTCAATACTCCCTAAAACGTGATTTAATGTTAGGTTATTATGTAACGGGAAATAGGGTGGTATTGAATCTTATACCATTTTGTACATATCGATGCGCATTAGTAATATTGGCAGTAATTTCAGTTTCGGTTAATTTGCGAATAATTTTGGCAGGCGCACCCATAATTAAACAACCTTCTTCATAGGGTATGGTGTGTGTTACTAGTGAGTTAGCACCAACAAGGCAATTTTTTGCAATTTTGGCATTGTTTAATAAGGTACTTCCCATACCAATTAATACATTATCTTCAATTGTGCAGCTATGTAGGATGACATTATGCCCAATAGTGACATTTTCACCGATAATGCAGGGAATATCAGTTTCAATATGGATGGTCGTGTTATCTTGTACATTACTATTTTTTCCAATATGTATGGGGGCTATATCACCCCGTAAAACAGCGTTAAACCAAATAGATACGCCTTCTTGTAATACAACATCACCAATGATATCGGCAGATTTTGCAATAAAACAATTTGGATGAATTTGTGGATATAAATTCCCTAGTTGATAAATCATAATTGTTACCTTTTATTGTTTTTGACACTCAAAAATAAGCTAACAGAAAGGAAATTGCATAACACCATAGAGCTAATCATGAGCCATTCTGTTGTATTGTCGACCGTTATAGTTACCGCAGTATGCGATGATACTAATATTGATAATAATATACCCATTGTTCCTGCAATTGCGAATCGAATTGTACCTGCCAGCGAAGAAGCTGTGCCGGCAATATGTGGGTAAAAATCTAAAACGACGGCCATACTATTGCCACCAATGATTGACATACAACCAATATAACCAGCAACACAAGCAACAAGATAGGCAAATCCTAAATTAAATAGTGTGACGAGCATCAGCCCTATTGCCATAATAAATTGGAGCAAAAGACCCAACTGCATCATTTTAATAGCGCCAACATGTTTAACAAAACGGCTATTTAATGTATTCATCAGAACCATCACTATGATATTGAACGCAAAGTAGTAACCAAAGTTAATTGATGCCACACCATGCAGATTCATATAAACAAAAGGCCCTAAACTTAAGAATGAAAACAATCCTGCACTAGAAAATGCGCCTATCATCATATAAGTTAACACTTGCCTATGGCGAAATAGGGTAATGAAATTACTTAATATACGCATTAAACTGAATTTATCACGTTTTGTTTTGGCTAGTGTTTCGGGAATAAAGGTGACAACTAGACCAAAGCAAGTCAAAGCAATTAAGCTGATAGTGTAGAAATTAGCTTGCCAATTAAACCAATATAAAATAAATCCACCAATAATCGGTGCCAGTAATGGTGCAACATTGGATATCAGCATCACAAACGACATCATTTTAGAAAACTCGTCACGATCATGATAAATATCTTTCATTAACGCATTAATGACTATTGCTGTAGCTGCCGCCGCAATACCATGAAAAAAGCGAGCTGTAATTAATTGATTAATATTGTTGGCAATACCACAGCTTAACGCCGCAACTATAAAAATAATTAGACCAAAAATGAGAACATTACGACGCCCATAACTATCTGTGAGTGGTCCAAATAAAAGTTGCCCAACAGAAAATCCTAATAAATAGCAACTAATTGTTAACTGTACCGTGCCATCGGTTACATTAAAGTCGCGTGCAATAGTTGGCATCCCGGGTAAATACATATCTATAGATAGAGGCATCAGCATAGAGAGTAATCCAAGGATAAATATAAGTGCTTGTTTCGAAATTTTAAGATTAACTAAAGTATTTTGAGTTGGCACGTGGTACCTCCTTCAAAGTTTATTCAAAATGCGCATAATAATATACGCGGCAATAAATACCGCCAAATTATTTAAAAACATTCAAATGGTTAAAAGGAATATTTTTGTTAAAAATTATGCAAATTCGTGTGTCAATTAAACGAGTCGATTTCATCTTGTGTAAGTGGTCGATATTCCCCTTCAGGTATATCAAGGTTTACTTTGCCTATCTGTTTTCGATGCAACGCAACAACATGATTATTGACCGCTGCAAACATGCGTTTAACTTGATGATATCGTCCTTCACTAATGGTTAATTCAGCTTGATAGTCATCAATAATATGTAATTTAGCGGGTTTAGTGAGCGATTTCTCACTTTTTAATTGAATGCCATTTTTAAACATATCAATCAGTTCAATGCCTAATGGTTGTTCAACCGTGACAACATAGACTTTTTCGCAATGATGCTTGGGTGATGTAATTCGGTGTGACCATTTACCATCATCAGTCAGCAATACCAGCCCTGTCGTATCAAGATCAAGCCGGCCTGCTGCATGTAGTTTTTCAGGCATCGGTTCATCAATAAAATAAAGAATAGTGGGATGGTCGGGATCATCGGTTGAACAAACATAGCCTTGGGGCTTATTGAGCATGAAATAGCGTTGGTTGGTCACTTGTTCGATTTGGTATCCATCATAATGAACAATTTGTTTTGGCGATAATTGATAAGCGCCCGATTTTATAATCTCACCATCGACAGTTACTTTTTTTGCTTTGAGTTCTTTGGTTACAATCGTGCGGCTGGCGCCTAAGTGATGAGCAAGAAATTTATCTAATCGCATAATTTAAAAAGTGTTCCTGTATTACTTTAAAGGTGTATATATATCAAAGCGGTGATTTTTAGTTTTTATTTCGGCCGTGGGTTTTTGATTGGCTAAAAATGGTGCATAATCGGGTCTTTTTACCACAACTCTTTTTTGGGCTAATTGCCTTGCTGGTGCTAATAAGTTATCTGCATCATTATCACTGCCAACTAACTGTTGAAATATGCGCATCTCTTTTTTGACAAGTGCACTTTTTTGTCGATGTGGAAACATCGGATCGAGATAAACCACATCGGGTTTTTCAGGGTAAGAACTTAATCCCTCAATGCTTGAATAATGAATTAAACGTAAATGCTGATTAAGCCAACTACCAATATGGGGATCTTGATAAGCCCGTTGTAAACCATCCTCTAGTAATGCAGCAACGACGGGGTGTCGTTCAAACATAGTGACATGGCAGCCGATAGACGCTAAAACAAAGCCATCTCGACCAAGCCCTGCTGTGGTATCAACAACGGTAGGTAAATACTCACCTTTTACACCAACGGCTTTAGCAATTGCTTCACCGCGACCACCACCAAATTGGCGACGATGTGCCATAGTTCCAGAAACGAAGTTTACGCATATCGAACCTAATTTTGGTTCGTCAGTCTTTTGTAACTCAAGTTGATTGTTTTGGGTAATCAGAGCGAACGGTAGATCGGCATGTGCGGATAACCATTGCTCAGCTAATAATTTTAGCTGAGCTACGTTAGGACTAGTGGATACCATAATGACGAAGTAATGCTTCAAGTTGAGGTTCGCGGCCTCGGAAGTTTTTAAATAGTGTCATTGGTTCATCGCTACCACCTTGCGACAAGATGTTATCAAGAAAGGCATTCCCCGTTTTGGTGTTGAAAATACCTTCTTCTTCAAAACGTGAAAATGCATCAGCCGATAATACTTCTGCCCATAAATAGCTGTAATAACCCGCAGCATAACCACCAGCAAAGATATGACTAAATGCATGTGGGAAACGACCCCATTCAACGGTAGGCACAACAGCGACTTGCTGTCTTACTTCGGCTAACGTATTTAGAATATCAGGATCTTTTTGTGTATGTAATTTAAAGTCAAAAAGACCAAATTCCAATTGGCGCAAAATAAATAGTGCAGCTTGATAGTTTTTAGCATCTAGCATTTTTTCTAACATTTCTGCTGGTAGAGGCTCGCCTGTTTGATAATGTCCTGATATAAATGCAAGTGCTTCAGGCTGCCAACACCAGTTTTCTAAGAATTGACTTGGTAACTCAACGGCATCCCAAGGTACCCCATTAATTCCGGCAACAGATGAAGTATCAATCTCGGTTAACATATGGTGTAAGCCATGACCAAACTCATGGAATAGGGTGGTGACTTCATCGTGCGTAAATAATGCTGGCTTGTCGCCAATAGGGCGATTAAAGTTACAGGTTAAATAGGCAACTGGTTTTTGTACATGACCGTCAGCAAAACGCATACGACCAATACAATCATCCATCCAAGCACCACCACGCTTGTGTTCGCGTGCATATAAATCAAGATAGAAGCTGCCTTTCAATTCACCGTTAGCGGCAAAGAGATCATAAAATTTTACTTCAGGATCCCAAACTTCTACGCCTTGGCGTTCTTTGGCTGTAATCCCAAAGATGCGATGTACTACTTCAAATAAACCATTAATTACTCGTTGCTGAGGAAAATAAGGTCGCAACTCTTCATCGTTAATACTATATAAATACTGTTTTTGTTTTTCGCTATAATAAGCCACATCCCATGGCTTGATATCACTAGCACCAAAAAACTCGTAAGCATAACGTTTAAGTTCAGCCAGCTCTTTTTCACCTTGAGGTTTAGCTTTAGTTGCTAAATCATTTAAAAATTCGATGACTTGTGAGGTGGATTGTGCCATTTTTGTTGCAAGTGATTTATCAGCATAAGTATTGAAGCCTAGTAATTGTGCAAGTTCATGACGTAGCGTTAAGATTTGTTTGATGATCTCGGTATTATCCCACTTACCAGCATGGGGTCCTTGATCTGATGCACGAGTAGTATAGGCTTGATAAAGTTCAAATCGTAAATCACGATTATCACAATAAGTCATAACAGGAAGGTAACTTGGCATATCTAAGGTCAGTAACCAACCCTCTTCACCTTTTATTATGGCTTGTTCTTTGGC
This sequence comes from Gilliamella sp. App4-10, assembly GCF_001690495.1. Classification (GTDB taxonomy): domain Bacteria; phylum Pseudomonadota; class Gammaproteobacteria; order Enterobacterales; family Orbaceae; genus Gilliamella; species Gilliamella apicola_G. The sequence goes on from NZ_LZGS01000027.1 coordinate 10,375, forward strand.
AGCAGCAAGCGCACTTTCAGGTATGCCAGAGAGTTCTTTAATATCAGTAATTAATTTTGACCAACCCATGGTCGCATCAAGCACATTATTGCTATATTTTGAGGATAATTCTGATAGTTTTGCAACAATTTCACCGTAGCGTTTTTGTTTATCATCAGGTAAACCAATTCCGGATAATTCAAAATCACGTAATGCATTATTAATAACTTTTTTCTGTGCTTTGCTTAACGTAGCGTATTGTTCGCTTTCTCTGAGTTGTTTATAGGCTTGATATAAAGGTTTATATTGTCCTACCCATGTACTGTATTCAGATAGTAATGGCAGACAAGCTTCATAAGCTTCACGTAATTCTGGGCTATTTTTAACTGAATTAAGATGGCTAACTGGAGACCAAGCTCGGCCAAATTTTTCGTCCATTTCATCAATTGGTTGGATTAAGTTATCCCAAGTATATTGGCTATTTTGCTTTAATACTGTTTCAATTGTATTTCTGCAGTTTTTTAAAGTCTCTTGTATAGCAGGCAAAACATGCTCGGGCTTAATTTGTGAAAAGAGGGGTAATGGTGCATCTGTTAATAATGGATTAGTCATGTAGCGATACCTTTATACACATGGGTTGTCTATTGATAGAACATAATATGGTGGCAAATTTAGTTAATTCAAGAGAATGTCATGCTTGGGAAGCATTATAATCCCATCAATTTGCGTTCACGCTGCCACTCTGAGGGAGTATAGGTTTTTATCGAAAGTGCATGGATACGGTTATCGCTAATAAATTCTGCCAAAGGAGTATAAATCGCTTGTTGTTTTTTTACACGATTTAAATCGGCAAATAATTCACCGACAGCAATCACTTGAAAATGGCTACCATCGTCGGTCAAGACATGTACATCATCAAGCTCAAGCGAACTTTTTAATTTATCTATAATTTCTTGTTTATTCATTATTCATACTCATCTTTAATATAAATTATGGGTGTTATGTTTTGTTAAAAAGTTTCAGGTAACCATGTGTTTTAGTATAAAACCTAACTTTTTATATATTGATCACAGGTTGTAGATCGTACAATGTAATTAATGTTTGTAACTGAGGATTAATACCCTTGAGCTTTACATCATATTGATTGCAAAAATAAATTAACGTCGCAAGCCCTGAAGAATCAACTCGAGTTAGCTGCCCTACATCAATGTATTTGACACCATCTAAAATGGTATTTTGTGTTGACCATAAGTCGTTTAAAGAGTGAACATCAAGTTCACCCAGTAAACACAATACATCTTGTTGTTTTTCTGATTTGATTCGCGACATTATAGACTAACCTTCTTGTTTAGCATTTGGATCAATATTGCGATTTGAGAGATTAGTTAATTGTTTAGTTAATGCATCAATACCGTCTTGACGTAAAATCGTTGACCACTCATTTTGTTTGGTGGTGATCATGCTTACACCTTCAGCAATTAGATCATAAGCTTTCCATTCGCCAGTCACAGAGTTTTTGCGCCATTGGAAATCAATTCTTAATGGTTGAGCTTGATTTGGTTGAATTAATAAAACTCGAATAGAAATGAGGTTTTTACCTGTTAAATTCTTTGCTGTTTCAACTTGGTACTGCTGCCCATTATACATAGAAAGTGCTTGAGCAAAAGCTTGTACAAGATAGTTTTCAAATGCCGAAAAATAAGCTGCGCGTTGTGTTTCTGTTGCACTTTTATAATAATTACCTAAAATGAGTGCACCAGCATATTTGACCTGAACATAAGGTAATAAATCTGATCTTACGATCTCTTTTAGTTTGTTAGGGTTTGATTTTAATGCTGCGGATTGTGCATTCATAGTGCTAAAAATTTTATCAGCAGCAACTTGCATCTCTTTATAGGGATCATTTTCGGCAAATGCAGCAGCACTAAATATTAAAGCTATTACTAAAAAAACAGCCTGTTTGAATTTGATTAACATAATAACTCCTTACTTTTCGTTTATGTCTTGCGTATCTTGTTTTTTATCTTTATCAGATGAACTGCCTACACTATAAAGAAATTGGCCAATTAAATCCTCTATAACCATGGCTGGTTTGGTATTGTTTACCACAAAACCATCTTGAAAATAAGCTGGTTTATTATCTTTTTTCTGTGCTACATGTGTTGTATCATCAGCTTCTAATGCATCAAGCTCAAATTCAGTATTTTGATCTAATCCAAAATTAATATCTATGAATTGTTCACCTAATAATCCTGAAGTTTTAATTGAAAGCGAGCTTGAGCTTGGAATTTTATCATATTGTGCATCTATATCCATTGTTACATAAGGCTTGTACTCATCGTCATTTGACGCATTTAGTGAAATATTACTGACACGACCAATAACTACCCCACCAATTTTGATAGGTGATCGCACTTTTAGTCCACCTATGTTATCAAATACTGCATAAACCCGATAAGAATGATGGCTAGTAAATGATGTTGGATCGGTAACTCTAAAGCATAAAAATAGTACTGAGCAAATGACCAGCACCATAAATAATCCTACTGTAATTTCAACTTTACGACTCATGTTTAATAACCTCAATGACTAAACATTAATGCGGTTAAAATAAAATCTAACCCCAAAATAACTAATGATGAATAGACAACAGTATTAGTTGTTGCCCGGCTAATTCCTTCTGATGTTGGCACACAATCATAACCATTAAAAAGTGCAATCCAAGTGCTGGCGATGGCAAAGGCAAAGCTTTTGACAAAACAGTTACCTAAATCATGCCACCAATCCACATTACTTTGAATAGATGACCAGAAGAATCCTGAATCAATACCTTTCCAATCAACGCCAACAAGTGCACCACCTAAAATGCCAACTGTGACAAAAATTGCAGTTAAAAATGGCATACTAAAAAATCCAGCCCAAAAACGCGGAGCAATAATACGTCTTAAGGGATCAATTGCCATCATTTCCATACTTGATAACTGTTCAGTTGCTTTCATTAAGCCGATTTCGGCCGTTAATGCAGAGCCTGCACGACCTGCAAACAGTAGTCCAGCAACAACAGGACCTAATTCACGAAGTAAAGCAAGAGCAACCATCATCCCTAAACTTGCTTCTGCACCAAAGGTAGTTAGAATAAAATAGCCTTGCAGAGCCAAAACCATGCCTATAAAAAGACCAGAAACAATAATAATGGTCAGTGACTGTACACCAACAAAATAAAATTGCTTAACGAGTAATGGAAATTGTTTGTTCAATTGAGGTTTACCAATTAATGCTCCAAAAAGCATAACACCAGAACGACCAATCATCGCAATGAAATTGATAAACCATTGCCCCAATTTTGCTAGTAAATTCAACATTATTTTATACCTCTGCTTAGGTCTAATTTGTAATCATCAGCAGGATAATGAAAAGGTACAGGTCCATCAGCTAATCCGTCAAGGAACTGTTTAACCCGTAAATCGTCATTATCACGTAATTGCTGTGAAGTGCCACCTGCAATAATGTGCTGTTCAGCTACAATATAAGCATAATCTGCAATACTGAGTACTTCATTCACATCATGGCTGACAACAATGCAGGTTAATCCTAATGATTGGTTAATTTCAGATATCAGTTTAACAATAACACCCATCGAGATAGGATCTTGCCCAGCAAAAGGTTCATCAAACATAATTAAATCGGGATCAAGAGCAATGGCCCTAGCTAAAGCGGCTCGCCTTGCCATACCGCCAGATAGTTCGGATGGCATCATTTGAGCTGCACCGCGTAAGCCAACAGCTTGTAATTTCATTAAAACTAAATTATGCAATACAGGTTCCGGCAATTTGAAGTGTTCGCGTAGTGGATAGGCGACATTATCAAATACAGTCAGATCGGTAAATAATGCCCCTGACTGGAATAACATGCTTATGCGTTTACGCACTTCATAAAGTCGGGATCGAGACATGCCTGGAATGTCCTCTCCATCAAATAAGATTTTTCCTGACTGTGGTTTTAGTTGACCACCGATGAGTCGTAATAGTGTAGTTTTACCAATTCCTGAAGGCCCCATAATAGCAGTCACTTTACCTTTAGGGACATTTAAACTCATATTTTTATAAATAGGCCTTGTTCCACGATAAAAAGACATATCATGGATTTCAACCAAATTCTGTGGTAATGCCTCTTCCACCATTATTTCCTATACTACTAAAATTATAATTGTGGCTATTTTACTTGATATTTGTGAATAAAGGAATTAAAAGTGGTTATTGAATTGTTATTTTTAAACAAACTTTTAGCAACGAAGGTTAGAGGAAAAAATAAATTGAAATGCACAAAATAAAAAAGAAATCAGACCTTACCTAGCAAACGTAAATCAGACAATTAGCAAGTAAGTTTAATAAAATTTTTTATTTTTTGATTTCTTTTTTATTTAATATCTTGTTGATTGGTTTCAAATTAATCGTTTAATTTTAATATAGTATTTTTTATTGCAGGTTGCAATGGTAATGATTTTGTTCTTGAAATATGATTAATTTCTTCTTCATTGTCAAATGGAATATTTGAGAAAAAGTCATATTTTTGTTTAATATTTGTCGCATCTATTCCTAACCAATTCGCTATTCCATTAGTAAAAAACAAGCCCGTTTTATTTAAACTTATTATTTGTCTAGATGTATCGTCACTAGATATTTTAATTAATGGAATGTGATAACCTTCTTGCTCTTCTGAGTGCATTAATTCTGAATTTTTATCCTTGATGTTACGTATCTTTATTCCGTGATCAGAAAAATATATCATACTAAAACTTTCGTTAGTTTCTTTTAATTCATTATAAATTTCTTCAATTAATTTATCTGTGAAATAGACTATTTGATTATAACAGTTTATATTTTTATAATTTTTAGTTAATTTTATGGGGAAATTAAACCGTTGATATCTTTTTATAACATCGCACACTTCGTATGGATGAAGATCATGAAGATGTATAACAAAAAAGTTTCGTTTATTATCATGAGATAATTGTAAGTATTTTTTAAAAGTTACTAATAAATCATGATCTGTTGTTGTATCGGCGTCTATTTTTTTTTGGAAAAAAGAATAATTACTTTTTAATCCAATACTTGTAATTGGAGTAGCATGTCTTCCTACATAATTTTGATTAGATATCCAAAAAGACGTAAATCCTGCACTATTCACTAAATCAATTAAATTTAAGTTATATTTAGGCTTAAAATTGTTTTGTAAGGTCAAAACTCTTGTTAAAGATGGTATTGTATGGGTAGCAGGGGATAACATGCCATCAACGATAGTACCATTAACATTGCTTAAAAAGGGAGTTGTATCTGGTTTATAGCCATATAATCCGTGATAAAATTTGGAACCACTTTCGCCAATAATTAAAACATAATTTTTATATTTATTGTTGACATTAACTACATGCCAATCGTTCTTGTTAATATTTTCTTTAAAATCTTTTAATTCAGTTATTGCATTTTTAGTGGACAAATATAATTCTTTAAAAAATATTAAGTTTGGTATAAAAATAAGACTTCCAATTAAACTAATAATTAGAATGAATTTGTTGTTGATTTTGAGTTTACCTTTGTTAACTAAGGTTTTTCCCCATAAAATAAAATAAGTTAATATAAAAATACTGTATATAATATATTTTATTGATATTTTTGATAAAAAATCTGAAGATTCTGCTACATTAGTTGAATATAAAGTAATAAGATAATCTGAAGTGATAAAACCAAATTTCAATCCAATCGGTAAGTATAAAGATAAAAATACAATTACGGGGAAAAAAATAAACCAATACAATTTTTTATATTGTGAAATAAATAATATTAAACATGTAGATGTAACTATATTGATTATAGTAAATTGGATATGAATACATCTAAATAACAGCCATAGTGCAAAGTATAATAGGCATGCATTGGTTATATTTACTAATATTTTTTTATTTGATGTCATTTTTCTTTTTCCATAGTGATGTAATAATTAGCAATATGATTAATATGATAAATCCAATAAAGAATTTATTATTGTCTTTTATTTTTATTAAAATATCAGTCGAAGCTGAATATAAAATTAAATAAGGCAATGCCCCTAAATATGAATAGAGCAAGTATTTAAATTTGTTTTCCTTAAAATAAACCCCCATATAATTAATTGCATTATATGGTATAGGGCTTAATCTCAAATAAAACAAATAATGAGGTTTTGAAGGATTTATTGATACTTTATATTTTTCAGTTAATGCTTTTATATCAAAAAATAAAAGACTCTGTGGAATGTAAATCATTATGAACATATTGATTATAATTCCTGTGCTTGAAATTAAAAAACCTTGTTTTTGTCCTAAAATCAAAATAGCTAATACATACAGGATTGGCATAGGAAAGAAGAATATTGGTAATATTGCAAAAAAAATTAGCAAATATAGTTGTACAAATTTTAAATTTTTTAAAATGTTAAAAATATAAACGTAATCAGTAATCTTAAATAAAAATAAGATTAAAATTAAAACCAGTAGTTTGATATAAATATTCATTTCTATATATTAGCTATTATCATCAATAAATAGTCATGCGATTGCTTGTTATAACTGTAGGAAGATGCTGGGATGTTTACGCTTCATGACTAAAATAATCCTCTAAAAATTTATAAGGCGTTTTACTCAAGATCACTTTAGGCAATTTAATCGTATTATAGTAGTTTACAAATCTCTTAAGCCTTTGTTTTCTATTTTCTGAATTGTTCAATATTTGCGGATTATGCCACATCTCTATTAAAGTGTGTATCATTTCTTTCGTTTTTCCCATTTGTTTAAGGGCAGATAGGTTTCGTGAATTTTTGATTGATACGATAGTTGTAAGGCGTTTTTACAAATAGGTGTTTGCTCATTCCTTGATATTCACATCAGATATACAATAAATATTTTCTGGTTTTCTGCTTCCTTTCATTTTTAAGTATAAGGTAAAAGCCTGGTGTCGACATACAACATTTCACACGGATAGATTTTATTACCGCGTTTAGCTTGTCGACTTAATTTATCTTCAATGAATTTTTTATTATTAATAAAAAGGTTAGATTCTTCACTCATGATTTTATAACGTTTGTTTTTACGCAGTAAGGAGATAAATAGCTTCAATCTAGCTTTTGTTAGCTCGTTATAAAAATATTTAGCCTGATCGGCGACTATTATTTTTTTCCCCTATAATATAGTTGCTATATCTCCAGCCAGTGAAACAACGTTATGCATATTCATTACAGTAGTTTCTCCAATTACTGTAAATAACGTGAGTAATTCCTATAGATTAATTTCCCATCTTATTAAATCTAATTTATTCTATGATTAGGTAATTATTCATGTTCATTAAGTGTCTAGTACCTAGCCATTTGTTTGTCAACCGTTAGTGCCCAAGCATCAATCCCGCCCGTAAGGTTATATAGGAAGTGGGGATCAAAGCCGTTTTCTGCTAAATAATAAGCAACGTTTAGGCTTCGCCTGCCATGATGACAATAAATAACTATATCGATCTCATCTGGGATTTTATCTAAATATAGCGGGATCATATTCATTGGAATATGCGTTGCGTTATTGATAACACAAATGGCTACTTCATTGGATTCTCGTACATCAAGCAGAAATAGATTTTCTTGCTGCTTTAATTTTTGTACAAGTTCGACTGGGGTGATTTCCTTTATTGTCATTATGTAAAACTCATTAGAATAATTGTCAAAAAGTTTCAGGTAGGTATGTGTTTCAGTATAAAATTTCAATTTTAAATTGATTAATATATCCTGCAATGATATTGCAGGATATATTTTTACCACTTATACCGCTAATGCCTTACTAATTTTTTCAAATAAATCTTTAGATAAATTTTCAATTTTTAGTAATGCTTCAAGTGCTTTTCGCATTTGTTGTTGACGTTTTTCGTCATAACGTTTTAATCGAATAAGCGGATCGATAAGCCTTGCTGCAACTTGCGGATTTTTTTGGTTTAACTCAGTAAGAATCTCAACTAAGAATTGATAACCACTGCCATCTTCAGCATGAAATGCCACAGGGTTATTATTGACAAAGGCGCCAATTAATGCACGAATCCGATTTGGGTTACTGAGTGTAAATGACCGGTGAGTTAATAATTTTTTCACGGTAGCAAGAACATTCTTTTCTGGGCTTGTTGCGTTCAATGCTAACCATTTGTCCATAACAAGTCCATCTTGATGCCATTTATTATCAAAGTCAGCTAATAAGTCAGTTCGACAATCCAGTTCAGCTTTTACCGCTACATTTAAGGCCGCTAAACAATCGGTCATATTATTGGCTTGATGGTATTGTTGGCCAACTAATGTATTGGCGCGCAAACTATCATCGGCATATGCTAATAAAGTTAAACAACAGTTTTTAAGTGACCGTTTAGCTATATCATTATGTTCAATTTGATATTGTGATGTTTTATTGTGGTGATAAACGGCTAATAATTCATCATAGAGTTCGTTTGCAAAATGAGTTAATAAAAATAGACGCACTTGATAAATTGCGATTGGATCAACCACAGTAAATAAATTCGCCAACTCGTTTTCAGACGGTAAGGTCAAGATTTGCGCAATAAGGAAAGGATCAGTATTTTCTGATAACAATACCGCTCTAAAACTATCTAATACTGAATCAGGTAGCATTAATTTCTGATTTTCCTGATAATTTTTTACATTTAAGCGAACATATTTTGCTAATAACATTTGAGCTGCATCGTAACGGCTAAATGTGTTAGTCGCGTGTTGCATTAAGAAAATAAGATCATTATCTTGATAATCATAAGTTAACTTAACAGGCGCTGAAAAATCACGTAATAATGAAATGATCGGTTTTTGAGTGACATTATCAAAGATAAATTGTTGTTTGTTTTGTGTTAAATTTAAAACATGGTGAATAGTTTTGCCTTGGTATTGCAGTGGAATTATTTCACCATTATGTTGATATAACTCGATATCAAGTGGGATATGCAAAGCTTGTTTTTGTGCTTGATCTTGAGTTGCTGGCGTATATTGTTCTACCGTTAAAGTATATTGTTGATTTTTTTCGTTGTAATTATCGGTAACGACAAGTTCAGGCGTACCTGATTGACTATACCATAATTTAAACTGAGTTAAATCGATACCTGAGGCATCTTGCATGGCGGCAACAAAATCATCGCACGTTGCAGCACTACCATCATGGCGTTTAAAGTAAAGTTTCATCCCTGCTTGGAATTTATCTTCACCTAATAAGGTGTGCATCATACGAATAACTTCAGCCCCTTTTTCGTATACGGTTACTGTATAAAAGTTATTCATTTCAATGACTTGTTCTGGACGAATAGGATGAGACATTGGGCTAGCATCTTCGGCAAACTGAACAGTACGCAAGAGTTTGACATCTTCAATACGTTTTACTGCACGTGCTCCCATATCGGCGCTAAATTCCTGATCTCGAAATACTGTTAATCCTTCTTTTAAACTGAGTTGGAACCAGTCACGGCAGGTAACTCTATTACCTGTCCAGTTGTGAAAATATTCATGACCAATTACACCTTCAATACCGAGATAGTCATCATCTGTTGCTGTTTGTGGTTTGGCAAGCACATATTTTGAGTTAAAGATATTCAAACCTTTATTTTCCATTGCTCCCATATTGAAAAAATCGACTGCAACGATCATAAAAATATCTAAATCATATTCAAGTCCAAAACGAGTTTCGTCCCAACGCATGGCATTTTTTAAGCTAGTCATTGCCCAGTGCGAACGATCTAAATTACCTTTATCAACATAAATTTCTAAATCAACTTTGCGTTTGGATTGCGTAATAAACTGATCTTTTAAAATATCAAAATCACCAGCAACTAAGGCAAATAAGTAAGCAGGTTTAGGGAACGGGTCTTGCCATTGTACCCAATGACGTCCATCAGCGAGTTCGCCTTGCGCTATGCGATTACCATTCGAAAGTAGGTAAGGATAACTTTGTTTATTCGCGGTAATGCGTGTTGAAAAGCGTGCAAGCACATCGGGTCTGTCAAGATAATAGGTGATATGACGAAATCCTTCTGCTTCACATTGAGTACAAAGCGCTTCGCCTGATACATATAATCCTTCAAGTGCTGTATTATCAATTGGTTTGATTTCGTTAACAATCGTTAAAGTAAATTCTGCAGGAACGCCTTGAATGATTAATCCTGTTTTCGTGATTTGATAATCATGCCATGGTTGCTCGTCGATATTAACGGAAATCAATTTAAGATCTTCACCATCTAAAATTAGATCGTTCGCTTGCTTATTTTTTTGAACGATGCGGCTACGAGCTGTTACAGTTGTTATTTCGGGTGCTAAATCAAAATCAAGATCAATGTCGGTAATGGTAAAATCAGGTGCTTTATAATCAAGACGGTTTTTTGCAATAGGTTGCGATTCAGGTGTTTTTGTATTCATGTTGTTATAACCTTTTTGGTTTGGACTCAATATATATGTTGTGCTAGCGAATATTATAGCTGATTAAAAACAATCTTATTACATAATTAATCTATATCTTCATTATTATTCTGCTATAATCTTCGGAATTTTCTTTAAAGTAATAACACTAAAATTACATGTTACCAGCGATAATTACATCAATATTAGATACTGATGCTTATAAGCTGCATATGCAGCAGGCCGTATTTCATCACTATCCTGAAGCAACTGTAGTTGCACAGTTTCGTTGTCGTAGTGATGATCTACTCGGGCAATATGCTGATCAAATAATGCATCAAGTGAAATTAATGGAATCATTAGCGCTATCTGATGATGAATTTAATTATTTATCAAATATCTCCTTTTTTAAATCTGACTATTTAAATTGGCTTAAAAAATGGCGTTTCAATAGTAATTTACTCACTATAAAAGATGAAGATGGAGTACTTTCCATTACGATTGAAGGTAAATGGTTAGATGTCATTTTGTGGGAAGTGCCATTACTTGCTGTTATCAGTGAAATTGTTCATAAAGATCGTTCGCCAAATATTGGCGTGCCCGAAGCATTAGCAAGGCTAAAAGATAAATTAGCGATGTTTAATGAAAAAACAGCTAATATGGATATGTCAGGCTTTAATTTAATGGATTTTGGTACTCGTAGACGTTATTCGTATGCGGTACAAGAGGCCGTTGTTAATTATTTGAAAAGGCATTTTAATAACTTTCACAGTACTAGCAATTATTTAATAGCCTATCGTTTAGGGCTTACCCCCACTGGAACGCAAGCGCATGAGTGGTTTCAAGCTCATCAGCGTTTAAGCCATAGACTTCAGGATTGTCAAAGCAATGCGCTTCAGGTTTGGTTAGATGAATATCCGCATGATTTGGGGGTGGCATTGACCGATTGTATTACAATGGATGCGTTTTTACGTGATTTTGATTTGCACTTTGCTTCTAACTACCAAGGGCTTCGCCATGATTCGGGTGATGCAATTGAATGGGGCGAAAAAGCGATTGCGCATTATCAGCAATTGGGCATAGATCCGCAAACCAAACTGTTAGTTTTTTCTGATAGCTTAAATTTTGATAAAGCGATTAACATCTATCAGCATTTCAATCAGCGTGTAAAATTGTCATTTGGTATTGGTGGATTTTTAGCTTGTGATATTCCATCTAAAGATGCTAATACTAAGGCATTGAATATAGTGCTTAAATTAACGGAATGCAATAACCAAGCTGTCGCTAAACTATCAGATAGCCCAGGTAAAACGATATCTCAGGATTTAGATTTTATTGATGAATTAAAACGAACTTTTAGTGTTAAATAATGATAATAATTTATATTTAACCCATTATTAATATTAAAAAATAAAATCAGTAATAAAGGTTTTATTATTCATGGATTCCATTTTTATTATGGAATAGTCGTTAGAATATATCTGTATTACTTTATTACTGTAAATATTACTTAAACAAATTAATGTAGAGATGGATAATTAAAATGACTTCAGTTGCATCTATTGTTGATGTGTTACAAGGCAAAATTGCTGTTGGTAGCACTATTTCGGTTCAAGGTTGGGTAAGAACTCGACGTGATTCTAAAGCAGGCATCTCATTTTTAGCCGTTTATGATGGCTCTTGCTTTGATCCTATTCAAGCAGTTATTGAAAATAATTTACCTAATTATGAACAAGAGATCTTACGTTTAACGGCTGGTTGTTCGGTTAAAGTCACCGGTAAAGTGGTGGAGTCGCCAGGTCAAGGTCAAAAATATGAATTGCAAGCAACACAAGTTGAAGTATATGGCTTTGTTGACGATCCGGAAACTTATCCTATGGCAGCTAAGCGCCATTCAATTGAATATCTGCGTGAAGTAGCACACTTGCGTGCAAGAACCAATATTGTTGGTGCGATAACGCGTGTACGCCATACGCTTGCGCAAGCTATACATCAATTTTTTGATGAGCGTGGCTTTTATTGGCTATCAACCCCAATTATTACCGCATCAGATACTGAAGGGGCGGGCGAAATGTTCCGCGTTTCAACACTTGACATGCTAAATCTGCCTAAATCGGATAATGGCAAAGTTGATTTTGATAAAGATTTCTTTGGTAAAGAAGCTTTCTTAACAGTTTCTGGACAATTAAACGCTGAAACTTATGCTTGTGCACTTTCTAAAGTTTATACTTTTGGTCCAACATTTAGGGCAGAGAATTCAAACACTACTCGCCATTTAGCTGAGTTTTGGATGATGGAGCCTGAAGTGGCATTTGCCGATCTAAACGATAATGCTAAGCTTGCCGAGGATATGTTGAAATTTGTGTTTAAAGCAGTGTTAGAAAAACGTGCTGACGATATGCAATTTTTTGCGCAGCATGTCGATAAAGAAGCAATTAATCGCCTTGAGAACTTTATTAATGCTGATTTTGCTCAAGTAGATTATACCGATGCTATTACTATTTTACAAAATTGTGATGCTAAGTTTGAAAACCCTGTTAGTTGGGGAATCGATTTAGCCTCTGAACATGAACGTTATTTAGCCGAACAACATTTTAAAGCGCCAGTAGTTGTTAAGAACTATCCTAAAGATATTAAAGCGTTTTATATGCGTATGAATGATGACGGTAAGACTGTTGCCGCAATGGATGTTTTAGCGCCAGGAATTGGTGAAATCATTGGTGGTTCACAGCGTGAAGAGCGTTTAGAAATGTTAGATAAGCGTATGGATGAAATGGGACTTAATAAGGAAGATTATTGGTGGTATCGTGATTTACGTCGATATGGTACAGTGCCACATTCAGGCTTTGGACTTGGTTTTGAACGCTTAATTGTGTATGTAACAGGTGTTCAAAATGTACGTGATGTGATTCCATTCCCAAGAACGCCACGTAACGCGAACTTTTAAAAAAGCTTAAATAGTATACATTATTTTTGTCCGGGGGTAATTTGGAGTAATAAGATGCGCTAATTTTAAAACAATATAGATTAAAAAACGAACAAATAGGTTTAGATTTAGCCTTAGGCATCCTATTTAATGAAAAGTTCGCTTGATTTTAAAAAAAAATTATACATAATTTAACATACTGTAAAAAGTAGATAAGAAAGTAATAGATAAAATATTATTTTTTGGATGAATAATTATTGTACAAAAATGGCGCTAAAACTTATGGAAGGTGTCATTTTAAAATAACCATGAGGGTAAAAATAATGAAACGTAATCTTTTAGCAATCGCAATCCCTGCTCTTTTAGTAGCAGCTGGAGCAAATGCATCTATCGAAGTCTGGAACAAAGATGGTAATAAAGTTGACTTTTACGGTCGAGTAAAAGCAGCTAACAACATCACAGATCGCGCCCAAAAGGGTGAAGGTGATGATACTTCAGCTCGTTTAGGTATGTCTGGTCAAACCCAAATCACAGATAGTGTAACTGGCTATGGCCGTTGGGAATACGAAGCTAAAGCAGGTAAAAAATCTGCTAGCGAAATACGTTATGCATTTGCTGGTTTGAACTTTGGTGATGTAGGCTCGTTCGACTATGGTCGTAACGATGGTGTGTTAAAAGCAATTACAGCTTATACCGATGTGTTACCTCAATTTGGCGGTGACGCTGCAAACAATGCTTGGAATGTACTTTCATCTCGTACTAAAGCAGTTGCAACTTATCGTAATAACAACTTTTTTGGTTTAACTGATGATTTAAGTTTTGCATTGCAATATGCTGATAATGGTGATAATTCAGCATATACTGAAGACTCTGTTAAAGATGAGTCAAGAGAAGCTTATGGTGCTAATGCACAATGGCGTATCTTTGATACAGGTCTAACATTGGGTGGTGGTTATGCTCAATCAGCTGTTAGTAATGATCGTCATAGTACTTGGACTACAGGTTTAAAATATGATAATTACAATTTATATTTAGCAGCTAGTTACTTCCAAAGTAAGTTAAAACGTTATGTAGCCGTAACAAGTGCAAGTGGTGGAAAAACCGTTGCTCATTCTGATGCTAAAATCAGAGGTATTGAATTAGTTGCTCAATATGGTATCGATTTAGAAGTGGGGCGTTTAACTCCATCTGTCGCTTATGTTGAACATAAAGGGAAACATGGTTCGGTTCATTATAACGATGAAAAACTATTCAGCTCAGTTAATTCACCTTTAGCTAAATATGTATCTGTAGGTGCAACTTACGATTTAAACAAAAATTTTAGTGCTATCGTAGAATATAAATTCAACCTTCTTAAAAAGGATGATGTTGGTGCTGGAAACAATACCGAAACTAGTGATAATAGTAATCATCCAGCTAAACCAGGTACTAAAGATGTGTTAGGTGTTGGTTTAATTTACCAATTCTAATTATTTTTAATATGTTATAGAAAGGCACTTAGGTGCCTTTTTTCATTTCTTAGATTTTTTTCTATCTAAAACACATTTTATGTTTAAAAAAAATTTACATTAAGTATTAAAATTCTCGTAATTTCGCAGAAATAATTTAACCTATTTTGTTAAATAGGCAAGATATGCAATAAAATCTATTTATTATCTAGTAAAAATAGTTATCACAGTAATAATGTAATTGCTATTTATTGGCAGTTATTTATTAAACTAAGAGCAAAATAATTTGCATTTTTAATAAAAATATACCTACGAGGGTAACAAAATGAAACGTAATCTATTAGCAATCGCTATTCCTGCGCTTTTAATTGCAGGTACAGCAAACGCTTCTATTGAAGTGTGGAATAAAGATGGTAATAAAGTGGACTTTTATGGTCGAGTTTATGCATTAAACTATATTACTGATCGCGATAATCAAACAGGTGAAGGTGACAAAACCACTGCACGTTTAGGTATGTCGGGTCAAACACAAGTGACAGACAGTGTAACTGGATATGGACGTTGGGAGTACGAAGCAAATACAGGTAAAAATGCTGATAACGAAACGCGTTATGCTTTTGCTGGTTTAAACTTTGGTGATTTTGGTTCATTTGATTATGGGCGTAATGATGGCGTGTTAAAAACATTAACGTCTTATACTGACGTTTTGCCAGAATTTGGTGGTGATGCTTCAAATAATGATCTTTATGCATTAACAGATCGTACTAAAGCCGTTGCTACTTACCGTAACTCAGATCTCTTTGGCTTGGTAAATGGTTTACGTTTTGCTGTTCAATATGCAGATAACGGTGATAACAGCTCAACCAGCCATTTTAAAAAAGCTCGTAATGATAAACGTAATAGTGCTGAAGCATGGGGTTCTGTTGTTGACTGGGATGTGCTTGATACTGGTTTATCTGTTGGTGCTGGTTATGCACAAACGGGTGGTCATAAAGATGCTAAAGCATGGTCAGCTGGTATCAAATATGATAACGACAACCTTTATTTAGCAGCGTTATATATTCAAGGTAAACAAAAATACGGCTGGGGCAATGCATCAACAACTCGTAGTGCTGACGATTTAAAAACAAAAGGTTATGAATTTGTTGCTCAATATGGCATTGACTTCGAAGTGGGTCGTTTAACTCCTTCTGTTGCTTATATCCAACATAAAGTTAAAGATGCATCTAATTATTCAAGTGATGCAGGGCTTAAGGGTAATGATTTAGCTAAATATGTTGATGTTGGTTTAACTTATGATTTTAATAAAAATCTACAAGCTATTATCGATTATAAAATCAACTTGTTAGATAAAGATGACATCGGTGCACGTCGTGCTTTATATGAAGATAGTTCATTTACTAAATCACAAATCAAGGGCACAACAAAAGACACAGTGGCACTTGGTTTAATTTACCAATTCTAATAGGTTTTATCTTGGTAATTTTAAAAGGCACTTCGGTGCCTTTTTTATTATCAGCTATCGATTAAATATTCTTTGTACTTTAATTAATACTCTGTTAAAAAAATATATAAATAATAAATTATGATAACAATGAAGCTTTATACAACGCAGTAAATTATTGGCTAAAAAATATTGCCTTAGATGTTAACGATCACTTGAAAGAATTTTTATTCAATTGGTGTAAAAAATCGTGAAGCGATTTCTTGTCATAATTTATGTAGCGCAATGAAATAAATAAAAAAAGAGATTCGACAAATTATCACTCCAATGTTAAGTGATCCTATGAGGGGTGCTTAACAAATTAGTGCATCAATTGCAGAAGGTAAAATTGATATCTTAATCTTTTTGTGGGGTTATCTTAATGCAGTACCTCATTCTATGAAGTTAAAGCACTGTTACGACTATCGATGGTTTGGAATATCCTTGTTGCCACTCATCAAGCAACAGCCCATCATTGATACACTCTTCTATTTTTACGCAAGAGATTAATACGAAATACCTAATTATCAAAGTTATTTAGCGCAAAGAGTTAAATAAATATCAATACCATTCCAAATTCGTAAAGTAGGTCGGCAAATATTTCCGTTTGTTTTACCCCCACTTTGTTAGTCATGTTTATATCACTACTAGTGATATAAGATAATGCAGTAGCTGTGATTAGCACTATTATTGGGGGGGAATTTTAATTGATTATGACTTCCCTTTAGTGTGTTGGTGTTTCGCTTGTACTTTTTTCTTATGTGGGATTGTTAATATTTTCTTTCTCTCGGCTTCCTGTATTACCATTGCCAAAGCTTCTATTATTAATGGCGTGAAAATGGTTGTAAAAGACAAAAAAATTACATGCTATGTGCTTACGTTAACCAGTTATTATGTACTATGGGCGCAATTTAAGTTGATATTACCATTAACAATCACAAGCGTAATAGGTAGTCCAAGTTATGTAAAATGGATGCATTATGCTATTCAAGCCGGTATTTTAACTTATACTGCTTTGCCCACTCGCTCGTTGGATTAAGAAATATTTTAGTTTAGATCAACGCCTTAAATTTGGTCTATTTTTAATGTCATGCGCTTTTATTATCATGGTTTTTATATCAAAACTCATAGTACTATTATCACTGATTGAGCTATTTTATTTAGAGGCAATTATTCTGAACCCGGTCGTGAAACTTTATTGACAGTACTGAGTAATCTCAAGGTAAAGGGAGGGGAGTCATATGGGATTTAGTCGTTTAGGGCTTGCGCTAGTGAGAATTTATTAGTTATACCGGTGCTGGCTATTATGAATTGCCATGCAAATTAATTTTCCACGCCTGCCATAGATAGTGCTGACCAGAATTGGAATATTAACTTTAAGTTATCTACAATATCAATTTAAAAATGAGCCACCAATGCCACACATTAAAATGAGGAAGATTGGCTAATTTCACCACCTTTAAATAAAATAGCCTCGTTAGTATTAAGTTTATGCCATGTTTCATTCGAGGTTAATGGTAATGTAGAAATAATGGTAACAACATCATTTGGTGTTGTATGTTGTTGAAAATCAATTTCGATATCTTCATCCAGCAATTTTGCTTTGCCAAATGGCGCTTTACGGGTTATCCAATGTAAATTGGTTGAGCAGTAGGCAAACACATATTGCCCATCAGACAGAAGCATATTAAATATACCAAGTTGGCTTAACTGATTGGCACATTGTTGAATAAAATTAAACAGCTCAAGATCATTGGTCGGTTTTTGCGAATACTTTTGATGTAGTTGATTTATTAAGTAACAGAAAGCATATTCGCTATCAGTTTCACCAATAGGTTGAAATAGCCCTGTATCTAAATGTTGGTAATCAGTTAATTGCCCATTATGAGCAAAAGTCCAGTTCTTTCCCCATAGTTCTCGGGTAAATGGATGGGTATTTTCTAAGGCGACCCCGCCTCGATTAGCTTGGCGAATATGGGCAATTACGGCTTTAGATTTGATGGGATATTCTTTCACCATTGTAGCAATAGGTGAATAGCTGCAAGGTTCGGGATCTTTAAATGTCCGGCAGCCTTTTCCTTCATAAAAAGTAATTCCCCAACCATCTTTGTGAGGACCTTTGTCCCCACCCCGTTTAATTAAACTAGTAAAACTAAAGCAAATATCGGTTGGCACATTAGCACTCATACCCAATAATTCACACATATTATTTGGCCATTTCTTTTTCAATTAGCAAAATAAGTATATGGATCACTTTGATATGGATTTCTTGTACGCGATCGGCATAGCCAAAATGTGGAACACGGATATCAACATCGGCAAGTCCATTCATTTTACCGCCATCTTTACCAGTTAATGTAATGATTTTCATGCCTTTTTGCTTTGCTACTTCAATTGCTTTAAATACGTTGGTTGAATTTCCTGAAGTTGAAATTCCTAAAAGCACATCACCTTTTTGCCCGACACCTTCTACATAACGTGAAAAAATGGAATCAAATCCAAAATCATTACCAACACATGAAATATGACTGACATCTGATATGGCA
This sequence comes from Gilliamella sp. App4-10, assembly GCF_001690495.1. GTDB lineage: Bacteria > Pseudomonadota > Gammaproteobacteria > Enterobacterales > Orbaceae > Gilliamella > Gilliamella apicola_G. Next base: position 29,206 of record NZ_LZGS01000027.1, read on the forward strand.
ATAGCTGGGTAAGCAGGGCGATTATCACGAAAGCGGCCGGTTAGCTCCTCAGCAAAATGCATAGCATCGCAATGAGATCCACCATTACCGCATGATAACACTTTGCCACCTTGTTTAAACGAATTAGCAATTAAGATTGCGGCTTGTTGAATTTGTTGCAGGTTTTTATCATCTGAAACAAAATTAGTTAATACGTCGATAGCTTGGTTTAATTCATTACGAATATTGTCAATGTACACGGATATTTCTCCATCAATAAATTTATCTACTATTGTAATTTGTTCAAAATAGCTTGCAAGTGATAAAAATAAAATTCCCTATCTTAATAAAAATTTTCAGGAAAATATGCCATTAAGTATAAAAATAAGCATTGAATTAAAAATAAATTAAGATTACTGCTAATAATGACGGTTGAAATAAAGATAAAATTTAAATTAATTTTAAAATTAACAAATAATACATTTGCAATAGTAAAATTCTTTGCATTTATTTTAAACAATATCTTGAATAGAACTTGGCCGTAACGTTATTTGCCAATAGGATAAGTTTTTCTTTCGTGATACAATTTATTAAGTATTTTTTCACTTAAAAAAGAGTGAAATGACATTCATAATAGAATTGATAAGGAATTAATATGCAAACAATTGAAGGTAAAGTGGCTGCGCCAAAGGCGAAAGTTGCAATTGTGGTGGCACGTTTTAATCATTTTATTAATGATAGTCTAGTAAATGGTGCAATTGATGCATTAACACGTATTGGACAAGTTGACGATAAAAATATCACGGTTATCTGGGTTCCTGGTGCTTATGAAATTCCACTTGCCGCAAAAGTTGCAGCACAGTCGAAAAAATATGATGCAATTGTGGCGTTAGGTACCGTCATTCGGGGAAGTACGGCGCATTTTGATTTTGTAGCAGGTGAATCAAGTTCTGGCTTATTAAGTGCAAGCCTAGATAACACCATTCCAGTTGGATTTGGTATTTTAACCACCGAAAGTATAGAACAAGCTATTGAACGTGCAGGTACTAAGGCCGGCAATAAAGGTGCTGAAGCCGCATTAACTGCGCTGGAAATGCTAAATATTATTAAAGCAATTAAGGAGTAATTTAGTGGCATTAGTTAATCCTCGTCGTCGAGCAAGAGAATGTGCGGTACAAGCCATTTACTCGTGGCAAGTTTCCAGAAACGATCTTGCTGATGTTGAGACAAGTTTTATTGCAGAAGAAGATATGAAAGGCGTTGATACTAAGTATTTTCGTGAATTATTAAATGGGGTAGCAAAAAATACCGCCGATTTAGATGATAAAATGGCGCCTTATCTCACTGAACGCTCTGTTGATGAATTAGGACAAATTGAATTAGCGGTACTAAGAATCGCATTATATGAATTAATGAAACGTCAAGATGTACCTTATAAAGTAGTCATTAATGAAGCTATTGAGTTAACTAAAACATTTGGTGCCGCTGACAGCCATAAATTTGTTAATGGTGTATTAGATAAAATAGCCCCAACCATTCGTACGCGATAACCGATTAATTATGAGATTGATATGAACGACAATAACGAAAAAAGCAAACCCACTATTTTTTATGCCAAAAATAGTGAACCTAAGAAACATTCTCGCTCAGCTACAGAAAAATCTACCGGATGGAAGGGTAAGCGTAAAGATGATTCATTTCAGTCGAAACCCAAACGCGATCGTCAAGATCGTATTGAAACTTTCAAACCTCGAAATGATAAATCTAATTTTATAAAAAATAAGTTTAGTGTTGAATTTAATCAATCTCAATCTTTCATCGATAACGATTCACCATGGAAAAAAAAAGTTCGCACTAATGAACAAACACCTACATTTGGTTATGACGGATATCGTCAACGGAAAGAAGAAACTTTAGTTTATAGTGAAAATAGTTGTAGGGCTGTTTTCAAACATCGGCGTGCAGCGATTGTCAAATTATTTATTACTCAAGAGATGGCTTATCTTTTTAAAGATTTAATTGACTGGTTAGTTAAACAACGGTTAGGTTATGATGTTGTCTCTAGTGAACAAATTAGTAAAATAACCCAAACTCAACACCATGGTGGCGTCTGTTTAATTGTTAAAAAGCGTGTTCCACTCACATTATTAGATTATTTAGATGACAATAGTGATAAAGAGCATGATCGTGTTTTAGTAATTGACGATGTCAATAATCCACATAATCTAGGGGGATTAATTCGTAGTGCCGCTTTTTATGGGATAAATGGTGTGATGTTACGTCAAACAAATTTACTCGATAGTGGTGCCGCTATGCGCGTAGCAGAAGGTGGTATTGAGGCTATTGAATCAATTAAAAGTGATGATTTTGTTGCTTCACTCGATATGCTTAAACAACGTGGTTACCAAGTTGTTGCACTATTACCTTGTCAGGCAAAGTCTATTGCATCAAGTGAACTACATAAAATTCGTTTTAATAAAAAAGTTGCGTTAGTCATATTTCAACAAATTAATATGAAACTCATCAATTCTGCTAGCGTTGTTGTGCATTTAAAAGGCAATGATAACATGCCCGCTTTAAATATTTCGGTCGCAACGGGGATTTTATTGTCTAACTTACAAAAATAAAGGCATATTTTTTTATTTAATATCAGTTGATTATATAATAATAGTTATTTTACCAGTTGATAAAATATATCAAATAGCATAATTTGATTAGAAATTGCTTTTTTTTTCTGTAAATTATTATTAATTTCTTGTGTTTTGGTAATGGTCATGGCTTTTAAGCATAAAGTTGGTTTAATTTTCGGGAAGTTTTATCCTTTACATTGTGGTCATATTTATTTGATTGAAAAAGCCATGAGCCAAGTTGATGAATTACATATTCTTCTTGGTTGTGAAGCAACACGCGATAAGCAACTTTTTAATAAAAGCCATTTACCAAAACAACCTCAAGTCAGCGACCGTTTTTCGTGGTTAAAAGAGACGTTTAAAGATCGCCACAATATTCATATCCATGTACTTGATGAAGCGGGTATTGAATTTTATCCGAATGGTTGGCAAGATTGGAGCTATCGTGTTAAACAGATTCTTTCTTCACATAAAATTAAACCCAATGTAGTATTTACTAGTGAGCCGCAAGATGTCAAAAACCATGAATTCTATTTTGGCTGTCCAGTAGTCATTGTCGATGCTAATCGAGATTTTATGAATATTAGCGCGACACAAATTCGTGAAAATCCTTATAAAAACTGGTCTTTTATTGCACAAGCAGCAAAACCTTTTTTTGTTAAAAAAGTAGCTATTATTGGTCAAGGGAGATTTTGTGACTTACCTATTCAGCTGGCTAATATTTATAATACTCAATACGTGTCTAATGGTTATATTAATTATATTGAGCGCGAAATATCAACTCATCATAATAAACGCTATTTGAGTGAAACTGATTACATTAAAATTGCGATGTTACATGTTGAACGAGTTTCAAAGGCCGTTGAAACCGCTAATAAGCTTGTTTTTACCTCAATTGATTTTGAAACACTAGCGCACTATTACAATCAAATCTTCCAAAAAGATAATGATGTTTTAAAAGCCTTTAAAGACAGTTACCATTTTGATTTAGTTATTCACGAAAAAGATTTAAACTCACAATTTTCACAACTGGACTATTTTGAAACAGTCTCCAAGAAGGTTGAAGCATTATTGATTTAGTTCATCACATTTATTGTGGCTTATGCTAAAATAAGGTAAATCTTTGTGATAGGTAAATTTTATGTCTCAATCTTCTGATAAACAAGACAATACAAATCAAGAAAAAATTGATTTTGGTTACATGCAAGTTCCAAAACAAGAAAAAGTAAAACGTGTCGCTGAAGTATTTAACTCGGTTGCTGATAAATATGATGTCATGAATGATCTCATGTCATTTGGTATCCATCGAATTTGGAAAAGAATTGCCATTGAATATAGCAGTGTGCGTACAGGACAAAAAGTTTTAGATCTGGCTGGGGGCACTGGTGACTTAACGGCAAAATTTTCGCAACTTGTTGGTGATAATGGATTAGTTGTTTTAGCTGATATTAACGAATCGATGTTAAAAGTTGGGCGGGATAAACTGCGTGACAAAGGATTATTTAAAAATATCGAATATGTACAAGCCAATGCTGAAGAATTACCTTTTGCTGACAACTATTTTGATTGTATAACAATTTCATTTGGTTTACGCAATGTCACTGATAAAGAAAAGGCCTTACGTTCTATGTGGCGGGTATTGAAACCTGGTGGACGTTTATTGATTCTTGAGTTTTCTAAACCTCAATATCAAATTCTAAATAAAGCGTATGATCTGTATTCATTTACCATGCTACCATTAATGGGCAAAATTGTGGCAAATGATTCTGAAAGTTATCGTTATTTAGCCGAATCAATTCGCATGCATCCCGATCAAAATACATTGAAAAAAATGATGGAAGATGCTGGTTTTGTTGATGTGAAATATCACAATATGACTGGTGGCATTGTTGCATTACATACTGGCTTTAAATTTTGATGTGATAAATAATAATGACATTTTTTAGACTGTATAAAATATTAACCGTATTTCGAGCCTATCAATTAAATGAACTATTGCCGACAAAATATCGTTTGTCAAAATGGCTGCGTACTTTATTGTTTTGCTTGTTTTGGGTTAGACCTAAAGCGAAACAGCAAGAAGTTGGTGAGCGCTTACAACAAGCACTACAAGAATTAGGTCCGGTTTGGATAAAGCTTGGACAAATGATTTCAACTCGGCGTGATGTTTTGCCAAAACACATAGCTGATGCTTTAGCTAAATTACAAGACCAAGTTATTCCTTTTGACGGTAACATTGCTAAACAATTGATTGAAACAGCTTTAGGGCAACCTATTGATTATTATTTTGCTGATTTTGACGAAACACCACTAGCATCAGCATCAATTGCACAGGTTCATACCGCAGTATTAAAACGTAGCCAAGCCGAGGTTGTTATCAAAGTTTTACGCCCTAATATTTTACCGGTTATTCAAGCTGATATCGCGGTGATGTATTGGGTAGCTAAACAATTTACTAAACGTATCAAATCAGGCGAAAAATTGCGAGCTGTTGAAATAGTGTATGATTATGAAATGACACTATTAAAAGAATTAGATTTACAAAAAGAGGCTTACAATACCATTAGATTGCGTGATAATTTTATCAATAGCGATACGTTATATATCCCTTATGTTTATCAAGAACTGTGCCGAAAAAACGTGATGGTTGAAGAGCGTATTAAAGGAGTTTCTATTGCAAATATCGACCAGCTCAAGCAGAATAATGTCAATATGAAATTACTTGCAGAACGAGGTGTACAAGCCTTTTTTACTCAGGTATTTCGTGATAACTTTTTTCATGCTGATATGCATCCGGGTAATATTTTTGTCGATATTACCGATCCACAAAATCCACGTTATATTGGAATTGATTGTGCCATTGTTGGCATATTGAGTGATGATGATCAACGCTACCTTGCTGAAAATTTCTTGGCCTTTTTTAATCGAGATTATCGAAAAATAGCCGAAACCTATATCGCTTCAGGCTGGGTACCAGCAACGACTGATGTTATAGCGCTTGAAATGGCGATGCGCAATGTTTGTGAACTAGCATTTGCAAAACCTCTTGCTGAGATCTCATTTTCACAGATTTTACTGCAATTATTTCAAGTGGCGCGTCAATTTGAAATGGATATTCAACCCCAATTAACTCTTCTTGAAAAAACGTTATTTTATATTGAAGGGCTTGGACGCCAGCTTTACCCCGAACTTGATTTATGGCAAACAGCAAAGCCGTTTTTAGAAAAGTGGTATAAAGATAAATATAGTGCTAAAAAAATTCTGCAACAAGCTTGGGAATCGTTACCAGAGTGGCGAACCATGTTGCCACAGTTACCAGAAAAATTAAATAACTATGAGCGAATAACCAAACAGATGAATGTTCAATTAAAACAAATCAATCAAGAATTACAACGTAGTAAAAGGCGTGAACGAAATCTATACGGGATGCTTGGGTTGTTTTGTACTTTATGTATTATAATACTGTTTGTTCATTAAAGATATCGCTCTAAGCTAGTTATTTTGGAATATTATAATTTGCGTGTATAATTTAGCTATTAACCCCATAGGAGATAATTATCATGATGCCAAGCTTGCCTCAACTCCTCATATTAATTGCTGTTGTTGTATTGTTATTTGGAACGAAAAAATTACGTTCATTGGGCTCTGATCTTGGCGCATCAATTAAAGGCTTTAAAAAAGCCATGAGTGATGATGACAATGACGGTAAAAAAGAGTTTGATAATTCACAAAAAGTCGAGAATATCGACTCATCTGATTCTAATAATCACAACAAAAAAGAGTAAACTGTGTTCGATATCAGCTTTGGGCAATTACTATTAGTATTAATTATTGGTCTGGTGGTGTTAGGGCCAGAACGATTACCTGTTGCGATAAAAGCAGTTGCAGGATGGATAAAGGTGTTACGTCGCATGTCAGCCACTGTACAGTTAGAGTTAAATAAAGAACTTAAACTACAAGAATTACAAGATAGTTTAAAAAAGGCTGAACAAAGTGGTTTAACAACACTTACGCCAGAAATTCAAGAATCTATCGATGATTTAAAGCGCGTAACAGAATCCTTAAAAAATGAAATCGACTCTACAACGCAAATCAATCCCCAAATTGACACAGATAAAAATAAACCATGACAGACGACGCTACTCAACCATTAATTGGTCATCTTGTTGAACTCAGAACACGATTACTACGTTGCATTATCTGCATCTTGTTGGTATTAGCTTGTTTACTCTATTTTTCCAATGATATTTATTACATTGTAGCAAATCCACTTATCAGCCAATTACCTCAAGGTAGTAGCATGATAGCAACCGATATTGCAGCCCCATTTTTTACGCCAATTAAGCTAACAACCGTGGTGGCGATATTTATTTCAATTCCGTATGTACTGTACCAAATTTGGGGATTTATCGCACCAGCATTGTACCAACATGAAAGACGTTTGGTGATGCCACTAATTATATCAAGCACGATTCTTTTTTATCTTGGTATCGCCTTTGCTTATTTTGTGGTGTTTCCACTCGCGTTTTACTTTTTTATTCATACAGCGCCGGTTGATGTGGCTATTAATACTGACATCACAAAGTATCTTGATTTTGTTATGACACTTTTTGTGGTATTTGGTTTTGCTTTTGAAGTTCCAGTCGCTATTATTTTGCTTTGTTGGACAGGAATAACGACGCCTAAAAGTCTACGAAAAAAACGCCCATATATTATTGTTGGGGTATTTGCTGTCGCGATGTTTGTAACACCTCCAGATGTATTTTCGCAAATATTATTGGCTGTACCTATCTGTTTATTATTTGAAATAGGGACTTTCTTTGCCCGTTTTTATCAACCACGTAATAATGACAATATAGAAGACGATAGCCAAGAATCTGAACAATAGACATAAACAGATAACCAATGAATTAAACAGAACAAGTAAGGATAAAGAGTCATAATGAATACATCATTACCTGATTTTAATTGTGCCAATGTATTAGTTGTGGGCGATATTATGTTAGATCGCTATTGGTATGGGGGAACTAATCGAATATCGCCTGAAGCACCAGTGCCAGTTGTTAAAATCGACTCTTTAGAAGAACGCCCAGGCGGCGCTGCCAATGTTGCCATGAATATTACTTCACTTTGTGGTAATGCACGACTTATTGGCTTAACAGGCATTGATGAACCTGCAAAAATTCTTGATGAACAACTCAGTAAACATAAAGTTCACTGTGATTTTGTATCCGTTTCAACGCACCCAACCATCACCAAATTACGAGTTCTATCACGCAATCAACAATTGATTCGTATCGATTTTGAAGAAGGATTTGGTAATATTGATGCAACGCCTATTCTTGAGCGCATTCAAACTGCATTAACAACCCATAAAGTGTTAGTTCTGTCAGATTATGCTAAGGGGGCATTATCAGCAGTTCAAGCAATGATTAAGCTTGCCAATCAAGCCAATGTACCGATTTTAGTTGATCCCAAAGGTACGGATTTTGAACGTTATCGTGGAGCAACAATCCTAACACCTAATATGTCAGAGTTTGAAGCCGTAGTCGGCCATTGTCAAAGCGAAGAAGATATCGTAGAGAAAGGTTACCAGCTGATTAAACAGTACGATCTAAAAGCACTTTTAGTAACACGAAGTGAAAAAGGCATGACGTTACTCCAATTAGATAAACCGATCTATCATCTACCGACTCAAGCCAAAGAAGTGTTTGATGTGACTGGTGCTGGCGATACTGTAATTGCCACCTTAGCAGCGGCGTTAGCAGCGGGGCAATCTTTAGAAGAGAGCTGTTTTTTAGCCAATGCCGCAGCCGGTGTTGTTGTTGGTAAACTGGGTACATCAACGGTTTCGCAAGTCGAGCTAAGTAATGCTATTCGAGCCCGTGCCGATGACGGTTTTGGGGTAATGACAGAAGAGGAACTCAAAGAAGAAGTACAAAAGGCGCGCATGCGTGGTGAAAAAATTGTTATGACCAATGGTTGCTTTGATATCTTACATGCGGGTCATGTTTCTTACCTTGCTAATGCGCGTAAACTAGGGGATCGTTTAATTGTTGCTGTGAACAGTGATACCTCGGTTAAACAGTTAAAGGGCGAATCCCGACCGATTAACCCGTTAATGCAACGAATGATTGTACTGGGAGCGCTTGATTCAGTTGACTGGGTTGTTCCATTTGAAGAAGAAACCCCTCAACGATTAATTGCTAGCGTCTTGCCCGATGTCTTAGTCAAAGGTGGCGATTATAAACCCGAAGATATTGCTGGGGGAAAAGAAGTTATCGCTGCTGGCGGTAGTGTTAAAGTGCTTAACTTTGAAGATGGCTGTTCCACGACTAACATTATTAATGCAATAAAAAATCGCTAAATTGTAGTAGATAAAATCGGCTACTTCGGTAAGTAACCGATTGTTTCTCAAGCTTCTATAACTTCAATTAGCTATTATCTTGTTTTAAACATAACTTAATATAAAAATTGGTCACCATTTTCATCAAGTCTCTTAATAATATAGAACGTTAATAATGATTAGTATGATCAATCGTTAATAACTATTATTAAATTTCAAAATTAATACTTTTTTTATTATGCGCTTTATGCAAAGCTAATAACCAAATTATGAAAATGAGTATTAAGGATATTTTATGACCAAACATTATGATTATATTGCTATTGGTGGCGGTAGTGGTGGGATAGCATCAGTTAACCGAGCTGCATCCTATGGAAAAAAATGTGCTATTATTGAGGCAAAATTATTAGGCGGAACCTGTGTAAATGTTGGGTGTGTGCCTAAAAAAGTCATGTGGTATGGTGCACAAATTGCTGAAGCGATTAATCACTATGGCCCCGATTACGGTTTTGATACCACCATGAATCAATTCAATTGGGATAAATTAATTGCTAGCCGAACTGCTTATATTGATCGAATCCATCAATCGTATGATCGAATTCTCAATAATAATAAAGTTGATGTGATTCATGGATATGCTAAGTTTGTTGACTCTCATACCGTTGAGGTAAATGGCGAACATTATAGTGCCGATCATATTCTGATAGCTGTCGGGGGTAAACCAACGATTCCGAATATCCCTGGTGCGCAATATGGTATTACATCTGATGGTTTCTTTGCACTAAAAGCCTTACCTAAGCGTGTGGCGGTTGTTGGCGCTGGTTATATTGCTTGCGAAATCGCAAGTGTATTACATGCACTTGGCGCGCAAACTCATCAATTTGTTCGCAATGCTACACCACTACGATCTTTTGATCCACTTATTGTTGAAACCTTGATGGAGGTTATTACTACTGAAGGGCAACAATTACATACCTTTGCGATTCCGCAATCTGTTACAAAAAATAGTGACAATTCTTTAACATTAATCCTTGAAAATGGTGAAAGTTATACAGTCGATTGTTTAATTTGGGCAATAGGTCGTGAACCAGCTACAAATGACATGAATTTACAGGCAGCAGGAATTGAAATTGATAATAAAGGCTTTGTGATAGTGGATAAATATCAAAATACCAATGTACGGGGTATTTATTCTGTCGGTGATGATACAGGTGCCATGGCATTAACGCCGGTTGCGGTTGCTGCTGGTCGTCGCTTATCAGAAAGGCTTTTTAACAATAAGCCTGATGAACATTTAGATTATAGTAATATTCCAACCGTTGTCTTCACCCATCCAGCAATTGGAACAGTAGGGTTGACGGAGCCAGAAGCGATACAGCAATATGGTCAAGAAAACGTCAAAGTCTATAAATCCACTTTTACGGCCATGTATACCGCAGTTACACAACATCGTCAACCATGTCGTATGAAGCTAGTGTGCGCCGGTAAAGATGAAAAAATTGTTGGTATTCATGGTATTGGATATGGGATGGACGAAATGTTACAAGGCTTTGCCGTAGCACTAAAAATGGGTGCAACGAAAAAGGATTTTGATAACACCGTTGCAATTCACCCAACTGCTGCTGAAGAGTTTGTTACTATGCGTTAATATGGCAGCTACTGTATAGCACTAAGTTAAATAAAAAAGCAGAGGAGTTCTCTGCTTTTTATTGCAAAAGAAATCTTACTGTTAATGATTAGTTGAATTACTGCTCCAGCCCTTTTTTGCTAAAGGATAGAAACCCACTCCAATTGCAATTAGTGCCACAAAAGAGATATAGATACCCGCACCCAGATAACTATATTTCCCTAATAAATGTTCAGGACTTAATAGATAAATCGTTAACGTTGGCGTAATAGCACTAAATAACGCATAAGCTAAATTATAAGAAAAAGACAAACCTGAATAGCGGATTGCTGGTGGAAATGTCCTTGTTCCAATAATTGGTGTCATGACAACAGAGCCGATAAAAAGCCCAAACACAGCCCAAATCAAATAAAGCTTGGTGATTGACATATCAGGTGATAAAGAACTATAAAAATAGAGACTAGAAACAGTAAGACCTCCCCAGCAAATCATTACGGTTTTTGTTGAGCCAAGTTTATCATCCAACCATCCAAAAATAACACAACCTAATGTTAAGGTTAAAGCCGCAATACAACCACCGATCCGCCAATCAAGGTTAGCAAAATGATACATTCCGCCCACAATACGGCCAGGCGTAATTAAAATTCCCACCATAATTGCTGTGGATAATGACCAAGTTAATAATGCAACAATCAAACAGGCTGTTTTGTGTTTTTGAAGTACAGTAACAACTGGGATATTTTTCTCAATTGCTTTACGAGCAGCTAATTCTTTAAAAATAGGTGTTTCAGAAAGAAAACGGCGTAAATAAACTGAAATAATCCCAAAAATTCCCCCAATAATGAAGGGAATACGCCAAGCGTAATCTAAAATATTTTGTGTCGTAAAACAAAGATCGATAATAATCGTGACAATAAAACCAAGCAAAATCCCACCAGTAATACCCGAAGTTAATGTGCCAACGCCGAGTCCATAACGCTGCTTTGGTACATGTTCAGCAATAAATACCCAAGCGCCAGGCATTTCACCGCCAATAGCGGCTCCTTGCAACATACGCATGACCAAAAGTAACAATGGCGCAAAAATACCAATCATTTCGTAAGTAGGCAAAATACCAATGATAAAGGTTGGTAGTGCCATCAAGGCAACACTTAAAGTAAACATCTTTTTACGGCCAACTTTATCGCCAAAGTGAGCCATAATAATGCCACCAATAGGGCGCACCAAATAACCAGCAGCGAAAATCCCCCAAGCAAACAGATCTAATGTCAAAGGCGATAACGAATGGGGTAAAAAGAGTGGTTTGACGATGGTATCAATGTAAAGTGCATAGATAACAAAATCATAGAACTCTAATGTACCGCCTAAAGAAGACAACACTAACGTTTTTAAATCTTTACTATTTAATGGTCGTGCAGTGGGTTGCCACTGAGCATTGATTTCAGACTGATTCATGAACTAACCTTATTTTCATTGTTAAATTGATATAGCAAATCAAGAAAATTTATTTTTTTGACCAAATCTTATAAAGAATCCTCATTCTGCCACAAAAAGATGCCTTTTTTTCCATCATAAAAAAATTTAATGAATGACATTAAACTGTCTATTTGAATTATAATCTTAATATATTTATATTTTATTGGATAAAAATATCGCCATTTACCATATCATGGTGGTTAATACAATAAGGATGATTTAATGATAGACCAAAAAGTAAAGCGTTGCGGTTGGGTAACAAATGATCCGCTGTATATCGATTATCATGACAACGAATGGGGCATAGCCCAATATGATAGCCTTAAACTATTTGAAAAAATTTGTTTAGAAGGACAACAAGCCGGTTTATCGTGGATCACTGTACTAAAAAAACGGCAAGAATATTGCCGTTGTTTTTTTGATTTTAATCCTGAAAAAATTGTTCAATTGACCGAAGAAGACATTGAATTATTTATGGAAAACAAAGGATTAATCCGTAACCGTCTCAAGCTCAATAGTATAATCAAAAATGCTCAAGCGTATTTATTAATGCAAAAAAATAACGAAGATTTTTCACAATTTATTTGGTCTTTTGTTGGGGGTAAGCCGATGATTAACCACTATAAAGACAAGAGTGAAGTCCCCGTGAGCACCGAACTATCTGACCAGATGTCAAAGGCATTAAAAAAGAGGGGCTTTAGTTTTGTTGGCTCAACGATTTGTTATGCATTTATGCAATCAATGGGACTAATCAATGACCATTTTGACGATTGCTTTAAAAAAGGATATTGATTTAATGATAATTTTAAAATTATTCAATTATGCTGTTATCGCCATTTTAGGTTATTTTATTGTTTGTAATATTATTATTTTTATCTATGCTCAACAAAAGCCCATTAATAACGCTGATACACTAGTTGTGTTGGGTTCACAAGTTGTTGGCACGCCAGCAATGGCGCCTTTAACCTTACAAATTCGCTTAGATGTAGCTGCCACTTATTTGCAAAATAATCCCAATACGAAAGCTGTTGTTTGTGGTGGACAAGGCAAAGACGAATCAGCCACTGAAGCTAGCGTGATGTTTAATTACTTGGTAAACCAAGGAATAGACGCTTCGCGAATCTATATTGAAGACAAATCAACCCGAACAGCCCAACAATTTATATATGCCAATGTGGTATTGCCTTTAGGGAAAACGGTTGTTGTTACTAATGATTTTCATTTATTACGCTCGGTAATGCTAGCTCAACGTTCAGGGGTGACGGATGTATCGGGATTATCGGCGCCATTGCGTTTTTCTAATTTTGATAAATATATCGCAATGATAAGAGAGCCTTTAGCATTAGCTAATTCGTGGTTATTTGATCATCCTAAAAATTAGATTTAGACAGAACCTTTTTTGACTATTCATTTAAACCGCTTGATTTTTAAAATGACATATCTTTGTATGATTAGCTAAATAAGCAACAGCTGTTTTTGCGTCTTGTCCATGGTATTATGATGTATTGCTGTTTAATTTAGAAATTGATACATATGAATTCAGATACTATTGTCGCGCAAGCAACCCCACCTGGTCGTGGTGGGGTCGGTATTTTACGTATTTCAGGGCCAAAGGTTCAGGCTGTTGCTCAAGCTGTATTAGGCAAATTGCCTAAGCCTCGTCATGCTGATTATTTGCCTTTTTTAGCCTCAGATGGTTCAACCTTAGATGAGGGCATTGCTTTATTCTTCCCAAATCCTCATTCATTTACTGGCGAAGATGTGCTTGAACTACAAGGACATGGTGGACCGATTATTTTAGATTTACTCTTAAAACGTGTTCTTGAAGTGCCGCATGTCCGTATTGCTCGCCCAGGTGAATTTTCAGAACGGGCATTTTTAAATGATAAACTAGATCTTGCTCAAGCCGAAGCGATTGCTGATTTAATTGATGCTAGTTCAGAACAGGCAGCAAAATCAGCAATATCATCCTTACAAGGTGTATTTTCTAAAAAAGTAAATGCACTGGTTGAGTCATTAATCCATTTACGCATTTTTACCGAAGCAGCAATTGATTTCCCCGAAGAAGAGATTGACTTTCTATCAGACGGTAAAATTGAAGCACAACTAAACGAAGTCATTACTCGCTTAAGCGAAGTACGGCAAGAAGCGAAACAAGGAACGCTATTACGAGAAGGCATGAAAGTCGTTATAGCAGGACGGCCTAATGCCGGTAAATCAAGCCTACTTAATGCACTGGCAGGGCGTGATGCCGCCATTGTGACCGATATCGCCGGCACAACTCGAGACGTGCTACGCGAACATATTCACATTGATGGTATGCCGCTGCATATTATTGATACCGCAGGTTTACGTGAAGCCAGTGACGAAGTGGAACGCATTGGCATTGAACGCGCTTGGCAAGAAATAGAGCAAGCTGATCGTGTATTATTTATGGTCGACAGCACAACGACAACAGAAACCAATCCAGAAAAACTATGGCCAGAATTTATTGAACGCTTGCCTAAAAATATGCCCGTCACCGTCATCCGCAACAAAGCCGATTTAACTGGCGAAGCACTAGGATACAGTGAAGTAAACGGCTACTCACTGATTCAGCTTTCAGCACGAACAGGAGAGGGAATTGCTTTATTACGTGATCATCTTAAACAAGTCATGGGCTTTACCAGTAGCACTGAAGGTGGATTTTTAGCACGTCGCCGTCATCTGCAAGCACTAGAAAAAGCAGCAGAACACTTAAATAATGGTAAGTACCAACTCATTACTTTCCATGCTGGCGAACTGCTAGCTGAAGAGCTAAGACTAGCACAAGAAGCCCTGAGCGAAATTACGGGAGAATTTACCTCTGATGATTTATTAGGCCGTATATTTAGTTCATTTTGTATTGGTAAATAAGTAAATCTAAATTTACTATTTTTGAGGCTTTGTTTAACAAAGCCAAATTAAATCTCAGATATATCTTTTTGCTAATTATCGAGAACAAATATACCTTAATCAAACATTTTAAGGTAATTGAAAAATGGGGAGTTATACAGCAAGTCTTATCAAAATGGCTATATTGAATGAATTAATAATACTCATCAAACAGAAGCATGAGATTTATATCTTTTGGGTAAGTTAGAGCTAGCCAGGAGGATAACGGAAGAATGATTAATAATTTAACGTAGAAATGACACTATAAAGCGCTAAATAACATGACTCAACTGAATATAAAACACACAGCGTAATTTTCTGCATTATTTTTGTACTAATGATGGCGTATTTACAAAATTTTACATCAAAATGGTAGTTAATTTCGTTTTAAACGCTATACTTTTAAATTAACCATTAAAAATTAATTTAGCTTATCTTATAAGCTAATAACTATAAAAATATTACTCGGAAGGTTGGATGTTATGCCGTATAAGATTACCTATCACCAGCTTTGGCAACCTTGTTTTTTGAGTATTTTTAATACCGTCTATTCCTTAACTTCGTTATTATCATCTAAAGTCTCTTTATTATTTGCGCCATTATTGCTGTTGTCCTATTCATTAAATATGCATGCGTTATCAGCGGCTATCAAAAATGCCATTGAAGGCAGTCCTCTGTATTTAATGTTTGATAAATGTAGAAACAAAACTACTGCAATGAAAAATTTTTTAGGCATCAGGTTATCAAACGGCACAAAAATTACATCATTAAGCAATAAATCAACGCCTATACACCCAATAGTGTTATCTAATACAAAGGGGGAGCATTTTGCTGATATTGGCTGGATGGTAACCAACAAGTAAACTTGATAGGAGTTAAATGCAATTATTAGTTCACATAGCTACAGGGGCGATGATAATGGATATGAGGAAATAGGTTAAGTGCAACAGAGCGTTTAACTGTTTGGTTTACCGATAAAAATAAGCGTATAGTTAAACGTAACGATATATTAAATATCTGTTATACTTCTATATAAGGTGGTGTTAGGCCTCACAGAAGGTAGTTCAAGTATGCCGTACGGTTATACCTAACAGTGGCATCTTTGATGGCGGTAAAGTAGATTATTACATTGCTCCAACAAGATTATCAGTCATACAAACTAGATGATCTTATTGGCTTTTCCTTGTCAGCTAATTCAGTTTTTGCTGATATGTGAGACGAATATGGGAAGATATTTCCCAATCTACTGCATCCGAATCTTACGGCGATAACTTTCCGTCTATTGACGATCACTGATTATAATTTGATTTGAATATAGGGGAGAGTTAGTGGGTCTACTGAATTGGCTCCAGTTGTGCAGAGTGTGAAATAACCACGAATATGACTAATGTGGCTAGTATTAGTGTATGCGTCACACTAGAAGATCCAAAGGCAACCGAGGATCAAAAGTAAACAGGTAATCCTGTTTACAAACCAATCTTACCGCAGACATTCGTGTTATTGGGTAGAGATAGTAGAGTGGTATTAAAATATGGTTTTGTATTGTAGAAGTGGTTTGTTAACTGCGGAACCATAAAAAGGTGTTTTGATGACGTAGTAAATTGGTGTTCTAACTTAGGTTATCGGCAAGGAATCTTAAAAGATATTACCAATGCGATTTGTTACGCTAATTATTTCCGTCATAAATATGGTAGTAAAGTATCTGGTGCTATACCGACATCAACAGGTAACTATAGTTAATTTCGAATTGGTAGTGGTCTGTTGGTGAATGGGCACAATAAGCAATTTCTTTGTAGTAGGTTTTTCCTTTAAGGAGTACTGGGCAATTAATGAAGTTAGGTTTGTGTGCCTATCTTTAGCCTTTAGTGCTTAATCTTTTGTTTTACGAGCAAAGTGCTTTTGCTGATAAATAGCAAAAGCACACAAGGTTATCAAAAAATTACTTAATAGGTAGAATGTTATGCAATACTATTATAGATACAAGTACTGTTGGTTTTATGTCTTAAATATCTCTAAACGTCACTTTGGACAAGCTTCTTTCTTAATCTTATTATCATCATCTAAAGTCTTTTTATCATTAGCACTGTTGTTGCTGTTGCTATATTCATTAAATACACATGCGTTATCTGCCATTACGACAAATGAAATTGAAGGCTCTGCGCCGTATTTAACGTTTGATGGAGGTAGAACGAAAATTAGCACAACGAAAGGTTTGTTAGGTATCACGTTATCGGATGGAACTAGAATCACACCATCAAACAATACTTCATCATCGACAAATCCGATTGAGTTACCACAAATCGATGAAACTTTTGCAGATATTGACACGTTGGTACCTACATCAAAGAATTTTATCGACTTAAATTCGCTCGTAAGCGACCCTTATAACCATTGGGGAGATGATGATGATGATGGACAAGAGGAAAATGGGGTAAAAGCACAAGGTTATTTGTATGTTTACATCACAGATAAAAACAACAAAACCGTTAATCGTAGTGATGAATTAACTCTATGTAATGCCCCTTATAAGATGGTGTTAATAAGTTCAGAAGGCAGTTTAAAAACGCAGTACGGCTTACCTAACAGTATTTCTTTCAGCAGCGATCGAGAAACGTATTACATCACCCCAAAATCATCTCCTGTAATTTGCTATGCTAAACCGTCTTTGAAATATGGTGGTGGTAGTGGTAATAATATCTACTTCGCCGGTCCTACTAACATATGGAGCTCAACCAAGGGTTTTATTCCTCAATCTACTACACCGACATCATACGATCGCAATTTCCCAACTACGGGTGCTCATAATTTATACTTTGATTTAGACATAGTAGGATCAGATGCATTGACTTGGGCACCAGTTACCCATGAGGGTATAACTGCATCTATGACGCCGGATTCAACGGGTAAAACTGTTCGGGTCACCCTGACTGGTCCAGAGGCAAAAGACCAATGGAACAATGATAATCCTAATCGAATTACTAAGCCAATCTTACCTCAGACATTCGAGTTAGTAGGAAAAGATAGTAGTGGTAATGTGATAGTAAAATATGGATTTACGTTACAGAAGTGGTTCGCCGGCCGAGGTGACAATGAAAATTTATTATCTAATCAAGCAGCATGGTGTCGCAGTTTAGGTTATCGTCTTGTACAAGTAAAAGACATTACCAACTCAAATTGTAATGGTGGTGGGGCAACTGACCGTTGTCGAGGAGCCGTTGGTGCTACACCGATATCAAATGGCAACCATTATCAGCGTTATATTGGAGCAGGATTTTTTGCCGAGTGGGGCATCTTGAGTAATTACTCCGATGCAAACTTTTTCTCCAACAGCTACTACTGGACGAGCGATGTAGCTGGAGTCGGCTACCAGTTCTTTGTCCGCTCGAACGACGGCTCCGTGAGCAACAGCTATAATGGTAACACATCTAGAGGGCTTTGCGTCACTCCTTAGTTTTAGTTCTTAATTTTGGGGGTGTGGGCGAGATTATATGACAAATTAAGGAGAAGTTACCAAAGAAATTAGCCCCTGCGTAAGGAGGGGCTATGAGCTGATCACTTTGCTATTAATTTGCTATTAAATAGCAAAAACACTTTCCCCAAAAAAATGTCAAAATCAATAAGTAATAAAAACTTAATTTTTATACTCAAGCATATAGCTACCTGAAAATTTTTAATAAGGTTTTTTAAGGATTATCACCAATTTCTATTGTGTGGAGCGTTATCGCAATTATTATTTTTAACTAAGCTCAACATTTTCAAAATTAACCAATAATTATAGCAACGATAAAATCACCTCAAAATTAGTAATAACTGATTTAAGTTTTATGATAAAAATCTTCTTTATAGATGTAGATTAGATTTAAGGAATAAAACTATTTTAAATAATTTTATTCCTTTGCAGATAGATAGTTTAACAAACTCTTTTTTAATCTTTTGTAAATGACTATGGCAAGATTATTTGATCACATAAAAGTTGACGTCGCGAGCATTTCGGAGAGCATCCAGAAATTGTCCTAATGTTTTATGGTAACTTTGATCTGGGTCATTGTCTTTAGTACATTTCTTTTCAGAAGCGTAACTTTGGATAATTGCATCATCTGTTCCTATCTTCTTAAATGATTTTTCAAAAGCATCTCCTTTTAATGTAATAAGCTGATTCCAATCATTTAAAAGGTTCTTCATATATTGGCGACCTTCCTCACATTTTATGTTATCTACATCAATATTTGGAATAACATATTGGACTATATCTATGAACTTTTTAGGATGATAAGGGAAGCTAATTTCTTCTTTCACTCCATCTTGTTTTAAATGCTCAATAAAATCACTTTCTCGGTATAATTTTTTAAATCGTTCGTAATAAGATTGATGTTTCTTTAAATTTAGATCTTGTGTTATTTCTTCAGGGAAAGATTGATCAAAAGAGTAACTCCAATGATAATTGCTCCTTTCAATAAATACATCATTGACTATTTTTACAGGGAGCTCTATTTCTGATTCTTCTCCGTTAATCATTGCAGGAATACGATTAAGCTCTTTTTCTAACACTTTATTGTATTCATTTTCATCCATATTAGAGGTTGCATATATAATAGTGTATAGCAAATAATTGCTTTGTGTTGGGTTAATAAAACCTGAATCACTAAATTTAGCAGGCTTTACAATAAAATTGAGAGAATCATTATTATACGACATAGTGTGTTTGCCATATGAAAACGTATAATTAACGCCTGATTTTGCTGGGATGGTTAACTCATCACCATCAATGATTACTTTTATTTCATTAGCTGTTGGATTGTCAATCCAACGTTCGATAGAACTAGACTCCGAACAGCCAACAAGGGTTAAGCTACAAGTTAGCAACACAATATATTTTATTTTCTTGTTCATGATAATTTATTATAAGTATAAAAAAAGATGTAAATATTATCATTTTTTTGAAAAAAATATATAAAATTAATGCATAATTTATGTAAATTTTAATTAAGACTATTAAATTGAAATGAATAGTTAAACTTAATGATATAAGTGATTAAACAATGATTTGACTTAGATAAAATAGGTTATAACTCAGCCCTTTTATTTTTTGATTTATTAAAGATGACATTAATATTGATGATAAAGAGGTTTTTTTATGAAATTAATAGTAGATAATATAAGTTGTCAACATTGTGTTAAAACGATAACTAAAGCAATCAATGATATTGATCCAAAGGCAAAAGTGACAGTTGATATAGCTAAGCACGAGGTTGATATCGAAAATAGCACTATTTCTCAAGAAGCCGTTATTACGGCGATTGCTGAAGCTGGCTTCCAGTTCGTTGGTGTTTCTTATTAAGTTAAGTGGTTTTTGATAAGATTTTTTGCATTTATCTCTGAAAAGTACTGTGTCGACAAACATTCTGTTTGTCGATTTCACTTTATTTGGTTATCGGTTTTCCAAAGAATAACTTTAAACTCTATAAGAGTTAATTAAAAATTTGATAAAATCAATTTGTTTATGGATATTTTTTAGCTAAATTGTGTGATAAAACATTGATCACTGCTGACTTATTACCACCAGTGATAAAAATGGTGTGTAGGGCCATCACCTTTGCCAATAGTTAAATCATCGGCATGGCTAATGGCACCTTGCAAATAGTTTTTAGCCTGTTTTATGGCCTCTTCTAAGTTGTTATATTTGGGTACTAATGCTGAAATTGCGGCAGAAAGTGTGCAGCCGGTTCCGTGGGTATTTTTAGTTTGAATTCGCGGAAAGGTCATTCTTATGATGCTATCTTGAGTTATCAAATAATCTGGACTTTCATGGCTTAGCAAGTGCCCACCTTTCATTAAGACCGCTTTGCAACCTAGTTTAAGTAATTCACACCCTTGTTTTTGCATATCATCTTCGGTTTTAGCTTCGTTACAATCGAGCAGCGCTGCAGCTTCAGGTAGGTTGGGAGTAATAATTGTTGCTAGGGGCAATAATCGCTCACGAATGGTAGTTACTGCATTGGATTTTAGAAGTGGATGTCCGCCTTTGGCTACCATGACGGTATCTAATACGATAATAGGAATGGGATTTGTTTGGAGAAGATGGTGAACAGCTATGACTATCTCTTTATTCATGAGCATTCCTATTTTTACGCTATCAATTTGAATATCTTGATAAAGCGTATTAAATTGGGCTTCAATAAATTCGGGCGGGATCGCTAATACCGCATCAACTCCTTGTGTACTTTGTGCCGTTAGGGCGGTAATAACTGACATACCATATGCACCAAGTGCAGAAAAGGTTTTTAAATCGGCTTGAATACCTGCGCCACCGCTAGGATCAGATCCAGCAATGGTTAATGTAATTGTTGTCATGATAGTATTTCCTATTTAGCGTGCTTGATTTTGTTAATAAGCGATAACGTTGCTTGTTGAATATCTTTTTTGCCACAAATAGCCGAAACCACTGCAACACCGTCAATGCCTGTTTGGATAATATTAGTTACATTGTTTTCATCAATACCACCAATGGCAACAGCAGGGCGCTGCTTTAGTTCTACTAACTTGGTTAACTGTTCGGTTCCCAGTGCTACTGTTACATCTTTTTTGGTTGTGGTTGGAAAGATAGGACCAATACCAATATAATCAACCAGCTGCCAAGGCGTGGTATCAAGTTGTTGGCGATTGGATACTGAAAACCCTAACCATTTATCTTTGCCAATGAGTTGGCGAGTGACATCGGCAGGTAAATCACTTTGTCCAATATGTACGCCATCGGCATTAATTGCTAAAGCAATATCCACGTGATCATTTATAAATAGCGGGACAGGTGTATCACTTAGCGTTTCTTTCAATGCTAATGCTGCTTGATACCAATCTTTACCTGCCAGTTCTTTTTCTGATCTTAACTGTATAGCAGTTACGCCATTTTTGACAGCAATTTTAGTTGTATTGACCATACCACTAATACCACCGCAAAGTAGTGGTTCGAGCACTAAATAAAGGGTTAAATCCAATTGTTTTTTCATTTGATACCCTTATTAAAGCGAGGAGTTAAATAGCGAGAGTTGATCTAATAGAGATACCATAAAGGTGCCTAATCCTTGCTGTTTATTGGCAAGTTCAGCGGCCTTTTTCATCATAAAACATGCTGAGGCAGTAGCGAATAAAGGGTCAGGTGAATTGGCTATAAAGGCTGCTACCATGGCGGATAACGAACATCCCGTTCCCGTCACTTTAGTTAAAGCAATATCGCCTCCTGTTATGCTATATACATTGTTACCGTTAGTGATATAGTCGATATCACCTGTCATTGCAACAATTGTTTGATATTTTTGCGCAAGCTCTTGGGCGGCGTTTAAAGCTGATTGGGTTGAGTCTTGACCGTCAGGTCCTTTTGCCGATGAGTTTTGACCATTTAGCGCTAATATTTCTGAGGCATTACCACGAATTACTGTTGGTTTTAATGATAATAATTGATATGCAATTTCAGTACGGTAATTAAGTGCAGGTCCTACAGCGACAGGATCGAGTACCCATGGGGTTTGTGTTTGCTGAGCTTTAGCTGCTGCTAATAACATACTTGAGGCTATGCTGCTGTGAATGGTGCCAATATTAATCAGTAAACTATCGGCAATGGTAACAAATGCCGCAACTTCTTGCTCGGCAATCACCATTGCGGGTGATGCACCAATAGCAAGTAGTACATTGGCGGTAAAATTTTGGACTACATCATTAGTTATGCAATGCACGAGTGGGCGTTGTTGTTTAATGTGATGGATAAAAGCGATTGCTTGCGTGGTGTGAAATGATTTGACTGCTGGCATATTTCTTCCCTCCTTATATTTTATATACGTTAGGAAGAATTGGCCAATTTAGTGACTTTATAGCTTAGACTTCCCTACGCTGGCATAATCCAGATCAGGTTCAACGGGTAAAATCTCAGTTTTTTGTTTAAACAAAAAACACCCCGAGTCAAAATTGTGTAGTTATTATGAACTGACTATCGGTTTTTAACAAGTTATTGTAATAATCTTTCAATACTCGTAATTGCCATTCTATCTGGCAAGAAGAGAATTAGATGATCATGGTCTTCTATCGTTAAATTAGTATTAACGATAATCGTATCTTCGCTATTCGCTACAACCTGAAAAGCCTGTAGGTAGTTTTAAGCCATGCATATTTTCTCCACAGAGTATTGAGGTACCATTATTTCCTGCATTACACCATTTAAAGAACAATTAACGAATTCATTATAGATACCAGCAAAAATAAACTTGGTACAGGCATTTTTAGCTTTAGTGACATAAGAAACAATATTTCCAATTTAAATATTTATTCAAACAAATCATTATTGATTTTTGCCAATTTTTATTATTATTAACTTTAAATGATTCGTAGTTCTTTTAATGATAATTTAATAAATGCATAAAAAATAGGCGCAAAAATTAAACCAATGACACCAAAAAGGGTCTCTAAAAATAGCATCGAAATTAACAATTCACAGATACCAGCATGAATTTTTGTCCCGACTATTTTTGCATTAAGTACATATTCCATTTTATGAATTAAGATTAAATAAACAATAATCACCATTGCGACGGTAAATGATACGGTAAATGCAACAAAAAAGATTAATCCATTAACAATCAAATTTCCAATAATTGGAATAAGACCAAAAACAAATGTGGCTAACACTAAACTTTTACTAAACGGTAAATGAATGCCAAATACAGGCAAAATAATAAATAGCAAAATGGCAGTCATGATAGTATTAAATAATGCAATCACAACTTGGGACATCGCTACATATTGGAATACCACCACTAATCGATTTAAACTGGTTTTTAAGGCTTTAGTTAATGCTCTTTGTGTCATTTGATTATTATTGCTACTACGTTGATTTTCTTTATAGCCTAAGATTAATCCAATAATCATTCCCACAATTAATATGACTAAATCATGAAATACTTTTTTGATGATAGATTGTAGATAAAAGACGTGATCTTTAAGGTAAATCATTATAGTTGATTTCACTTCGTCTAAATCATCAGGTAAATAATGGGTCACGCTTGACGGCAGACTGTTTACTACATTGTTTACTACTAATTTCATATTTGTTAATGTTTCGGTAGGGTGCTTGGCCATATCAACAAACCAAGCAAATAAATACCAAAAACCACCAATAAAAATACTCATAATCAGTGTTGTGAGTACTAGTACCGAAACTAATTTTGATTGATGGCTAAAACGTATCATTTTTCGTGATAAAAACTCATCTAATTTTTGAGTTAATGTATAGGTTAATAAACCGGCAATTACTGCTGGCATTAAATGAACTTGCATTAAAATAATGAAAAAAACGGAAAATAGCGTGAGGCAAAATAGACCTAATTTTTGATTATTATTGAGTAACATGGTAACTAATTCCTTTCAATAAATAAGCCATTAAAGTCAAATAAAATTTTGCAGCTTAAGCTCTGTGCTTAAAGCCCACTTTAAGGCAAACTTTGTTTAAAATCTAAATTTTTTTAAATGATTATGTATATCGAACTAATCTTATGTAGTTGCAGGTTTTCTAAAGTTTAAATTCAAACTCCAGAAAACAGACGTAAAAGTCTCAATAAAAATTAATAATCCTCCTGACAGTTTTTATATTAAATTTGTGGGAACGTGTTTTTATTTACATTATATTTTTTAAAAAACTATTGTAATAATCTTTCAATCTCTGTAATTGCTTTTCTATCTGGCAAAAAGATGATTAGATGATCATTGTCTTCTATTGTTAAATCAGTATTAACGATAATCACATCTTCGCCTCGCACTACAGCTCCAATAGTTGCGCCTGAAGGTAATTTTAAACCATTAATATTTTTGCCAACGAGTCGTGATGTTTCATTATTCCCATTGGCAGCAATTTCGACAATCTCGGATTCACCTTGTCTTAATGAAACGACTTTAACAACGCCCGTTTGCCTTACATGGCTTAACAGTTCTGAAATTGTGGCGTGTTGTGGTGAAATTGCAATATCAATCACACTGTCATTAATCAATTCAAGGTAGGCTTGGCGTTGAATCAACACAATCACTTTTTTTGCTCCCATCCTTTTTGCAAGCATAGAAGACATGATATTGGATTCATCATCATTGGTGACAGCAATAAACAGATCAGTAAGTTCAACTTGCTCTTGTGAGAGTAATTCTTGATCCGATGATTCGCCATGCAGAACCGTTGTATTAATAAGTTGCTCAGCAATTAATTCGGCACGTTCGGCATTGCGTTCGATTAATTTAACTTGATAATCGTTTTCTAAACGCTTTGCTAAAGTGACAGCTACACCACCGCCGCCGCTAATAATGATTCGTTTATAGGGCTTTTCTAAACGTTGTAGCTCACTAGTCACCGCTTTAATATTAACCGGCGGTGTAATGAAATAAACCATATCTCCTGCTTCAATAAGGGTTGACCCTAGCGGACGTATAAAGCGATTTTTACGATAAATTGCGACAACCCGAGCTTCAACATGAGGTAAGTGTTCTTTAAGTCCAGATAGTTCACTCCCAACTAAAGCACCGCCGTAATAGGCCGTCACAGCAACCAAACAGACGCGATTGTCATAAAAAGATGCAAATTGTAACGAACCAGGATATTGGACTAATTGACTAATATGATTAGTGATAAGGTTTTCTGGGGCAATAATATGATCGATATTAATACAATCTTTATTAAAAAAGGGATAATTTTCGTCATTGTATTCAGGAGCTCTAATGCGTGCGACTTTTTGTGGAATGTTAAACATGACATGCCCAATTTGGCAGGCCATCATGTTGACTTCGTCAGAGTTAGTTACCGCGACAAGCATATCGGCCGATTCGGCACCTGCACTTTCTAAAACCTGAGGATAGGATGATTTTCCACAAATCACCTGTAAATCAAAACGTTCTTGTAGTGATTGTAATTTATTATAATTTTCATCAACTACGGTGACATCGTTTTGTTTTTCGGTAACGAGATATTCAGCAAGTGCACTACCGGTTTGCCCTGCACCAAGAATAATAATCTTCATAACTAACCCGTATAGTTAAATGGCTTTAATCGTTGCCAATTTATTTAGTCTATTAAAGCCATTGCATACTGTTTTATTTTTGAGTCACAATCAATTATTGATTTGGCAATTATACAAAACCGATTGCATCATAGACTTTTTTCAAAGTTGGTTCGGCTTTTGAATACGCTTTTTCTGCGCCTTCTTGCATGATGGCAAATAGATAACTTTCGTCATCTCGGTACTGATGATACTTGGCTTGCAAAGTGGTCAGCATATCGATGACTTGCGCTGCTACTTCAGTTTTGAGATGACCATACATTTTGCCTTCAAACTCTTTTTCAAGCTCAGTAATGGGTTTACCTGTCACGCCAGTCAAAATATCAAGTAGGTTTGAAACGCCTGCTTTATTTTTAAGATCATAACGTACCACTGGAGGCTCATCAGAATCGGTCATTGCACGTTTGATTTTCTTCTCAATATCTTTAGGATTTTCGAGCAAGCCAATTACGTTATTGCGGTTGTCGTCTGATTTAGACATTTTCTTTGTGGGTTCTTGCAATGACATAACACGTGCGCCCACTTTTGAAATAAATGGCTCTGGAACAGTAAATATATCACCGTAAAGCGCATTAAACCGCATAGCGATATCACGAGATAATTCAAGATGTTGTTTTTGATCATCGCCTACAGGCACTAAGTTTGCTTGATAGAGCAAAATATCGGCAGCCATCAGGACTGGGTAATCAAATAAACCCGCATTGATATTTTCGGAGTGACGAGATGATTTATCTTTAAATTGAGTCATACGGCTGAGTTCACCAAAATAGGTATAACAATTTAATGCCCAGCCCAGCTGTGCATGTGCAGGCACTTGAGATTGTACAAAAATAGTGCTTTTTTGTGGATCGATGCCACAAGCTAAATACAGAGCGAGTGTATCTAATGTAGCTTTACGTAATTTGTTGGGATCTTGGCGTACGGTAATCGCATGCTGATTGACAATACAATAAACGCAATCATATTCGCCTTGCAGAGCCACCCAATTTTTTAATGCACCTAAGTAGTTGCCAAGTGTTAGTTCTCCTGATGGCTGAGCGCCACTAAATACAATCGGTTTACTCATAATTTGTTCCTAATTTATGCTAATTATTTTTTTGCATCAGCTTTTGGCTGAGGTAATAATGTTAATATGTCTTTAAAATCATCTAATAAAAAATCAGGGTTGCTGGTAGCGATCGAGATGCCATAGTTATAGCCATAGCTTAATGCAACGGTTGGACAGTTAGCATTTTGGGCGGCAGTAATATCATTTTTAGAATCGCCAACAAAAAGCAACTGATCACTAAACAATCCAAATGTAGCCATTACTTGATACAACGGCGCTGGATGTGGTTTTAATTTAATCACATCACCACCACCAAGAACTAACGAAAAGTACTCTTTTATACCTAAGGAAGTCAGCAAGGCCGGTAAAAATTGTGCAGGTTTATTGGTCACTAATGCCAGCGGATAATGATTATCATGAAGCACTTTTAGGGTTTCTTTAACATTGGGAAACAGTTTCGTTTCTGCATCAATAACTTTATCATAATGCTGGTTAAATAGATTTTTAGCTTTTGCCAGTAGCTCAGTTGATGGATCAACTTGAATGGCTTTAAATACTCGCTCGAGCATGATATCAATACCATTACCGACAAAATTTTTGACTTGTTCATTGCTGATTGTCGGTAGATTCAAGTCTGCCAACATATTTTGTGTAGCTAGTGCCAGCCCCGGCACACTATCAACCAATGTACCATCTAAATCAAATGCGATTGCTTGAATATCTTTTAGTTTATTCATGTATAACTCCTGCTAACTCTTTACGCATGGCATCAATGACGGTTTTATAATCAGGCTGGCTAAATATGGCGGAGCCTGCAACAAACATATCGGCACCTGCTTTGGCAATTTCTGCTATATTTTCGACTTTTACGCCACCATCAATTTCTAAACGAATATCGCGCCCAGATGCAATAATACGTTGTTTGGTTTGTTGTAACTTCTTAATTGTAGAAGGTATAAAAGATTGTCCTCCAAAACCAGGATTAACACTCATTAATAAAATAATATCAATTTTGTCAATAATATAATCTAAATAATCAAGCGGTGTTGCAGGATTAAATACAATACCTGCAGTGCAGCCGTGATCTTTAATTAACTGTAATGACCGATCCAAATGAACGGTCGCTTCTGGGTGGATTGATATGTTGGTTGCGCCTGCTTTGGCAAATGCGGTGATGAGTTCTTCAACCGGTGATACCATTAAATGCACGTCAATAGGTGCTTTTATGCCATAGTCTCGTAATGCTTTACAAAACATCGCACCCATGGTTAGATTAGGTACAAAATGGTTATCCATAACATCAAAATGAATAACATCAGCACCTGCATCGACAACTTTTTGGGTATCTTCGCCAAGACGAGCAAAATCAGCTGATAATATTGATGGAGCAATAATGTATTCTTTCATAACCTACCTCTAATAGCTCACCTTATATTCAAATCTATTTATGACTTTTTATATAAAGCTAAAATTTCATCGATTTTTTTTCGGCTTTTGCCAGCACAGCTAATTGAACGTCGCATTTCTGCTCGATAAAGTTGACTCGCTTTACTGTAAAGGGTCATGGTGTAATCAGTATAATGATTAGATACCAGTACCGGTATATCTTTTTTATATGCTATGGTTTCAGCCAATTTCGACAAGTTTTTATGCTCTTCAAATCCAAAAATATTTGAATAATAAGCCGTAAATCCAGCTGATTCATTCGGAGATATATAGGGCGGATCACAATAAATCACCGAGTTTTGTTGCGCTTTATTCATGACTTCGTGATAAGGCGCGCAAATAAATTGTGCTTTTTGTGCTTTTTCTGCAAAAAAATAGAGTTCTTTTTCAGGAAAATAAATTGTCTTATAACGCCCAAATGGTACGTTAAATAGCCCTCTACTATTATAACGACATAAACCGTTATAACCATGTCTATTCAAATAGACAAATAACAGGGATCTAAAATACTGGTCTTTATTACGATTAAATACATCTCGAAGCTGATAAAAAGCATCAGGTTGATTATTTTGAGCAACAAATAGCAATCTAAGATCACGGATAAATTGATCGGGACTTGATTTTAACAATGTAAATAATGAAATTAAGTCTTGATTAATATCTGCTAAAATATAACTTTTATAGTTAGTGTTTAAAAACACAGAACCAGCCCCGACAAAAGGTTCAATCAGTTGATCGCCTTCTGGTAGATATCGTTTAATTGTGTCCACGAGCTCATATTTTCCTCCAGCCCATTTTAAAAAGGCTCGTTGCTTCTTCAACGGATACTCCTATTTGTCGTTGATCGGATAAATAAACGACGTCGTTTGTTATTTTGATGCTTTCTCTTTATTAATCGTTGCACTAGATTTAACCCATGGCTTATTTTTTTGTAGTGCACTTGGTAAAGACTTAATTGCTTTATGTGCTTCTTCAGATGATGAGTAGTTGCCTTTAATTAAAATATACCATTTTTCATTATTACGTTGAGTTTCATAAATTTGATAATTGGTTATTTTATGGTGTTCAACAAACTTTTTTAGACCATCAGCTGATTTAGACGCAGTAAGTTGAATGCTATAACTATTATCCCCTAGCTTTAAATTATTCTCTAACCCCAATTTTTCATGGGGTTTATGATGATTTATTTTATCAACGGCATCTTTATTTATGCTAGCCTTTGTTGAATTCGCATTCGTTTTAACGTTATTTAAACCTGAAGCGCCATTAATATTTGGATGACTCAATGGTGTAACTGGATTATGTTTTACCTCAGGTCTTTGCTGGTTATCTAGTTGTCTAAACTGTTCGTCTAGAACTATATTTTCCCCCGAACTAGTTTTTGTCAGAGCAGCTTGTCCCTGTGTAAGGGCATCATTCGACACTTGCGAAGTTGCAACACCATTAATCTCTGGTGGTGTTAATAGTGTTGGTTCATTTTTGTTTGAAACAGGAAACAAAAGCCAGCTAAGCAATAACAGGATAATGACAACTGCCATACCAAGAATAGCTAACTTTTTTTTAAAAAATTCTTGCAACAAACTTGGTAATTTTGAGAGTATAGCGCTTTTATTAGGTTGTTCAGATAAATAACGATCCTCTCTATCAACACGCATTCTTACTCCTTAACCTATTAATAGGTTTATTGCTTCGCTATAACTTGCCAACATAAGTAAAAAATGGTTTAAATTTGCTCGATTTTATCAATGATATAACTTGCAACACCTTTGGCACTTTGTTCATCGGTCTTAATTGTAATATCGGCAATTTCTTCGTAAAGAGGCTCGCGTTTATCGGCAAGTTCTTCGTAAAGCTCACGCGGAGTGTTACCACCTTGCAATAATGGGCGACGTTTATCTTTTTGCGTTCTTGCCATTTGTTTTTCAATAGTTGTTTCAAGATAGACAACAATTCCACGAGCCGATAATCGATTGCGTGTCTCTTTAGATAAAACAGATCCCCCACCAGTTGCAAGAACTACGCCTTGTTTTTCAGTCAACTCATTAATAACTTTTTCTTCTCTGGCACGGAATCCGTCTTCCCCTTCTAGATCAAAAATCCATGCAATATCGGCACCAGTACGTTTTTCAATCTCTTGATCTGAGTCAAAAAAATCCATGCCTAATTGTTGTGCAATTTGTCGGCCTATAGTGCTTTTCCCTGCCCCCATTGGGCCAATTAGAAAGATATTTCGCTTTTCTGCCATTGTAGTTTCATCATCTATTAATTTTGGTTAAAATATACAACACAATATCAACTTACTATGATTTATAAAATCATTCGCGTTATCACTGTGTAACTTTTCTTGGATCTCCGTCTAACGACAAAAATTTAGGTCGGTAATTATCTCAATAGATAGTACCTTTTGGCAATAGGTATTTATCAATAGTTTTAGCTAATGCCAGCTTGATGCAAATCATGGATGTTTAGAGCGCCTACTAATTTACCATCACTGTTAACGACTGGTGCGGCGGTAATATTATGATCATTAAATGATTTTAACGCTTCAACGGCCTTCCAATTTGCAGGAATACGATGCCCAGGGCTGGTCATAACGTCTATAATACTATCTTGTAATGTGCCATTTTTTAATAATAAGCGACGTAAATCGCCATCGGTAAATACCCCAATTATTTTATTATTATCCTGACAGATTGCAACTAATCCCACACCTGTTCGACTTAATTCTAGCATGGCATCAAATACGGTTGCAGATTGTAAAACTTTAGGAAGTCGATCGCCGGTTCGCATAACATCTTTGACATGGTTGAGTAGCTTAGCACCTAAACTACCAGCAGGGTGGGATCGTGCAAAATCGTCCTCTTTAAAGCCTCGTGCGCGCATGACAGCAATTGCTAGTGCATCACCCATTAATAACGTGTTAGTCGAACTTGACGTTGGTGCAAGTCCCATTGGACAAGCTTCTTTTTCAATTGAAATATCAAGAATGGCTTGAGCTGATTTAGCAAGTGGCGAATCTAGTCCTCCAGTAATAGCAATAACAGGTACATTCATTTCGGCAAGAATAGGTAAAATAAAATTAAACTCCTTGGCTCGGCCTGAATAAGAAATTAAAACGGCTATGTCGTTTGGGGTTACCATTCCTAAATCACCATGCAATGCTTCTGATGGATGCATAAAAAAAGCTGGACTGCCTGTACTGGCTAACGAAGCGGCAATTTTTTTACCTATGTGTCCAGACTTTCCAATACCTGAAACAACAACTTTACCTTTGGTGGTTAGAATAAGCTGACATGCGTTAATAAAATCTTTGCCAAGTCGATTAGGTAATTTTTGCGCTTCGTGTAACTCTAATGCTAAAAGCTCTCGACCATATTGTAATAATTTATCCATTTCAATTAGCCTATCGAATAAAAATGAGTGATCATGAATTTATAATTGGTAAACAAAGGTGACGATTATAAAAGCTAAATTATTATCATTTTAACAATTAACGTTTGAATATTCAAAAAAGAAAGTCTGTTTGTGAAAAAGTTTCAGGTAGATAAGAGTTTGAATATAAAATCTACCTGTTACTTGATAATCACTTAAAATCTCAAAACGACTTTGATCCTCAGTATAATTAAAATAAGAGCCAATGATGTATCAATCAAACGTCATTTTAAATGCCTATTTGAACACTTGTGCTGAATTATTGATCGTTGCAATATTGGATTTATTTTGTTCAACAAACTGTTTTTTATCAAAATTAGGTTCGGGTAAATAGTCAGTCAAAAATTTGGCATTACTTTCAACTTGTGCACCGTTTAAAATTAAACGCGGCAAATCTATTTGATAAATAGTTTGATCGGGCGTTTTTTGTAGATCTTGTGTACGTGCATTTGTTAATAAATAAAGTTTGCGCTCTTTTTGTGAAAGACGATTGATTGTTGGCGTGCCAGCGCCCATCATTAAATGATCTGGAAAAATATAAAATATGGTATCTTTTAATATATCTTCATCTTTTAAATATTGAATGAAATGTCCTAAATTATGATCCAATGAAGCTGCAACAAACGACATATTGTCAGCTTTTGGTGAAATCACAGACCTCATCCTTTCATCATCAAAACCATTTGGAGCATGGGTTGAAACAGTTGAAACAAACAAAGCAAAGGGTTTATTTGCTTGGTGCATTTCGGTAATTTGTTTTTGCGCAATATCAAAAATATCTTTGTCATACAACCCAAAAGGTGCAGGTGGATATTGTCCAACATAGTTTTTTTCGGAAATAACTTGCATACCAAACAGCTCAGCAGTATGTCCAATGCCAGCAAAATCTGGACTAGCCATCACATAACGGGTTTGATACCCCGCTTGATTAAGTACATCGCCCAAACTAACTAAATGGGTTTGGTCTGCGCGCATTAATGGTGAGGTGGTGTAGCCACCAATTAAAAAAGGCATACCCGTCATATAAGTGTACATCGATGCGGTAGTCCAAGTACTTCCTGAACTCATTGGCATATTATCAAAAAAGGTATAATCTTGGCGAAGTTGTCGTAAATTAGGGGTAATATCTTCAAAATCGAAAAAGCCTTGTTCAAACGATTCTAATGATAGCACAATAATATTTTTACCCTGATGGCTAACAAGCTGATTTTTATTGGTGTAATTAGTCATGTTGAGCGATTGTAATGCTTGCTCAAACGGCTCACGAGGGGCGCTAGTGACTTGATAGATTTCATATAAACGGCTTAATGGTCCATTATGATAACTAATTGAGATGATTGCTGCAAAGGCTAATAACAAACGCACAATTAAATGGCATTTACGTTTGCACCAATTCGCTAGTTTTGATAGTAAAAAAATAAGGGCAAAAAAAACAACAATAACCAAGGCTGCTTGCAATTTAAAAATAAATAGCCCTTCTATAATATCATTAATGTTTAAATTCACATAAAACTGATAATCAATAAAGCCACCACTAAAGTAGATAGAAGTGAGCTCCATTACGATAAAGGCCGTCAGTAATATTATACTTAGAAGTTGCCATTTTTTCTGTTTAAAGAGTGAGGCAAAAATAATTGTGATGATAAAAAGTGGTAAAATAATTAATGTCGATAATGGCATAATAGTTGTTACTCAATTTACTCAAGAATCAATTTTTCACAAGTATATACTTAATACACAAAAAATAAAAATATCAACTAATGTTATTTGATTTATGACGTTATCTTCTATAATGATAATGTAGTTTACAAAGTAAAAATTGAAAAATAGTGTTACCACTAATACCAAATGATAATTGTTATTATTTAAGGTTGATAATTGACATTATTCACAATAAGATGTCATCCATATTAACTGCAATAATTTCAATGTGTTATATGTTGTGGGTTATGCGGAAAGTGGTTTTCATTTTATCTTTGTTTTTATTATCTTTTTGTTGTTATGCCGATATTACATTACCGACACCACAAACTAAAGCGTGCTGATGAAAAAACTCAGTCTTGGTATTTCAGGCATGGCTAACCGATTGGGCGCAGATAGTCTTATTGTACCTTATGGCTATGAAAAAATATGGAAGTTGTTCTATTGCGTAGTGAACCAAGTAGCTTTTATGTAAAAGTCGATTTGATTGATAAAATCAAAGATATCACCCTTTTATTTAACCAAAGGACCTAATCAACGTAGTCTAAGTTATGCACAAAGTCTGCTTAAAAAAGCCAGAATAAGCTATTTGCAAAATACCTATCCAGCTAATATGTTAGGTGGTGAAATGCGCCGTATTGCGATCTTACGAGCACTAATTTGTAAACTTCAAATAATTATTGCCGATGAGCCAACCAGTGATCTTGATGAAGAAAATAGTACAGCTGAAATCAGGCAATTGCTTACCGAAATTCATCAACAAGGCACCGCCTTATTGATGATTATTCATGATAAAAATGTTGCCCATTATAGCCGAAAAATCATGAAAATGTCAGTAGGGCGATTATTTGACTAATGCATCATATTGGCAATTAAAAGGGGAGGGCTAGCTGACTGACGACATTAATAACGGATTACAGCCCATTTCAATCATAATTTTATTGAGTTTTAATAACGGCAATCCAACGAGTGAATGAATATCATCGCCTTCTAGCTTATCAAACAGGGTAATGCCAAGTTCATCACATTTAAAACTGCCAGCACATTGCAAAGGCATCTCTTTGCTAATGTAGGCATCAATTTCTGGATCAGTTAAGTGCCGAAAAGTCACCTTAAACGGTTCGCAAATGGTGATTTGTTGTTGTGTTTTGGTATTAATTACCGTCATGCCAGTATAAAAATAGAAGGCTTTACCGCTGCTTTGTCGAAGCTGTTGTCGGGCATTATCAATCGTATGCGGTTTGCAAACCATATTACCGTCTAACACGCCGACTTGATCCGAACCAATAATTAAACTATCAGCAAATTGCGTCGCTAATGATTGGGCTTTTAGTTTTGCTAGCCGAACCACCAATTGCTGGGCTGACTCACCGGCTAGCGGTGTTTCATCGCATATAGGGGGCACACATTCAAACGGAATGGCTAATTTTTCGAGCACTTTTTTACGCGATGCTGATGTTGATGCTAAAATGATTCTCATTTTTGGTTTTCTCTTAAAATTCAGTCTGAATAATGTGCATTAAAACCGATATGAACATAATAATCAACTACCTGTGGTACAACCAGTAGGGTAATTGGACATGCTTTACCAGTATTGTTTTTCACTTCTTTTATTAATTGCTTGCCGATGCCTTGTCGTTGATAATCTTTAACCACCGCGAGATCGGCTAAATAAGTGATATAAACAAAATCCGTTAAACAACGCGCAATACTAATCAGTTTATCATCATGTCAAGCAGTTATAATAAAATTGGTATTATCTAATATAGCTTGAAAACGTGCAGTGACAAAAAAATGTGATGGCTTGTTCGAGTGTTGGTTTGACATCAAAACGATAAATAATGCGACTCATGCTGATCTTTATCATAAATCGAATAAAAAATAATTAAGGATTACATTTAAAATGCGTATCATAGTGACTAAGTCAAACATCTTTTATCTATCACTGAATATATAATCGAAACATCGAAACTATAACAAAGCAAGGGGGGAGTTATGTACAAAAAAATTTTGGTTCCTATCGATGTGCTTGAAGAAGAATTAACTAAAAAAGTCATCCCACATGTAGAGTACTTAGCCAAATTGTCTAATGCCGAAGTTATCTTTTTTCATACATTACCCGTTGCATCAGCTATTGTGAATGCTTACTCCTTTGGTTTTGACGAATTTAAGGATAAAGCCACAGTGCAGACAGAACAGCACTTGCACAAACTGATTGACTCGATTAATTTACCACGTGAAAATTTATCGTTTTCTATTGCATTTGGTCATCCAAGGGATGAAATTCTCCGCTTAGCGGAAGAAATTCAACCTGATTTAATTATTCTAGGATCACGCCGTCCTAATATCTCAACGCATCTTTTAGGATCGAATGCGTCAGGTGTAGTACGTGGTGCTAAAACGGCGGTATTGGTGATCAGGTAGAAGAGTCTTTTAAGAATAAAATACTTAAAATCAATATGCTATCTGCATTGTTTTTTGATGGTCGCAGGTATCAAGTGTTATAAGATTCGGTGAGCATTTTTATACGATGATAACGCCCGAATTAAGGGAGGATATATGTCCTCCTCTTAATAAACCTTCTGAGAGATATTCACAAAGTGGAGTTAGCAAGGCTAACTTCTTTTCATTTCTTGGTTATCGACACATTTTGACGGTCGATTCCGTATTTGGTTTGGGATTGGGTGTTTTGCTGGCTTTTCGTGTTTCTATAAAAGTGTTCAGGTAGAGTATTGATTTTATTTAATTTTTTATCTGAAAGTTGTTATAAAACTAAAATAAAATCAATGATATACCTAGCTGTTTCCCCACTTTCACTATTGATGTTTTACAATAAAACAGCAGTGAATTTGTTTATTACGCTTAAAATCAAGTGATAACGTTTTATGGGTAATTTCTTGATAAGTTAACCCTAGGTTTTGCATACCAACACTATCCATTTTAAAACCACGCTTATTATTCGAAAAGATAATCGTTCCATTAGGACGTAATAAGCGTTTTAAATCGGTCATTAATTTTAGATGATCACGCTGTACATCAAAAGTATCGTTCATGCGTTTTGAGTTTGAAAATGTCGGCGGATCGATAAAAATTAAATCGAATTGCTCATCAGCCTGAGATAAATAGAGCAAACAATCGGCCTGAATTAATCGATGCTTTTTACCCGTTAAACCGTTTTGTTTTAAATTACGATCAGCCCATTCCAAATAGGTGCGAGACATATCGACTGTAGTGGTTGATTTTGCTCCGCCAAGTCCAGCATAAACCGTTGCGCTACCTGTGTAGGCAAATAGATTTAAAAAGTCTTTGCCGGCACTCATTTCACCAATCATTTTTCGTGCTAAGCGATGATCTAAAAACAAGCCGGTATCTAAATAATCGGTCACATTGACCCAAAATGCGGTTTTGCGTTGATTAATTGGGTATTCATGTACTAAAAAGTAGTCCTGTTTTTGCCCAAGCTTTTGGTATTGCTGTTTACCTTTTTGCTTTTCACGCGTTTTTAATACTAGCTGATCGGCCGTAAGCTCAAGTACTGACATGGTCGCATTGATAATATCAAAAAGTCGCTGGCGCGTTTTTTGTGGATCGATGTTTTTTGGTGCGGCGTATTCTTGCATGACTATTTTATCTTTGTAACGATCGATAGCGACGTTATATTCAGGTAAATCCGCATCATAAAGTCGATAGCATTCTAGCTGTTCTTGAGCAGCCCATTTTTCTAACTTTTGCTTATTTTTGCGTAATCGATTAGCAAAGTCTGTAGCTGGCAACGTTGGATTATTGATTGGATTTTCAGTGTTACGCTTAGCAATGACATAATTTTTTTGTATACAGTCGAGTGGACCATTTTTGGCTTTGAATTGTCTGTCTGCTCGCATTTGTAAGCAATCTAATAACTGTGGTGCGCCGCTAAATAGCGATAATTTCCACCCACCAAAATTTTGTTTAATTTGTTGACCGAGTGCCGTATGCAAAGCAATCAGTGCTGGCTCACTTTCTAAGCGTTCGCCATAAGGTGGATTGCTAATAATCATGCCAGTTGTTTGTGTTAGTAATGGATGACTTAATTGCGTTACATCTTGCACTGAAAACGTAATTAAATCGCCCACGCCTGCTTGGATGGCATTTTGTTTGGCTCGTTCAAGTACTGCTGGGTTATTATCGTAACCAATAAAAGGGGTATTGGGTTTGCAAACATTTTGTTTAGCTGAAAATAACAGCGAATTCCACAAAGTAGGATTAAATCCTTTCCAAGCAAAAAATCCCCATTGTTTGCGTTGTAATCCCGGTGGGATTTTTGATGCAATCATCGCGGCTTCAATCAGTAGCGTGCCCGAACCACACATTGGGTCAAGTAATGGTTCATCACTTTGCCAACCTGAACGCATAATAATGGCAGCAGCAAGAGTCTCTTTTAATGGTGCTTGCCCTGTTTGCTGGCGATAACCACGCTCATGTAAGCTATTACCACTCAAATCTAAAGACAGTGTGACACGGTTTTTATTTAAATAAGCATGAAGCCGAATATCTGGATCTTGCTTTGCCACATTAGGGCGTTGGTTGGTATGACGTAAAAAATGATCGACAATGGCATCTTTGATCTTAAGTGCACCATATTGGCTATTACGAATAAACTCGTTAACACCAACAAAGTTGATCACAAAAGCGTTATCGACAGCAAAAATATCAGTCCATTTAATATTGAACACGCAAGAATAGAGATCTAAATCACTATAGATATCAAATTCGGCTATTGGCAATAAAATGCGTGACGCTAAACGTGACCATAATAGTGATTGATATAAAGTTGTTTCGTCAGCATCAAAATAGACACCGCCTTGCGTAATCTTACAATTGGTTGAACCAATTTGTTCTAACTCTTTTTTTAATAACTCTTCAAGCCCGCGAGATGTGCTGGCAAATAGCGTTTTCATGCATAATCCACTTTACAATAAAATTGCAGGCATTATACCGACTAATTGCAATAGTGGGAAATAAAGGCTGAATTTAACAAGAATATTGTTTAATGAGTGATAATAATTTTGTAAGGAAGTTTAATCAAATATAAACGGTGAATATCGTATTGATAGATAAAAATTCTTTTTTATGACAAAGATCTTTATATGACATGGTTCTTTAACTGGAACATCGGTTTACTTTTCATTTCCAATAGCATCAATTTGATGTGCCGTCATTTTTTATATTCGACTCCTCTATTGCTTTTATAATAGAGGATTTTCTATTTTTGACGATATTATCTTAGGGGATAGTTGCACTTGAAAGATTATTATTTATCTAATACGTTTATTTTTATAATGTAGTTTTGGTCATATTCCAATAACAATAATGTGCCTTTCATTGAGACAGTAAAAAGTGATCAAATTAAAGCCAATCTATAACATAAACCTCGCTTGAAACTTAACATATTAAAAAATAATATAATATTATTTTTTATTGATATTTGTCATTATTACCGTGGACATTTTTTTTGATTCAGCTTAACATTGCTGCCTAAATTTTGGGTGGTAATTGGATTAGTTTTAAACTGAGAAGCTTTTTTGATGAAAAAATATTTATTAAGTTTTGCATTAGTTGTTTTTCCTACGTCTATTTTGTTGGCAGAACAAAAACCGGTACAAACACAAGCACTTAGTGATCAGCAATTGCTCCGCCAGCAAGAGCGTGAAAAAGCACTACAAGATTCATTGAATCCTGCTGCACCAGATATCCATTTATTACCGCCTACTGCGACATCAGGAGAGTTAGACCTTCCTGTTGAGTCGTTATGTTTCAATATTAGTCAGGTTGAATTAGTTGACCGTGACAAATTACCTTGGTTTATTCCATTAAAAAAACTAGCGCAACAAGCAGAGCACCATTGTTTGGGTGGGCAAGGAATAAGTTTACTGATGAGTAAACTACAAGATCGCTTAGTGAGCTATGGTTTTATCACGACTAGGGTTGTTGCACCAGAACAAGATTTAGCGGATGAAACTTTAAAATTACGGCTTGTTGAAGGTCAAGTTAGACACATTAACTACAGTGATGATAGTGATAAATATGCCC
Organism: Gilliamella sp. App4-10; assembly: GCF_001690495.1. Classification (GTDB taxonomy): domain Bacteria; phylum Pseudomonadota; class Gammaproteobacteria; order Enterobacterales; family Orbaceae; genus Gilliamella; species Gilliamella apicola_G. Next base: position 68,954 of record NZ_LZGS01000027.1, read on the forward strand.
AGCTTTATACTGCCATGCCAGCGAGAGAAAACAAGATACTCAATTTACGTGATATTGAGCAAGGGCTTGAGAACTTACAACGTTTACCTACGGTGAGTGCACAGATGCAGTTAGTGCCAGGGGATAAACCGGGTGAAAGTGACATTGTTATTACTCGCAAACAAACAAAAATGTGGCGATTAGGATTATCAGTTGATGATTCTGGCACCAAAACAACGGGGCGAGACCAAGGTGGAGCGACCCTTTATTTGGATAACTTATTGTCATTAAGTGATTCCTTTTATGTCTTTGGTGGGCATGATTTAAACGGCAAAGGAAAATACGGTTCACGGAACTATTTATTATCGTATTCGATGCCATTGGGGTATTGGCTATTAAATACTTCGCTATCAGGTAACAAATATCATCAAACCGTAGCGGGACAAAATTATGATTATCAATATAGTGGTCGCAGTCGTAACGCCAACATACAACTTAGCCGAGTCATTCACCGCAATGAATCACAAAAAACGACATTAAGTTATGGTATTAGCCTACGCCAATCGCATAACTATATAAATGATACCGAAATCGAAATCCAGCAACGAAAGACGACAAATTGGCAATTGGGCTTGCAACATCGACACTATATTAACAATATTACATTAGATGCAGGGGTCACTTATCAAAAAGGTGTGCGTTGGTTTAATGCACAAAAAGCACCCGAAGAGCGAAATCCGGAAGATAATGGTAGTGCGTTATCTAACATCTTTTTAGTTAACTTATCGGCCAACGTACCTTTTAACTTGGGTCAGCAACAATTTCGTTATCGCTTAGACTATCAAGGTCAATATACGCGAGGCGAACGTTTAACCTCGCCAGACCAGTTTTCGATAGGTGGGCGCTGGAGTATACGAGGTTTTGATGGTGAATTAACCTTGAAAGCTGACCGAGGTTGGTATGCACGTAATGAGCTTGCCTGGCAGGGGCCTTTTAATCACGAGCCTTATTTAGGTATCGATACAGGTGAAGTATCTGGAGCAAAAAGTGAATATTTGTTGGGTAGGCACTTAACTGGAGGCGTTATTGGTGTTAGAGGCAATAATTATGGTTTTTACTATGACCTTTTTGCTGGCACACCGATTCGTAAACCCAAAGGCTTTAAAACTAATCCATTAGTATTAGGGTTTAGCGTAAACTGGAATTATTGATGTTAAATAATCAATACACAATCAATATCAGAATAATAAAAATAAAGGAATAGATGATGAACAAGAATTTATACCGAGTTATTTTTAACAAAAAACGGCGTATGCAGATGGTGGTGGCGGAAATAGCTAAGACGCCAATCGGTAGTGGACAAACCCCATCGGCACCGAAATCAATGCTGTTAAAATCACTTTTTGTTAATTTAAGACCGCTAAACTTTTTCATTTCTATTTCATTAGGTTTTGTTAGTATTTGCTCACCGGTTTATGGCAGCAACATTGTGCCAGACAGTCAAGCCAACAAACATCAGCAACCACTTATTACATCAACGGCTAATGGCACAACACAGGTCAATATTCAAGCTCCAAATAGTAAAGGGATCTCTCATAATAAATACCAACAGTTTGATGTATCAAAGCAAGGTGTCATTTTAAATAACAGCAGTAAAATTAGCCAAACGCAAATTGGAGGATATGTTCAAGGTAATGAGCTATTAAATGCCTCGGGTAGTGCTAAAATCATTTTAAACGAAGTCAACTCACGTAATCCAAGTCAATTAAATGGGGTGGTTGAAGTTGCGGGACAAAAGGCTCAAGTTATCATCGCCAATCCATCGGGTATCACCTGTAATGGTTGTGGATTTATTAATGCCAGCCGGGGCACGCTAACGACAGGTAAACCGATGATCGAAAATGGTGATTTGATGGGTTATCAGGTAGAGCAAGGGTATATTGAGGTAACAGGTAAAGGGTTTGACAGTTCAGCGCAAAGTTATACGGATTTAATTGCACGGACGGTATCGATTAACTCATCGGTTTGGGCGAATGAGTTAAATGTGGTAACGGGTCGGAATAAGGTGAGCCAAGACACCCAAAAAATCACGCCATTGGATGAGGATGTAAACGATAAACCTAAGGTATCGATAGATGTTTCAGCGCTGGGCGGTATGTATGCAGGCAAAATTAACCTTGTGGGCACCGAAAAAGGGGTGGGTGTGCATAATGCGGGTGAATTAGGTGCCAGCAGTGACAGCCTAGTTATTAGTGCTGATGGCAAAATCAGTAATAAAGGAACACTACAAGCTAAAGGTGATATTAAGCTAAGTAGCCAACAAGGCATTAACAACAGCAAGCAAATTAATAGTCGACAAAACATTCAGTTAATGAGCAAAGAGACTATTAACAATCTAGGTAATATTGTTGCTCAAAAAAATATCGATCTTAAAGCTAAAACGATCGATAGTGCTTCAACAAGTACACTTGCGGCGGGTATTGATGAACAAGGAAAATTAACGCAAAAAAGTAATATTACAGCAGATGCAAATCATGTTTCACTCACGGGTAAAAATCTGGCCGGTCAACACATTAAAGTTAATGCGCAAAAAAATATTAATCTAGCCAACAGCCAAAATATAGCGGAATCGGTTACATTAACTGCTGAAAATATCGATATCAATACGGCAATAATTAAGAGTGAAAAAGATATCACTTTACAAGCGAGCAAGGCCATTGATAGTCACGATTTACAAGCTAAAACCAATGCATCTTATTTTGCTAATGCCAACATTATTAATAATCAACAATCCATGATACTGGCCAATAAAGATATCGACTTTAGCGCCAATAACATCAATAATGCGCAATCCAAATTCAATGCGGGAGGTAACGTTAATTTTAATGCTGAGGAGCTCATCGATAATCACAAGGCGACGCTTTTAGCGGAAGGTGCTATTAATTTACAAAGCCAACAGATGACCAATAATGAATCTCTATTAGTCAGTCATGACCATTTGCAAATAAAGGCTAATACATTAGAAAACCAAAAATCAACATTACAATCAAAAAAAGACTTAACCATTGACAGCCATCAGTTTGATAATCAGCAGTCTGAATTATTAACAGAAGGCGCTTTGACAATTCATGCCAATCAAATTAACAACCAAAAAGCGGCGTTAAGTGCGCAAGGTGATATTCATATTCACAGCGCGTTAGTTAAGAATGAAGAGTCGACATTCATTTCCGAAAACACGATTAATATTAAGGCTAAACAATTCTTTAATCAACATGCAAAGCTCACAGCCGGGCATAATATTGCTATTGATGGGCAGCAGGTGAATAACCAATCTTCAGAATTAAAATCTAATGGTTATTTGGCAATTAATTCAACCGATCTAAATAATCAATCCGCACTATTACTAACCAATTCCACCTTAACGCTACAAGGTAAAAATATCAATAATAATAATGCCGAACTCAGCGCCAGCGATCGCATTGCTATAACCGCAGAGCAACTATGGGCTAATGAAGGAATATTTATCAGCAATCAGGACATTCATATCACCAGTTCGCATATTGAAGCCCAAAAAGTAAAAGTGAAGGCAAAAGGTGATATTAAACTCAATGCAACCGATGATATTGATGCCACTAATGGATTAATGGTGAGTGAAAAACAATCAAGCATTGAAGCCAACGTGGTTAAATTAAATGATGCAACCTTAAGTGCCAAAGATGATATAACGGTTACTGCAACTTCGCAATTAGACAATAACAATGCTAAATGGATTAGTGAAGGTCATATTAGTTCTAATGCTCAAACGATTAATAATCAAAATTCGTCAATATCAAGTTATAAAAATATTTTCTTTAAAGCCCTACATTTAAATAATCATAATAGCAAATTGCTCAGTTATGGAAAAATTGGTTTAGCGTCGAACATTGTCAATAATCAAAATACCCTAATCAATGCATTAGCCGCTATTCACATTCAGGCTGACGATATTGACAACCAAAATGCACAAATCATTAGCCAGCAATCGATAAATATACAAGGCAAAGACATTGATAACCGCCATTTGACCATGCAATCAGGTAAGTCACTATCCATAATAGCTACCGATAAACTCAACAATGCTGATGCGACACTGATTTCAGGTGATAAATTAACACTTGAGTCACCGTTAATGGATAATCAACGTTCGAAAATCAAATCGGGTCATGACCTGACTATGCAAGGTAGAACCCTTAACAATCAACATAGCACCATGATTGCGACAGGCGATATTGAGTTTAATGCTGATGAGCAATTAGATAATCAAGAGGCCGATATTCGAACGCAAAATAAAATCGATATGGTGGCCAAACACATTCATAATCAAAATAGCTTATTGGCAGCGGGTGGTGATGTCACGCTTAATGCCGATGAACTCAATAGTCAGTCATCCATCTTAAAAGCCGACGGTAATCTTCGCATAAAAGCGAAAAAGCTCAATAGTGCATCGGTAAAATGGGTCAGCCAAAATGCTATCACCCTTGAGAGTGATGAAATCAATAATCAATCGGCGGTATGGAAAGCGGGTAAGGGCATTACCGTTAAAGCTGATGATTTAAATAATAACGAGGCGACCTTAATATCGGGCGGCCAATTAGCATTAACCGCTGAAAAATTAGCCAACCAATCGGCCTATATCCATGCCGATAAAGGCATCAATATCCAAAGTACCGAATTTGATAATCAATCCGCCACGTTAATTACTAACGATTCTATACATATTGATGCCAACAAAACAAATAACCAAGATGGTACCTTATCAGCAAAACAAAATATTACCGTAAACAGTGACGAAATAAATAATCAAAACGCCTTATGGTTAGCTGATAAACATATTTCGATTCATGCCAATAACCTTGACAATCGTGAAGCGGCACTACAGGCTAAGCAAGGTATGCACATTAATGTCAATGCCAGCTTAGCCAATCAACATGCAATACTCATTTCGGGAAAAGACGGCCTGATTATCCATGCTGATGATTTAGATAATGACGATGCTGAATTAAGTAGTAAAGGTTTATTGGCAATCACTGCTAATGATGTGAATAATCAACAAGCACAATTGGTAACAGATGGTGATTTAACGATCCAAGCTAACCATATCAATAATCAGTCCGCAGATATTCAAGCCAAAGGTGATATCGCCTTTACTGGACAAACTATTGATAACCAACAAGCCAAATTATTGAGCATGGGCAATATTCAGTTACATGCAGAGAATAATTTAACGAATAATCATGCCAAACTTACGGCAATGCAAAAAATTCAATTACACTCTCAAGGGGCTATTGATAATCAACACTCAACGATGGCAGCCAATAAGGGCATTTTGGTTGAGGCTGATTCGATTAATAACAGCCAATCAAAACTTGAAACCGCAAGCTTATTGAAGATTATTGCAAATGCGATTACTCATCAGCAAGCCAAATTAAATGCAGGGCAAATTGAATTAAAAACGCAAGTGCTTGAAAACCAACAAGCAGATATCACCGCCAAAACGTTACTCCATATTCAAGCAGATAAAATAGCTAATAACCAAGCTCGTTTATTAGCGAATGATATTACCATTAACGCCAATCAACTGAGTGGCGACGGTGAACTGCTCGCGGAAAACAATATTGCGCTTAATTTAACTCAGGCGTTTGATAACAAAAACAGCTTGCTAGCGAATAATGATATTTTAATCAACACAAGCAAAATTACCAATGACGGAAAAATCTCATCGGGTCAAGCAATCACCCTCAAGAGTGATGAAATTAAAAATACTGCCAAAGGGATTATAGAATCTGAGGAAATCAACACCGATGGGCATATATTGGAAAATAAAGGGCTGATTGACGGTGGCAAGGTCAACTTGAACGCTTTACAGCGAGTTGACAACCTAGAAGGCGCACGTTTATATGGGGATTGGATTTATATTAAAGCCCATGAAGTCAACAACCGAGCCTCATCTTTAACTAGCACCATTGCGCCGACACTTGCTGCAAGGGAAGGTCTTTTCTTGGATGTCAACACCCTAAATAATACTAATCATGCGCTGTTGCTCAGTTTAGGTGACCTGCATATTCAAGGGCAAACATTAAATAATCATTCAGCTCGGATTGAAGCAGCAGACAATATGGCATTAAACGTTAATCACATTAACAATATCAATGACCATATTGAAACCGAAGAGGTTTTAGTAAGTAGTCAATCTATTGTTGAATATTCACCCAATGGTGATGCACGGCGATTTAAACCGGATGAAGTGAGTATTCGTACTAGCCCTAAAAAACGGCATAGATATCCTGTTTTACATTCAAATGATGGCGCTTTTGATTCGACTTATAAATATTACAAATATGACTATACAAGGCATGTTTATGAAACCAAAATCAAAAGTACCGCACCGGCAGAAATCATCTCAGGAAAGGATTTGATTATCCAATCCGATCATTTAGAAAATGATAATAGTAAAATTGTTGCCGGTAATGCGTTAAATATCATGACCGGTACGCTAAATAATCACTCTTTAAAAGGTCAGAGAACGGTCAAAGATACCGGTAATCAAATTTATCATTATCGGCACGAAGGGCATAAAAACGGGAAAAAAGAATATACTAAAAGAGCAAAATGGAGCGATTATCAAGACCAAACCATCACGACTATCGATCTTGCGCATGCCAAAATAGAAGGCCATGCCAATGTCGATAAAACCCAAGTTGATTTGCAAACTCGCCAAGAGGGTACGGTTAGCTTGGGTGAAATCGTTAAACCGATTGTGACCGAAGTCAAAAATGAAAAACACCTCAATAATTTATCAGAAGATATCATCAATCAGGGTAAAGAAAAGGGGAAGGTGAGCATTTCAACCGAATCGCCAATTCATGATTTACCGATCACTCAGCCCATCATGCCACCCGAGAAAGTTGAAAAGCCCAACACGCCGATAATTGATGATAATCAAAAAGTGGAGGTGCCGAGCGAAGCGGGTCAGTCGCATGCGGATCCAATCATCTTTGTTGAGCCCGATCTAACATTACCTCAAAATAGCTTATCAATCATTAACAAAGATCCACAAGGCAATTATTTAGTGGAAACGGACAGCCGTTTTACGGATCGAAAAAAATGGTTAAGTTCGGATTACATGCTTAATCAATTGCGAACCGATCCAAATAACATCCAAAAACGGTTAGGGGATGGTTATTACGAGCAACAGCTCATCCGAGAGCAAATTGCCACTTTAACCGGTCACCGTTATATTGGTGATTACACCAGTGACCTTGAGCAGTATAAAGCCTTAATGAATGCGGGGGCCACGTTTGCTAAGCAGTATGGATTATCGGTAGGTGCCTCGCTGTCAGCGGAACAAATGCAGGCATTGACCAGTGATATTGTCTGGTTAGAAAGCAAGACGGTAATGGTTGATGGTCAAGCGGTATCGGTATTGGTGCCACAAGTTTACCTCGTTAACCACCCGCAACTGACGACGGAGGGGGCATTATTATCGGGTAAAAGTGTCAAGGTGCAAGCGGAGCATGATATTGGATCCTCGGGGGCGATATTAGGTAAAAAACAGGTTTCGCTATTAGGTGATAACGTCAATAACCAAGGTCTGATTGATGCGGGTGCAATTATCATTCAAGCGAAAGATAGCATTAACAGCAGTGGCAAATTAAAAGCGGATAGGTTGGCTTATTTACAGGCGAATAACGATATCAACTTAAATAGCACCACCTCTACCACTGAAACGCATTACGGCGCGAGCAAAAGCAAAAATACGGTGATTGACCAGGTCTCAAGTATTAGTGTTAAAGATGGCGATATCCACTTAAAAGCGGGTCATGACATCAATTTGGGTGCGGCCTTGGTGATAAATGGCGGTGAAGATGGGGTCACTAACGTGATAGCGGGGCACGATATCAATTTATCGACCTTAAAGACAGAAAGCTATCAAGATGCGAAATGGAATAAAAATCACTCACGCAAAGTTGATATTGAAGATGTGGTGGGCAGTGAACTGTTAACCCAAGGTGACCTCAACTTAATTGCCGGTCATGACATCTTGGCGAAATCGGCCGCGGTCTCGAGCAATAAGACGTTAAACGTGCAAGCCGAACATGATATAAATCTAGGTAGTGAACAAGCACGCTTACAGTTAACCGAGCATCACAAAACCCAAACCCAAGGCTTACTCAACAAAGGCTCCATAACCGAAGATATCGAAGTTGACAATATCACGCAAAAAGGCAGTGGGGTTTATGGTGATAAGGTAAACATCAATGCGGGCAATAAAGTCACGGTGACAGGCAGTGAAGTGGTTGGGACGCATAATGTCACTATTGGGGCAGGCGAAGATATCACGATTGATGCAGCGGAAGAGTCTTACTACCACATGCAAAAAACGGTCACTAAAAAATCGGGGTTAATGGGTAGTAGCGGGATAGGCTTTACGGCGGGTAAAGAAAAAGAATCCTTAAAACAGACCAACACCGAACAAGCCTTTGTGGGGAGTGTAATTGGCAGTACTGATGGCAATGTGAAGATACAAGCGGGCAAAGACCTTAACATCAAAGGCAGTGATGTGATAGCAAAGCATGACATAAGCATGCAAGGCGACAACGTCAATATTGACGCGTTAGAGGCGAAAACGACGTATCAAGAAGAGTACAAGCATCAAAAATCAGGGGTGACGGTGGCGGTTACCGGTACGGCGAGTGCTATTTACAACGCCAATCAAACCCGAGAGCAAGCGCAAAAACAGAAAAATAACAAAACCCAAGCGCTGATGAACATCAAAGCGGGGTTACAAGCGGGCAATGCGGCGTTAGAGGCGGGGGCTAATTTACAAAATGGCACGCCACAAGCCTCTGTGGGGCTGAATGTCAGTTTGGGCAGTGAAAAGACCAAACGCACGGTAAACCAAGAACAACACACTGCGGTAAGTAGTGGCGTCTCAGCGGGACATAACGTCAGCATTATTGCGACAGGCAATGGGCAAAAAGAGCGAGGTGATATCAATATCATCGGCAGTCAGGTGTCAGCGGGTCATGATGCGAAGCTCAAGGCGAACCATAATGTTAACATCATCGGTCAAAAAAACACGATAAAAACCGAGAGCAAAGAAAAGAGCAGCAGTGGCTCGTTGGGGGTGGGTTATCAAGTTGGGGGAGAAAAAAATGGTCTTAACCTATCAGCCAATGCCAGCCAAAGCAAATCACGCGAAAAAGGCAATGGCACCGACTGGCGTGAAAGCGTGGTTGAAGCGGGCAATAAGCTTACTCTTATCATCGGTAATGACGCCAACATTGTGGCGGGACAAGTCAAAGGGGATAGGGTGGAAGCCGATATTGGTCATAACCTCAATATAGAATCGAAACAAGACCGCGATGAGTACCATTCCAAAAACAGCTCAACATCCTTGGGGGGCAGTGTTTCATGGGGGAGTACAAATGGCGCAAATGCTGCAGCAAGCCAAACCAAAATGGACAGCACTTGGCAAAGTGTGACGGACCAGTCGGGCATTTTTGCCGGCAAAGGGGGCTTTGACATTACGGTCGGCAACCACACCGACTTAAAAGGGGCGGTGATAGCCTCAGCAGCAAAAGACACGAGCAAAAACAAACTTGACACAGGCACAATCAGCTTTAGTGATATAAAAAACCAAGCGGACTACAAGGTAAGTAGCAGCAGTGCAGGCGTTAACACCAGTGGAATGCCATCGATACCAACGGGTCTTAACAAACAAGCAAGCAAAAACTCGACCACGCACTCAGCGGTATCGACAGGGACGATGGTTATCCGCCATGAAAGCGAGCAACAACAAGCGATTAACGAATTAAGTCGTGATACCGAGCATGCGAGTCATGCGCTCAAACATATCTTTAACAAAGACAAAGAGCAAAGCATCATCGACCAAACACGGCTCGTGAGTGAAATTGGTGGTGAAACATTAACCATGCTCAATCACATTGACCGAATCAGCGCCACCTCAAAAGCGAAAGAGGCGTTAAACAAAGAGCAAGAAAAGGCCAAAAACAATAAAACGGTCTTAACTGACGAACAGCAACAAAAAATCTACGAAGACGCCTACAAAGAAGCGATGAATCAAGGCATGTCGGCGATGGGCAGTGAAACCCGTCAAGGCATTGACATGGCGGTCAATCTTATCAACGGCATCATCAGTGGCGACATGACAGGGGCGGTTGCAGGGGCACTGGCACCAAAAATTGCCAGTGCCATAAAAAAACAAACCGAGCATTACAACCCTGAAACCGGCAAATGGGAAACAGACCACATTGCCAACACGGTCAGTCATGCCATCTTGGGTGGGGTGGTTGCGCAGCTGCAAGGCAACTCTGCCCTAGTGGGTGGCTTAGGCGCTGCCGCAAGTGAACGCAGTGCGGAAGTTATTGCAGGTATCCTTTACCCCGATAAAGACATCAAAGACCTAAGCCAAGAAGAAAGACAACAAATCAGCGCCCTA
>NZ_LZGS01000028.1 GCF_001690495.1 Gilliamella sp. App4-10
CTGCCGGTAAGCTTACTGCAATATCAATACCTAACGCCTCACGATTAAAGTCATCAATGACATTGAATGTCCTAAAGCGACGTTGATTACAGCTACTGTCACTCATAAAATCCATTGACCAACATTCACCTTGTTTATTAGGAACCAATAGCCTTTCTGGGCTTCGTGGAGGAATACGTTTTTTACGCTTTACCCTGAGATTAAGCTTTAATTCACAATACACCCGATATACCCGTTTATGATTCCATTTATAGCCGAGCTTTCTGATACGATTAAAGCATTTAGGAAAGCCCCAGCGTAAATGCCGGTCTGTGATAGCATTCAATACCGAAACAATCACCGAATCATCCTGTAACTTAGGTTGATAATAGTAAGCACAACGACTTAAGCCAACAATGGCACAACTCATAGCAATAGTAACCAAATGATTTTGTTGTAGTTGCTGTGCCCACGTTTTACGTGCCCCAGTTGGCACTAAAGCTTTTTTATGATTTCTTCCTGAAGCTGAGATTTTAAACTGAGCTCAGCAAACATCTGTTTAAGTTTACGGTTTTCGGCCTCCAGCTCCTTTAAACGTTTGATATCCGAGGTTTCCATACCACCGTATTTATCTCGCCATTTATAGAAAGTTGAATTCCCCATGCCATATTTACGGCAGAGTTCCTTGACAGGAATACCTGCTTCAGCTTCTTTTAAAATAGCGACGATTTGATGTTCAGTCATTTTTTTCATAATTAAATCCTCTTTACTTGTATCATAGAGAATTTTCTACTTTTTGCTGTACTATTTTAGGGGATAGTTACATTCTGATTCTAATTGAATGCTTTTATTAATGATATTACCGTTTAACATGTTAATCGAATCTTGGTCCCCCGATTTTATATAATCCGGTTATATCATTTTTATCACTAATATCTAATATTAATATTAATATTAAATTTTTATTTTCAAATAAACCCTTCAATCCAATTCTCTCATTTATTAATAAAATACGAGGATAACACCACCTGATAATGGGCTTCCTCTTTATTGACCGATAACAGACTAAACTCAGTAATCACCCCATACAAGGTGCGTTTATGACTCAACGTGGGCCAGTCACTTAATGAGCGGATAGCGGAAGTTAATGGTTTATTGATAACAGGGTTAAAGGAGAAGGTCGATTTTTGATTAAGGTGTAATAGTCTTTACTTAATCTGACATTCAAGTTATTTTATAACACAAAAGACAGGCAATAAAAGTTCACTTTATTAATTTTTATAATACCGTTAAAATCCATAAAGCGATTTTAAGGAAAATGCCTTATGGGTTTTAGCGGATTGTTTTAATCATGGCGCGTAAACAACTCGGCGTTTTCCTATACCTAATTTAACTCAACCATTAACCGACTCTTATTGGGTCGGCGAATGTCCGCATTACTGTAATTCAATCCATCCTAGCCAAATTCAATCTAATCCGTTATTGTTCGTGTTTAAACAATTTTGTTTGTTGATCTAAATAGCTCAGCACATCAGGTATTCGGTGTTTACCTGCCATTGATTGCACGCTATTGGCTGCATTTATTAGCGGTATGCCTATCGAGGTAACATATAGCGGGTGCTTACTTTGACCACGAAGAACCTCGATCAAATACTCGCTATTGCCTGAAAACGGCTTTTTAGCAACACCAATAATAGGGATGGTTTTGTTTAATGCATGATACAAATGCCCACCTAGCCCTATCTTACCTTCATCCAAATGCACATAACCATCAATCACAATGCAGGTAAGTTTACTTAAATCAATTTTATCAAGCAGTGACATAATGCAAGGCAATTCACGTTGATAAAACTGACCTGATTGATAGGGCGCAACATTATCTTGATAATCAGTGATTACCTGTTCAATTGCTGAGGTTGAATCAGTCCAATGATGAAATAAAACGCCGACCGATTTGGCGCGGTTATCAATGTAATAAACATCAATTGCAAGTATCATATTAAGTTATCTTTTCTTTAAAATATTATTTATCAATGAATCAATACATTGAAACTAACTGAGTAAGATAACATTATTACTGTTATTAATTCAATGCGATAATATTCACTTCTGTATTGATTATTATTAAATATATTTATTAAGTTTAGTTATTCCGATGGTCATAAGCCAATCCACGAAACAATACATCATTTAAAAAGTACAAGCCATCAATCCGTTGCAAATGACTTAACTCTACCCGAATCGGTGGGTTAGACTCAGTTTTATTTTTTATCTCATTCATTTTATTCTCCTTTTCGCCCTGTTCTAACTTTATCATACCATTGGCTTCAAATACACCATAATCTCGACTACCTGTAATAACGCCATCGGTGATTTCATATACTTGATAAAGCTGATTGTCACGATGATCATAAGCTTCGCCATTAAATGGTGTATCGTTATAAAAGTAGTCATTACTGCGCTTTTCTAGTTGATTGAGTTCTATTCTGACTATCATGATTTTTTAATCTATTAAGTAAGCTGTTGTTTTAAATCATCCGGTAAAAATGCCTGAAAATAATCGATTCTGCCGTCATTAAAGGTTATTTTTATATTGCTATTTTGTTGTAGGGCAAATAATGCGAGTGCTTGTGCTCGATATTGCTGTTTTTGTTTTTCGGCAGCAACGAGGTCTATTTTATATACGGAAGACTCTTTACATTTTAATGTCTGTAAAGAAGGTAATTGAGCTAATCTAGCAAAGGTAGAATATTCAATATTTGTATAGGATAACTCTAACTGCGTTATCTGATTTAAGAGCCCGCGATCTAACAGTTGGTTAAATAATGAATCATCAATTGACCAAAGAGAGAGGTTATCGGCAAAAATATCCTGTTTTGCCAATAAATCATCAAAGGTTTTAAAATCAAGACCTAAATCATCTCTAGGTACTAATAAGGAAACATAAACATAATCATCCTCAATAATTGCTCGGCTGATTTGTTTTTGATCGTTGAAATATAATTTTATATTACCTGAATGATCTGTTTCTGCATAATCTAAATAGCGTGATTCAATCCTTTTACAGACATTATTTTCCCACTCCAATAACCACTCTCTATCGCCAGTTGTTTCGGTAATATCAATTTGTTTTTCTTCGTATCTTTTTATTCGACCTGTACCATCGGGATAATAACCGATAGTTTTAACAAACCAACCATCAATACACAAATGTTCGGCTTGTACAAAACCAAAACTATATTGATAACATAAACCTGTAAATGGTTTTCCTTGATAAGAATAACGGATGTCGTTCATTTCATAATCAAAGTCACCGCTATGTAACAATTCATAATCGACCTTTATCATACCATTGGCTTCAAAAACACCATAATCTCGACTACCTGTAATAATACCGTCGGTAATTTCGTATACCTGATAAAGTTGATTATCTCGATGATCGTAAGCTTCGCCATTAAACGGCGTATCGTTATAAAAGTAGTCATTACTGCGCTTTTCTAGTTGATTGAGTTCTATTCTGACTATCATGATTTTTTAATCTGTTAAGTAAGTTGATGTTTTAAATCATCGGGTAAGAATTCTTGAAAATAATCGATTCTGCCGTCATTAAAGGTTATTTTTATATTGCTATTTTGTTGTAGGGCAAATAATGCGAGTGCTTGCGCTCGATATTGCTGTTTTTGTTTTTCGGCAGCAACGAGGTCTATTTTATAGACGGAAGATTCTTTACATTTTAATGTCTGTAAAGAAGGTAATTGAGCTAATCTAGCAAAGGTAGAATATTCAATATTTGTATAGGATAACTCTAACTGCGTTATCTGATTTAAGAGCCCGCGATCTAACAGTTGGTTAAATAATGAATCATCAATTGACCAAAGAGAGAGGTTATCGGCAAAAATATCCTGTTTTGCCAATAAATCATCAAAGGTTTTAAAATCAAGACCTAAATCATCTCTAGGTACTAATAAGGAAACATAAACATAATCATCCTCAATAATTGCTCGGCTGATTTGTTTTTGATCGTTGAAATATAATTTTATATTACCTGAATGATCTGTTTCTGCATAATCTAAATAGCGTGATTCAATCCTTTTACAGACATTATTTTCCCACTCCAATAACCACTCTCTATCGCCAGTTGTTTCGGTAATATCAAT
>NZ_LZGS01000029.1 GCF_001690495.1 Gilliamella sp. App4-10
CAAATTTTTGGTTGGATAAGCGATTTAGTAAAAGGCGGTAACTATTTAACGGGTGCGGATCAGCGTCTTCTATATGCCAATGATAACTACTGTGCTTTTATTCGTAAAACAAAATCTGATCAGATTCTTTATTTATGTATGAGTTTTTTTCTCTCAATTTCGGGGATCTTTTTAATTCCATCTTTGATATATTCTATTATAACGTGCAATAGTGATACACTTTTCTATCTTTTAACTTCTGGTTTATTTTGTTACATTATTCTCGAATATTTAATGATTCCTGAATTTTATCAAAATCTTTTTACACGTCGAGGTAGTCCCATTATTTTTAACCGTAAAACGGGTAAAGTGTATATCAATGAAAGCTATTTTTTTAATTTTAAAGTGTTACGTAATCCGCTAACCTTTTTGCACCCTAATAAAAAACGCATAAAAGAATATGACTGGGCCCATTTACAAGGGGTGGTGGTGCATAACTTTTCACGCTCTTCACTCAACACCACCATATTAATGGTGTGCAAACCCCATACCCATAAAACAATTGACCATATATTATTAGACCCATTACGTGCTGGCATAGGCAGTTATCTGGTTTGGGGTTGGGTCAATAACTTTATGTGCGCGAACAAATTAGCTGGCTTAAACGATGGCAAATACAAATGGGAACAAGAAACCCAATTTAAAGACAACATTATTAAAGGACAAGGCTGGCCAGAATGGATGGTCGAAGCGTTTAATGCCACATCGCAAGCAGAGCTCGCCGAAATTAAACAACGGCATCATGTCAAACAATAAGTTTTAATAGCTCAGGGCGGGGACGGACAAAAAGCCTATTTTGATAAGTATGATCGCAACCGTAATGTCATGACAGGGCTGCCTGAGCCTGATTATAACACTATTGACGAGCCAGACGAATTTACATTAACCACATCGGCTAATCATCTTACTGATAAAACAATAACCAATAGCGACAAGCCAGTTCAAAATGGGCTTATTATCAATAAATGGATCGCCGGCACCATAAGCGCGTTTAATATTGTAAAATATCAAATTATTATTCAATACAATAACCGTGAAGACGTGCCATTAATCGTGACTCAAAACAATAAAATTTAAATTAAGGAGCAGAACAATGCCATCACAATATCAACCCCAAATTTTTGGTTGGATAAGCGATTTAGTAAAAGGCGGTAACTATTTAACGGGTGCGGATCAGCGTCTTCTATATGCCAATGATAACTACTGTGCTTTTATTCGTAAAACAAAATCTGATCAGATTCTTTATTTATGTATGAGTTTTTTTCTCTCAATTTCGGGGATCTTTTTAATTCCATCTTTGATATATTCTATTATAACGTGCAATAGTGATACACTTTTCTATCTTTTAACTTCTGGTTTATTTTGTTACATTATTCTCGAATATTTAATGATTCCTGAATTTTATCAAAATCTTTTTACACGTCGAGGTAGTCCCATTATTTTTAACCGTAAAACGGGTAAAGTGTATATCAATGAAAGCTATTTTTTTAATTTTAAAGTGTTACGTAATCCGCTAACCTTTTTGCACCCTAATAAAAAACGCATAAAAGAATATGACTGGGCCCATTTACAAGGGGTGGTGGTGCATAACTTTTCACGCTCTTCACTCAACACCACCATATTAATGGTGTGCAAACCCCATACCCATAAAACAATTGACCATATATTATTAGACCCATTACGTGCTGGCATAGGCAGTTATCTG
>NZ_LZGS01000030.1 GCF_001690495.1 Gilliamella sp. App4-10
CTTTAGTCAACTTTTCCGATGGTGATTGTTGATAATCAGCAGGAAAACGGCTTATTTCTCGTCTTAGTGTTTCAAACCCTTTCGCTTCAGGGGAGTCCTTTGCTTTACCTACACGGCTTAAATATGCATCTAATTTTGCTTCGTCACCTGTTTGTAAATACGCTAATATATTTTTAGCATTTTCCGTCATTTCGCTGTTTAACGCTTCCCATTTCGGCATTTTGCCTTCAGCATCAATTTCACTATACCATTCGCTTTCGTAATTGACTAATAAGCGACTTAATGCCGTAAATAACATCGGTTTATCTGCAATACCTTTAAAACTTGCTTCTTTTATACTGGTATATATTTTTGTTTCAACAGGGTATTGCTTATCAAGAATAGATAATGTTTCTTTTATTGTTGGTTTATATTGCGATAATGCATGGTTGTCTTTATTACGTTTTAACGATTTGTCTGCGTCAAGGTAGATTTCTTTTAATGTGGACGTTTCTTTTATCTGCATAAAATCAAACCAATCCCAACAACTGACCCGCTTAGCACCTTCACCATTCACTAACACCCAACCACTTCTTTTTCGGTTTTTATCATCAAGTACATCGACTTTTAACCACAAGTTACCTTGGGCATCTATTGCTCGATTGTCGCTTAGTGATAACTTTGCATCATTCATCTCAACCCGTAATGCCGTGCCCACAATCAGTGTGCTACTGGGTATATTACTCGCTTGTAAAGGATGCTTAGTCCAAGCCGCCGTGTTTTCAGCTAAAGACAACTCCCCATTGGGTTTGGCTACTTTGGCAATAGCCGCTTCATTTTTTATCCATAATGTCTTTATCTCAGTTTCTGATGACTGTATTTCAATTTGTAACCAAGCCACCTTCACATCTTGACTCATTATATTGATTTTGCTCTTTGCATACGGTTTACCCACTGTCGTATCCGATGCTGCTTCTTTTTCCAGTAGTTTGACCTGTTTAGCTATACCTAAAAAGGCTTTATCTTCCTCTGGGATTTTACTCGCTTCTGCTTGCGTTTGAGTAATATAACTTGGTAAATCTTCACAGGTGAAACATTCAACATGTAAATGAGGGCAGAATTCTTTATCTTTTGACCCTTCTGGCAAAGTGTCTATATCAATATACTTACCATCTTTATCGGTTTTTTTAGTAATACCTTTATTTTGGTTATGACCTATATGCCCCACTAAATCACCCGCTTTAATCCGATTCGTCAAAGCTCTTTAACAGGAACGCTAGCTTCTGCTTCTTTTTTAATATCAATACTATTTGTCATCTTTTTCATATTCCAATCCTCTTTTACTTTTATCGTAGAGAATTTTCTACTTTTTGGCTGTACTATTTTAGGAGATAGCTACACTTGCCTAACCAAATTTATATAAGAAAATGTTAAATTCTTCTTATTTATTGTTATAAGTTTTATCAAGATATTTTTTTACCTCATCTGCTGTTTTATATTCGAAATGAACTTCTTTCCATTCTAGTTGCCCTTCAACTCCCCAAAAATTATTATCAGCGAAATCTCTAGCAGATGCTATAATATGTTTTCTATTGTATTTATATGGATAAATAGTGTAATCATCAGTATTAATCCCGCCTCCTGTATGTGTTCCATGCCTTTTAATCATAACAAATAAGAATTTTTCTTCATTAATTTTATGAAAGAAAGTAGATATAACTTCCATATTAATTTGTTTTTCATTTTTTGAGGAATAAATAAGATCTGCACCTTCTACATAGTAACGATCAATAATTCTTTTATTATTTCCACATACTAATACAAAATTTATTGGGTAATCTAAATCAGTCGTTCGTTCAAAATAGAATTGTCCGTTATGACACCATGATAAGTTAAAAGGACCATGTTCAATACGATTTTTCGATTCTTTAGCTTGTATTGGAAAAATAATAAAAGATGTTAGGCTAATTAGTAATATAATAAACTTCTTCATAATTTATCTTTCCTGCTCTATTTCAATGATTGATGCAATCCTATTAAAACGTGTTTTCCGATCCTCATACCCATTTTGACCACCATTAATAATGTGTGTCACTTGTTGAACTGTGCCTATTTTTGCTAATTGTGACAAAAGAATATTTTGGTTGTTTATTTTTCCAATCTTAGTAGTCCAATAAACAAAAGCTGATTCAATAGCATATTGAATAGAACTTGTAAGTAAATCAGGATTAGTAATAACATCTTGAATATTGCCATGATTAAATTTTCAACTAGTAAGGTGTAACTAATGGCATATATTCATGTAATTCTCTAGCATGTTGATACATAATATCCATTAAACAATTTTCATCCTTACATAGCTCTCTTTTTTGAATAAATTTTCTTTGATTATTATAAATTTCTTCAAAATCTTTCTGATCATTATTGTAGTCATAATATTTTTTTATATTGTAGTAAATGTCATGAATACTTCTGTCCAATCCTGAAAGATAAATATTTTGACAGATCAGTTTTTCAGATGATTTTCTAGCTATTGAACAAGAAAAACTCGGTTCAATATTCTGATGTTTTATTCTCTTTATTTCTAAAATTGAATCATATGTATTTATTATTAAATACTCGTTAGCATTTTTTTCGAAAAGTGTCCACGTTCTATTGATATTAGGACAAAAAATATCTATCTGGTTTATTGATTGTTTTATATTGATGTCAAAAGATTTAGTTGTTAATATTTCATTATTATTTTTTGCCATTTTCCTATTCAGGATGTCGTCAAAATTGACAACAAATTTATTTATATTATAACTTAAACAAGTTTCTATCTGATCACCAGAATATATATTTGTTTTAATAACATTTTCTTTCCATTGAAATATTCTATTAAGATAAATTGGATCATCATAAGATACTTTTTTTGTGTACACAGTATCACTAATATATACTTTAGATACAACCCAATTATCATTTAAATTTGCTTTTATTGAGAATGAAAAAAGTAGAATAACTAGTATAAAAAAAATACGAAACATATTTTCTTCCTTAATAAATTTTAGTCGCATATATGCCTTTTTCAAATATTTCTCGTTCTTTTTCTCTTCTTTTTTTTAAACCATCTAAAACTTTACCTCCAGATTTATTGTACTGCTCTAAAACATCCATAGCTTCTTTCTTTTTACCTTCATTGATATATTTTGCTAAATTACTATCACTCTTAATTGATCCAATATTGTAGACAAAAGAAACTAAAGCATCATATTCATGTTGATTCAAATTAATTTTTATAGTTTTATCAACTCTATTTTCATAGTCGGGAATTATTTTTTTTAATAATAATTTTTCTTGTTCCTCTGTTAATGAGATAACATCTTTATTTTCAGTTATAAAAGAATTAATCTCTGTTTCTTTTTTTAAACCAGCAGCATTAGAAACTTTTTGAGCTATATCGGATGAAATACCTATATCTAAAAGATCATTCAAAATATTTTCTGAACTTCTTTCTTTCATATCATATCCAGGACCTAAAGTAATACCACTTCCTGTTCCCGGCCAGTGCAACTTATTAGAAACATTTTTTCGAGCTTCTGCTAAATAAATAAAATTCAATCCTGCTTGTGATGTTTTTAATTTATTATTAACTTTTTTATAAAACAAGATTATCATCGCTACAGGATGAATAAACCACGCCTTGCCATCAGCGCTAAGCGTGGCTGGTGGGGTGGTATCTGCAGGGGGAGTTGTGGTATCCGTTGTCTCGCCATTTTCTGGGGGCGTGTCGTTTTGTTGGTTTAACTTCGATAAGCCTTTAGCCACATCATCCCACCATAACATCTTTTTTATCTTCTCTTTGGTCTTTTCCCAAGCTGTTACTTGTTTTTCTAATGCTGCCATTTTGGCATAAGATTCAAACTGCGCTTTAGTCAACTTTTCCGATGGTGATTGTTGATAATCAGCAGGAAAACGGCTTATTTCTCGTCTTAGTGTTTCAAACCCTTTCGCTTCAGGGGAGTCCTTTGCTTTACCTACACGGCTTAAATATGCATCTAATTTTGCTTCGTCACCTGTTTGTAAATACGCTAATATATTTTTAGCATTTTCCGTCATTTCGCTGTTTAACGCTTCCCATTTCGGCATTTTGCCTTCAGCATCAATTTCACTATACCATTCGCTTTCGTAATTGACTAATAAGCGACTTAATGCCGTAAATAACATCGGTTTATCTGCAATACCTTTAAAACTTGCTTCTTTTATACTGGTATATATTTTTGTTTCAACAGGGTATTGCTTATCAAGAATAGATAATGTTTCTTTTATTGTTGGTTTATATTGCGATAATGCATGGTTGTCTTTATTACGTTTTAACGATTTGTCTGCGTCAAGGTAGATTTCTTTTAATGTGGACGTTTCTTTTATCTGCATAAAATCAAACCAATCCCAACAACTGACCCGCTTAGCACCTTCACCATTCACTAACACCCAACCACTTCTTTTTCGGTTTTTATCATCAAGTACATCGACTTTTAACCACAAGTTACCTTGGGCATCTATTGCTCGATTGTCGCTTAGTGATAACTTTGCATCATTCATCTCAACCCGTAATGCCGTGCCCACAATCAGTGTGCTACTGGGTATATTACTCGCTTGTAAAGGATGCTTAGTCCAAGCCGCCGTGTTTTCAGCTAAAGACAACTCCCCATTGGGTTTGGCTACTTTGGCAATAGCCGCTTCATTTTTTATCCATAATGTCTTTATCTCAGTTTCTGATGACTGTATTTCAATTTGTAACCAAGCCACCTTCACATCTTGACTCATTATATTGATTTTGCTCTTTGCATACGGTTTACCCACTGTCGTATCCGATGCTGCTTCTTTTTCCAGTAGTTTGACCTGTTTAGCTATACC
>NZ_LZGS01000031.1 GCF_001690495.1 Gilliamella sp. App4-10
AATAGTATTAATGAAACTTGAATATATAAAATACTAAAAAGAGTTATCAGTATAAAAAATTGTAAGTAATTATTTTGGCTATTCTGAATTTAGCTGCGATAACGCTTCACAAGATGCATTTGCTACTGATTTGAAAATAGCGATCTTAGTGATTCTCAAAATTCAGTTATTAATCTATAAAAAGAATTACCCATTAATTATTGACGAATTCACTATGTTCGAAGATATATCAAAACATTTTAATACGGTTAATTATAAATATAGTGTTAAAAGCGCACCTAAACAAGCTTATTATTGCCAACCACTATTTATACTATTCATCAAAAATAACTTAGATTGCGAAAATAGCGACGTAATGTCAGAATTTAAAAATGATTTTCCTAAAGGTGTTAACTATTATTACGATATTAATAATAAATAA
>NZ_LZGS01000032.1 GCF_001690495.1 Gilliamella sp. App4-10
AGTAGTTATCATTGGCATATAGAAGACGCTGATCCGCACCCGTTAAATAGTTACCGCCTTTTACTAAATCGCTTATCCAACCAAAAATTTGGGGTTGATATTGTGATGGCATTGTTCTGCTCCTTAATTTAAATTTTATTGTTTTGAGTCACGATTAATGGCACGTCTTCACGGTTATTGTATTGAATAATAATTTGATATTTTACAATATTAAACGCGCTTATGGTGCCGGCGATCCATTTATTGATAATAAGCCCATTTTGAACTGGCTTGTCGCTATTGGTTATTGTTTTATCAGTAAGATGATTAGCCGATGTGGTTAATGTAAATTCGTCTGGCTCGTCAATAGTGTTATAATCAGGCTCAGGCAGCCCTGTCATGACATTACGGTTGCGATCATACTTATCAAAATAGGCTTTTTGTCCGTCCCCGCCCTGAGCTATTAAAACTTATTGTTTGACATGATGCCGTTGTTTAATTTCGGCGAGCTCTGCTTGCGATGTGGCATTAAACGCTTCGACCATCCATTCTGGCCAGCCTTGTCCTTTAATAATGTTGTCTTTAAATTGGGTTTCTTGTTCCCATTTGTATTTGCCATCGTTTAAGCCAGCTAATTTGTTCGCGCACATAAAGTTATTGACCCAACCCCAAACCAGATAACTGCCTATGCCAGCACGTAATGGGTCTAATAATATATGGTCAATTGTTTTATGGGTATGGGGTTTGCACACCATTAATATGGTGGTGTTGAGTGAAGAGCGTGAAAAGTTATGCACCACCACCCCTTGTAAATGGGCCCAGTCATATTCTTTTATGCGTTTTTTATTAGGGTGCAAAAAGGTTAGCGGATTACGTAACACTTTAAAATTAAAAAAATAGCTTTCATTGATATACACTTTACCCGTTTTACGGTTAAAAATAATGGGACTACCTCGACGTGTAAAAAGATTTTGATAAAATTCAGGAATCATTAAATATTCGAGAATAATGTAACAAAATAAACCAGAAGTTAAAAGATAGAAAAGTGTATCACTATTGCACGTTATAATAGAATATATCAAAGATGGAATTAAAAAGATCCCCGAAATTGAGAGAAAAAAACTCATACATAAATAAAGAATCTGATCAGATTTTGTTTTACGAATAAAAGCACAGTAGTTATCATTGGCATATAGAAGACGCTGATCCGCACCCGTTAAATAGTTACCGCCTTTTACTAAATCGCTTATCCAACCAAAAATTTGGGGTTGATATTGTGATGGCATTGTTCTGCTCCTTATTTTAAATTTTATTGTTTTTAGTCACGATTAATGGCACGTCTTCACGGTTATTGTATTGCACAATGATTTGATATTTTACAATATTAAACGCACTTATGGTGCCGGCTATCCATTTATTGATAATAAGCCCATTTTGAACTGGCTCGTCGCTGTTGGTTGTCGTTTTATCAGTAAAATGATTAGCCGATGTGGTTAAGGTAAATTCGTCTGGCTCGTCAATTTTGCTATTATCAGGTATTGGCAGCCTAGTCAGTACGCCGTTATTACGATCATACTTATCAAAATAGGCTTTTTTATCCGTCCAAACCAGATTGAGATTACCATAGTTTTTGCTGATTGCTAATAACGCTATTTGTTGCGAGGTGATACGGTATTTTAGATCGATATATTTTTCAGGCAGTGGATCTGGCTCGCTTTTTAGATTTGGGTAATCATTAATAAATAAGCGAATTAAAGCAATTGCGCTTTCGTTTTGATTGTATTTGGCAAAATCAGGAATATCCAAATAAAAATAGATATGCCGTTGAAATGGATTTGGGCCATCGGGATCAGGTACTCCTGTTGTTGGTGGTGCATGATATAGCGGCTTTAAACGAATAAAGGTTTGAATATTATAGACCATGATCGCATAGTCGTTGAGCGCTAAGCCAAAACCCGCGTGAGTGCTGTATTCATCTTCGTGATAGGCTTGATAGCCTAAATAGTCGAATTCTTCTTGCTTACCAAAGCAACAACGGTTTAACCAGTGCTGTATAGCAGTATATTTATCATACTTTTTACTAAACATAATCGCAATTGAACCACTAATGATTAAAATAGCCCCCACAATCACAGTTATCCATGAACTAGCTAATGCTACTATAACAGTGCCAGCACCTAGGAAAAGTGAACCATAGAGTCTTGCTTTAAAATAATCTTGATCTTCCATATTCACCATATCAAACGAACTTTTTAACTCGCCAATCGCATCTAATACCGTGATCGCAGCCGTTGCTCTGGAAACGGTTTTAGAAATTATGGCATTGAACTTAAGCTTAGCTTCTATTGCTGTTGCACCTTTACCTGCTTTAATCGCTTCAGTCATTTGCATATTGAGTTTGATATTTTTATATTGGTTAGTTAAGTCGATGCTAGTTAGTACCAGTGACACCAGATCTTTAAGCATTTTCCCTTTTAGATCGGTTTCACCGTCACCTTCTTTTGCTTCATCCCATTCTTTAAGCATATCGCTAATGTTTATTAGGGTCAGGGTACCTAATATACCGTTCACCGCAAGATTGATGCTAAAAGTTATGTTCCCCGTTTTGACGTTTTGATTAGCGGTTTGTAATTCTATCTTATTATAGATACGTTCTAATTCATGTTGCGCTTTGTCTATCACGCCTCCTGCTTTTGATATTTTTTCGTTTATTTTAGCTTTAGCTCGCTCTAGGGCTTTATCACTGATTTTGCGTAATTTATCAGTGATTGACGCTTTGCCTTGATTCACTTTTTCTATGTTTTCAAGCAGTGTTTTTTGTTTATGGATTAATTTGAAATAATCTTTATACTTTTGCTCCATAAATTGTTTTAAGCTGTATAGGCTTAATGTGCCATTAGTGCCGTTGATAAAGTCCACAAACAAGGCTTTACTGGCTTTATCAGGAAAGCATAGGGTAAATTTTGCTTTTTGCATTTTGCCCGAGCTGGTTTTAATGGGCTTTTCAT
>NZ_LZGS01000033.1 GCF_001690495.1 Gilliamella sp. App4-10
TCAAATCGTCGCTATTTTAAAAGAAGCTGAAGCAGGTATTCCTGTCAAGGAACTCTGCCGTAAATATGGCATGGGGAATTCAACTTTCTATAAATGGCGAGATAAATACGGTGGTATGGAAACCTCGGATATCAAACGTTTAAAGGAGCTGGAGGCCGAAAACCGTAAACTTAAACAGATGTTTGCTGAGCTCAGTTTAAAATCTCAGCTTCAGGAAGAAATCATAAAAAAGCTTTAGTGCCAACTGGGGCACGTAAAACGTGGGCACAGCAACTACAACAAAATCATTTGGTTACTATTGCTATGAGTTGTGCCATTGTTGGCTTAAGTCGTTGTGCTTACTATTATCAACCTAAGTTACAGGATGATTCGGTGATTGTTTCGGTATTGAATGCTATCACAGACCGGCATTTACGCTGGGGCTTTCCTAAATGCTTTAATCGTATCAGAAAGCTCGGCTATAAATGGAATCATAAACGGGTATATCGGGTGTATTGTGAATTAAAGCTTAATCTCAGGGTAAAGCGTAAAAAACGTATTCCTCCACGAAGCCCAGAAAGGCTATTGGTTCCTAATAAACAAGGTGAATGTTGGTCAATGGATTTTATGAGTGACAGTAGCTGTAATCAACGTCGCTTTAGGACATTCAATGTCATTGATGACTTTAATCGTGAGGCGTTAGGTATTGATATTGCAGTAAGCTTACCGGCAGTGAGAGTTACCCGTTACTTAGATAAACTGGCTGAATATCATGGCTATCCATTAAAAATACGCGTCGATAATGGACCAGAATTTACAGGAAAAACCTTTATAAACTGGGCTAAATCACATGATATAGCCATTGATTATATAGAGCCCGGTAGCCCATATCAAAACGGGTACATTGAACGATTTAATCGCACCTATCGTACTGAAGTACTCGATTTATATCTTTTTAACAACTTAGCGCAAGCAAGGAGAATAACCGAAGAATGGTTAACGATTTATAACACCGAAAGACCGCATGAGGCATTAAATAACATGACACCGCTCGAATATAAAACACTAAAACAAACAGCATGATTTTCTACTTGAATCTTGTACTAAGTTTGGGGTATTTACAAGAAAAAATTGAACGTAACAAAATTTCTTCAATACATTTAGATATAAGAAATAATCTTTTTCATGGGGATGGGACAATTAATGGAGAACAATACCCATTGATTTTAAAAAAGAAAGTATCTCTTATAAAGAGATTATATCAAGTATAAAGGTAGAGGCTATTAATGACAATGATTACGAATTAGTGATTGTTGTAAATCAAAATGAACAAAGATTACGTTTTTTTCTTTAGAAGATAAAATAAATATTATTTTTGAAGATTTAAATTTCGATTCTTACCCTGATATTAGAGTTTCTGAAAATTATGGCGATGTTAATATAAGTTACTCTTATTTCCTCTATGATCCAAAAACATCCATTTACCGTTATTCTAAACAATTATTTAATAATATTATTAACCCAAAGGGGTTATATCAAAATAAAGTATTAATAGGTCAATCTCATGACGGATGCTGTTTTTATGAAAAATCAATATGGTATCACAATAACCTTTATAAATTTAGCATTAATTATCTTAAAAATAAAGGGGGGGAAATGATTCATTATAATGACAAAAACAAAGTAATAAAAAAGACTTCAATTAATAAAGTCATGTTTGAAAATGCTCCATTAATAAAAATGATAGATAATAATTTATAAACTTAATTTAAAATTAAAGTGTTTTATATTAAACATTATGTAGTACTTTGTTCCGCTATGAGGGCTGCACAAACAAGGAATATTAAGGGGTAGTTACACCAGAAAAGCCATAAAGTGTAATAATGTAATTCAATTTTAAGTATGCAGAAAAAATATTATGAAAAGACATACCCGAGGATGAAGTAGAGTTTATTGCAAATAAAATAACAGAGATTAAACAAGATTCAGATAAAAAATTATAAATCTAATTATTATTGAGTTAATTGTAATTATTTTAATGTAACTATCCCCTAAAATAGTACAGCAAAAAAGTAGAAAATTCTCTATGATACAAGTAAAGGGGATTTAATTATGAAAAAAATGACTGAACATCAAATCGTCGCTATTTTAAAAGAAGCTGAAGCAGGTATTCCTGTCAAGGAACTCTGCCGTAAATATGGCATGGGGAATTCAACTTTCTATAAATGGCGAGATAAATACGGTGGTATGGAAACCTCGGATATCAAACGTTTAAAGGAGCTGGAGGCCGAAAACCGTAAACTTAAACAGATGTTTGCTGAGCTCAGTTTAAAATCTCAGCTTCAGGAAGAAATCATAAAAAAGCTTTAGTGCCAACTGGGGCACGTAAAACGTGGGCACAGCAACTACAACAAAATCATTTGGTTACTATTGCTATGAGTTGTGCCATTGTTGGCTTAAGTCGTTGTGCTTACTATTATCAACCTAAGTTACAGGATGATTCGGTGATTGTTTCGGTATTGAATGCTATCACAGACCGGCATTTACGCTGGGGCTTTCCTAAATGCTTTAATCGTATCAGAAAGCTCGGCTATAAATGGAATCATAAACGGGTATATCGGGTGTATTGTGAATTAAAGCTTAATCTCAGGGTAAAGCGTAAAAAACGTATTCCTCCACGAAGCCCAGAAAGGCTATTGGTTCCTAATAAACAAGGTGAATGTTGGTCAATGGATTTTATGAGTGACAGTAGCTGTAATCAACGTCGCTTTAGGACATTCAATGTCATTGATGACTTTAATCGTGAGGCGTTAGGTATTGATATTGCAGTAAGCTTACCGGCAG
>NZ_LZGS01000034.1 GCF_001690495.1 Gilliamella sp. App4-10
TAAATCATTAACCACTGATATTTTTATACTAAAACACTAGTTTTCCTGAAACTTTTTTACAGATTATTTATTCTACATAACAAAAACAACAAAAAACTATTGCACTTTTTTTTAAAACGAGTATTTTGTTAAAAATAACAAAAAATTTAACTATATAATAATAGCAATATGAAATTTTCACTCAAAATCGTCCTCATCAACATGATTGTCAGCGTGGTCATTATTCCAACGCGGGGGCGTTTTTTGAATTAAAAATATGTTTATACATAAAATCAAAAACCCCCGCTCTCCAAAAAGCGGGGGTTTTTTTATGAAAATTTTTTATAAACGCTTATAAACAATGTTTTATAAACAGTAAATGAACAAAAACAAGTGAGGCATAAATGTTAGGAACACAGTGGATAGTAAAAACCTTAAAAGAAAAAGGCGTTACCACCGTTTTTGGATATCCCGGTGGACAAATTATGCCTCTATATGACGCTCTTTATGATGGTGGAATTGAGCATGTCCTTTGTCGCCACGAACAAGGTGCTGCAATGGCCGCCATTGGCTATGCTAGAGCCACAGGGAAAACGGGTGTTTGTATTGCCACCTCCGGCCCCGGCGCAACCAACATCATTACTGGCCTTGCCGATGCTTTAATTGATTCAGTGCCGATTGTTGCCATAACAGGGCAAGTACCAACCAAACTAATTGGTACAGACGCTTTTCAAGAAGTGGATGTTTTAGGATTATCACTAGCTTGTACCAAACACAGTTATTTAATCGACGATGCAAAAGACTTGCCTAACACCTTGGAGCAGGCTTTTAACTTAGCCAGTTCGGACAGGCCGGGGCCAATATTGATTGATGTGCCCAAAGATATACAACTTGCAAACCTTGACTATCAACAATATTTCACGCCATCCACATTACAAACCGCACAAGATAAAACACAACTATACTCAATCTTGCCAAATGATATAAAACAAGCCAAAGAAATGATCGCCCAAGCCCAAAAACCGATACTTTACATTGGTGGTGGTGTTGGACTTTCTGGCGCCATATCCGAGCTAAGAGACTTTATGGCCTTAACACACATTCCAAGTGTATCAACCTTAAAAGGACTTGGGGTTGCCGATTTGAATAATCCTTATTACTTAGGATTAATTGGTATGCACGGCGCCAAAGCTGCCAATTTAGCCGTACAAGAGTGTGATTTGTTAATTGCCTTAGGTGTTCGATTTGATGATAGAGTGACCGGCAACCTTAATGAATTTGCTCGACATGCTAAAGTACTTCATATAGATATCGATCAGGCCGAAATCAACAAATTACGCCAAACCCATTTAGGATTACAAGGCGATATAAAGCAAGTTTTACCACAACTAAATCAAACAGTTTCGATTCACGAGTGGCATAAAAAAGTTAATCAATTAAAAGCAGAGCACCCAACTCGTTACGATCATCCAGGCGAAGCGATCTACGCTCCTGCTTTATTAAAAACTCTCTCAGAAAAAAAAACAGCGTCTACGATTATTACTACCGATGTTGGACAACACCAAATGTGGACAGCCCAGCATATGCGCTTTACCCATCCTCAAAACTTCATTACATCAAGTGGGCTTGGCACAATGGGATTTGGTTTACCGGCCGCTGTTGGTGCGCAAATGGCAAGACCAAATGATTGTGTGATTTGTGTATCGGGTGATGGATCTTTTATGATGAATGTCCAAGAACTCACCACCATTAAACGCAAACAACTACCCATAAAAATCGTATTAATTGATAACCAACGTCTAGGCATGGTTCGCCAATGGCAAGAGTTATTTTTTAATGAAAGATACAGCGAAACAAATCTATCAGACAATCCCGATTTTTTAATGTTAGCCAAAGCGTTTGACATACCAGGGCAAAGCATCAGCAAAAAATCACAAATTGATACAGCGCTTGATAACTTATTTAACTCAACAGGCGCTTACCTATTACATGTTTGCATAGATGAATTAGAAAACGTATGGCCACTAGTACCCCCTGGGGCAGCAAACGAAAACATGCTAGACAAAAGTTGCAAGGAGTAAGCAATGAACGAACAAGCACAATATCAATTGGCCATAAAGGCTTATGACAAATTGGGATCACTTGAACGTATATTACGAGTTATCCGGCATCGAGGTGGACATATTCAATCAATGCAAATGCAAACAATTGAAAACAATACACTGACTATGACATTAATATTAACTACTGAAAGACCGCTATCGACATTACAAAACCAAGTAGCAAAATTAGAAGATGTCATCGCGGTTGAATAATCATTTTTATAAACAACTTATTGTTAAATAATAAGTTAAATAAACAAGCGTAGTATAATGCTTGACTGTTAAAGTACAAATACCTAAAGCAAAGTACCTGCTTAGCAAATTGAAAAATAAAGAGGAAAACAAAATGAGTTCTACAGCAAAATCAGATTATATTTGGTTGAATGGCGAAATGGTTCCATGGGCGGATGCCAAAGTACATGTGATGTCACATGCCTTACATTATGGTACTTCCGTATTTGAAGGTGTCCGTTGTTATAACACGCACAAAGGACCGGCCATATTTCGTCATAAAGAACATGCCCAAAGATTATTAAATTCAGCCAAGATTTATCGTTTTCCTGTTTCTTATTCGCTTGAAGAAATCATGGAAGCCACACGCCAAACGATCAAGAAAAAC
The DNA here is from genome assembly GCF_001690495.1 of Gilliamella sp. App4-10. GTDB lineage: Bacteria > Pseudomonadota > Gammaproteobacteria > Enterobacterales > Orbaceae > Gilliamella > Gilliamella apicola_G. The sequence goes on from NZ_LZGS01000034.1 coordinate 2,701, forward strand.
AAATTAGAAAGCGCTTATATTCGCCCATTAGTCTTTATTGGTGATGTGGGGATGGGCGTTAACCCACCTGAAGGTTACAAAACCGATGTCATGATTGCCGCATTTCCATGGGGTGCCTATTTAGGCGAAGAGGCCTTAGATCAAGGTATTGATGCCATGGTCTCCTCTTGGAATCGTGTTGCATCAAACACCATTCCAGCGGCGGCTAAAGCGGGCGGTAACTATTTATCGTCATTATTAATTGGATCTGAAGCTCGTGCTAACGGCTTCCAAGAAGGTATTGCATTAGACGTGCATGGTCACCTATCTGAAGGTGCTGGCGAAAACCTATTTATCATTAAAGACGGTATTTTATATACCCCTGTTTTATCGTCATCGGCTCTACCGGGCATTACACGTGATGCGGTATTAACACTCGCGCGCGATATAGGTATTGAAGTGCGTGAACAAACACTATCCCGTGAATCACTTTATTTAGCCGATGAAGTGTTTATGACAGGCACTGCGGCCGAAATTACCCCTGTGCGTAGTGTTGATCGCATTCAAGTTGGCATTGGTCGCTGTGGTCCAATCACTAAACAAATTCAACAAGCATTCTTTGGCTTATTTAATGGTAAAACCGAGGATAAATATGGTTGGTTAGATCTGATTAAATAAAACGAAAAATCAAAGGCCGCCAACTCACTTGGCGGATAACATTTTCACTTAATGATTGATTTTAAAGAACTACAGACCGTTAAACACGGTCACTTGCATAAAAAATTGGGAGCAAGAAATGCCTAAATATCGTTCAGCAACGTCAGTCGAAGGCCGAAACATGGCTGGCGCCCGCGCATTATGGCGTGCAACTGGCGTAAAAAATGAAGACTTTGGTAAACCCATCATTGCGGTGGTCAACTCATTCACGCAATTCGTACCGGGACATGTCCATTTAAAAGACATTGGTCAACTGGTTGCCAAACAAATTGAAGCATCGGGTGGTATTGCCAAAGAATTTAACACCATCGCCGTTGATGATGGCATAGCTATGGGGCATGGGGGTATGCTGTACTCATTACCATCGCGTGAACTCATTGCTGATTCTGTTGAATATATGGTTAACGCGCATTGTGCTGATGCTATGATCTGCATCTCAAACTGCGACAAAATCACCCCCGGCATGTTAATGGCCTCACTTCGTTTAAATATTCCAACCGTGTTTGTCTCTGGCGGACCAATGGAAGCGGGCAAAACCAAACTTTCTGATCAAATTATTAAATTAGATCTTGTTGATGCCATGATCCAAAGTGCCAATCCAAATGTCAGTGACGAAGATAGCAAAGCGATTGAAGAATCTGCTTGCCCGACTTGCGGATCTTGCTCTGGCATGTTTACCGCCAATTCCATGAATTGCTTAACCGAAGCACTAGGGCTTTCACTACCGGGTAATGGCTCATTAGTTGCTACCCACAAACAACGTGAACAGCTCTTTTTAAATGCCGCTAAGCGCATTGTTGAAATCACAAAACGCTATTACGAACATGATGATGTTTCGTATCTACCTCGCTCAATTGCCACTAAAGCCGCTTACGAAAATGCCATGTCGCTTGACATTGCTATGGGCGGTTCAACCAATACGGTACTGCATTTACTTGCCACCGCGCAGGAAGGCGAAATCGACTTCACCATGTCTGATATCGACAGACTATCACGTAAAGTGCCACATTTATGTAAAGTCGCACCGAGTACTCAGTTATATCATATGGAGGATGTACACCGTGCTGGTGGCGTTGTCGCCATTATGTCTGAATTGGATAAAGCGGGTTTACTCAATCGCAATGTTCATAATGTACTTGGTCTTTCATTAGAACAAACCTTTGCAAAATATGATATCAGACAAACAGATGACGAAGCCGTCAAAAAAATGTATCGCAGTGGGCCAGCAGGTATTCGCACTACCAAAGCGTTCTCGCAAGATTGCTATTGGGAGACACTCGACGACGACCGTGTAAATGGTTGTATTCGCGATAAAGCCCATGCCTATAGCCAAGATGGCGGGCTTGCCACACTCTATGGCAACGTAGCCCTTGATGGTGCAATTGTTAAAACCGCAGGGGTCGCTGCTGAAAATTTAGTTTTCCAAGGCCCGGCCAAAGTATTTGAAAGCCAAGAAGATGCCGTTGAGGCCATTTTAGGGGGCAAGGTTGTGGCTGGTGATGTAGTTGTTATTATTTACGAAGGTCCAAAAGGTGGCCCGGGAATGCAAGAGATGCTTTATCCAACAAGCTACTTAAAATCAATGGGACTGGGTAAATCCTGTGCACTGATTACCGATGGCAGATTTTCGGGTGGATCTTCGGGCTTATCAATCGGTCATATCTCACCCGAAGCCGCAAATGGCGGTATTATTGGTCTTGTGCGCGATGGAGATATTATTGATATTGACATTCCAAATCGAAAATTAGTATTAAAAGTCCCTGATGATGAACTTGAACGCCGCCGCGTAGCCGAACTTGCCCGTGGCGACAAAGCCTTTACCCCTCACAATCGCGATCGCTATGTCTCTTATGCACTAAAGGCTTATGCCAGTTTAGCAACCAGTGCAGATAAAGGTGCCGTTCGTGATAAAAGCAAACTAGGTGGTTAACGTGAAACAACAAAATAACAACAAGCTCACTGGTGCCGATTACTTAAAAGCAACCCTCTGTAGCGCCGTATACGACGTGGCCGAAGTCACCCCGCTAGAAAAGATGGAAAAAATCTCAACACGATTAAAAAACCAAATTTTTGTAAAGCGCGAAGATCGGCAATTAGTCCATAGTTTCAAAATCCGTGGTGCCCAAGCAATGATAGCCAGTCTAAATGAAGACGAACGTAAATGTGGCGTTATTGCCGCATCGGCTGGCAACCATGCACAAGGCGTGGCTTTTTCGGCCACAAAATTAGGCATAAACTCATTAATCGTCATGCCATTAACCACCGCCGACATAAAAGTTGAAGCAGTCAAAAGCTTTGGTGGCGAAGTACTCCTTTATGGCGCCAATTTTGACGAAGCTAAAGCGAAAGCCATGGAACTAGCAAAAGAACAAAAACGCATCTTTATTCCACCGTTTGATCACCCGCTTGTGATTGCTGGGCAAGGCAGTATTGCCATGGAATTATTACAACAAAACGCCAAACTCGATCGTATTTTTGTGCCGGTCGGCGGGGGCGGGCTTGCTGCGGGTGTGGCGGTATTAATCAAACAAATCATGCCATCAATCAAAATCATTGCCGTTGAACCTGCTGATGCCGCTTGCTTAAAAGCGGCACTCGACGCAGGCAAACCTGTTGATTTAAGCCGCGTTGGGCTATTTGCTGAAGGGGTTGCCGTTAAACGAATTGGCGAGGAAACTTTCAGGCTTTGTCAGCAATATATTGATGATATTATTACCGTTGATAGCGACGAAATTTGCGCCGCAGTGAAAGACTTATTTGATGATGTGCGAGCCATTGCTGAACCCTCTGGAGCTGTTGCATTAGCGGGTTTAAAAAAATACGTTGAACAACACAATATTTGTGGCGAAAACCTTGCCCATATATTATCTGGCGCCAATCTAAACTTCCATAACTTACGTTATGTGTCTGAACGTTGCGAACTCGGTGAAAAACGCGAAGTCCTGCTAGCGGTCACTATCCCAGAAAAAAAAGGCAGTTTTTTAACATTTTGTCAGCTTCTAGGTGGGCGCTCGGTGACCGAATTTAATTATCGTTATCATGATGATAAATCCGCTTGTATTTTTGTAGGGATTAAAATGTCTCAAAGTAATGAGAAAGATGAAATCATACAAGAATTAAGTGCAACAGGTTATTCGGTTGTGGATCTAACCGAAGATGAAATGGCAAAACTGCATGTACGCTATATGATTGGTGGCAAGCCTTGCAAACCAATACAAGAGCAAGTATACAGTTTTGAATTTCCTGAATCGCAAGGGGCTTTGCTTAAATTCCTACAAACATTAGGTACCAATTGGAATATCTCAATGTTCCATTACCGTAGCCACGGCACCGATTATGGACGAGTACTTGCCGCGTTTGAAATCGACGAAACAACCCTTAACCAGTTTAACCAACACCTAACCGAGCTAGGCTATGGTTTTCATAACGAAACGCATAATCCATCGCTTAAATTGTTTTTAACTAATCAAAGTTAAAATCAATAATCACTATCCACCACCAGGTGGAATAGTGATTTTAAATTAATACGAATTTGGGAAAATGACATAACTCTACCTGTAAACAACTCCATCTATTCATAGTTTAGAGGAGAATTTTTAACAACATAAAACTGTCTCACGAGCTAGTAAACATTGCTCAAGCTAACTTCATTATCTTAGTGATACATTTTGATGCTTACAATAAAGGACTATAAAATCTTCACATTGAAATTATTTATCACTAGTCCAATTTTAAAATTGGATAGTAAATTAACAAAATTATCTACTAAAATGAGGAATGGGGTCTAATAAATTTTTTCTATCACGATAAAACATTGTTACTCAATAGACAATTTGCGGCAACTAGTTTTAGCTGGTAAAAACAACCTAACCCTTCGACATTAATCATAAACCAAGACAGTTAGAAAGATAGCATCTTTATATTGAGTAAGTTATCATTCAAAAGTACAAACTAAGATGGCTGAAAAAAGCTACCTTTATATAGAATAGCTTTCTCTTTCAGTTAATTTTAAAACTAATTATTTTTTATAATGATTTGCACTGGATAGTGATCTGAGTATTTATTAGTAAAATCATCTTTTAACACTTTTACATCCATTACATCATTTTTAAGTCTTGGCGAGACATAAATATAATCATAGCGTAATGGTGTCGATGCTTGATCATAAAATACATTGGTTGGAGCGGTAGCAATAAAACTTTTATTTTTTAATTTTAAAGCATCAATAAAACCGGCATCAAGAAGGTTTTGTTGCACTGTGTAGCTTAACTTACCATCAACGAGGTTTTCTAAAATTGGGCGATTTTTTTGTTTCTCTTTTATATCTTCAAGCAAATTACTTTTGTCATATTCGGATTCATCAGCTGGCGAAAATGAATTTAAATCACCCGCTATAATCCATTTCCCTTTAGGATCACGACTATATTTTATTGAATCTATGATCAGATTTATTTCGTCTATTCTTTTTGCTGTCCAAAATGGATTCATATGTGTAATAACAAAGTGATATTTTCCAATATCTGCATATAAAGCACCATGCCACATATTATCAACCACTTTACTAACATTAATGATTGGATACTTTGAAGTAATCGCAACAGGAAAAAACGCCGCGTCATTAGGAGATTCTTTTAATAATACGGCATATTTATGTCCAAAACTGGCAGCAAATTTTTCGAGTTTTTCGCGAGTAAAAAAGTTCATTTCTTGCCAAGCAATAATATCGGCGTCTTGTACCTTTGCCCATTCAATAAACTTTTGTTTTCCTTCTGATTCATCTAACTTCATGCCATTGTAAACATTATAGCTAATCATCTTTAACTCTTTTGCATCTTCAAGTGAAGCAAAAGCAGTTGAAGTACTTAGGATAATACTACTCACAATCGCTACAAATTTTAATTTACTTTTATTCATAACATATTCCTTCCTTTTATTTATATTTTCAATAGATATTATATTGATTCAATATTAATCAAAATTTTTTTTATAATTTCTGTGATATTGGTCAATAATTTTATTTACTTATAGTCATATGAGTAATAAAAAAATGTTGGCATTCCAATGATATTGGGCTGAATGATGGATATACGTAGCACGGTGAGCGATTCTAAACCACCTATACGGCGTTAAAATTAAATGACGATTTGTTACAAATCATTGGTGGCTTTCTAAACCACCTATACGGCGTAAAACAAGGAGCTTGGCGACAAAGAACTGCTAGAAATTTCTAAACCACCTAGACGACGTTAAACTAGAGGTCGATATACTATAAACCTGTTTAATAAAAGGCAAATAGGATTTTTATTTTTAAATTATTTTTTGTAAATTATTTTTAATTTATTGTTTTATTTATTTTAATTCATCGATAAAAAAGATTGACTGGAATTTGGATATTTCGATAATAAGCAAATTTAATCGCTTAAAAAGTTTTAAGTTAATATATTAATCTTATTTTTTATTCTTGTTTTTTAAATTGAAATAAACAAGAAAAAGACTATACAATCTCCTTAAACTCTTTCAATTTTGCCATCTATATTTAGCTACAAGCGTTGAAGAATGATATTAGATAAAATACAAAAGTATGAGCTACACAAATGTGATCTAGAAGTAAAAAATATCATGGATGATACCAATAATAGTGAGAAAGATTTCTCTAAATCCCTCCTATTTCGGATAAATTTTAAATTATGATAAAAACTAAAAAAGCGCCTAATTTTTAGCGCTTTTTTTATTGAAGTCAATGATGCTTAATTATGATTATTTAATTTGATCAATATACTCTTTTACAATATTAACGCTCTTTTTAAAAAGTTGTTTTTCGTTATCGGTGAAATCAAGTTGGATCACTTTTTTTATTCCATGCTGATCTAAAATTGCTGGAACACCAATAGCAACATCTTTATAACCATATTCACCATTTAAAATACAAGTGAGCGCTAATGCACGGTGACTATTACTGAATATATGTTGGCAAATCTCGGTAATAGTGCTAGCAATACCGTATTCGGTGCAATGTTTTCGATTCGCGATTTCAAAGCCCATTTTTCGAGCTTGGCTGCCCACTTCTTCAAAATCAATTTTGTTTTTTTGTAAATCATTTAAATTAATACCATAAACCGATGAATGAGACCAAACCGGAAATTGTGAATCACCATGTTCGCCCACAATAAAGGCGTCAATGCTTTGTGGGCCGATGTCCATTTTTTCGCCCAATAATCGACGTAATCGCACCGTATCAAGCCATACCCCTGTGCCAATTACGCGGTGACGCGGTAGCCCTGATAGTTTCCAGACTTGATATGTAATGGCGTCGCAAGGGTTGGTTGCAATTAAGAAGATGCCTTTAAAACCATTACTCATCATATTAGGTACAATGCTAGCAACAATTTTGGATGTGCCAGCGAGTTCTTCGGCTCGGCTTTTTTGGGCAATGCCTGATGTAACGGTGATAATGGCAATATCTATGTCAGTGCAATCAATCGATTCACGCAAGCTAACTTTGACCATATTTTGCCGATAAGCTGCCGCATCTAATAAATCTTGCGCATGCCCATAGGCTAGCTCTTTATTGAGGTCAACGAGTACAATTTCTTCACAAATACCTCGGTTAACCAAAGTATAGGCTGTTGTTGATCCAACATTACCCACGCCGATAATCATGACTTTACGCAGTTTCATATTATGCTCCACTTGATTTAAGAAAAATAAGATAGAACGAAAAAATTCACTTAATAATATACCTTTAATTACTGTCAATAAAGGTAGATTATTGTAAGCCTATAAATTATCTTTCTACTGTAACTATCATTTAAATAGATGGAATTAACTACTATTTAATTTAATTTTATATACAATGAAATACCAACATAACCACGTAATAAATTAATAGAAGTAGTGAAATTTAAAAAAATTTGACTTCTGCTTTCAAATGATAATAATTCTCATTAGTGTTTGTATTTATGGTTGTAAATAATCGATAATACAGTTTCACCATTACAAGTAATTAATTAAATAGATATTTGCTTGATTTGTTAAAAACCATCCCTCAATTTTGCCATTTGATTATGAGTTAAACGCAAGGAGTCGCTAATGAAGTTCAAATTTTTGAAAAATCGTAAAATGTTATTAAAGGTTATTTTAACTTCGTTAATTATTTTGACTGGTCTATTTGAGTCTGCTCATGCGTCAGAAAAGAAATTCAAAGTCGTAACTACGTTTACGATTATTCAAGATATCGCACAAAATATCGCTGGTGATGCTGCTGAGGTTGAGTCAATTACCAAAGCCGGTGCAGAAATTCATGAATACGATCCCACCCCGAAAGACATTACCAAAGTGCTTTCCGCCGATTTAGTGTTATGGAATGGTCTTAATTTAGAACTTTGGTTTAAACGTTTTTTTGAAGATGTCAAAGATGTCCCTTCGATTGTCGTAACAGAAGGTATTGAGCCGATGCCAATTCAAGAAGGCAGCTATAAAGGAAACCCAAATCCGCATGCTTGGATGTCACCAACGTTGGCTTTAACTTATGTTGAAAATATCCGCGCGGCGTTTGTTAAATATGATCCGCAAAATGCGGCGATTTATAATAAAAATGCGGCCGATTATATTGCTAAAATCAAAGCACTTGATGCGCCATTACGTGAGCGTTTAGCTAAAATTCCTGACGCCAAACGTTGGTTAGTTACCAGTGAAGGCGCGTTTAGCTATTTGGCTCGCGACTATAATTTCAAAGAAGCTTACCTTTGGCCTATCAATGCTGAGCAACAAGGTACCCCTCAACAAGTTAGGCATTTAATTGACTTAGTTAAAGCAAATGATATTCCTGTTATTTTTAGTGAGAGTACTATTTCAGATAAACCCGCTAAACAAGTTAGCAAAGAAACCGATATTAAATATGGTGGCGTTTTGTATGTCGATTCGCTTTCAACTAAAAATGGTCCTGTACCCACTTATATTGATCTTCTAAAAGTGACCGTTGAAACTATCGCTAAAGGATTTGAAAAATAATGACTCAAATTTGCTTGAATGTTGATGATATCACCGTGACTTATAATAATGGTCATACCGCAATTTATGATGCTAGCTTTCGCTTAAATGGTGGCACTATCTGCGCGTTAGTCGGCGTTAATGGTAGCGGTAAATCGACATTATTTAAGAGCATTATGGGGATGGTTCGTCCAACTCGTGGTCATGTCACATTTAATGATATGTCAGTTAATCAGACCTTAAAACAAAATATCATTGCCTATGTGCCACAAACCGAAGAAGTCGATTGGGATTTTCCTGTGCTCGTATCAGATGTGGTCATGATGGGGCGATATGGACATATGTCCTTTTTGCGTATTCCAAGTAAAGAAGATAAAAAACAGGTCGATCTTGCCCTTGAGCGCGTTAATATGCTCGATTTTAAACATCGTCAAATTGGTGAGCTGTCAGGTGGGCAAAAAAAACGGGTATTTTTAGCTCGAGCGTTAGCTCAGCAAGGTAAAGTGCTGTTGTTAGACGAACCTTTTACTGGGGTTGATGTTAAAACTGAAAATGCCATTATTGATCTGTTGAAAGATCTGCGTAAAGAAGGTCATTTGATTTTAGTTTCAACTCATAACTTAGGCAGTGTACCCGAATTTTGCGATCACGTGGTATTAATTAATCAAACTGTTTTGGCCTTTGGTCCAACTAAAACAACCTTTACACCACAAAATTTAATGACTACCTTTGGTGGTGCCCTGCGTTACCTGAGTTTATCGGGCGAACAATTGCATGATGATGAAGATCCTCGTAAAGTATCGATCTTAACCGACGATGAACGTGCTGCAATTTTTTATGGGGAAGGTAAGCATGATTCACCTCATCGAGATTTGCTGGTTGACCCTCACGATAATGAACCAAAAGGGCAATAATAAATGGAACTGTTACTTGAACCATTCACCTATGGTTTTATGTTAAAAGCAATTTGGGTAAGTAGTATTGTCGGTGCTGCCTGTGCTTTTTTATCGGCTTTTTTAATGTTAAAAGGTTGGTCACTAATGGGCGATGCGCTTTCGCATTCCGTTGTGCCTGGGGTTGCCGGGGCTTATGCGTTGGGGTTGCCTTATTCTGTTGGTGCGTTTTTTACTGGATTACTCGCTGCACTAGCAATTACGCTCGTGCGAGCCTTTACACGATTAAAAGCAGACGCCATTATCGGTTTTATCTTTTCAACCTTTTTTGCTGTCGGTTTGTTAATTATTTCGCTTAATCCAACATCAATCAATGCGCAAACCATTATATTTGGTAATATTCTAGGGATTGATGATAGTGATATGTGGCAAGTGCAAATTATTATTTTGGTGTCATTTATATTACTTTTCTTTTTTTGGAAAGATTTGTTAGTGGTTTTTTTTGATGAAACCCATGCCCGATCCATTGGATTAAAACCACTACCGTTAAAAATCCTATTTTTTACCATTTTAAGCGCCTGTACCGTTGCAGCACTACAAACTGTTGGAGCCATTTTAGTAATTGCTATGGTTGTTACACCTGGAGCAACCGCTTACTTATTGACTAATCGATTTTCGCACTTATTGATTATTTCGGTTCTAATTGGCGCTATAACAAGTGCTATTGGCGCTTGGATCAGTTACTTTTTAAATGGCGAAACTGGTGGCGTTATTGTTACGTTGCAAACGCTAATATTTATTGTTGCATTCTTATTTGCTCCACAGCGAGGGTTAATTGTAAATCGCTTTAGGATACGCCAAAGCCGTTTAAATAAAAGGAGGCAGGTATGACAGAGTTTTGGGAATATATCTATTATCCGCTTACTCTTCCTCTTATTCAGCGCGCAATTTTCGCTTCGTTAGCAACCGGTATTGTGTGTGCCCTACTATCTTGTTTTTTAGTGTTAAAAGGCTGGTCGTTAATGGGCGATGCGATTTCGCATGCGGTTTTACCCGGCATTGTGCTGGCATATGTAGCAGGTATTCCTATTATCATTGGTGCTTTTGCTTCAGGCCTATTTTGCTCAGTTGCAACAGGTTACATTAAAGAAAACAGCCGAATCAAAGAAGATACGGTCATGGGAATTGTGTTTTCAGGGATGTTTGCTTTTGGTTTAGTATTATTTTCTAAGGTGGATACGTCGCAACATTTAAATCATATCCTATTTGGTAGTGTGCTTGGTACTAGTTATGACGAGCTTAAACAGATCATCATCATTGCTGTAATTGTGTCGCTTTTAATTATTATTAAACGCCGTGATCTGATGCTCTATTGCTTCGACCCAGTGCAAGCTAAAGTTGTAGGGCTGCCCGTTAAGCTACTACATTATGGTTTGTTGAGTGTTTTGGCTTTAACTATTGTAGGATCATTAAAAGTTGCTGGGATGATTTTAGTTATTGCGATGTTGATAGCGCCGGGCATCACTGCTTTTTCGTTAAGTAAACGCTTTGAATGGATGTTAGTGATTGCCGTATTGGTTTCGACATTTTCAACGGTGATGGGCACCTTGATAAGTTACTATGTAGATGCGTCAACCAGCGCTTGTATCGTTATTTTACAAGCAATTCTTTTTTTATTTGCCCAAACTTACCAGTTTGTTGCTCACAAAAAAGCGCACCGTTAAAGTAATTTTTGAAACTACCATTAGAACCGCTTTTAAAACTGCTTTTTAATAGCGATAAAAAAACAGCGTAAATAGAGTTGTAAACCTATTTACGCTGTTATTGATGCTTATTACGTTTAATTTTTACTCATCATCTAGGTATTTACTGTTATCTGCATAATTATCAAAACGTGAAAACTGACCTTGGAATTTTAATCGTACTTTACCAATTGGACCGTTTCGTTGTTTTCCTAAAATGATTTCGGCAATACCTTTATGTTCAGACGCTTCGTTATACACCTCGTCACGATAGATAAACATAATCACATCGGCATCTTGTTCAATAGATCCCGATTCACGTAAGTCTGAGTTAACCGGTCTTTTATCAGCACGTTGCTCTAAGCTACGGTTAAGCTGTGATAGTGCAACGACAGGAATTTGTAACTCTTTTGCCAAAGCTTTTAGTGAGCGCGATATTTCGGCAATTTCTAGGGTACGATTTTCAGAGATATTCGGCACGCGCATAAGTTGTAAGTAATCGACCATAATCATACTTAACCCTTTATGCTCACGATAAATACGTCTGGCTCTTGAACGTAACTCCATTGGCGTTAAGCCAGATGAGTCATCAATATAGATATTTTTCTTTTCCAGCAATAAGCCCATAGTGCTTGAAATTCTTGCCCAATCATCATCTTGTAGTTGCCCTGTCCGAATTCGGGTTTGATCAACACGCGAAAGTGACGCTAACATACGCATCATAATTTGTTCTGATGGCATTTCTAAGCTGAATATTAATACAGGCTTTTCTTGCTCTAGGGCAGCATTTTCACACAAATTCATGGCAAACGTGGTTTTACCCATTGATGGCCTTGCCGCTATAATAATTAAATCGGAACGTTGCAAACCAGCCGTCTTTTTATCTAAATCAATGTAACCAGTTGAAACCCCTGTCACACCATCATGCGGGCGTTGGAACAATTCTTCAATTTTAGCAACCGTTGCTTCTAACACTTCGGTTATACTTTTTGGACCCTCGCCTTGTTTAGTCCGGCTTTCAGCAATTTGGAAGATTTTACTTTCCGCCAAGTCTAAAATTTCGGTACTATCGCGCCCTTCGGTAGCATAACAGTTATCAGCAATATCATTTGATGCACTGATTAATTCACGCAAAATCGCTTGTTGGCGAATAATATCGCTATAAGCAACAACATTAATCGCACTTGGGGTGTTTTTAGAAAGCTCCGCCAAATAAGCAAAACCACCTACATCGGCTAATAGGTCTTTACTTTCAAGACTTTCTGAAAGGGTAATTAAATCTATTGGTGTCCCTTTGCTGACCAAGGTATGCATTTCAGAAAAAATCAATTGATGATGACGCGAGTAAAAATCCCGCTCAGTGATCATTTCAGATACCGCATCCCAACGTTGATTATCAAGCATCAAGCTACCCAGCACCGCTTGTTCAGCTTCGATCGAGTGCGGTGGAAGCTTAATATTGTGCAGATTTGATTTTTTCGTATCTTGATTTTTATAATCTCTGTTTGTGCTTGTTCGATCAGTATTCATGACATTCATCTTTTGTTCTAAATTGAATTTATTGCTAAGCTACGTTGCTTATTTTAAAAATAATGGACCTAAACTCGGATCGGGTATTTGGTATTCGGATGGATAATCCACCTGAACTAAATATAATCCTTCCGGTTTTGCTGTTGCGGCGGCTTGCGTTCTGTCCTTAGCTTGCAGAAGTTCATAAATCCACTCTGGACGCTGATTACCCGCACCAACTTCAAGTAAACTCCCCACAATATTGCGTACCATATGGTGCACAAATGCATTAGCTTTAATATCAACAATAATATATGTACCTTGCCTTGTCACTTCAATGTGATGAATATTGCGCCAAGGCGTTCTTGATTGGCATTGAGCTGCTCGAAATGATGAAAAGTCGTTTTCACCTAATAAATACTGCGCAGCTTGGTGCATTAATATTTCGTTTAATGGCAAATAATAATGTGACACCCCTTTAGCTAAAATAGCTGGACGATAGCGATGATTATAGATCACATAACGGTAACGTCGAGCTGTCGCACTAAACCTTGCATGAAAACTATCCTCAACTATTTGCGACCAGCGCACTGCAATATTATCCGGTAAATGCGAATTAACCCCCATTGTCCAAGCACTCGGTGAGCGCTCAGCTTGGGTTTCAAAATGCACAACTTGTCCTGTCGCATGCACGCCAGCATCGGTTCGACCCGCACAAAATACGTTGATTGGCTCATTAGCAATAATGGATAACGCAGATTCTAGCCTTTCTTGGATAGAATCGACAGACTGCTGGCGTTGCCAGCCAAAATAACCACTGCCATCATATTCAATACCAAGGGCAATTTTATATATAGTCATTAATGAGGATCTCAAGCGTCTCAATTAACATCAACGCCCCTAAATAACGAATATTATCGGCTACTGACCAAAATTGAATTTGTTCATAATGACCATAACTGTGTCTTAGATTTGCCAACTTTATAACCAAATTGTGTTCTGATTCGGTACTAACTTCGGTCACTGGCGTTGGCAAATTATCGCCTTGCACTTCAACACCAAATTCACCAAAGCGTGCCATATTTAATTCAATTGGCAAACTACTTGATACATTAATAGCTTGTGACACGCCATAAAACACGGGCACAATCACTGACTCAATAGAAACAGGAAGTTCATAATTACTCAATACTTTACGGATTTGATCAACTTGGGATTTTTCTCCAAGTATTACATTGTGATGTTCGTGTGATACCGGTAATAAATTAAAAGCTAATTGCTTATCAAATAGTTGATTATCAACCGGCATACCATTTAACAAGCGGGCACTTTGCCCTGCCAGTTCATTCACGCCAGATTTGCCATACAATGATGCTGGGATAAAACTAGTCGCATGTAAATTTGTTAATAATTCCATATCAGTTAACGAAGCAACACAACGCAACAACTGACACACTGTGGCACTAGCAACGGCGATAATGTTTTCATTACGGTATTCGGTCAATACACTATTATTAACTTTAGGTACCACTAATGGAATATGATCTTGCTGAGCAAAATAACCACTTGCATCAATCACTACACACCCCGATTCTGCTGCGACTTGCGCATACTTTTCACTGGTTTTAGCATCAGCAACAAAAAAAGCAAAGTGGCACTCGCTCCAGTCCATTTGTGTACTGTCAATCACTGTTAAATTTTTGCCAGCAAAGCGAACAATTTCGCCAGCACTATTATCGCTACCCACGAGATAGAGATTTTCAATTTTCAGACTACTGTCTTGTAAACTACGTTGCTGTAGCAACTCAACTAGCGCAGAGCCAACTTGGCCTGTCGCCCCCACAATAGCAATATTCCATGCAGACATATTTATAAACCCAATAAAAAATTTAGCGGTAATTATATCACTTTATTGTCAAAGATAGCGGAAAAAGATACATGACGATAGCATTAGATGAATAGTTTTTATTTGACTGAAAGTATGAACATTAAAAGGATAAGCCATCATCAAGAAGGCATTGTTGATACTGAGCTTTTAATAATACTCGGAAATGAACTAAGCAGTTTACATTTTCATAGGTTATTTGACTATTCAAACAAATAAGATGATTTTTTAGTCTTCACCAATAACAAATTATCTTTTACTAATAAAATTTATACTCACTTATTATAATGATTGCCAAATAATACTAATTAGCTAACTCATCTTCCACATGTTTGATTGCCTGCCGATGTTGATCAATTAAGCAAGTCAAAACTTTGTCTAAATAAGGTTCAATATTACTTTCATAAATCGGCGCTGGTGTAATTAAACACGCTGTATTTATATTTTGTTCCAATGCCAGCAATGAATCTTGCTGTTGTTTTTTATTATCAAGCTGCTTTACTTTTCCTTTTAGCTGATCTTGATAGTAATGATAAACTCTAGAAGCGAGACTATAATCGGAAGAGTCATCCTTAGATGATTGATCAAAAAGTACAATTGACTCTTCTAATGTTAAACCATACTCAACAGCACCTTCGTGAAATTTAGTATTAAATTGGTTAGGATAGATAATTTGATAAGTTGCTTCTGGCATATTGATTTGCATCTCTTTAAGCCCAAATTTCATATTACTTGTGTCAATATTGTAATGCTTCCATAATGTAGGAAACGTCCCAGACTCATCCTCAATCGGTTCTGATTTTATTGACAATAATGTGTAAATATCCCCACTTGGTGCAATATAATAATGCTGATAGCCATTCCAAAGAGTAGGATTATTAGAAAAAGAGTGATTTGCTAAAAAAAGCTTATCAATTACCTGATTTTTACGGATTAAAGATAACGTAATCTCTCGCCCTGAATGAGGTAAATCTTCCTCGTTTTTATTCTTAGAATTAATTGGGCTAATGCTCAATTTTAGTTGAAAATCATTACCATTATAGACAATAGGATCATCATCGATTAATTTATCTAACTGTTTAAAATCAAATTTCAAATTATTGAGTGGGCAACGGCTAGCATATTTTAGTTTTTCTTTTTTATCGAGTTGATGATATTCATCTTCGTTTCTAGCGCAATCTTGTTGCAATTGATGCATATCAACACTCATAAAAAATGATTCACCACGATATTTAGGGTTGATATCAAGTAATTGCCCCCAGGCACAATAACTAAACATAAATAAAATTGCAACCAATAAAAATTTCAGTTTCATATCAAATTCCTTTTATCCCTCTTATTTTAGTATGGCTTGATGCTATCTTTTTTGTTAATAGAATAAGGCATTAAACTTTACCTAAATTTTTAATAATTATTCTTTTATTCAAATATATTTTTTGCACTATATAACATAGTTATATTACTTATGTCATATTTTTGATAAAGCATATCCATTTTAGTTTCTTTAAATATCTGTAATGAATATTTTGGAACACAGATCGACAAAACAAAATTCAATCTCTTACAAATTAACCTAATATCGGTAAAGTAATAAGTCACTTTAATTCACTTTTATTCGTGATTATGACAAAAATTACCCTATCAACGATTGCCAAAAAAGCTAATATTTCTATTGCTTCAGTTTCTCGAGTATTAAAAAAACCACATTTGACATCGCCTCAAACTCAGTTACGTGTTTATCAAGCGATTGAAGCGTTAAATATGGACACATCAAAAAACTTCACTCCTTATCAACCAACACATAACAGTAAGAAAATATTAATTATTGATAATCAACTGTTTTCAAAAAGCTTAATCAATATTGGTTTAGAACAAGTTTTAAAAGAAGAACAGTATCAACTGTTTTATCTGCAGTTCCCTTATAATAAAAAAAGTGATATTCACCATATTATTCGTTATGTTGCTCAAAACGCTTTTGATGGGATTATCATTATTAATGATGCTCCCTACTTAAAAACACTAATTTCTTATAAAAATACATTACCACCAATTGTATTAGTTAATCACTTTTCACTTGATTTTGTTTGTGTTCACTTTGACCATTTATTCATTGGGTATCAACTAACACAATATTTGATTGATAATTATCATACTCAAATTGCTATTTTGCTCAATGATGACAAAGCGATGAATTCAGTACTTTTATTACAAGGTTATAAGCAAGCTTTGTTACGGGCAAATATTCGTATCGAACCTCGATATATTATTCAAGGCTGTTTTACTTATCAACATGCTACGTCAGCTATTAAAAAATTAATAAACGGCACAAAATTACCCACTGCGGTGATTTGCGCCGATAATTTTAGCTTAAATTATTTAGATGAAAATCATTATAAAAAGCAATACAATCAATCACCTGATAGCATGGTTTTGGGAGCATTGCATCAAGCTAATGAAAGTAAACCTAAACTGACTAAACCGCTTACTATTTCGTATTTTAGCGCATCAAAAGAACTTAAACACAATGAATTAGATAGATTATGCCGGATTAATAAACCATTGTTTAACATGGGGCAAATGTCAGCAACTATACTGTGTGATATTATTAAAGGCACATCAAAATCTATTAAGCACTGTACATTTATTAAAACTGAGCCGATATTTTATTAATTAGCTAAATTTAACTTATTGTTAGCTTTTTAATTGCTATTAAAATTAAATTTAGCATTTAACAAAAATACCTAATTAATTACGAGGTTGATATTAAGCGTTTTGGTAATAACTTGTTATTTTGCATCACACCAGCACCAATAAATTGCTGACCTTGATAAATTCGCACCAAGGTTTCAGCATGTGTGGAATTTTCAAGTTCAATGGTTCGGCCTAACAATATATCTTTACCTTGTGCATTAGTCAGCGTGATTTTTGGGCGATCTTGTAACGGGCTATCAACAGGCATTAACAGTTCATCTTTTTCAGACCTATTTTGTAATGAATCTAAGGTAACCATTTTATCAATTGGATAATTAGATACTTGTAATCGTCTTAAATAAATTACATGCGCTCCACAATCCAGTAATTCACCTAAATCATCAATGATAGTGCGAATATAGGTGCCTTTAGAGCAGTGTATTTCTAGCGTTAATTCGTTTTTTATGGCATCAAATTGGATAAATTGATTTTCGTAAACGGTAATAGGTCTAGCTTCACGTTCAATGACAATACCTTGGCGAGCATATTCGTAAAGTGGTTTACCTTGATATTTTAAAGCCGAAAACATGGTTGGCACCTGTAAAATATTACCTCGAAAATGCGTTAAAGCTTGGTTAATTTGCGATTCGTTCACTTTCACAGTTTTGGTACAAATAATTTGACCATCAGCATCAGAGGTATCTGTTCGTTCACCAAGTTTGGCGATCACTCGATAACGTTTGTCTGAATCCAATAAATACTGTGAAAATTTGGTCGCTTCACCAAAACAGATAGGCAGCATACCTGTTGCTAATGGATCAAGTGCCCCTGTGTGCCCGGCTTTTTTAGCATTAAATAGCCATTTCACTTTTTGCAGCGCATCATTGGATGTCATGCCTTGTGGTTTGTCTAGTAACAAAACGCCGTGAAGATCACGGCGAGTTCTTTTTATATTCATCATTTATTTTATACTGAAACGCATAGCTACCTGAAACTTTTTGACAAACTTCAGGGCTATTTTTTAATATTAATCTTTATGACGTTCGTTATCATGCTTGATAACATCTGCCACCAAACTTGACATTTGCATACCTTTAACGAGTGACTCATCGTAAAAGAATTTGATCTCAGGAATGATTCGCAAACGCATCGCTTTGCCAATTAACGTGCGAATATAACCTTTAGCGTCATTAAGTACCGCTAAACCTTGTTCAATCACTTGAGGATCATCATCATTTAAAAAAGTGACAAACACTTTAGCATAGGCAAGATCGCGCGAGATATCAACACCCGAAACAGTGACCATGCCAAGACGAGGATCTTTGATTTCTCGTTGTAAGATAATTGCAATTTCTTTTTGTAATTCATGCCCAACTCGAGATGAACGATTAAATGCTTTTGCCATATCTATTTCCCTTAAAAAATGAATAAGCAAGGCTAAAACCTTGCTTATAACATTAATACGTTGTAATTAGATCGTACGTTTGATTTCGATAGTTTCAAAGACTTCAATCGTATCGCCAACACGAACATCGTTGTAGTTACGCACACCAATACCACATTCGGTTCCGTTACGCACTTCGTTAACATCATCTTTAAAGCGACGTAATGATTCGAGTTCACCTTCATAGATAACCACGTTATCACGTAGAACACGAATTGGGTTGTGACGTTTAACCACACCTTCGGTTACCATACAACCAGCAATTGCACCAAATTTAGGTGATTTAAATACATCACGCACTTCAGCAAGACCAATAATTTCTTGTTTGTATTCTGGTGCAAGCATACCGCTCATGGCTTGTTTAACTTCGTCAATCAGATCATAAATTACTGAATAGTAACGAAGATCTAAGTTTTCTGATTCAATTACTTTACGCGCTGACGCATCGGCACGAACATTAAAGCCTAAAATAATCGCATTTGATGCTGCAGCCAGTGATGCATCGGTTTCAGTGATACCACCCACACCTGAACCGATAATTTTAACTTTAACTTCATCAGTTGATAGTTTAAGTAATGAATCAGAGATCGCTTCAGTAGAACCTTGAACATCTGCTTTTAATACAATATTAAGCTCAGAAACATCGCCTTCTGTCATATTGGTAAACATGTTTTCAAGTTTCGCTTTTTGTTGACGTGCTAGTTTCACATCACGGAATTTACCTTGTCGATAAAGGGCAACTTCACGTGCTTTCTTTTCATCACGCACAACGGTGGCTTCGTCACCTGCTGATGGCACGCCAGACAAGCCAAGGATCTCAACCGGTATTGATGGACCCGCTTCAGTCACTTCTTTACCTAATTCATTACGCATTGCTCGAATTCGTCCGTATTCAAATCCACAAAGAACGATATCGCCTTTACGTAAAGTTCCTGATTGAACTAGTACCGTTGCAACAGAACCACGGCCTTTATCAAGGAATGATTCAATCACAACACCACTTGCCATACCTGTTTCGTATGCAGTTAATTCAAGTACTTCAGCTTGTAATAAGATCGCTTCAAGAAGTTGATCAACGCCTGTTCCTGCTTTTGCTGAAACATGCACAAACTGAGTATCACCGCCCCAGTCTTCTGACATTACGCCATATTGCGCAAGTTCACCTTTTACGCGCTCAGGATCTGCTTCGGGTTTATCAATTTTGTTTACTGCAACCACCATTGGCACATTTGCCGCTTTAGCATGTTGAATCGCTTCAATGGTTTGTGGCATCACGCCATCATCCGCTGCAACAACAAGTACTACAATATCCGTTGCTTTAGCACCACGTGCACGCATAGAAGTAAATGCTGCATGACCAGGGGTATCTAAGAAAGTAATTTCTCCATTTGGAGTCTTCACATGATAAGCACCGATATGTTGTGTAATTCCACCCGCTTCACCAGAAGCCACTTTTGCTTTACGAATATAGTCAAGTAATGAGGTTTTACCATGGTCAACGTGTCCCATAATAGTGACTACAGGTGCACGAGAAACTTTTTCAGCACCAGTATCACGATCGCTCATAAGAGATTCTTCAAGCTCATTTTCACGGCGAAGTACAACTTTATGTCCCATCTCTTCAGCAACTAATTGTGCTGTTTCTTGATCGATAACCTGATTAATGGTTGCCATTGCGCCCATTTTCATCATAGTTTTAATCACTTCAGAGCCTTTTACCGCCATTTTATTAGCCAGTTCGGCAACGGTGATTGTTTCACCAATAACAACATCACGGTTAACCGCTTGAGCAGGTTTTGTAAAGCTTTGTTGTAAAGTACTTTTACCCTTCTTTTTATGACCACTACGCGTCACTGCGCGCGCTTCTTCACGTTCTGCTTTACCTTCAGATAATTTACTACTTTTTTTCTGCTTGGTTTGTTTGGCATTACGGCCTCGCCCTCGAGCACTTTCAACTTCACGATCGGTATCGTCTTCTGCTGCTCTTGCGTATTTAGAGGTTGTCACATGATAATCTTCATCTTCTGTATGATCGCTATCATCAACTTCATTATATTGTTCCGCTAACTTACGCGCTTCTTCAGCCATACGCTTAGCATCTTCTTCTAATTTGCGGCGACTTTCTTCTTCAGCTTTACGTTTAATTTCATTCGCCTCAGCCTCTAAACGTGCTTTTTCTTCTTGCGCTTTTTTCACTTTTGGATCGATTGATTGTTCTTGAGCTGCTTTCTCTTTTTCCTCTTGAGCGCGTTTTTTTGCCTCTTGTGCGGCTTTCTTTTCTTGTTCTTCAGCTTCTTTACGTGCTTTTAATTCGGCTTCTTGCTTAGCTTTTTGTTCAGCTTCTAGGCGTGCTTTTTCTTGTTCTGCAGCAATGTCAGCAGGAACACGTTTAACAAAAGTTCGCTTTTTACGGACTTCCACTTTAATTTCTTTGCTTTTACCACCACCGCTCGACACATTCAAGGTTGAGTGCTTTTTACGTTGCAACGTTAACTTTGTTGGGCCTTGCTGAGGATTCAAGTGAGCAAGCAAAACTTCTTTTTCCTTTTGTGTAACAGTATCAGATGCAGATTTCTTTATACCTGCATCAGCAAACTGTTGCAAAAGTGTTTGCACTGGAGTATTTATCTCTTGAGCCAGTGTTTCTATTGATACTTTGGTCATGTATTACTTTCCCTCAATTATTCATCTGCAAACCAACAAATATTACGTGCAGCCATAATAAAATCGCCAGCTTGTTCGCTTGTTATTCCTTCAATATCGGCTAGATCATCGGTACCTTGTTCAGCTAAATCTTCCAAAGTAATGATGTCATGTTGTACTAATTGATAGGCTAACTCTTGTGTCATACCTGGCAGTTCAAGTAAATCTTGAGCAGGTTGTTTATCGCCACTATTTGCTAGTGCAATTGTTGTTAATGCATCTTTTGCTCGATTTCTTAATGTTTCAACGAGTTCTTCATCAAGCTCTTCGATTTCAAGCAATTCGTCAACTGGCACATAGGCAAGTTCCTCAAGTGAGGTAAATCCTTCTTCAACTAATAGGTGTGCAAGTCCTTCGTCAATATCAAGATGTTTAATTAAATTATTGATTGCAGCAAAAGATTCTGCATGGTGTTTTTCTTGCAAATCTTCAGTGCTCATCACATTTAATGTCCAACCAGTAAGCTGAGAAGCTAAACGGATATTTTGACCATTTCGACCAATAGCTTGTGGTAAGGTTTCGGCATTGACTGCAACATCCATAGTATGTTTATCTTCATCAACAACGATGGAAACGACATCGGCTGGTGCCATAGCATTAATTACATATTGTGCAGGGTTATCATCCCATAAAACAATATCAATACGTTCACCACCAAATTCATTCGATACAGCTTGTACACGCGCACCTCGCATACCAACACATGCACCAACAGGATCAATACGACGGTCATTACTGCTAACTGCAATTTTAGCACGCGACCCCGGATCGCGAGCCACACCTTTGATGTCGATCATCTCTTCGCCAATTTCGGGCACTTCAATACGGAACAACTCTTCCATCATTTCAGGATTTGAACGGCTGATACAAAGTTGTGCTGGTTTATTATTTTGTTCTACAAGATATAAAATACCACGGACGCGGTCGCCAATGCGGAAGTTTTCACGCGGCAGCATATCATGGCGTGACATCATTGCATCAGCATTGTTGCCTAAGTCAAGAATTACGCTATCGCGATTAGTTTTTTTGACAATACCTGTCACAATATCACCAATACGATTTCTAAACATGTCAATCACCATTGCACGTTCAGCTTCGCGCACTTTTTGCACAATTACTTGTTTTGCCGTTTGCGTAGTAATACGGTCAAAAGCAACAGATTCAATTTGTTCTTCAATATAATCGCCAAGTTGTACTGATGAGTCTTCGTATTGTGCTGCATCTATTGTTATTTCTTTCGTTGGTTGAGAAACTTCGTTAACAACATGCCAACGGCGGAATGTGTCATAATCACCAGTTTTGTGGTCAATTTTTACTACAACATCAATATCAACAGCATGTTTCTTTTTAGTGGCCGTTGCTAATGCGGTTTCTAACGCTTCGAAAATTTTATCGCGCGTAAGCGCTTTTTCGTTTGATACCGCTTCAACAACAGCTAAAATTTCTTTATTCATCCTTTATATCCGCACTCTATTTAAGGTTAAAATTAGGTACAATGTTTGCTTTTTGAATATTGCTAAAAGCAAACACTTCATCATTATCATCTACAGTTAATGTAATCATTTCACTATCGATAGACTTAATCCGTCCTTTCCATTTGCGGCGGTTGGCAACAGGAATACGTAGACTCACTGTGACTTCTTCACCAACAAAGCGCTGATAATGTTCAAGCGTAAACAAAGGTCTATCCATACCCGGCGATGAAACTTCAAGATTGTAAGCATCTTTGATAGGGTCTTCAACATCAAGCACCGTGCTAATTTGTCGACTAACATCAGCACAATCATCAACAGTTATACCATTTTCACTATCAATATAAACTCGTAACACAGGATAACGGCCACGAATATATTCAACGCCAACTAACTCAAAACCTAGTGCATTCACTGGCTCTTGAATGATATCGGTCAATTGCTGTTCTATATTAGCCAAACAAACCTCCACTGCAGAAAATAAAAAAGGGCATATAGCCCAACATTTCTTTTAAACTTACGCTTAAATAACAACACGAAAAAAAACCTCGACATGCGAGGCTTACATTTAAAAACTAACTATAATGAAGCCACTTCATTCGAACTTTCAAACAATAACAGGATAGATTGATTTATGAATGAAAATTTAAGTGGTTGCGGGGGCTGGATTTGAACCAACGACCTTCGGGTTATGAGCCCGACGAGCTACCAAGCTGCTCCACCCCGCGATAGATGGATGAGAATTATACGGCATTTTCAATAAAATGCAACTGCAAATCAAGTTAATTTTAAAGCGTATACCAATTAAATTAAGCATAACTAATTAACTAATATTGGCACAATAATTCGTTTTTCAAGTCGATTATTGCGCCCATTACTTTTTGCCATCAATTACTTGCTAGTTGCCTTTTTCATTATTTGGACAAAATTGGCTAATTGGTTAATCATTTGCTCAGGATTATCAAGGTTTTTCTCAATAATTTTAACCGTTGCTGATCCGCTAATCGCTCCAGCCGCACCTGATTTAATCGCTTCGCTAACTTGAGTTGGCTCGGAAATACCAAATCCTTGTAGAGCCGGAGGCGCACCAAACTCAATTAATTTTTTTAACAAATGCGTAAGTGGTTTATTAGCGCGATTTTCAGCACCAGTAACACCTGCACGTGAGACCAAATAGGTATAACCTTTACCATGCTTAGCAATATTTCTAATGACTTCATCATCAGCATTAGGTGGACAAATAAAAATTGGCGCTATATTGTATTTTTCTGCTGCTCCTGTAAATTCTTTTGCATATTCAACAGGTAAATCGGCAATCAATACCGAATCAACTCCCGCTTTGGCGCACTTAGCATAAAAATTGTCGATACCTTTTTTGAAAACTAAATTAGCATAAATAAGTAATCCTATTGGGATATTAGCATATTGCGCTCTCACATTAGTTAGAATCTCAAAACACTTTTCAACGGTTATTCCACCTTTGAATGCACGAATATTGGCATTTTGGATGGTTGGACCATCGGCCATCGGGTCTGAAAATGGAATGCCTAACTCTAACGCATCGGCGCCCGACTCAATCAAAGTTTGGATGATTTTAAACGACTGTTCTGGTGTTGGATCGCCAACCGGTACAAAAGGAACAAAAGCGCCGCGTTTTTCGGCTGTTAATGTGGCAAACAGTTCTTGATAACGGTTCATTCGATTTCTCCTTTTGCTTTTAAAATATCATAAACAGTGAAGATATCTTTATCGCCACGACCCGATAGATTAACGATTAATAACTGTTCTTTATTGGGATTTTCTTTAATCATTTTCATGGCATAGGCTAATGCATGTGATGATTCTAGCGCAGGGATAATGCCCTCATGCCGCGATAAGGCCTTAAAGGCATCAAGCGCTTCATCATCAGTAATTGACACATAATTAGCGCGACCAATACTATCTAAATACGCATGCTGTGGCCCAACCGATGGGAAGTCAAGTCCTGCTGATATCGAATATGATTCTTCAATTTGCCCTTCATCTGTTTGCATCATTGGCGATTTCATACCAAAATAAATCCCCAATTTACCATGTTTAAGCGAAGCGCCATGTTCACCGGATTCGATACCATGACCACCGGGCTCAACACCTATTAATCTGACCGATTTATCGTCAATGAAATTAGCAAACATACCAATAGCATTTGAACCACCGCCAACACAAGCAATCACCGCATCTGGCAAGCGCCCTTCTTTTGCAAGAATTTGCTGTTTTGCCTCACGGCTGATCATTTGCTGAAATTCACGCACAATGGTTGGAAAAGGGTGCGGACCCGCAGCCGTACCAAGCATATAATGGGCTTTTTCATAACTTCCAGACCAATCGCGCAATGCTTCGTTACAGGCATCTTTTAAGGTTGCAGATCCTGTTTCAACTGGGATTACCGTTGCCCCCATGAGTCGCATTCTAAACACATTCGGTGCTTGGCGTTTAACATCTTTCGCACCCATATAAATTCGGCATTTTAAACCCAGTAATGCACACGCTAAAGCTGATGCTACTCCATGTTGCCCTGCACCTGTTTCAGCAATAATTTCGGTTTTCCCCATTCTTTTTGCAAGTAAGGCTTGTCCTAAAACTTGGTTCGTTTTATGTGCACCGCCATGTACCAAATCTTCCCGTTTTAAATAAAGCTTGGTTTTCGTGCCAGCGGTGAGATTTTTGCATAAAGTTAATGCGGTTGGTCTGCCTGCATAGTTAACTAATAAATCGTTAAATTCTTTTTGAAAGTTAGGATCGTTGATAGCCGAAATAAAGGCGTCCTCGAGTTGCTCAAGTACCGGCATTAATATTTGGGGAACATATTGCCCACCAAATTCGCCAAAGTAAGGATTTAATTTAGACATTACCATTCCTTTTTTAAATTAAAAATTAAATTTGTTCAAATGCAGCTTGGATTTTTTGTTTATCTTTAATGCCTGGTGAAACTTCAACCCCTGAATTAAGATCAACCCCCACCACACCCATCGCTAAAGCTGCCTTTATATTCTGTGGATTAATACCACCAGCTAAAATGACATTATTTAAATTGTGATCAACAAGCATTGTCCAATCAAAACATTCGCCCGTGCCACCAGCCCCATTATCAAATAGGTAACGTGAAACTAATGGGTTATCATGTTTGGGAATGATGCCTCCAATACTTAATGCTTTCCAAATTTGGCAAGTTTTAGGTAATCCTTGTCGCAATGTTTCGATATAGTTTTCATCTTCATCACCATGCAGTTGGACGGCATATAAAGATAACTGTTTTGCTATTTGGCATACGGTTTCAATGTCTTCATTTCGAAAAACACCAACCCAATTCAGCGGTGCTGAGGCAATCACTGAGCGTGCTTTAATTGGCTGAATATAACGTACTGAATTTGTCACAAAAATCAAACCACCATAGACAGCACCGGCTTGATAAGCATTGATTGCATCTTCAGTACGTGTTAAACCACAAACTTTATTTTCACCTAACATTACTTTACGAATTGCCAACGTCAAATTGGGTTCTGACATTAACGCACTACCAATTAAAAATCCGTTAGCATAATGACTGAGATCTTTAACCTGATTGTGAGTATAAATACCTGACTCACTAATAATAATGCGATCGGCAGGAATTGACTTAGATAAGGCTTTTACTCGATTTAGATCAACCGTCAGATCCCTTAAGTTACGATTATTAATACCGATTACTTTTGCACCCAATTGGATGGCTCTTTCAACTTCGCTTTCAGTACTAGCTTCTGTCAATATGCCCATATTGAGCTGATGAGCAATGTTGCTTAGATGACGATATTCATCATCCGTCAAAATAGATAGCATTAATAGTACTGCGTCTGCTTGATAATAACGCGCTAAATAGATCTGATACTCATCGATAATAAAATCCTTACAAAGTACCGGTTGCGACACTTCATTGCGAACAATTGGCAAAAATTCAAAATGACCTTGAAAATATTTTTCGTCAGTCAGCACCGAAATAGCCGAAGCATAATCTTTATAAACCTTAGCAATACTAGCGGGATTAAAGTCATCACGAATTAATCCTTTTGACGGTGATGCTTTTTTACACTCTAAAATAAAGACAGTTTCGGGTTGATTTAGCGCTTGATAAAAATTGCGATCACTGGGTGTTATTACTGATTTGAACATTGCAAGTGGCTTTGCTGCCTGCTGCTCAGTTAACCAAATTTGTTTATCTTCAATGATCTTTTTTAATACTGTTGCCATTTCAACATTTTTTGCTAAGGCTGCAATTGCCATGTTGTTCTCCATTTGTTATCTTGCTGCTAATTGTTGTAATAGCGCATAAGCTTTACCACTGCGCATCATGGTTATTGCCCTTTGTGCATTTTGTTTTAAATTTGATTCGCCAAACAAGCTCATTAACATTGCCACATTTGCGGCAATTGCTGATTCGTGTGCTGGCTTTCCGTGACCTTGTAAAATAGCAATTAACATATCACGATTCTGCTCAGGTGTACCGCCTTCAATATCTTTTAAGCTAAATGTTGGTAACCCAAAATCGTCCGGTGTAAGCGTAAAATAACGGATTCCGCCATTTTTCACTTCAGCAACGTGAGTTTTGCCATGAATGGCGACTTCATCCATGCCTGCACCATGCACCACATAAGCATGTTGATAGTTAAGCATTTGTAATGTTTCGGCAATCGGCTTGATTAAATCTAGATGATACACGCCAAGCAAAATACGTTTAGGCCGAGATGGATTAATCAACGGTCCAAGAACATTGAAAATAGTGCGTGTTTTTAACTGCTGACGAACTGACGCCGCATGGCGAAAACCTGAATGATATTGCTGCGCAAACAAAAAACACACGCCAAGCTCATCTAATGCTTGACGGGAAGCTTGTGCCGACATATTTAATTTAATGCCTAACGCAGAAAGCACATCCGAAGAACCTGACTTACTTGATACACCACGATTACCATGTTTGGCCACTTTATAACCCAATGCTGCAGCCACAAAGGCGCTGGCAGTTGAGATATTAATACTATTGGTGCCATCGCCACCGGTGCCAACAATATCGGTAAAATCATAATCGGGGATGTCAAAAGCGTCAGCATTTTCAAGTAAAGCTTGAGCAGCACCAGCAATTTCATCTGGTTTTTCACCTCGAACTTTCATACTAATAATCGCGGTTGCTAATACTGTTGGTTCAATTTTACCTTGAATAATTAAATTAAACAGTATGTTACTTTCTGCTTGTGTGAGCACTTGCCCTAAATATAATTTATTAAGAATCGGCTGAATATTGTACTCTTGCTTGTCAACAATAGCATCTTGTTTTGGTTTTGCTTTTTTGTCTGGTGGATTCAGTGCCCATGCAATTGTTTGCTCTAATAGTTTTACCCCTTGAATGGTTAGAATTGATTCGGGATGAAACTGAAACCCACAAACGCGATCTTCGTCATTACGCACCGCCATGACAATATTATTGCAAAGCGCATTAATGGTGAGTGTTTTCGGGATGTTTTCGCCTTTTAAAGAGTGATAACGCGCAACCGGTAGCGGATTCGGTAATCCTTTAAACATCGCTTGTTCATCATGTTCAATTAGCGAGGCTTTACCATGCAAAATATCGCCGGCGGGTACAATTGTTCCACCATAGGATTCAACAATGGCTTGATGACCAAGGCAGATACCAATAATAGGTATTTTACCTTTTAAGCGTTTGAGCAATTCAGGCATGCAGCCAGCCTCGCTCGGTGCGCCAGGACCGGGCGATAACATTAAAATAGGATTTTGCATTTGTGACAGTTTTTCAATAATTACATCAACAGGAATGGTATTTCGATAAATAGTCACACAATGCTTGCTATTACGTAATTGATCAACCAAATTGTAAGTAAAGGAATCAATATTATCGATAAATAAGATATTAGCCATTAAAATACACCCTCTACATTATGTGCTGCCATGATGGCTCTAACTACGGCACGTGCTTTATTGCGTGATTCATCGGATTCGGATTGTGGATCAGAATCTAACACCACTCCCCCTCCTGCTTGTACTGTTGCTATGCCATCTTCAACATAAGCACTACGAATGACAATACAGGTATCCAAATCACCATTTGCGGTAAAATAACCAACCGCGCCACCATAGCTACCCCGTTTAACTTTTTCTGATTCGGCAATTAATTGCATCGCACGAATCTTGGGTGCGCCAGTTAATGTGCCCATATTCATAGTGGCTTGATAAGCATGCAGCGCATCTAAATCACTTCGTAACTGCCCCACCACACGCGAAACCAAATGCATCACAAACGAGTAACGATCCACTTTTAATAACTCTTTGGTGTAACGAGTACCGGATTTACAAATGCGAGCTAAATCGTTACGCGCTAAATCCACTAACATTAAGTGCTCAGCCAATTCTTTTTTATCGGTACGCATTTCAAGCTCTAAGCGACTATCTAAATCAAAATCAATCTCGCCATTGACGGTTAATCCACGTGGACGGGTGCCTGCAATAGGGTAGATTTCAACTTGATTAGTTGCTTTAGTGTATTTAAGTGCACTTTCAGGCGATGCGCCAAATAATATAAAATCGTTATCTTGCATATAAAACATATAAGGACTTGGATTATTGTTTTTTAATACCTGATAAGCCGATAACGGATTAGGGCAAGGTAACGAAAAACGCCTTGACGGTACCGCTTGGAAAATTTCTCCCTGCTGAATCGCATCTTGCATCTTTTTGACAATCGTATTGAAATCATCATCACTTTTATTACAAGTAACCTTGATATTTACTAGCGACTGCGTTTGGATAGTTTTCATAGGTTGATTTAAAGTTGCTTCTAGTTCGGCTAATCTTAGTGCCAAGCGTTCAACTTCTAGCTTGTCTGATGTAAAGGCTGTTGCTTTTAAAATTGACACATGATCTTGATGATTTATTTCTAATAATGTTTCAGCCAAATAAAAACAGAAATCTTGGCACCGCTGATCAGAAGATAAAATAGGCAGATTTTCAAAACCAGCAACAAGGTCATAACAAAATAACCCGCCAACAAAAACCGCATCTTGACCGCATTGCTTAGGAATATTCACAATAGTTAACAATGTGCGTAATGCGTCAAAGATTGAGAGTGACTTTAATCGGGAATCTTCATCTTGCAGGTTATCAATAGCCGGAAAAACCAATTTAAGTATTTGTTCATCCACTTGTACATTCACTGGCTTGTCTAAAAAAGCCTGTTGCAATAAAGGGAATAGCTTTTCACCATTTGCGGTCAATGCCGTAAACGTGACTTCATTATTTATTGCCGAAATGCGTAACGCACTATCGACAATCATGACACTTTTAATTCCCTGCTTATTATCAATTTCGGCTGATTCAAGCAACAACGTTGCCGGTTTGCTATCACATAATTGATAAAACACCTGAGTCGGATCTTGATAATAACCGATAGTCTTGGTTATCTGAGTTAATGTTGGCTTGTTCATTGTTGGCTCTCTATCTATATTTAATTTTTATTCATACCGATTCTTTGACCTGCTAGAAACGAAAAACCCGCACTAAGCGGGTTTTATAAGAAAAGACAATACGTCATCACATCACCCGCCAAAAATAATGTGCCACCAACAAAAAACAGTGATTTGACGAATGTGAGTTAGAAGGTATTGTCGTTTCATTATTTTTTATATGCTTAACACAAATTATGTACTATTAAACTAGTTCAATGATGCGATGTCAAGTGAATATTTTGTGCACAGTAATAAAATTGGTATGGATAAGTGATAGTGATTTTTTTAAAGGACGCAACAAAAAATAAATGCGCCCTTTTACCAAAATTAACGCAATGGCATTTCCGATTGCACAATTTTAATGGGCTTAAGTCTTAATTTTGATTTCGGTCTCCTAACATGGTTTGTGATCCACAATTTATGATGAGGTTGGCACTGTGGCCCTAAATAGATCTTATCAAGATAATCTTCTACTTTTTGACCATAATTCACAAACAAACTATTGGCATCACCATACGCAATCGGTGCTTGAATTTTTTCATCAGCAATATGGGTAATATAAATCATTCGGCATTCATCTTCGTCTTCAAACGCCGCATGTTTAATTAAGCAAGAAATGGGCATTATGGCTAAATTGATTAATTGATCGAGATTGCTAAGTGCTTTCAACTCCTCTTTTTCTTTTAAACCTTTAATGATGTTCCTTATATTATTTAAATTATCTCGAATTTTTGCTATTTTGTTTTTTTCATCCAATAAGTTTATATAATTATTCCATTCATCATCGATCATCTTAGCTGGTCTACCTTGGTGTTCCAAGTAAAAAGAAAATTTATTACGTTTTGCAATACTAATATATTCACTATTGGGATCAAAATAAAGACAACGGAATAAAGGTAAAGGCTCTAAAAAACATATATTGTTAGAGTCTCCATCATCTTTATTCTCTTCAGAATCGCTTTTGGCTACTTTCGCTTTTGTATCATAACTTAAAAGAGCGACACTATCAGGATTGATGCTATTTTCAACATTATTGCCAAAAAAAGATTGATTAAACACCAGACTAACACCTGAACCAATAATATTGTTTTCATTGCCATATAAACGAAATTGATTTAAACAGTTGTGGTTAAAGGTAAAACTAGTTAAAAAACTTTTTATTTCACTATTGGGATCGTTGTTCATACCTAACCAATTGCTAAGTACTTGGTTTTCGGTTGGGTCATTCATAAAATCGACAACATTTAAACGGAAATTACTGGACTCATTTTTCAAAAGGTTAAATAACACTCTGGGTTTAGTATAGTGTGCAACCTGTCTTTCAAATTGTTGCGCTGGTTTGTTTGCTGATTCAACTAAATTAAAAGTAACAAGCAATTGCTGTTGAATTTCCTCTGTCAATTTTCTTATTTGACAAATAGGCTTGATAACTAACTTATCTCGTTCCTCTCTAGTTTGAAATAAATCGTTTTCTTCAATATTGGGGGCAGCTAACATAATTTGTGCCATCACAAAAGTGTCAAATAATTTATTTATATAATTCACCTTTTGATAATAAGTTTTAGCTGATTCTGCTTTTGAATTAGTAGGTATTTTATGAAAATAGACGTAATCACCCAATAAACGATTAGCTACATTAAAAATAAGAGGATTATTACTAGTACAGCATTGTGAAAAAGCTTCATAAGCCTTTTCATGTCCATTTTTTTTATCTTGGTAAATCACACCTAAAAATAATTGCGCTTGAGCATAGGCTTGGGCATCATCCACTCTTTCAACCTTGTTATAATATAATTCTGCCTGCTTTATATCCTTTTTTTCAATTTGGTAAATCTGACCTAAATGAAATTGCGCTCTGGCATAGGCTTGGGCATCATCCTCTCTTACAACCTTGTTATAATATAATTCGGCCGTCTCAATATCTCTTTTATCAATTCGGTAAATCTGACCTAAATGACATTGCGCTTGAGCATAGGCTTGGGCATTATCCTCTCTTTCAACCTTGTTATAATATAATTCGGCCTTCTCAATATCGTTTTTATCATTTTCGTAAATTTGACCTAAATGAAATTGCGCTCTGACATAGGCTTGGGCATTATCCTCTCTTTCAACCTTGTTATAATATAATTCGGCCGTCTCAATATCTCTTTTATCAATTTGATAAATCTGACCTAAAATGAATTGCGCATCGGCATAAGCTTTAGGATTAGCCTGCTTGTCAATCGTTAATAAACAAACTTCTGCTTGTTCGATATCTTTTTTATCTAAATAATAAATGGTAGCCAATTGAAACTGAGCATCTATATATTTTTCGATGTCATCTTCCCGAGTTATTTTTTTGAGCTGTTCAATTTTTTGATCAATCGTCATTTCTTCCATTTTAATTCCTATTGTGTTTTATTGTTATATCTAAAAATAAGTTTAATACTTTAGTTTGTTTAGGTAGCATGATTTAGGTGGGTATTTATTGTTTTTATTTGTATTTTGTAGTTTAGTTATGCTAGCTAAACTTATTGCCAATAATTGTGGCAGTAACAGTAATACATAGTTTAGCGTTAAGTTAAAAATTTACCAATAGAATAGATTATATGGAGAAAATCTAAATTTGTTATTGCAAGCCATCCTAAACTTATTTTCATGTCATTTGGAACTAGTTCAAATCATTTTTTTGATTCTAGCAATATGACCATTGTAATTCGGTGGTCACAAATAGTTGCAAAAGCAAGCCTTTACTCGGCACTATCAACATAATAAATAGCATTGTTTAATAAACAATACACTCATTAAAAAAATAACCAAATTTGTTTATTTTTATAACGTTATTTCAAACCACACAAGAAAAAATTGAAATCACTCTTTAACACATTGGTAATGTGCTTATATATCATGAATTAAAACTGGTTAAAAAATTTAATAATCTATAAAATAACCGACTCATTTTTATTATAAAAAAACTATAAGGATTTTTGAACTATGCCTGTATTTTATATCGTCATTGGTGTTATTGTTTTACTTGCTTTAATTACTGTCTTAAAAGGCATTACGATTGTTCCTCAAGGTTATCAATATACCATTGAGCGTTTTGGTAAATATACGCATACGCTTGAACCTGGTCTAAATATCATTATTCCATTTATGGACGGTGTTGGCCGTAAGATTAATATGATGGAACAGGTACTTGATATTCCATCACAAGAAGTCATTTCAAAAGATAATGCCAACGTACAAATTGATGCGGTGTGTTTTATTCAAGTACAAGAAGCAGCAAGAGCGGCATATCAAGTAAATCAATTAGAGCGTGCAGTAATTAATTTAATGATGACTAATATCCGTACGGTTTTAGGTAGCATGGAATTGGATGAAATGTTATCACAACGTGATCATATTAACTCAAAGTTGCTAAATATTGTCGATGACGCAACAAGCCCATGGGGAATCAAAATTACCCGCATTGAAATTCGAGACGTTCGCCCACCAGCAGAATTAATTGCTGCAATGAATGCGCAAATGAAAGCAGAACGTAATAAACGTGCTGAAATTCTTGAGGCGGAAGGTGTTCGCCAAGCCGCAATTTTACGTTCAGAAGGTGAAAAACAATCTGAAATATTAAAAGCTGAAGGTGAAAAACAAGCTGCCTTTTTACAAGCCGAAGCGCGCGAACGTGCTGCCGAAGCAGAAGCAAGAGCCACTCAAATGGTATCTGATGCTATTGCTGCGGGTAATATTAATGCCATTAACTACTTTGTTGCGCAAAAATACACTGAAGCGCTACAACAAATTGGCTCATCTGATAATAGTAAAGTGATTATGATGCCACTTGATGCGTCAAGTTTAATGGGTAGCATTGGCGGTATTGCTGAATTACTTAAAAACACGAAATAAAAATCAAATTTTATACTTAAACATAGTGTTTCCTGAAACTTTTTGACAAAATCTATAAACGCTATGTTTAAGATTTTTACTGAATGGATTTTAAAGGGAATTGATGATGACTGATTTATTTATGGCTTTTTATAGCGCCCCTCATTGGGTGTTTATCGCTTTAGGTGGTATTTTGCTAATTGCTGAATTACTAGGCACCGGTGGGTATGGGCTTTGGAGTGGGATCGCTGCCATTATTGTTGGTTTAATTGCTTGCGTTATATCGCTTTCTTGGCCAACTTTGTGGATCTTATTTGCAATACTAACCCTTGCATCAGCTTACCTTTGGTGGCTTTGGCTTAAAAAGCAAGGAAAAGATAAATCAACTAAAGGCGAAATTAATCAACCACAACAAGATTTGATTGGTATTAAAACGGTTGTCACTGATGCGATTGTTAATGGTTCTGGCCGTGTAAAAATCAAAGATGGAACATGGTCAGCAAGATGCAATCAAGATCTTAACGTTGGTCAACGTGTTGAAGTTATTGCTGTAGATGGCTTAATTTTGAATGTACTACCTATAAATCATGAATAGTCTTAATTAATTTTATTTATGTGTAAAAATAACCATATACCGATAGTTAGCAAAGAACTCGCATTTTAGCGAGTTCTTTGCCCTAGCAGGCATGTAAAAATAACCTAAGATATTCACTCTGCATACTAGCCTCAGCCCCATACAGCCCTTCCCTTACTCTAGGGGGCAATGTTGTTCAACCACTCTTTCAACTTATTTTCAAATTGAGCTAGTGCAAGATAATTTGATTGTGAGACTGTTTTACACAATTATAATAAGCCTGAATATACAATAAGGTCATTAATTTGATCTGAATCATAATATCTAACTTATCGCTATAAAACCATTGTGCTTGTAACAACCGTTTTTGTTTTTACGGAGTTCAAATTATTTTTTCATTACTTTATTTTGGTGCTCTAGCCCCCTTAATAACGCATACTTTTTATGCGTTATAATTGCTTGTTATGTCGTTTTTTTCATGGTTTTATTACGTTCATTAACAACGCTTTTTATCATTTATCCCTAAACCTTCCGCCATTTACCGATAACCTGTCTGCTATTAAGAGCGAAAAAACGAAAAATAAAAAAGACGCTTTTTTATTTTTTTGATCAACGTACAAATAATAATTTATATTTGGCCATAATAAGCATTTTTACCATGTTTGCGATAATAATGTTTATCTAACAATTCGCGTTGAATTTTTATGCCAAGATTAAGATTGCGGGTCGCTAATGCCATTGCGGCCACCTCTTCTAAAACAACAGCATTATGCACAGCATTGTCGGCAGTTGTTCCCCACGCAAAAGGACCGTGTCCGTATACCAATACGCTAGGTATCGCCATCACATCTATCGAACGTTTAACAAATTCTTCAATAATAACTTTACCAGTGTTTTGTTCGTAATCGGTTGCAATTTCTGCGGTTGTTAACATCCGTGTACAAGGAATGTCGCCATAAAAATAATCAGCATGGGTGGTACCTAATGCGGGAATGTCTAATCCTGCTTGCGACCATATAGTTGCATTGCGTGAGTGAGTATGAATAATACCGCCAATTTGCTCACATGCTTTATAAAGTTCAAGGTGTGTGTCGGTATCACTTGAGGGATTAAGCAGGCCTTCTACTTTATTGCCATTAAGATCAATGATAACAATATCATCAACAGTAAGCTTATCATATGCAACTCCAGATGGTTTAATGGCAATAACCCCATTTTGCCTATCAATTTCTGACACATTACCCCAGGTAAAAGTGACAAGTTGGTAATAAGGCAGTAATAAGTTTGCGGCAAGTACGCGCTCTTTTAATAATGTAAACATGCAAAGCATCCTATTTTTAATACAAATGAATCAAATGATAAGTAACGAAGGTTTAATTTAACTTATTGTTACTTGTTACTTATCATTTATCCTTTAGTGATCACCACCGATATAACGTAATTTTTTCCCTTCCATTAAGTTTTTTTCAATGCGTTCTAATGAAATATTTTTTGTTTCAGGAACAAAAAAGATAACAATAAAAATGAACAAAATATTCATGCCGGTATATAACCAAAATGTTTGTGCGACCCCAATGTGATTTAATAATGTAAGGAAAGTTGCGCCAATAATCATATTGGATATCCAGTTTGTTGTCGTTGAACAAGTTACTCCAAAATCTCGACACTTGAGCGGTTGAATTTCAGAACACAGAATCCAAACTACAGGTGCTGCGCTCATTGCATACCCACCAATACACATAATGGCCATACCTACTGCCGCATAAGAAATGATTGATGATGGGTGACCATTTTCAATAAGTTGTAAGCAGATGCCTAATATAAGCGTACCAAATGCAATAATGCCGAAACCAACTTTTAAGATTGGTTTACGTCCTAATTTATCAACAGTAAAAATGGCAATAAATGTCGCTAAAACAAAAGTAAGCCCCACAATAATTGTTGCTATCATTTGTTGTTCAGTTGTTTGGAAACCAGCAAGGCTAAAAATTCTAGGTGCATAGTACATAATAATATTCATACCAGTAAATTGTTGCATTGCTTGTAATGCCATACCAAGGTAAACGGTGCGACGTACATTTTTATTTACCTTAAATAAAGTCCATCCTTGTTGCTTTTGGGTTAAGCTATTTTTGATATCATCAAATTCTTGTTTGATTTTTTCAGGTTCTCTGCGAATCGATTTTAGTACCTGTTCTGTTTCTTGTAATCGACCTTTCGATGCAAGCCATCTAGGGCTATTAGGTAGAAAAATGACAACAATAAATAAAATAATTGCCGGCACTGAAATGATACCTAACATCATTCGCCAATTACCTGTAAAACTAAAATAGGTATCAGACAAAAAGGCTAATAAAATCCCAATGGTCACTAACAATTGATATCCCGCTATCATTTTTCCCCGAATATGTTCGGGCGCCATTTCAGAAAGATACAGTGGCGCAGTATACGATGCGATCCCAACTGAAAACCCTAAAATGACTCGCCAAATAAGCAGCACTTCAACATTTGGCGCCATGGCGGATCCAAAACAACTTATTATAAAAAACAGGGCTCCTGCTAATAAGCTGTATTTTCTACCTAGATAAAAAGATAACCAACCATTTGATAATGCACCCACAGCGGCACCTAACATCATCGAACTCACTACCCATCCTTGCAGTTCAGTGGTAAGTTCAAATTGAATAGTGATAAACGGTAACGCCCCAGCAATAACGCCAATATCCAAACCAAACAATAATCCTGCCATTGCTGCCGAAAAGCCGATTAAAAATGTCATCGTTCTAGCCGAGTTTTTTGTCGTATTCATCGGTATAGGTGTATGCATATCCATCTATTTACCCCCATTAATTCTGTATTGTTAACAATAATTGGCAACAACAAACCCAATTATCAGCTTAAACTATTCAGTTAAGCATAAGGATGACAATAGGCAATTTCGTTCCAACGCAACTCATTTCTGAAGTGATTAATGTCTGTTTCATCATCAATGACTAATAATTCAATATTATGAAGTTGTGCATAGAGTCTAAAATAGTCCATTGATAGTGCTTGGGTATACACGGAGTGGTGTGCTGCTCCAGCTAAAATCCACGCTTCGGCAGACACCTCTAACGATGGTTTAGTTTTCCAAACAGCGCAGGCAACCGGTAATTTTGGCAATGGTTGTGGCTGTTTAACGGTTTCTAATGCATTTGTGACCAGTCTAAAACGGTTGCCCATATCAATTAAACTCGCATTGATGGCAAACCCCGGTTTAGCAGCAAAAATAAGGCGTGCAGGATCCGCTTTATTACCAATTTCTAATGGTTGAATATCTAGCAATGGTTTAACATCATCATCGACAATAGATGGACAGACTTCTAACATATGTGACCCAATCACCAGTTCATTACCTTTGGTGAAATCATAAGTGTAATCTTCCATAAATGCGGTACCACCTGATAGGCCTTTTGCCATCACTTTTAGGGTTCGAAGCAACGCAGATGTTTTCCAGTCGCCCTCAGCAGCAAAACCGTAGCCTTTTGCCATTAATCGCTGAACAGCCAGTCCCGGCAACTGAGCCATACCGTGCAAATCTTCAAAAGTTGTGGTAAATGCCGTATACCCTCCTTGCTCCAGGAATCGCTCAATACCCAATTCTATTCTTGCTGCATCGATTAGATTTTGACGTTTTGCACCATTGATTTGAGCAACAGGGCTAATTTGATATAGTGCTTCATATTCATCAATTAATTGTGCGACATCTGTGTCACTAACAGCATTAATAACAGACACCAAATCACCCACCGCATGAGTATTGACAGAGTAACCAAATTTAATTTGTGCCGACACTTTATTACCTTCTGTTACAGCAACTTCACGCATATTGTCACCAAAGCGAACCACTTTCATATTTTTTTCTGCATTGATAGCCACACAAACTCTCATCCATTGTGCGATTTTCTCGTGCACAGTTTTGTCTTTCCAATAGCCAGTTACAATTGAATGAATAAGGCGCATACGTGAACCAATAAATCCAAATTCGCGCCCACCATGCGCTGTTTGATTGAGATTCATAAAATCCATATCCATTGAATCCCAAGGCACCTGTTCGTTAAATTGCGTATGAAGTTGCAGCAAAGGTTTTTGTAAATGTGTTAAGCCCCTTATCCACATCTTTGCGGGCGAAAACGTATGCAGCCAAGTGATCAAACCAACACATTTAGGCGAATAGTTAACTTCTTGGCATAATGTATAAATATCATCAGGTTTCGTTGCCAATGGTTTAAGCACAATTTTTACGGGTAAATTAGCGTGTTGATTAAAATAATCTGTTACCAATTGAATATTTTTTTTAATTTGTTCAAGTGTCTGATGTCCATAAAGATGTTGACTACCGGCAACAAACCAAATTTCAGCTTCGTTATAAATAAACATTATGGTCTCCTTCAAAATTTTATCGCTAGGGCACAAACTAAAGATAATAGTTAGGTTCGCAAGTCGCTGACCAAACTAAATACTTTTCATACAGTTGTTGATATTTTGCTACCCGGTCAGCATTAGGCATAAAAGTGATTTCGATCTGACTAGACATAACTTTTTGCGCGGTTGGAATGTCTGGGTAGAGATTGGCAGAAACAGCCGCAAAAATGGCAGCACCAAGTGCACAACACTGTTCGGAATTAACGACTTTTAAGGGACGATTCATCACATCTGCACAAACTTGCATAATCACAGGCGATTTTTTGGCGATGCCACCTAAAGCAACAATATTATTTACCGGCACATGCTGATTAATAAAACATTCCATAATCGCTCTTGCCCCAAATGCGGTAGATAAGATCAATCCACCAAATATCGTTAAAGCGTCGGTCGAAATAGTTAAATTGGTCATAACACCTTTAAGTCTTTGATTTGCATAAGGCGTTCTGCGACCATTGAACCAATCAAGAATCACTGGAATATTGTCTAGATTTGGATTTTGTGACCATTGTATAGCCAATTGATGCAATAATTGCTGTTTTAGTTGTTCAATATTTAATTGCAATTCGGGCGATTGTATTGCTAACTGATCAAGTGGCCAACTAAGTAACTTTTGATACCATGCATAAATATCACCAAACGCCGACTGCCCAGCTTCAAGCCCAATATAATTGGCCATCACACTACCATCAACTTGACCACAAATACCTTTGATAGCACGATCTTTAATGACATTTCGTTCAGCCAATAAAATATCGCACGTGGATGTACCAATTACCTTTACCAAAGTATAAGGTTCAGCGCCGGCACCGACTGCCCCCATATGACAATCAAACGCACCGCCGGCAATAACAACTGATGGTGGTAAACCTAATTTTTTAGCCCATATTGGGGTTAAGGTGCCAACTTTTTCCTCGGCAGTATACGTGTCTTTAAATAGTGGGTATGGCAGTGCATTAACTAATGACTCGTCAAGTTTTTCAAAAAATGCATAAGGTGGCAATCCCCCCCATTGTTCGCTCCAAAAACATTTATGACCAGCAGCACATCGACCTCGCTTTATCTTACTTGGTGCTGTTGTACCTGATAATAAAGCCGGTACCCAATCACATAATTCAACCCATGAAGAGGACGCTTTCTTTACTGCATTATCTTGACCAAAAATATGCATGATTTTTGCCCAAAACCATTCAGATGAATATACGCCACCACAATACGCCAAGTACTTAGAATAAGGTTCTGTTGCACACAGCTGATTGATAACTTCAGCTTCATTTACTGCAGTATGATCTTTCCACAAAATAAACATCGCATTGGGATTATTCATAAATTCTGGTTTTAAAGCTAAAACATCACCATTTTCATCGATCGGTGCTGGTGTTGAACCGGTTGAATCAACACCAATGGCAACAACATAGTTAACATCAGTGTTAAGTTGTTTGACGACAGATTGAATAGCTTGTGTCATTGATTCAATATAATCAAGAGGATGGTGTCTAAATTGATTTTTTTTAGGATCACAAAACAACCCTTTTGCCCAACGAGGATAATAGACAACATCGGTGGCTAATTCCTGACCATTTTGACAATTAACCGCCAAAGCCCTGACAGAGTCACTACCAAAATCTAACCCAATTGCTATTTTTTTACTCATCCAATTACACCTCACACACTTGTTAGTATGGATTTTTTTGGAAGAATAATTAATTTAACTTCAAATAAGTAGGTAATTTACTGCTAAAAATATAGACAATTCTGTCTAGATAATTTGTTTTGTGATAAAGATCTCACAATTAATACTATTCAAAAAAAAATTTTATGTAAAAATAAAAAATGTATAAGAATTAGGAAGTAATAGATGAGTAATGTGCAGCAAAATGATCCTTTACTACCGGACTATTCATTTAATGTCCATCTTGTATCTGGATTAACACCGATCGAAAAGTCGGGTAAATTTGATTTTTTTATAGATCGCCCAAAAGGATTAAATGGTTATATCATCAATCTGACCTATGCAGGTCAAGGCACGATATACCGCAATAATGATTCATTTAACTGTCATCCTGGCGATTTTGTACTTTTTCCACCTAAAGAACCGCATCTTTATGGCCGTAAAGAGGATGAAAGTAACTGGTTTCATTTTTGGATCTATTTCAAACCAAGATCTACATGGAAATATTTACTCTCTTGGGAAAACCGCATAGAAAACACCGGATTTTATCGCCCCAATATCAAAGTAAAAAAAGAACTAGAACAACTATTTATTAAAATTGTCGAAATAGGACAATCCACCTCGATCTATTCAGAAAATTTAGCGATGAGCATGTTAGAACAATTTTTGATAAGACGAGCACAAGAAACATCCAACATATCTTCTAAAGACATTGATATAAGGGTGTTACAGGTTTGTAATTATTTGATTGATACCTTAGATGAAAACGAATTTATGTTAGATAACGTCGCACAAAAAGTGTGTTTATCTGCATCACGAATTTCACATATTTTTAAAGATCAGATGGGAATGTCAATTGGCGAGTGGCGGCAAGAACAACGAATAAGCCGTGCAAAAATATTATTACAAACCACAAATATGAGTATTGCCAATATTGGTCGATCAATTGGGTTTGAAGACCAGCTATATTTTTCGCGTATATTCAAAAAAAGAATCGGACTTAGTCCACAAAAATATCGCAATAGTAGCCAAGAACAACATGAAAGGAAAATTAAAGACATTAATTCGCTTGCTCTATACGATAAAATAACCAAATAGCAGAATTGGTATAAAACTTAATAATCTT
This sequence comes from Gilliamella sp. App4-10, assembly GCF_001690495.1. Lineage (GTDB taxonomy): Bacteria > Pseudomonadota > Gammaproteobacteria > Enterobacterales > Orbaceae > Gilliamella > Gilliamella apicola_G. The sequence goes on from NZ_LZGS01000034.1 coordinate 44,948, forward strand.
GCTAAATATGGCTATTGAGTTTTAAAAAAAGGGCAAACTATATAGCTTATCCTCATATTATTTGCAGTAATTTGAGAAAAGACTGTAATAAATATATACAAACAGCAAGATTATCCCCTTATCTGTTTTTAGACGATTATTTCAATCATAAGAAGATAAAAATTTATTTTTTCAACATATTAAATTTTATGTCTCAATCATTTATCAAATTATAATTAGATTTATCTGAAATTTTTCCTTAATCAACACAGGAATGGAACAACTGAACAATCAAATACAACCTAATGATAATTTTTTTTAGTAATAGATATCTTCTAGTGAAATGGTATTTTCACTTAAACGGAGATATTTGCAATTAAAACAAACAATTGTTTATAAAAATACCGTTCAATAAGGTTACATTATTGGGCAAAAAATAAATTAATATTAAAAACAATAGGATACCTTATTGATTTGGTATCCTATTGATTACAGCTAGTGTGACATTGACGTTTTAACACCACCTTTAGGAATTGGTACGTAAACGGTTTCTTTATCGGTTCTTTGTTTATTATTATGTGCTTTCAGTGCCGTTTTAATACCAAAGAAAATAATACTGTAAACAACCAATAAGAATAAAACACTTAACCCTGCATTGGTATAATTATTAATGACAATATGGTGCATGTTATCGATTTGTTGTGGCATTAAATCACTACCTTCAGCAATTCGACGATTATATTCATTCGCTAAATAGAAGAAACCTTCTAATTGAGGATCTTGACTAAATAACTTCAATGCTAATGCCCATGTGGTACAAATTAACAACCACATAGCAGGAATGATTGTTACCCAAATATATTGAGCACGTTTCATTTTGATTAATACAACGGTTGCTAAAACTAACGCAACCGCAGCTAGCATTTGGTTAGAGATACCAAATAGTGGCCACAAGCTCTTAACACCGCCTAATGGATCAACCACACCTTGATAGAGTAAATAACCCCATAAACCCACACAACCTAAAGTGCCAATAAAGCCAGCAATAAGAGAGTCTGTTTTTTTCAAAAATGGCACAAAATTACCTAGTAAATCTTGCAACATGAAGCGACCAGACCGAGTGCCTGCATCAAGAGCAGTTAAAATAAATAGTGCTTCAAACAAAATACCAAAATGGTACCAAAAGCCCATATTTGCACCAGGTAGGATTTGATGAAATACGTGCGCAATACCTACGGCTAATGTTGGTGCCCCACCAGCACGATTTAAAACTGAGGGTTCACCAATGTCTTTTGCGGTTTGGATAATTTCTTCAGGCGAAATAACAAATCCCCAAGAACTCACTGTTGCTGCGGCATGGGCTGTCACATCTTGTAATTGAGCCATAATCATGGGCGCATCTGCGGTGCCAAGTCGATGTAGATCTGGCATAGTAACGCCTAACGCTGCAGGTGGCGTATTCATTGCAAAATACAGACCTGGCTCAATGATTGACGCGGCCACTAAAGCCATCATTGCAACAAATGATTCCATCAACATTGCACCATAACCAATAAAACGCGCGTCGTTTTCATTGGCAAGTAATTTTGGTGTAGTACCTGATGCAATTAAAGCGTGGAAACCAGAAACGGCGCCACAAGCGATGGTAATAAATAAAAACGGGAATAATGTGCCTTTCCAAACTGGTCCTGTACCATCAACATATTGTGTAATTTCTGGCATTTTTAAATCAGGATTTAAAATAACAATACCAATAGCTAAACCAACAATCACCCCAATTTTTAGGAATGTGGCTAAATAATCACGTGGAGCTAAAATTAACCACACAGGTAACATGGCAGAAACTAAGGCATAACCAACCAATACATAAGTGATAGTTGTTGCTTTAAAGGTTAAAGCCGGTCCCCAATATACATCATGTGCAATAACCCCACCAAACCAGATAGATAAGACAAGTAACACAATACCAATAATTGAAACTTCGGCTACTCGGCCTGGCCTAATAAATCGCATATAGATTCCCATAAATAAAGCGATTGGTACCGTTGAGCAAACTGTAAAAACGCCCCATGGACTTTCAGCTAAGGCCTTAACAACAATTAGTGCTAATACCGCTAAAATGATTAACATAATCAAAAAGCAACCAAACAGGGCAATAGTTCCTGGTATAGGCCCCATTTCTTCTTTGATCATTTCACCTAAAGATGAACCATTACGTCGAGAAGATAAAAATAGCACCATAAAGTCTTGCACCGCACCGGCAAAAACCACACCTGCAAGTAGCCAAAGTGTGCCAGGTAAATAACCCACTTGCGCCGCAAGTACTGGCCCGACTAAAGGACCAGCGCCTGCAATTGCCGCAAAATGATGCCCAAATAATACATATTTATTTGTTGGGACATAATTTAAACCATCATTATTAATGACAGCTGGCGTTGCACGAGTTGGATCTAATTGCATCACTCTTTTAGCTATATACAGGCTATAATATCGATATGCGACCAAGTAAATCGAAACCGCTGCTGCAACAACCCATAGCGCACTAATATGTTCACCTCGCCGCAGCGCTATAACTGCTAGGCAGCATGCACCAACTAAAGCTAAGATGAACCATAGAATATGTTTACATACTTTATTATTCATAATGATTCTCTTTGTGATTGATAAGATTAATTAGTTTGATATTTAATACCATAATGCATATTGCAAAAAACTTGTGTCTCATAACATAATAAAATTTAACATGTTATTGTCATTATTGTGTAGTTATTTTTTACACACAGTTAAGGTGGTAAATACCAATTAAAGGTCTTTTTATGCTCAAGCGTATAGTAATTTTTTACTTTTAAGAATGGTAATAGTATTTATCTTATAGGCTAGATTAGGTGGTTGAGTGGTTAAAATTAGCGAATTAGCGGTAAAAAAACAGCAATAAAACAAAGAACTTTTGCGTTGGTTATAAACCCAAACTCTCTTTAAATGGTTTTAAATAACGACGGCTAATCGGCACAGAAACATCATTAATAAGAATGACATCAACACCACCAGTTTGATTGAAGCGAATTTCTTTAATTTTTTTTAGATTAATCAGATATTGCCGATGACACCGAACAAAGGGAGTTTTATCCTCCAGTGTTTTTAAGGTTAGTTCAGTCCGATACTCATTATTTGTTTGATTAAATACATAAATGCCACTTATTTTAGAGGTCACATAAAGTACATCATCAAGATTTAATAAGTAAATTCGGTTATGCCCAATGCATGGAATGTATTTCAAGGTTTGATTAACACCGTCTAATTGATTAATACTCCCTGAAAAACAATGATTATGCAGACGTTGCAAGGTTTTATTTAAACGTTCTTGTTCTACTGGTTTGAGTAAATAATCAAAGGCTTGTTCTTCGAAGGCTTTAACCGCAAATTCACCATAAGCCGTTAAAAATACAATCCTTGGCATAGTTTCAGGATCTAGCATTGATAGCATTTCAATGCCGTTGATTTTGGGCATTTGAATATCTAGAAATACGACATCAGGTTGACGTCGATGAATCTCACGAATCGCTTCTATAGCGTTATTACATTCAGCAACAATACAAATTTCGGGATCTGTTTCAAGCAAGCAGCGTAGATTTTCGCGTGCAGGTAATTCATCATCAACAATAATAACGTTTAACATTGAATACTTATATCCTTGTGCAAAGGTAATATTAGCATTACTTTAGTATACTCATCGGGTTTACACGCTATCTTTATACCATATTTTTTGCCATAACGAATCTTAATTCGTTTATCGACTAAATTAAGCCCTAAACCTTTGGTATCTTTTTTATGTTCGCGGTAATGTCCAGCATTATCAATCACTTCTAAAACTAACAATTGATTCTTCTTATAAGCCAAAATAGTTACATTGCCATTACCAAGCGACTGGGATGTACCATGTTTAATGGCGTTTTCAACAATAGGTTGTAACGTAAAAGCTGGAAGTTTTGTATATTCTAATTCAGAGGGGATATCGATATTGATCGTTAACTGATCCATAAAGCGCATTTTTTCGATTTGTAGGTAAGCATTCACGTGTTCTATTTCATCTTTCAAGGGAACAATTTCTTCGGTTCGCTTTAAATTTTTTCGGAAAAAGGTGGAAAGGTTTTGTACAAGTTGTGATGCTTGTGTTTTATCTCGACGAATAACAGCCAGCAGTGTATTTAAGGCATTAAATAAAAAGTGGGGATTAACTTGCGCATGCAACAATTTAATTTCAGTTTTAGATAACAGCTGCTTATAGTGCTCATTTTGTCCAGCTAAGATCTGAGCAGATAATAAACTGGCAATACCTTCACCAAGGGTTCGATTGATGGAACTAAACAGCGTATTTTTTGCTTCATAAAGCTTAATTGTACCCACAACCGTATTGTTTTCTCCTCTCAGCGGAATAACGAGTGTTGAACCTAAACGGCAACTTTTATTTATTGAGCATTGATAAGGTTGATGAACCCCATCAAGGTATTGTACTTCATTTTTTTCGATCGCCTCTAACGTACTATTGGATGTGATTAGTGTTCCTGGTAAATGATGATCATCACCAATACCAATAAAAGCTAGTATCTTTTCTCGATCGGTAATAGAAACAGCGCCAATATCAAGCTCTTGATAAATAATTTCGGCCACTTTAGTACTATTTTGTTGATTAAAGCCATCACGCAATAAACCTTCAGTACTGACCGCGATTTTTAACGCCTTAGCCGAAAAGGCTGAAGTATATCGTTCAAATATAGCTCTCCTATCAAGCAAAATCTGCATAAACATTGCAGCGCCAATGCTATTTGCAACAATCATTGGCGCAACAATACTTCTGACCGCATGCAACACCACATCAAAAGGTCTTGAAATTAATAACACTAAAATCATTTCGAGTGATTCAACCAACAAACCTAGCATACCAACTAAAAGCGGGTTATAGATAAGATCGACCCTCCCCTTTCTCATCAACAAATAATGCAGAACCCCACTAATCAACCCAATTAACATGGTGGATAACATACAGCTATCAGCGGTAATACCGCCTAAAGTATATCGATGAAGGCCACCTGTGATACCCACTAAAAGCCCAACTACGGGTCCGCCAAGTAAGCCTCCTAAGATAGCACCAATGGCTCGTGTATTGGCGATGGTATCTTCAATATGCAAACCAAAATAACTACCCATAATACAAAATAATGAAAAAATACAGTAACAAACTAATTTGTGAGGTAAATGAACTGTCACTTGCATAAGTGGAATAACGATCGGCGTTTTGCTAAGTAAATAAGCAATCACCAAATAAACGCACATTTGTTGAAGAAGCTGTAGGACAAGATCAAATTCAAACATAATAATGACTACAGAATAAAAACCGTCGACAAATGTCGACGGAAAAGGATAATATTGCCGACATTTAGTGGCAATATCCATTCAATAATAATTAGTCTCTAAAATTAGTAAATTGAAATGGTTGGCCGAATTCGCCATTTTTGACTAAAGCCATAGTGGCTTGTAAATCATCGCGAGATTTACCTGTAACTCGAACTTGTTCACCTTGCACTTGAGCTTGTACTTTAATTTTGCTGTCTTTGATCGCTTTTACAATTTTTTTAGCTAACTCTTTATCAATACCCTGCTTAAGTTTAACAGTAACACTATAGAGTTTACCGCTATGCTCCATTTCTTCGGGGATCTCAAGTGCACCACCGTCAATCCCACGTTTAGCAAGCTTATCACGTAAAATATCGAGTAATTGTTGCACTTGGAAGTCAGATTGGCTCGTTGCTTTGATCGTCTCATTTTTTTCATTTAATTCAAACGATGCTTCAACGTTTTTAAAATCCCAACGAGTAGTCAACTCTCGAGTTGCATTTTCAACACCATTTTTAACTTCAGGCATTTGGATTTCTGAAACGATATCAAAAGAAGGCATAGATTCTCCTCTTCTAATGGTTATAAACTAAAATTAACTAGTGATTAATAAATGAAATCATCGTCGCCTAACAATTTAGGCGACTTTAAAATATAAATGCGAATTAATCGATAGTACGAAGCAATTCGTTAATACCGACTTTACCTAACGTTTTGGCATCTACTTTTTTAACAATAACTGCACAATACAAACTATATTTACCCTCTTTAGTTGGTAAATTACCAGAAACGACAACTGAACCAGCAGGCACACGACCATAATGCACTTCGCCGGTTGCCCTATCGTAAATTTTAGTGCTTTGCCCAATAAATACCCCCATTGAAATGACGCTACCTTCTTCAACAATCACACCTTCAACAATTTCACTGCGAGCACCGATAAAACAGTTATCTTCAATGATGGTTGGATTAGCTTGTAATGGTTCTAAAACCCCGCCAATACCCACTCCCCCCGATAGATGGACATTTTTACCAATTTGTGCACAAGATCCAACAGTTACCCAGGTGTCAACCATAGTACCCTCATCAACATAAGCACCAATATTGACATAAGATGGCATTAATACGGTATTACGAGCAACATAGGCACCTTTACGCGCAATAGCTGACGGAACAACACGGAAACCTTCTTGTTGAAATCTTGCCTCATCATATTCAGCAAATTTTAATGGCACTTTGTCATAATAGTTAGTTGGCCCGCCATCGATCAGTTGGTTTTCGTTAATACGGAAAGAGAGCAAAACAGCTTTTTTTAACCATTGATGAGTCACCCAGTCCCCATTGAGTTTTTCAGCAACACGCATTTTACCGCTATCTAATAAGGCGATACATTGGTTAATCGCATCACGTGTAACCGTATCTACATTTGATGGTGTAATTTCAGCACGACGTTCAAATGCTGCTTCAATAATAGTTTGTAATTGTTGCATCTCTAGTTTCCTTTAACTTATAAATCCGTTAGCAAATAATAAATGGATAAACAGTATAATATAATCCGCTTTGCTTTTTAAGTGGTTTAATAAGATCATCTAAATCTATACATTTCCCATCGTTGTTTATTATTATGTGATTAGCGCTTGCGCAAAAAAATAAAAAAACCAAAACAAAAAATTCAATAAAATCAACAATCTACCTGAACGATTTTGGGTTGGCTTTTATCAAATTTTTTATTAAAAATAAAAAATCCAATTTATTTGGAGAGTAAATCACAAATTAAGATCACGAAATAACCCATTATTTTATTCAAAGCTACACTAGCTTTATCACAATATTCAAAAAAAACACTATTATGCAAGATTGGGGATTTTCATTACTGGAGTTATTAATAACCATTTGTATTAGTGCCATTTTAGTCTCAATTGGCATAGGGCATTGGAAAGAACAGCAACTCCGCAACGAATTGGTATCCACTACCAAACAATTGGCTTATTTTATATATGAAGTTCAAATAAAAGCATCCAGTAAAAACGAAAATTATATTATTCATCAATATACATCACCTTGGTGCATTACCATTACTCACGATGAAAAACCCAGTTCGTGCAGTGAAGGCATACTTTATTTTATGAAACCTGATAATTCCGTTGAAATTAGTGAATTATCAAACAACAAAAGTGCTTTTATCTTAGGACGTCGCAATATGGCACAAACAATGTCTTTTCAATTAAAAAATAAAATAGGTACCAGCAGAATTTTTGTTTCTTTACTTGGACGCATTCGATTCTGTGCAGAAAACAGCTATATAACCGGTTTACCACCGTGTTAAAAACATCTGGATATTCCTTATTTGAAATGCTGATTAGCATGATATTATCTAGCCTAATTTTTATAGGCATGACCTCTTTTTACATTCAATTACAAACAAGTATCATGCAATATTATCAAAAAACACGTTTGCAACAGGCTATCGAACTTGGATTAGCCGGCATGAAGAAGGACATAAAACGAGCAGGTTTTATTGCTAATAATCCAAACAAAATGACCGCTAAAGCGATTGAAATCGATAAACAGTCTAAATGTATTATTCTTCGATATGATAGTGAAATTCGCAACTCTTGGGTTTGGAACAGATTTAATTCCACCAAATCAGATGTTTTTACTTATCGCTATAAAGAAAACAACATAGCCTATAGAACAGGATCAATAGATTGTTTTGGCAGCAAATGGGAAAACTTATTCGATTCAAACGAAATCAAGGTCACCGACTTTACAATAAAACAGCTACCTGATGCCATTAGTTTATCAATCGCTGCTGAATTAAGAAAAAACAAGCAGATTAAATATCATATAACTGAAATTATTAAAAATGAAAACCGATTTTAAACAACATGATGTTTCGCATGGTTTTAGCACTATTTTAATGGTGATTACTTTAATGGTCATGGGATTGGTGCTATTAATTGGTTTTAATTTGCTTATTACTTCATGGCAAAAAGCGATATTAATGGAAAGCCAATACTATCAGCGATTTAATCAGGCAAGCTCATCGTTAACGTGGGCAATTAATCAAAATTGGCCAGCACCTAAGGCCCATTGGCATTGTATGACCGAGCCAACTTATCAACTAAAAGCCTGCACAAAACAGTCTTTATTAAAAGTCGATAAATATGTATTAGTCCGTGGCGAAGCCAAAGACGAAGACTTCTATTTATATACACTTGCACATTTTGACAATAATCAATTAATTGTTGAAAAAGGTCATTGGCTCGATTATTGCCCAGAAAAAAGGGCTATTTATTGTGAATAACAAAGATATAGCTGGCTTTAGTTTGATTGAAGTTATGATAGCAACACTCCTATTTTCAATTATTATGCTGGGATTGATTAACTACCAACAAGCGTTGTTCAATAAACACCATTACTTTGCAAACCATTTACGCGCTAATAAAATTGCCTTTCAACTACTTGATAGCTATCCTTATCCTCCCAATGAAATTATCCCTTCTGGTTGGCGCTATAAGATCACTAATAAAACATATAATGCCCAGTGTAAAATGGTTGTTATAACGGTTAATGCGCCTAACCAACAAGTTGCCGAGCAGCAGCGATTATTTTGTCATTCACTTTAATATTTACTGGTTAAATACCATTTAGCCCTCTAACCAGTTATGTAAAAGTTGCAAAACTTGCTGCGTTTTTTCAGCATGAACATTGTGCCCAGCTCCTTCAACCACTTCGATTTTGGCATTCGGGAATTGCGCAAAAATAGCATCATATGCCTCATTGGTAATATAAGACGAGTTGCCGCCACGAATAAATAATGTGGGTTTTAACCAAGGGGATATATTTTGCCAATCACAAATATGACCATACTGCGAATTAATCGCTTGAATGTTAAATAACCACTTTTCGTTTTTAAACGATTTTAATAAAAAAAGAATGGTTGGTGCATTAATACCAGCTTGTTCCATTAAATTGATGATCTGTTTTTTATCGGTAATTTGATTAGTCAGGCAATACATTAATACTCTTAAAATAGTGGCATTGCCTGAGCGGTGATATTTTATGGGCGCAATATCAATAACAACCATTTTTTGGATAGTATCTGAGAGCATCTGTGACAAGTGCATAGCAACCTTACCCCCCATTGAGTGACCAATTAATATGATATCTTTTAATTGTAAATCATAACAAAGTTCAGCCACATCTTCGGCCATCGCTTGGTAGTTTATCTTATCAGACCAAGGTGAATGCCCATGGTTACGCAAATCAACTTGCACCGTTTGATAATGCTTTGCAAAATCTTTTGCAAGCATATTTAAATTATCTAAACTACCAAATACGCCATGCAAAAACACAATTGGCTGTCCGTCACCTTGTAATTTATAGTTTAATTTCATACTTTCCATTCGATCAATTATTCTAAATAGCATTATTATACGTCTATTTTCAACGCCATCACCGATTAATTCAATAAGCACAATTTGCATAACTATGATAGAATTTAACACTAACTTTTTAACTAGTGTTAAGCCATATGTTTCAAAATAACCCTCTACTTACACAATTAAAACAACAACTTCACAAACAAACACCTCGCGTTGAAGGTATTGTACGAACACATGAAAAAGGATTTGGTTTTTTAGATGTAGATAATAAAAAAAGTTATTTCATCCCAATTGCTAAAATGAAAACAGTCTGTAATGGTGATAAAGTATCGGGAACAGTAATAAGTCATAACGATAAAGAATCTTTTGAGCCCGAATCATTAATCGAAAGCGCATTGCAAAAATTTATTGGCAAAATAGGTTTTCAAGATCGTGCAATGGTAATTTATCCTGAAAATATGCCCGCAAATTTCGCCATTCGTTGCAAAATAAATAAACAAGTTAGCGAAAAACTAAAAGAAGGTGATTGGGTTGTGGCAACACTTGTTTCACACCCTTTGCAAGAAGACAATAATCATTTTCTTGCTGAAGTTATTCGTTTTGTGGCTGAAAATAATTCCCCCTATCAACTGTGGCTAAAAACGTTAGCTCGTTACGATTTAGAAACGCACGCTCCACAAATCGAAACATTAACGATTAACGAGGCTGAACTTGATAACCGTCAAGACTTAACTGATGTTAACTTTTTTACTATCGATAGTGAAGATACTGAAGATATGGATGATGCCATTGCGGTTTCTAAAGATGAACTGGGGCATTATCAACTAATGGTTGCCATTGCTGACCCAACTGCTTATGTATTACAAGATAGTGAGCTTGATCATATTGCCAAAATTAGAAATTTCACAACCTATTTGCCTGATTTTAATATCCCTATGCTACCCAAAGAACTTGCTAATGAACTATGTTCATTAAAAGCAAATCAAAAACGCCCTGCAATGATATGTAAAATGAGTATTGACGAAGCGGGCAATATTATTACCGATAGTATCACCTTTATGTCTGCTTGGATTGAATCAAAAGCGAAACTATCTTATACCAATGTTTCTAATTTTTTAGAGCATGATGGCGAATTAGTAACGAATAACTCTACTATTAAACAACAACTTAACTGGTTAGCAGATTTAGCTAAAATCCGCATAACGTGGCGAAAAATCCATGCATTAGTCTTTAAAGATCAGGGTGATTATCGTTTTGAACTTAATGAAAATCATCAGGTTATATCAATCATTAAAGAAACTCGTCGGATTGCTAATCAAATTGTTGAAGAGGTCATGGTTCTTGCCAACCAAGCTTTAACATTACAATTACAACATAAAATTGGCTTTGGAATTTTTAATATTCATTCAGGTTTTGAGCATAAATATATCGAACAAGTGATAAATTTTTTAAATGACAACGAGATTACAGACTTTGATAAAGATTCACTCTTATCTTTCGATGGTTATGTCAAGTTGCGACGTGTAATTGACAATAATCCATTTTTAACCACAAAGCTCCGCAAGTTCCAAAGTCCTGCAGATTTTTCAACTGAGCCACAACCGCATTTTGGTTTAGGATTTGACGCCTATGCAACATGGACTTCACCAATACGCAAATACGGTGATATGGTCAACCATCGACTAATCAAAGCGTATATCCGCTCACAAGAATTATCTCCACCAGATAAAGAACAATTAAAAAGCATGAATGAAAGACGCAAAATGTTACGATTTGCTGAACGTGATATGGCGGAGAACCTTTATGCTCAATACTTGTCAGATAAAATCGGTGAAAGTTACTCTGCTGAAATTATCGATATTAATCGTGGTGGCGCTCGAGTTCGTTTATACGATATAGGTGCTTATGCATTTGTGCCACTGTCAATGATCCATTCAGTCAAAGAAGAAATTACTCCATTGCCCGATAAAGGAGTCGTTAAAATTAAAGGTGAAGTTTGCTACAAACTGGCCGACACTATCCCTGTTGTTATCCATCAAGTTAAAAGAGAAAATCTATCAATTATTGCCAAATTAGCTAATAATAAAGAATAAAATAAGATTATTCTCACTTGAATTTATTGTTTCCTTCGCCTTAATTTGCTCCTCTGATTTCTATCAGAGGAGCAATAAATAAAAATTGATGATATTTTTAATATTTATCCCCTTTTTTTTATTCATAATATCTGCTATCTTTCACGACTCAAGATATGAATTTCAAAACTTAAATGAACAACAATCTCAGGAGGCTATAATGTCAATTCATGGGCATGAAGTATTGCAGATGATGGGAAGAACCAGCTACATAAAATCATCTTTACTAAAGCTATCCAAGATAAGTTTGGTGCAAATGCAAAGTTTCATACTTGCTCTCAGTCTGACATGAATGCCTATCAAATTATCGCTTTTTTAAAAGCAAAGTGTAAATTTAAACCTTCTAGCGTTTATGAACGCTGAATTTACAGTCAATAATAAAAAATGCAAACATTAGAAAAACACAACGATATATAGCACGCTTTTTATATGTTTATATTTAATCTACGAGTGTTTTTAAATCAATATGAGTATATAATTTTGCGCTACAACAATTGTTACCTGTGACAGTTGTTACTCATAACACGATTAAAAGTAGTGGCAAAGTTGTTCAATTTGAAAATACACTCAAGAATATGTTCATGGGATTTAATAAATGAAAATAAGTAACATCTTTATATGCGCCATTATCTCTATTCTTGTCGCAAGTTGTGCCCAAAATACATCAACAAAAAATAAAGACACAATTTCAGAAAGTGATCAGCTATTTTTATTAAAACAGCAAACTGAAACTAACAATTCTTATGTAGTAGATGCTAAAAAACAATTGCTTCAGTTTGTCAGCGATAAAGATTTCGATAACTATGTTACCAAACGTGGAATTTTAAATTGCAAAAGTGATAATAACCAATCATTTTGTGTGTTGAGCTTTTATCTGAACGAATATTATAAATTAAGGTATGATATGCAACTTAAGAAAGTAATTGAAGAAAAACAAGTTGAACATGATATTGAATTGAGCAAAATAAAAGCATCTAAAAACAATATTGAAAATTATTGCCAATACTCAGCTGACTTTGTTGCTGCAATTTATACAAAAGATACCACTAAAATAACCCAATATTTTCAACCAAAATTTAGAATGTCTGAGCAAGATATATCAAAATTACAAGCCAAGATTACTCAAGATGATTATTCTCACTTTTTGATCGATGAAAATCCCAGTATCCTTCAAGAAATGAAAACCGATTATGTTGAAAAATGCTTAAATGATCCAAAAAACAATATTATCAATTATTTTAATATTTTTAGATAATGCTAACAAGAGTCTTTTATGTGCAATTTATTACCAATTCGCCAGTTTAATAAAACATTAATTTGCAAGTTGCTTTGCGTTGCTTCAGCTACTTGTCTTAGTTTTTCTGCATGGGCTTTTTCGTTTGACGATGTGGTTGCCAAAGCCGAAAAATCATCCCTAAAGGCTTATGTTCAGCCATCTAAAAATATTCCCAATGAATTAGCTTCGTTACAATTTACTGATTATCAAAAAATTCTATTCAATCACCCAAAAGCCTATTGGGGTGATCGAAAAAGCCGTTTCAAACTTGAATTTTATCATGAAGGAATGTACTTTGACGTTCCAATAAAGATCAATGAAATTGTTGATAATCAAGTTAAGCCAATCCAATATGATCCGAGTTATTTTGATTTAAGCCAGATCAATCTTGATAAGCTAGACAATAAAGAGCTTGGATTTGCTGGATTTAAAGTCCATTATCCAATTAATATTCCAACAAAAACTGATGATGAAATATTTTCAGCACTCGGTGGTAGTTATTTTCGCGCAGTAGGTAAAAATCAACGCTATGGCCTTTCAGCCAGAGGGCTTGCCATTGATACGGGTGAAATGTCGGGTGAAGAGTTTCCGATCTTTAAAGAATTCTGGATTGAAAGACCGAAACCAAACCAAAAACACTTAGTTATCTATGCATTACTCGATTCACCAAGTGTAACTGGCGCCTATAAAATTACATTAGTTCCAAGCATTGATACCACCGTTACTGTCCAAGCAAAAGTGTTCTTTCGTAATTCTGTGAAAAAATTGGGTATCGCGCCACTAACCAGTATGTTCTTATTTGGACCTAATCAACCATCACCATTGCTAAATTATCGCCCTGCAATGCATGATTCTAATGGTTTATCAATTTTAGCCAATAATAACGAATGGATCTGGCGCCCATTAAATAATCCTAAACGTTTATCGTTTTCATCGTATAGTTTAGAAAACCCGAAAGCTTTCGGTTTAATTCAACGCGATAAAGGTTTTGATGATTATCAAGATCTCGATGATCACTATGAAAAAAGGCCAAGTGTTTGGACTGAAATTTTAGGTAATTGGCAAAAAGGACGAGTTGAGTTAGTTGAAATTCCAACAGCAGACGAAACTAACGACAATATCGTTACATTTTGGGTACCCGAAAAACAATATAAAGCTGGCGATGTACTTGATATCAAATATCGCTTACATTATTCATTACATGAACTACAGCGTTACCCTGATAATATAGCAAGAGCAGTTAGTACCCGATTATCACTAGGTGATATAAAACAAGCTAATTTAATTCGTAAGCTTGATGGATCTAATGCATATGTGATTGACTTCGCAGGTCCTGCATTATCAGAAAATGAACCTGTCAAAGTAATTTCGAGTATTAACAACGGTTCTATCGTAAGTTGTGACTTACAATACAATCCTGATATTAACGGATGGCGGGTGATTGTTCGATTCAAAGTTGAAGACAATAAAAAAGCAACTGATATTCGCATACAACTCGCTTCGCAAGCTACAAATGAAGTGATTTCTGAAACTTGGAGTGGGCAATACCCCGCACAATAATTATTATAATAATTAGATAACAATATGAAAAAAGATTACTTTGCAAATCTTTCTGACGCTGGAGTTTGGCGTCAGAAAACCAAAAACAATGCAACGCCACCTGACGATGTCGAATTTTTAAAATATCGTTTAAATCAAATTGGCGATACTCGTTCTTTTATTGATACCCGAAAACAACAGCCGAGTTATCCTGAAGTTGATCGCGTTTCAATCCAACCTCAAATTTGGAATCAACGTTATACTGCCAAATCGAGACATGGCATTAATATTCTAGTTATAATTCGTCGTGTTATTATGTTTGCACTCATTGCAGTACAAACATACTACGGAACCGCTTACCTATCGTCTTTATTACCTTATCAAAATTGGCAAAAAATCAATTTTATGGCGAATTGGGATATCAATCCTGAATTAGCTATTTACAGTATCATACCTTATATTGTTCAAGGTGCAATTATTACCTTATTCGCTATTTTGTTTTGTTGGATCTCAATTGGCTTTTGGACCAGCATTATGGGCCTAATATTAACAGTAATGGGTAAAGACCGTTATACCATTCCTATTCCCAACAATCCTGCATCACATATCGACTCTAAGCATCGTACTGCACTTGTTATGCCAATTTGTAATGAAGATGTCGCACGTGTATTTGCTGGTATACAAGCAACTTATCAGTCCTTAGTTGAAACGGGTCATGCTACTTGCTGTGATTTTTTTATCTTAAGCGATACTAACGATCCCGATCTATATGTTAACGAACTAAAAGCTTGGGCTGAATTTAATGCTGCAAAGCAAAACAATGGCTGCAATATTTTTTATCGTCACCGCAAACGCCGAGTAAAACGCAAAAGTGGTAACATTGATGATTTTTGTCGTCGTTGGGGACATCAATATGAATATATGATGATCCTTGATGCTGACAGTATTATGACTGGGGATTGTATTTTAAAAATGATTGCCATGATGGAAATAACCCCTAAAGCAGGCATTTTACAATCACCTCCAAAATCAGTTAGAATGACGACTCTCTATGGGCGTATTCAACAATTTGCTAACCAGACTTATAGTGATATATTTTGCTCTGGAACACATTTTTGGCAATTAAGCGAAGCACAATATTGGGGGCACAATGCCATGATTCGCCTAAAACCTTTTATTGAGCATTGCATATTATCACCAATTCCAAAATGTAAAGAACCAATTCATATCTTATCGCATGATCTCGTTGAAGCGACACTTATGCGTCGTGCAGGCTATGGCGTTTGGATTGCATATAATATGAATGGTAGTTATGAAGAGCTACCAGGTAATATGATTGAAGATCTAAAACGTGATAATCGCTGGTGTATGGGCAACTTAATTAATTTAAGATTAATCTTTAAAAGCGGCATTAAATTAACCCACCGTATAATGTTTGCCACTAGTGGCATGGCTTATATTTCGTCATTATTGTGGTTAGTGTTTTTAATATTCTCAACACTATTATTATTGGTATTTAATATTTCTGAGCCTCAATATTTCTTCCAACCTAACCAATTTTATCCAACTTGGCCAAGGTGGGATGAACAATTAGCTATACAACTTCTCTCAACTACGATGGTGTTACTGTTTGCACCCAAATTTTTCAGCTATGGCATTATTATAGCTAGAACAGGTGCAAAAGAGGTTGGTGGTATATTTAAATTAACTCTATCAATACTGATTGAAATGGTTTGGTCAATGATCCTTGCGCCAATACGCATGATCTTCCATAGTAAATTTGTACTCAAAGCATGGATGGGTAGCAAAATTCAATGGAAGTCGCCATCACGAAGCGACGATGCGTTAACATGGGGCGAATCATTTTATTTTTGTTGGCCATTATCGTTACTAGGGATTGTGTGGTTAGGCGTAATTATCTGGCTAAATCCCCAATTTACTTATTGGTATATAGCGATATTAATACCTTTAACTATTTCGCCTTTAGTCATTAGAGTATCGGGGCTTTCAAGCATTGGAATGAAAGCTAAAAAGGCAGGGCTATTTTTAACCCCAGAAGAAACTCACCCATCACGAGTAGTCACACTTACAGGTGAATATTTTGTTAAAACCGAAGCGGCATTTGTTGAACATGGTTTTATTATGGCGTTGGTTGATCCTATTTATAATGCGCTAGCTTGTGCCTTATCAACTTCAAGGCATCGAGTTAACAATAAAAACCAACAAAAACGCAATGAACTTATTGCACAGTATCAACACATAGATTTAGAAAAAATGAGTAAAGAACAACAGTTAGCAATTTTAGAGGATCCATTTATTCTTTCCGCATTACATCGTCATATTTGGCAGCAACAAGAAAAATACGACAATTTATTCTCATTATGGCAAAATGAACGCCAACAATAAGAAATAGGGCTTTTGCCCTACTTCTCTTCTTTTTAGTAATTAATCAAAATCCATGGATATGTTTATGACTTGGCAACCTTCTGCATCTATCAATAATTTACTTAAGCGCGCAAAAATTGTTTCTCAAATTCGTCAATTTTTTGCGGATCGCTGTATTTTAGAGGTCGAAACACCGACTTTAAGCCAATATGCAGTAACAGACGTACATTTAAGTTCTTTTCACACTAAATTCTTAAAACCAGGGGAGCACGAAGAACAACAAGGGCAACAAATGTCATTAATTACCAGCCCTGAATATCATATGAAGCGCTTACTAGCCGCTGGCAGTGGTCCTATTTATCAAATGTGTAAATGTTTTCGTAATCATGAAGAAGTCAGCCGTTATCATAACCCTGAATTCACCATGCTAGAATGGTATCGCATCCAATTCGATATGATGCAAATGATCAATGAAGTCGATGACCTATTACAAACTGTTTTAGATTGTGAACCTGCTGAACGAATTTCTTATCAAAAGGTATTTCAACGCCATCTTAATATTGACCCTTTAGAAGCCGATCACGCCACTTTAGTCAAGGCAGCAAACCAACTTGATATTGGGCTTAACACAGACAATTATGATAAAGATGGCTTACTACAATGCTTATTCACTTTTGGTATTGAACCGCATATTGGTCAAGATAAGCCTATTGCCGTATTTAACTTTCCTGCATCACAAGCCGCATTAGCTGCTATTAGTCCAGAAGATCATCGTGTAGCGAGCCGTTTTGAGTTTTATTACAAAGGCGTTGAGCTTGCTAATGGTTTTAAAGAACTGACTAATGCACAAGAACAAAGAATGCGTTTTGAACAAAATAATTTAGAACGCACTAAACAAAATCTACCTGCACAGAATATTGACATTGAGTTACTCGCCGCTATGGAAGCCGGACTTCCAGACTGTGCAGGGGTTGCTGTAGGATTAGACCGTTTAATTATGCTTGCTCTAGGTAGCAATAGCCTAGATGACGTGATGTCATTTACTTTTGAAAGGGCTTAATTATGTTCAATGCTTTAGGATTAACTGGATGGATTGCCATTATTATTGGTATTGCCGCTCTAATATTATTGGTGTTAGCGATAAAATCCCAACTAACAATTAATAATTTACATCAACTATTTGATCTACAACTGATCCAAAAGAAGGAAGAAATCCAAACTTTAACAATTCAAGTAAAACAGTTAGAACATGAATTAGAACAATATCGGCAGCAGAATCTAGCGCAAAATGTCAAAATTAGTGAACTCAAAACGCGTTTAGAAGAAACCTTAAGTGCAACACAAGAAAGGCAAACCATACTAGAACAAAGTGAACAACGGCTCACGACCCAATTTGAAAACCTAGCTAATCGTATTTTTGAACAAAGTGGTAAAAAGATTGAGCAACAAAATAAACAAAGTCTTGATTTTTTACTTTCACCACTCAAAGAACAATTAGAAGGTTTCAAAAAACAAGTGCAAGATAGTTTTGGGCAAGAGGCAAAAGAGCGTCACACATTGACGCACGAAATTCGTAACTTGCAACAGCTTAATGCACAAATGAGCAAAGAAGCAACCAACCTAACTAATGCACTAAAAGGTAATAACAAAACCCAAGGGAACTGGGGCGAATTTATCTTAAGCCAAATTCTAGATAATTCAGGATTACGTTCAGGTTATGAATATGAAACTCAGGTCAATTTAACTAACGAAAGTCATCAGCGTTTACAACCCGATGTCATTGTTCACTTACCGCAAGGGGGTGACGTCGTTATTGATTCCAAAGTAACTTTAGTTGCCTATGAGCGCCATTTCAATAGTGATGACGAAACGGTTAAAGCAAAAGCGATGACCGAACATTTAGCGGCTGTCCGTAACCATTTAAAACAACTTAGCCAAAAAGATTATCATAAACTCATTGGCATTAATTCATTAGATTATATTTTGATGTTTATTCCTGTCGAGCCGGCATTTTTAAGTGCAATCGATAATGACCCCGCATTAATCAATGATGCCCTAAAAAATAATATTATGATAGTCAGCCCAACAACGTTATTAGTTGCGTTACGAACTATCCATAATTTATGGCGATTTGAATATCAGAATCGTAATGCAGAGCTTATCGCCGATAGAGCAAGTAAATTGTATGACAAAATGCGCGGCTTTATTGAAGATATGGAAAACCTAGGCAGTTGTTTAGACAAAGCTCAACAAACCTATCAAAATTCCATGAATAAATTATCTAAAGGTCGTGGCAATGTAATTGGACAAATTGAACGATTTCGTGAAATGGGTATCGAAGTTAAAAAACCAATTAACCCAGATATTACCTTATTAGCGATGGAAGAATCGAATAACGAAGTTGAACGTAAATCAACAAATTAGCTAATCGCTAAATCAAAGGATAACACATATTAACATCGCTTGTGGTGTTATAAATAAGCAAAAGCCTTGATTCACGATTGTTTGAAATAAGTGTATACTCATCAACCGTAAAGAGGAATTGAATATGGCAAAAAAACAAGATAAAGATGCAAGTTTCGAAGAGACTCTTAAACAACTCGAAACCATTGTAACTCAATTAGAAAATGGCGATTTACCATTAGATGAAGCACTAAATGAGTTCGAAAAAGGAATTAAATTAGCTAAAGCAGGGCAAAAACAGTTACAGCAGGCCGAGCAACGCATTCAGATTTTATTATCTGAAAATAGTGATGCCGAACTGTCAGAATTTTCAAATGATGATAATGAATAACTTAAAACCATTACAAGAACGAATTGACTCGTTTTTAACTGTCTGTATTTCACAAATTGAGCCATCTAAACTTCAACAAGCAATGCGTTACAGCTTGCTGGCGGGTGGCAAACGGATTCGACCTATTTTAGTCTATTTAACGGGTCAAATGTTCAATTGTCCTCTTTCTAAATTAGATGAAGCCGCTGCCGCCATTGAATCAATTCATACTTATTCATTGATTCATGATGACCTACCCGCCATGGATAATGATGATTTACGCCGAGGCAAACCAACCTGCCATATCCAATTTGGTGAAGCTCAAGCCATACTTGCCGGTGATGCTTTGCAAAGTTTAGCCTTTTCATTATTGGCAAGCAGTGAGTTAATTGATGCGGAGGCTAAAATCAAGATGATAGCAGAGCTTGCCCATGCTAGCGGTGTTAATGGCATGTGTCTTGGTCAATCGCTCGATTTACAGGCCACACAACAATCAATTAACCTTGAACAGTTACAAAAAATCCATTGTTATAAAACAGGTGCGTTAATCAAAGCGTCTATTCGTTTAGGTGCTTTTGCTTGTGGTGAAATCGCTAAATCCTACTACCTAACGCTCGATAATTACGCCGAGGCAATCGGACTGGCGTTTCAAATTCAAGATGATATTTTAGATGTCATTGGTGAGCAATCAATTATGGGTAAACCGCAAGGTTCAGATCTGGCCCATGAAAAAAGCACATACCCAGCATTAGTTGGACTTGATAACGCAATAAAGCTCACTGAGCAACTTTACCAACAAGCTATCGATAGTCTAAAGCAAATACCTTATAATACCCAGCCATTACAGGATCTTGCTGGTTTTATTATTAATCGCAATAGTTAACAATTAACTAAAATATAGCATTACATAATGAATTTAGATAATTACCCATTGTTAAAACAAATAAACTCACCCAAGGATCTAAGGTGTTTACCACAATCACAGTTATCGGCTGTATGCTGCGAACTCAGACAATATTTACTCGCATGTGTTAGCCAATCGAGTGGTCATTTAGCATCGGGATTAGGTGTGGTTGAATTAACTACAGCACTGCATTATGTTTATCAAACGCCTTTTGATAAAATTATTTGGGATGTTGGTCATCAAGCTTATCCTCACAAAATTTTGACTGGTCGCCGAGACCAAATGCTCACTATACGCCAAAAAGGTGGACTTCATCCATTTCCTCATCGTAATGAGAGCGAATATGATGTACTAACCACAGGACATTCTTCGACCTCGATTAGTGCGGCGCTTGGAATTGCAATTAGCGAACAAAAAAAACAATCGGGTAAAAAAGTGGCTGCCATTATTGGCGATGGCGCTTTAACTGCAGGTATGGCATTTGAAGCAATGAATCATGCAGGGCATATTAAACCCGATATGCTGGTGATTGTTAACGACAATGACATGTCAATTTCAGCAAATACCGGCGCACTAAACCAACATCTTACTCAAATCTTATCAAGTAGAGCCTATACGTCTTTTCGGGAAAGTAGCAAACGTGTATTAGCAAATCTTCCGCCATTAAAAGAGCTGGTTAAAAAGACTGAAGAACACTTAAAAGGATTAGTTACCCCTGCCATCTTATTTGAAGAGCTGGGTTTTAATTATATAGGTCCTGTTGATGGGCATGATATTGATGGCTTGATCGCAACTTTACAAAAAGTTCGTCAATTGAAAGGCCCTCAGCTGCTTCATGTGATTACACAAAAAGGCAAAGGCTATGCACCTGCTGAAAAAGATCCGACTTTATGGCATGGTGTACCAAAATTCAATCCTAATGAGGGTATATTACCTACCGCCAAAAAAGTAACCCCAACATATTCGCAAATTTTTGGCGATTGGCTATGCGAAATGGCGCAAAATGATAAACGTTTAATGGCAATAACACCAGCAATGAGTGAAGGTTCGGGCATGACAAAATTTGCCAATCATTATCCTGACCAATTTTTTGATGTTGCAATAGCCGAACAACATGCTGTTACCCTAGCCGCTGGGTTTGCAATTAGTGACTTAAAGCCGGTTGTCGCCATTTACTCAACTTTTTTGCAACGCGCTTACGATCAAGTTATTCATGATGTTGCCATTCAAAACCTACCCGTATTATTTGCCATCGATCGCGCTGGCATCGTTGGCGCCGATGGTGAAACTCACCAAGGAGCATTTGATTTAAGTTATCTACGTTGCATACCCAATATGGTCATTATGACACCAAGTGATGAAAACGAATGCCGACAAATGTTGTACACAGGCTATTTACATAATGGTCCTGCGGCAGTGCGCTATCCTCGCGGTGAAGGCATGGGTACACAATTAACACCATTAACCCCAATTCCTTTAGGGCAATCTAAATTATGTCGACAAGGTGAGAATATCGCTTTACTCAATTTTGGTACTTTGCTTACCGAAGTATTACAAGCAGCGGAGCAAATCAATGCTACAGTTATCGATATGCGTTTTGTTAAACCATTAGATGAAAAAGTCCTTTTGCACATTAGCCAAACTCATAATATACTTGTCACCATTGAAGAAAATAGTATTAAAGGCGGGGCCGGTAGCGGCGTCTGTGAATATTTATTATCGAAAAAAATAAAATGTGATATTTTAAATATCGGACTCCCTGATAAGTTTATTTCTCAAGGATTTCAAAGTGAAATAAGACAAGAGATAGGGTTAGATCAAAAACACATTATCGATAAAATTAATAATTTTATGAATCAATAGGTTAAATATGGAAACTCAAGCTGTCACTATTCAGATTTTTGGACGAACATTAAAGTTCAATTGTCCTGTTGATGAAGTCGATGCACTTAATAGTGCCGCAAAAGATTTAGATGCGCGCTTAACAACTTTACGAGAAAAGTCACCGCAAGTTGGTAGCGATCAGCTTATTATGACTGCAGCGCTGAATATTTCTTATGAACTCACAAAAGAAAAAGAAAAAAGTAATGAATTTGGCGATCGGCTAAAAATGTTACAGCAATTACTCGATTCAGCCCTAAATACCAACAATTAACTATTTTAATTGTAAATTTAATACAAATGGTATTGTATGATTTGTTAAATTTTGTATTATTATATTCAACTCTGAGATGATCGCGATATGGGTTAGTCCCCTGAGCCGATATTCTTAACTTAAGAACGGAGTGACTTTTAATTGGTGTGTATGCCTTACTTGTAAGGAAACCTAAAAATTAAAACACGATGTTCACCTTGAACTCTGGGTTCAAGGGTTACGACCCTAACGACATCTTGGAGCCTTCTATTTACCTTTCAGCAACAATAGAAACTGATGAATATTAGGCAAAATATCCGTCAAAAAAGACGACAATTATCTTCCTGTGAACGCAATATTGCACAGCAAGCTATATATCAAAAAATTATTCATCATCAAGCGATTAATGCTGCGAAAAATATCGCCATATTTTTATCATTTGATGGCGAAGTCGAAACCCAACCCATAATTAACTATTTATGGCAAAAAAATAAATCTGTCTATTTACCTATTATTCACCCTTTTTCCTCCAAACATTTACTTTTCTTAAAATATACTAGTCAAACTCAGCTTATAAAAAATAAATTTGGTATATTAGAACCAGAATTAAACATATTAAATGTGCTTCCTTCCCACCAACTTGATATTATTTTTACTCCATTGGTTGCTTTTGATCAACGAGGTTATCGTATGGGAATGGGAGGGGGATTTTATGACCGGTTGCTAGCTAATTATCAAACCCAACAAATTTTACCTATTGGTCTTGCATTTGCTTGCCAAAAAGTCCAACATATTGATAACAAACCTTGGGATATTCAGTTACCAGAGATCATCTATGCCTAAATTGTTTTATTTTTCATTGAAAATATAAATCCTCCTCTAAAATGAACTGAACCCAAAATAAAATATTCTCTCAAATCGTATCTAGTTTAAAAGGATCTAGAGTGTGCATTCCAATTAAAGCGCGTTGCTTTAAATATAGTATAACTCATTCAACTTTTTATAAAAAAAGAAAAATTATGCTGGTATGGAAACCTCAGATATCAAACGTTTTTTATTATGAATTTATTGTTTTACATGATGCCGTTGTTTAATTTCAGCGAGCTCTGCTTGCGATGTGGCATTAAACGCTTCGACCATCCATTCGGGCCAGCCTTGACCGTCAATTCTATGGGCTTTAAATTCCGTTTCTTGATCTGATTTATATTCACCATCATCGATATTGGCCACATCACAAAAAAACATAAAACTATTGATCCACCCCCAAACAAATGTACTACCAGCGCCCGCTCGAATAGGATCTAGCATGATATGATCAATCACTTGATGCGTACCGGGTTGGCACACCATTAGCACGGTCGAGGTTAAAGCATTACGTGACATATTATGGATAATAACACCATGCAAATCATCCCAATCATACTCTTTTATTCGGCGTTTTTTCGGTTGTAAAAATACTGCTGGATGGCGTAAAAACTTAAAGTTAAAAAAGTCACTTTCGTTAACATAGACTTTACCCGTTTTACGGTTAAATATAATGGGGCTACCACGACGGGAAAATAGATTATGATAGATTTCTGGAATAACAAAATACATAGCAATAAAGCATAAAATAACACCACTTAACGCCGCTAAAAACATGTTAGTTTCTAAAATTGGATTACATAAATAAGTCAATATAGATAATATAACCACTGCAGAGCATAAAAGAATAACAGCAATGATGTAAATACATAAATAAAAAACTTGATCAGAAGGAATCTTACGAATAAAGGCACAATAGTTATTATTAGCATAACTTAAGCGACGATCATGCAGGGGCACACTATAAGGACCTTTATCTAGATCCCCAAACCAACCAAAAATTTGTGGACGGTATTTTGATGGCATTTTATTCTCCTTTTATTTATTCTTCATGAAATTGGTTACTGCTTCGGTTAATGATAAGTGGAATTTCGCCATCATCTTGTGCATTAGGGCTGATATTGATTTGATAGTTATTTATTAGATCATAAGCAAAGGTGCCCGCTATCCAAGTTATCACCGTTAGGTGGCTATCTGACTGATGAGGATCGGTTTTTTTCACTTCGATTTTTTCAATATCGTTAAAATTAGATTGCCATACCGCTTTGCCCATTCTTGCCAAACTGTAACGGCTTTTGGGCTATTCCGTTATATGGTGCCGTTGTTTAATTTCAGCTAACTCTGCTAATGATGTGGCATTAAACGCTTCAACCATCCATTCGGGCCAGTCTTGACCGGCAATCCTATGGGCTTTAAATTCCGCTTCTTGATCTGATTTATATTCGCCATCATCGATATTGGCAGATTTATAATACACCATAAAACTATTGATCCAACCCCAAACAAATGTACTCCCTGCGCCTGCTCGGGCAGGATCTAGCATGATATGATCAATCACTTGATGCGTACCGGATTGGCACACCATTAACACGGTCGAGGTTAGAGCATTACGCGACATATTATGGATAATAACACCATGCAAATCATCCCAA